>JAZNEV010000072.1:0-54921 GCA_045588835.1 Victivallaceae bacterium
GCCCCGGAAAGTGGCAGTTCAAAGCGGGTGGTTGTCAACATACCCCTATTGTGTTTTTTGGCAAAAAGTATAAAAAAGCACCGACAAAATCGACAAAATACCCCGGCAGACTGCTTTGATTGTCTGTATCGTCCGTTGTGTCCGTTATCCACCGGCTCATAATCGCCCGCCACGGCACCGATCCACCCGGCGGATGGCTCATGGTCAGTTTCAGAAAAGTTTTCTTTTCATGGCCCGGATCACCATGAAAGGTGTGATCTTTTTGGTACACACCGGATCGCCTTTCGGACAGACCCGGCGCAGGCACGGCGCACACTTTTCCCGGTCATGAAGCATCAGCCATTCATCGGAAACCGGGCCGGTATCATAAAGGTCGGTCGGCCCGAATACCGTCAATCCCGGTGCTTTCACAGCCGATGCCAGGTGCATCAAACCGGAGTCATTGGCCACTGTAAATTTGCTGAAACGGAATAAGTGCATCAATGCAAACAGATCCGTTCTGCCGCAAAGATTGAATACCTTGTTTGCCGGAAGTTCCTTTTGAATGGCTTCGCAAATGCCGCTTTCACTTTTGCTTCCGCACAATGCGACGATCCCGCCGCGCCGGATCCACCATGCTCCGACTTTGGCATAATATTCATGCGGCCACCTTTTGGCCGCTCCGTAAGCCGCTCCCGGAGCCAGAGTCAACAGCATCGGGTGATAAAAGAGGGCCAAAGCCGGTCCGGTGACTTCATCCGCCGCACAGGGGATGACCAGATCCGGCATAAACCCCGGCAGTCTTCTGCCGCCCAACGCTTCGGCAATGGCCATATAACGCATGGCCTGATGGGATTTGCTGTATTCTCCGCGCTGTTTTTTCTCAAATGCGAATCTGCCTTTGAGCAGAAAGCCGCGGTTCCGGGTCGGTTCTCCGTAAAGCAGCGGTACTTTGGCCAGTTTGAAACAGAGAGCATCCCGGAAAGAATGGTTGAAAAGCACCGCCGCCCCGGCGTGCAATTGCCGCACCTGTCTGATTTCCTCTCTGCTCCAGAATTTATGCGGCCGGGCCAGAGTCACGATCCCATCCACAGCGGGCACGGATTGATACAGTTGACTGCAATTGACCGGAGTCACCACAAAAAGTCCGCACTCCGGCGGCATGGCACTTTTCAACGCCGCCAGAGCCGGTAGAGCCATGACCGCATCGCCCAGATGGTTCGGCATCCTCACGACGATACCGTTGCGCAATTCACCGATATGGCATGGCGGGAAATTTTTCACCGGAGCAAGATTTTTCATGCTCTGCGGAATAACTGTACTTGCTTTCATTTTACCGCTTTCCTGATTGCCTCATTTTCTATTCGTTCCTTAAAATACCACCGCAAAAACACTTTTTCAACTTATTTTCAAAGATATCCCATAATTTCCCTTTGATACCGGGCGGATCGGTGCCGTGGCGGGCGATTATGTGCCGGTGGATAACGGACATAACGGACGATACAGACAATCAAAGCAGTCTGCCGGGGTATTTTGTCGATTTTGTCGGTACTTTTTTGTACATTTTGCAAAAAAAACACAATAGGGGTATGTTGACAACCACCCGCCTTGAACTGCCACTTTCCGGGGCGTGGGGCAGAGCCGCACATGGGGGTACGGGGGCGACAGCCCCTGTAAAGGCCGTCAGGCCGTTCACCGGCACCGATCCACACTGCGGCAGATGGATTGCGAGGCAAGGTCGCCGCCAAATCAAGGCGGGCGCGAGGGAGTGGACTGTGTACTCGACCGAGCCGACGTCCGCCGATTTGGCAAGAGATTGCCCGCAAGCCATCTGCCGCAAGCATGTTCCATGCAAAAAAATGGGATATCTGCGATTTTAATGGAAAAACAAGTTGTTTTTATCACTTTGTGTGTTATATTATCAAAGTCGAGCCTGACAACAACAACTTAACTAAAAGGGAAATCATTATGGCTGTCGAATTGAAAAAAGATGCCGCTTACGCACTTTTGGTGCCGACCAGTATGGGAGTACGTCTGACTCCGGTAAATGGTCAGCCTTTCCATTGCAGTGACACCTTTCAGATGCAGGTGACCAGTGCAGAAACCAACGTGGCCAGCATTGCTTCTTACCTCGGTCTTAAAGTCAAAGTTCTGACTGCCTTTGTCAAGGACAGTCCCGTTGCCCGGATGATCAAGGACAACCTTGCCGGCCGTCACATGGATTATGAGGGGCCGGAGATCGAACAGGGCGGTCCCTGGGGCTACCGTCACCAGTTCAATCTTGCCGACAGCGGTTACGGCAGTCGCGGACCGCGGGTGCAGAATGACCGTGCCGGTGAAGTCGGCCGTCTGCTCAATGTGAAATATTTTGATCTTGACCGTATTTTCGGGAAAGAGGGTGTTCAGATCGTTCACCTTTCCGGATTGATCGCTTCCATGAGTCCGGATACCAGCAGATTCTGTCTGGAATTGGCCCGTGCGGCGAAAAAGTATGGCACCAAGATCAGTTTCGACCTCAACTACCGTGCTTCTTTCTGGAAGGGCCGCGAGGAAGAATTGAGTGCTATTTTCGCAGAGATCGCTTCACTTTCCGATATTCTTATCGGCAACGAGGAAGACTTCCAGCTCTGTTTGAAAATCCAGGGCCCGGAAGCCGGCGGTAAAGGTATTTCCGGCAAGATCGACAGTTTCAAAGAGATGGTGGAGCGGGTCAAAGCCGCTTATCCCAATGCTGTTGCATTTGCCACGACTTTGCGTCAGGTGATCAATACCAATGCTCACCTCTGGGGAGCGATCACCAATGTTGACGGTGTCTGGCAGGTGGTTGAACCGCGTGAGATCCATGTGCTTGACCGTATCGGCGGCGGTGACGGATTTGTCGGCGGCTTCCTTTACAGTATTCTCCGTGGCTGGGAGCCGGAAAAGTGGACCCAGTTCGGCTGGGCTACCGGTGCATTGGCCACCACTCATCTTACCGACTATGCCCAGCCGGCAGATGAAGAACAGGTCTGGAGCATTTGGAACGGCAACGCCCGGGTCAAACGGTAATCACCTGATTGCCTGATTTATTCAGATAAAAAAAGGGGATGCGGCAAAATCTCAAAAAGATTTGCCGCATCCCTGCTTTTTTATTGAGATAATTTATCAAATCAATAAAACAATTCAGCGATATTGCGTTGAAAAGGTTTTTCCCCGCAAAACGTTTTTGCAACGGCCACTTTTACTTTCGGGTGATTATTGGAGTACACCGTTTAAGAGAGTTACCACCTCTCTGGCAAAGGCCGCCGGATCGGGCAGGGGGGAACCTTCCAGAAGCAATGCCTGATCGTAGAGGATGGAAGCGTAACGTTTCAATTCCGCATCATCGGCGTTGGCGGCGATTCTGTTATTCAGAGCGGCGATCACCGGGTGACTGCCATTGAGTTCGAGGATGCGTTTGGAAACCGGCACATCCTGATTCATGGCCCGGAAAAGCCGTTCCATATGGGGGCTCAGGGCCTGTCCGTCGGTGATCAAACAGCAGGGACTGTCGGTCAGGCGGCCGGAAAACTTGACTGAACTGACTTTGTCATCCAGAGATTTTTGCAGGAATTCCGCGACGGCGGCGAATTTTTCGCTGTCGGCTTTGACTTTTTCTTCCAGTTCTTTATCCTCAAAATCGCCTTTGGTGACGGATTTGAAAAATTTCTGATCATATTGATACATCGACTGCATCACCCATTCGTCGATGGGGTCAGTCATGAATAACACATCGAAACCTTTGCTTTTGAAGTATTCCAAAGCCGGTGATGAAGCGACGGATTCACGTTTTTCGCCGGTGATGAAATAGATATCTTTCTGACTTTCCGGCATGGCATTGACGTACTCTTTCAGGGTGATGCGTTTGCCCGGATCGGAATTCATTGACTCATAAAGCACGAGGTCTTTGAGTTTTTCGGCATTGGGCCGGTCGGTGTGCAGACCCTCTTTGATGATCCGGCCGAATTCAGAAAAGAATTTTTCGTAATTATCCCGGTCATTTTCCAGAAGTTTTTTCAATTCGGAAAGCACTTTGCCGGTGACGGCACTCCGGATTTTATCCAGAAGCGGATTCTGCTGGAGGATCTCGCGGGAAACATTGAGCGGCAGATCGCTGGAATCGACTACGCCGCAGACGAAACGCAGATAATCCGGGAGCAACTCTTTGCATTCATCGGTAATGAACATCCGTTTGATGTAAAGTTGCAACCCTTTTTTCTGGATGTCGGGCATCAGCAAATTGAATGGAGCCTGTTTGGGCAGAAAGAGCAGGGCTTTGAATTCACTGGTTCCCTCGGCGGTCATGTGGATCGCTTTGAGGTATTCGGTGCCGCCGAAATTGGATAAATGTGCATAGAAACTTTTGTACTCATCATCCGTGATTTCCGATGGTTTACGCAACCAGATGGCTTTCTGTGAATTGAGCGTGCGTTCGGTGACAGTTTCGGTTTTGTCCTCGTTGACCTTTTTTTCGGGCATGACGATCGGGTAGGCGATGAAGTCGGAATAACGGTGAATGATTTCAGAGATCTTCCAGTTTTCCAGATAGATTTCCGCATCGTCTTTGAGGTAAAGCACGATATCGGTACCCGGTCCGGCTTTTTCAGCAGAATCAAGTTCGTAACTTCCCTCTCCGGTACTGCTCCAGCAGACGGCGGGGGCATTGCCCCGTCTGGTGGTAAGTTTCACCGATGAAGCGACCATGAATGCCGAGTAGAAACCCACGCCGAATTGTCCGATCAATTCCGGGATATCGGCACTGTTTTCGCCCTTTTCCTCCAGCATTTTCAAGAATGCTTTGGTTCCGCTTTTGGCGATGGTGCCGATATTTTCGATCACATCGTCGGCGGTCATGCCGATACCGTTATCACTGATGGTAAGGGTTTTGGCTTCCTTATCGGGGGTGATGGTGATTTTCCACTCTCTGGAAAGGGCCGGATCGGTCAGGCTTTCGAAGCGTGCTTTATCCAGAGCATCGGCGGCATTGGCGACCAATTCCCGCAGAAAGATGTCTTTATTGGAATAGAGCGAGTGGATCATCAACTGCAAAAGTTGTTGGACTTCGGTTTTGAATTGTCTGGTTTCTGCCATAGATAAAAGACCTTATTTTTATTGGTTGTTACGGTGAACATCTGATAAATATAGTTTTTTATTTAAAAAAATCAAGTTCAAAAGCGGTTATTATGTTGATTTTTTCGCGGTCAGTGCTATAATAAGAGGGTATCAAAATTTTATGGAGATTTTATTATGAGTGAGCTTACCGGAGCGTTGCGGGAAACTTTGCACGAAAAAGAGAATATCATTTCTGAACTTGAGCAGTTGTCCCGTGCAGTCAATGTGGATTATCAATCCGAAATCACCCGTTTGACCGGGGCGTATCAGGCGTGCGGAGAGTTGCCGCCGGAATTCGCTGAACTTCTGGATAAGCGTTTCGCCGTGGCGGTCAAAGCCGCCAATGAGGGAGAAACGCTCTTCGCGGCCCGCAAAGAGCGGATCGCCAAATTATCATCGGAAACCGATTCTCTGCTGGCCGCCGATGAATTGGCCACGCTCAAAGAGGTGGAAATTCTGGAAAAAAACATTCTGGAAATCGATCCGCAAAGCGATTTGCTGGCCAGGATCGCTCCGTTGAAATCCCGTTTGCAATCCGAGGAAGCCGCAGTACGGGCGGCCGGAGAAGCGGTATTGAAACTGGCTGCCGAATTGGAAGAACTCTGTGCCGCAGGAGAGATTACTCCGCTGCATGACCGCAAGGCGGAGATCGAAGCGGAATTTGCCCAGTTGGCCAATATTCCCCGTCAGGCGGCATTGCGTTACAATGAGGCCCATCACAAAGCCTCGGTGACTTTGGCCCAGCATTATGAAACGCTGGATCTGGCCCGTTGGGAAAACTACACCCGCAAACTTGATCTTTGTGCCGCATTGGAAAAAATGCTGGAGTATTCCGATGAGGAGTTATCCGGCGGCAGTAAAAAACTCAATGAGTTGCGTGAACAGTGGAAAAAACTCGGTTCCGTACCGAAGGAGAAAAGTGAGGAGATCAATCCCCGTTATCTGGATCTGACCCGTAAAGTCCAGCATAAGATCGACGAATTTTTTGCCCGCAAACGTCAGATGCAAAAGATCGCTTCGGCGGAAAAAGAGACTCTTTGTGCAGAAGCAGAAGCACTTGCCGATTCCTCTGATTGGAAAAATACCGCAGTGAAAATGCGTGATTTGCAGGCCCGATGGAAAATTCTGCCCCGGGCCGGAGCAAAAGAAAATGAACTTTATCAGCGTTTCCGTGCCGCTCTGGATAAATTTTTCAATGCCCGCAAAGCGGTGTTTGATGAGCGGGAAAAACGTTTCACCGCTTGTGCAGAGGTGAAAAATGCGTTGATCGCCGAAGCGGAAAATCTGACTGATCCGCGGCGGGCCAGACAGTTGCGTGAGGAGTTCCGCAATGCCGGATTCGCCGGGAAAAATGACCAGTCGCTTTATGAGAAATTCAATGCGGCGATGGATAAGTTTTTCAATGCCCGCAAAGCGGAAAATGCCTCAAAAGAGGAGCATATCAAAGAGTTGATTGCCGAGATCGGTACGTTGACGGCCGCTCCGGCGGAATCTTTGCCGCGGATCCGGGAGATCCGGGAGGAGTTGCGTCAGAATCCGTTGTATAACATCCGCCATCGGGCCGAGGCGGCATTGCGGGCATTTGATGAAGCATTGAATGAAGTGTGGCGCAATGAACAGCGTAAAAAAGAGGAGAATTCCGATTCAATGGCCGCAAAACTGGCCGATGCTTATCAGGCGTGGAAAGACGGTTCGGCGGTTGCCGTGCCGGATGCGGCTGATTTCGCCGGATTCAATAAGTTGCAGAGTGCCGCTAAATTGCTGGCACAGGCGGTCGCCGGTGATGATAAGGCCGCAATGAAACTGGAACGGCAGATCGAAACCGCCCGCGGGGAACGGCTCCGCATTTGTGAAGCCATGGAAGCATTGGGCGGTAAGGCTCCGGAAAAGGATGCCGTTGCGGATCTGGCCGCTGAATTGCAGTCGGCCATGTTGGGGGATTTCGGCAAAAACGGCACTTCTGCTTCGGTACGGTGTGCCGATCCGCAGGAGTTGTGTGCACAATTTGCCGCTTGCGGGATCGTGCCGCCGGAGGAGTTGTCCGGTTTGCAGAAACGTTTTGCCCGGGCCAAAGCCGTATTGAAACTTGGGTGATGAAATGACCTGGACAGCATTTTTTCTGATCGTTACTTCAGCGGTGCTTCATGCTTCGTGGAATCTGCTGGCAAAAAAATATCACATGACTCTGCCGTTTTATGCCGTGATTTGTTCCACGGCGGCGGCCATGTGGCTTCATGTGCAATTCTGGACACCTGTCCCGGTGTGGCATCTGCCGTGGCAATTCTGGGCCAGTCTGGCCGGTTCCATAATCAGTGATGCCATGATCTACTGCGGTGCATTGGTCATGGTCTACCGTCTGATGGATATGTCTGCGGCCTATCCGATGATGCGTTCGCTGCCGTTGCTGTTGACGGTGGGGGTGACAGCCTTGTTCGGCATGGGTAAACCGTTAAGTTTTTGTGCGGTTTCCGGTATGATCCTGGTTTTCTGCGGCTGTGTCTGTGTGCCGTTGAAAAAGTTTTCCGATTTCAACTGGCGTAATTATCTGCAAAAAAACATGTTTTTCGTATTGATGGCGGCTTGCGGTACGACTGGCTATACGGTTTTTGACAGTCTGTCACAGCAGATTATGAAAGATGCAGTATCTCATTTGCATATTGCCAAGCCGGTGCTGTCACTGTCGTATTATTCCACCAGAGGGATATTTTTGAGCAGTACTCTGATGCTTATGGCATTATCCATTCCCCGCCAGCGCAAACACTTCGCCGAAATGTGGAAAGAGTGCAAATGGGCCCCGTTTGCCGCCGGCATATCCGCTTCGCTGACCTATGTGCTGGTTTTGATTGCAATGAATTATGTGGATAATGTTTCTTTTGTTCAGGTATTCCGTCAGCTGGGGATGCTGGTCGGGCTTTTTGCCGGAGTGGTCATTCTCAAGGAAAAAGGTACTTGGCCCAAATACGTTGGAAGTTTTCTGATCGTTGCCGGGTTGATCATGTCAGTTTTTTAGAAAGGGAAAAGTATGGATATCAGAGTTTGGAATGCAGATTTGCCGCCGTTCCCCCGTGAAGGGATCTTTCATCTGGAACCGGCACACGATTGTCCATTGACCAAAGCGATGCTTTGCGAGGCGGGGCGTCTGGTCAGATTGAATCAGCTTGAACCGCCTGCTGATATGGCAGAATTGAAAAAATTTCAGCGTGATCTGCGTAAAAAAATATGGAAAAAGATCGGCACGGTTTACGATGGCAGTGTGCCGCTGGATATCAGGATTTACGATAAACTGCAGCGTGACGGCTACACGATTGCCAAATTGACCTATCAGAGCCGTCCGGGAGTTCACGTCAGTGCATTGCTGTACGCCCCGGAAGGTGACGGGCCTTTCCCCGGAGTGGTACACATGCACGGACATCACTCCAACGGCAAACTCGGCGACCGTCATCAGCAGCTTTCCCAGACGCTTGCCAAATCCGGTTATGTCTGTCTGGCTCCGGATGCGTTCGGGGTTTACGAGCGGGCGTGCGACTGCCATGTGACCGAATATCACGGCGGATTCCCCGGCGGGGCTTTATTCAATATCGGTGAATCGCTTATGGGAGAGCAGATCGTTGATAATATGCGTGCCGTCGATGTTTTGCGGTCACTGCCTTATGTCATCAAAGAGAGGATCGGTGCCACCGGTGCATCCGGCGGCGGCAATCAGACGATGTATCTGGCGGCGATGGATGAGCGTATCGCCGCGGCCATGCCGGTGGTCAGTGTCGGTTCTTATGAATCATACGTCAACGGAGTGAACTGCATTTGTGAACTTATGCCCGACGGATTGACCTTTACCGATGAAGCAAGCGTGCTGGCATTGATCGCACCGCGGCCTTTGAATATCGGAAATGCACTTTATGACTGCAATCACACCTTTGCCGTCGGGGAAATGCTCAAAACCTATCATCAGGTCGAGCAGGTGTATTGGAATCTGGGCATTCCGGATAAGATCCGCTACACCGTTGCCGACCGGGTTCACGGCATGAGTGACCGCCATCGTCAGGCGGTCGCAGGCTGGATGGATCTGCACTTGAAAGGGATCGGCAGCGGCAATCCGGTAAGATGTTTTGAGGGCGTTCCTGAACCGGATGAAGTGCTTCAGGTATTCCCCGCGCCGGAAGCACGTCCGGCGGAGGTTTGCGGTACCGATGTCTACTGCCGCACCCGCGGTGAGAAACTCCATGCTCAGATGCTGGAACGCAAATCCATCAGGGGCAATGCCGCATTGAAAGATCTGGCAAAAGTTCTCAGACTGCGTCAGCTGCCCTCTGATATGCCGTTGAAACGTTACCGTGATGTCGATGGTATCGGGCGTTATGCACTGGATCTGGGTGATCACATGCTGCCGGTGCTGGTCAAACCGGGAAGTGCCGCCGGCAAATTCAAACTGCTGCTCACGCCCAAAGGCAAAACGGATATTTCCGATGCCCGGGTAACAGAGGCAGCCGCTGACGGTTCGACGGTGGTGCTGTGCGATTTGTTGAGTTCCGGAGAAACTTCCAGAAGCAATAATATCCTTGCCGGTTTCCATCAGAGTTTGCGTCAGCTGCTCTGGATCGGCCGTTCTCTGCCCGGTGAGTGGGTTCTGGATATACTGGCCCTGGTCAAAATGCTCAAAAAGGAGTTCAAAGCACAGGATATCGTGGTCGAAGCGGAAAAAGAAACCGGCTTCTGTGCGGTGTGTGCCGCCGCATTGAGCAAGGATGAATTCAAGGTCAGAGCCATTGATGCTCCGGCATCGCTGGTATTCTGCCGCAAGTCGATCATCACATTTAAAAACGATCCTTTCAAAAACTGGACTTTGCCCGGTTGTCTTTACACACCCGCACTGTCGATCCCCGGATTTTTGAAGTGGGGCGATGTGGCTTTGATCAAAGCACTTGCAAAAAATGATATCACCTTTGATTCCCCCCGTTGTTACGATGGAACTGCCTTGGATGAAGCGGAGAAGCAAGCCTTTGAAAAAGAGGTGGGATTATTGCGTGAAAAATTGATTTGACCAAGTGGTGAAAACGGGCTTTTTCGGCCCGGTGCAACTGACTGGAAAATGCCGGATGATCCCCGGTTTTTCCGGTCAGTTTTATTTTTTTGCGGCAATGAAAGTGAAAGCCGGATGGTGAATACCGGGAAAGTTGTTTTTCCGGAGTTTTTCAGGCTTAATTTTTGTTGCGAAGACTTGTTTATGCACATAAAGTGTGCTATATTATTAATTATATAATTGTATAGTAGGGTTTATTGTATACCAATTCTTGAGGAAAACGATTATGAGTGATACTTTCTTGCGGGACATTCCGGTGAATATCGAGGAGATCATGCACACTGCTTATCTCCAGTATTCGCTCAGTGTCAACGTCGGCCGTGCCATTCCTGATGTGCGTGACGGACTCAAACCGGTGAACCGGCGTATTCTTTACGCCATGAGCCGTATGGGCATTACCAAAAGCCACCAGACGGTCAAATGTGCCAAAGTGGTCGGTGAAGTGATGGGTAATTACCACCCGCACGGTGATTCTGCTATCTACGAGGCTCTGGTGCGTCTGGGGCAGCCATTCAGTTTGCGGGCCCCGTTGATCGAGGGACAGGGTAACTTCGGAACCGATGACGGTGATCCGGCGGCGGCCAGCCGTTACACCGAGTGCCGCATGGAGCGTCTGGCCGAGGAGATGCTGCAGGACATCAAAGAAGATACCGTGGATATGGTGCCGACTTTTGACGAATCGGATGTCGAGCCTTCCGTGCTTCCGGCCAAATTTCCGCAGTTGCTGGTCAATGGCACCACCGGTATCGGTGTGGGTATGGCCACGAATATTCCGACTCACAACCTTGGCGAAGTGATCGATGCCACCGTGGCTCTGTTGGAAAATCCCGACAGCAGTGTCGATCAGCTTATGGAATATCTGCCCGGTCCGGATTTTCCCGGCGGAGCGATCATCCGCGGCCGCTACACTTTGCGTCAGTTTTATCAGACCGGCCGCGGCAGTGTCCGTTTGCGGGCCAAGGCGGATATCATCGAAAAAGACGGCAGAGAGCAGATCATTTTCAGCGAATTGCCCTATGGCGTGTACCGCAGTGAGCAGATTTCCCGTATCGATCAATTGATCACCGATAAGAAAATTACCGGAATCAGTGATATTTGTGATGAAACCAGTGACCGTACCGGCGTGCGGATCGTGGTCGATATCAAAAAAGGTTCAATGGCACAAGTGGTGCTCAATCAGCTTTACAGCATGACGGCTTTGGAAACCACCATCGGCTGCACGATGCTGGTGGTCGATCACAACCGTCCGCGGATCATGAATCTTACGCAGGTATTGCAGGCCTACATCGATCACCGGCTGGAAGTGATCCTGCGCCGCAGTATTTTCCGGTTGAAAACAGCCGAAGCCAGAATGCACATCGTTTCCGGTTTGATGATCGCCGTGAATAATCTGGATGAGGTGGTTGAGATCATCAAAAGTTCGGCCAACCGTGCCGAGGCCAATCCCCGGTTGCGTGAGCGTTTCGGACTTTCTGAAATTCAGGCCGATGCGATTCTGGAAATGCGTTTGCATCAGCTCACCGGTCTGGCCATCGAGAATTTGCAGAACGAATTCAACGAATTGACCGCCACGATCGAATATCTCAAAGGTCTGATCGCCGACCATGATAAACGGGTTCAGGTGGTAAAGGATGAATTGCTTGAGATCAAAAACAAATATGCCACTTCGCGCCGTACCGAGATCACCATGGATGACAGTGATTTGAATATCGCAGATCTGATCCCCCGCCACAGTTGCGTGATCACAGTTTCAGATACCGGCTATATCAAACGGGTTCCGGCTGATACCTATCACACCCAGCACCGCGGCGGCAAAGGCATCATCGGTATGGGAACCAAGGAAGAAGATCATGTGGCACACCTTTTCAATGCCCACAGCCACGATATCATCTTTTTCTTTACCGATCGCGGATTTATGTACTGGCTCAATGTTTATGAGATCCCTGAAGGAGTCCGTACCGGCAAAGGCAAATCGATCATCAACCTGATCAAAGTTGCCGAGGGCGAAAAGATCTGTGCCATGCTCACCGTATCCAAAGAGGACTTTGAGGATTCCAATAAGTATATTGTGATGGCTTCCAAGCGCGGATTCATCAAAAAGAGCGAACTGGCACTTTTCAAAAATCTCCGCCGGGTCGGTTTGCGTGCGTTGGTCATTGAGGAAGATGACGACCTTATCGGTGCCGCAGTAGCCTCCAATGGAGATGAATTGCTGCTGTCTACCAAACTGGGTATGGCCTGCCGTTTCGACCAGAATGACGAACAGGTCCGTCCGATGGGCCGCAGTGCCCGCGGTGTGACCGGTATGAGATTCAAACTTGAGGGCGATGAGGTTGTCAGTCTGGAAGTTATCAGTGAGCCGACCTATGATGAGGCCGAAGCAGATGTTGACAGCGATGAGGTGACCGCTGATGTCGAAGTCAGTGAGGAGGATGCCGCCGGAGAAGATGCCGCCGGTATCGGTCCGGAAGTTTTGGTGGTGACCGATGGCGGTATGGGTAAACGCTCCTTTGTTTCTTCCTACCGCAAGACCAACCGCGGTGCCCGCGGCGTGGTGAATATCCGTTTGCGTGAGGGGGAAAAGGTGCTGTCAGTTGTTCAGATCACAGAGGATGATGAATTGCTGCTCACTACTGAACGCGGTCAGATGACCCGTATCCCGGTCGCTGAGATCCGTCGTGTCGGTCGGGCATCATTGGGTGTGCGGATCATGAATCTCAATACCAATGACAGGATCACCGGTGTCGCCAAACTGATGAAAGTCGATGAGGAGGAAAAAGCCGGTTCCGGTGATGAAAGCACCGCAATTTCTGAAACTCCGATCATCAGCGAAGATCTGCCGGTCGATCCGGAAAATGCCGGTGATACCGCAGAAAATATTGTTGACAGTGAACCGGAAGCGTAAAAATGTTTGATTTTACCGGATTTTTGAATTCTGCCGGCCGTACTCTGATCATGGGTATAGTCAATACCAACGGTGACTCATTCAGTGAGGAAAAGTACTCGTCGGCGGATTCTGCTCTGGCCCGGGGATTGGCTCATCTTGACGGTGGAGCGGATATGCTGGATATCGGCGGTGAATCCACCCGTCCGGGGGCGAAGGAAACTTCCGGCGATCTGGAAAAGTTCCGGATCCTTCCGGTGATCCGCAACTTGAAAAAAGTTCATCCTGAGGTGGTTTTGAGTGTGGATACCCGTCATGCGGATGTGGCCCGTGCTGCATTGCAGAGCGGAGCGGATATCATCAATGATGTTTCCATGCTCCGTCATTCGCCCCGTATTGCCGATGAAGTGGCAGGTTTCGGGGCGGGGTTGATCATTTCCCACTCCAGAGGTACTCCGGAAACGATGCAGAATGCGGAGTATTGTTCATATCCTGATGGGGTCGCGGAAATGGTCGCCATTGAGTTGCTCAAGGCCAAAGAACAGGCGGTGGCCGCCGGAGTAAAAGAAGAGAACATCCTCTTTGATCCGGGATTCGGTTTTGCCAAAACTCCGGATCAGTGCTGGGAGTTGCTGGAAAATCTGGAAAAGGTCGCTCCTTTATCCAGGATGCTGGCCGGGGTTTCCCGTAAATCTTTTCTGGGAGCATTGACCGGGGAAAAGGATCCATCCCGCCGCAGCGGAGAAACTATTGCCGTGGAGTTGATTCTGGCTAAACGCGGTATTGCCATGTTGCGGACTCATAATTCCAGAGAGTTGCATCATGCACTGATGGTGATGTCTAAAACCGGGGAGATCTGCTGATGGAGTTGATGATCGAGTTTTTCACCGACTGGCGTGCCATATTGCAGATGGCCATGCTGTTTTGCATGATCTATCTGGCGATGTACCATTTGCGTAACACGCACGGTTCATTGGTGATGGCTGGATTATTGATGTTTATCGGGGCTTTGTGGTGTTTATCCAAGGCGTTGGATCTGGATGTGATTTCGCAGTTGCTGGAAATGATCCTCGGTTCATTGTTTTTGATGCTGATGATCATTTTTCAGCCGGAATTGCGTCGTGCATTGGCAAGATTGGGCAGTCTGGCCATGTTGGAAAACCGCCGGAGAAAAGAGTTGATCAATGAGGTGATCTCTGCGGTGCTGGCGATGGCCAGACGTAAGTGCGGGGCATTGATCGTTATTGAGTGTAAAAGTAAACTTCAACAGTTGATCGATGATGCGGTAATATTGGATGCCAAAGTGAATTCATCCATGCTGGAATCGATCTTCTATCCGAATAGTCCTTTGCATGACGGAGCGGTTATCATCCGTGATGACCGTATAGTGGCGGCCCGGGCGATATTGCCTTTGAGCGGCAGTGAAAATATTTCCCGGTCGCTGGGGACCCGGCATCGGGCGGCATTGGGGATCGCCGAGGAGAGCGATGCCGTCACGGTATTGGTTTCCGAAGAAAGCGGTGCGGTCAGTATCGGTCATGACGGCAAATTGTACCGGGATCTGTCACCGGATGAGTTGCGTAAGATGCTTGACACTTTGATTGTGCAGAAGGACACCGACGAATTGGATGAAACGATCCAGGTATTGAATGAGTCGGAATTTGGAGATCCCGACAGAGAAAAAGATGAGATCCCGGAGGCGGAATCATGAAAGCATTTGGGGAATTTCTGATAAAAGACCCGTTGCGTAAATTGATCGCATTATCTTTGACCATAGTGCTTTATGCGGTACTTTACGAGGGAAAGCTGCAACAGAAAGATTTGAGAAGTGTGCCTTTGGAGATTACTGGTGGTGATGATGTATTTATTTCCAGTGTGGATCGTCATGCGGCGGTGCGGCTGACGGTACGCGGTTCCGAGAGCCGCATCAAAAATCTCAATGTGAATGATATTGTCGGATCAATAGAGATATCCCGCAATACTCCAGGATTTGAGAGCGGAACTGTATCGATCCAGTTATCCCCGGATAATTTTGTTTGTCCGCAGGGGATCGAGATCATCAGTATTGAACCGGAAGTGATAACTTTACCGGTGCAGCGGCTGATCAGCCTTGAGATCCCGATCGTGCCGGAAATCTCCGGCCGTCCCCGGACCGGATATGTCCGGGGGGAGGTCAGTTGTTATCCGGAAAAGGTTCTGGTTACCGGGGCGGAACAGGCGGTGTCGAATCTGTGGGCAGTGCGTACCGAGAGGTACAATATCAGAGATAATGAAACTGAAACAGTCATTTGCCACTTGAATTTGCAGAATATGAATCCGGATGAATTTTCATTTAACATAAGTTCGGTAAGAGTAACGATCCCGGTTACGACTGAAATCTCCAGAACTTTACCGCAGGTGCCGGTGCGTTGTCTTGTGCCTGCGGATTGGGGAATTACAGTACATCCTGACCGGCAGAGTGTGTCTGTGACAGTTTCCGGTTCACCAAGTGAAACCGACACCGTTTCTGCCGCAGATATTATGGTATATGCGGATTTGAGCGATCCGAAATTTGCGGAAGCCGGGGAATATTCGGTGCCGTTGCATGCGGTGTTGAAAGATCCAAATCGGCATTTGCGGATAACGTTCATTGAACCATCTGCGATAAAGATAAGATGTGAGAAAAAAGATTGACAGTAAAACTGAAATAAATTTTCAGAAAAATAACCCCAAAGGAGAGAAAGAAAAATGGCAATCAAAAAACTCAACAAATTTTTTCATGATCACAGCCGGGTCATTTTCGGCGTATTTGCGGTACTGATCATTCTGGCATTCATGCCGGTGACCGGTAATCTCGGCGGCGGCTGTGATGATCCGCGAAAAGAGGTGGTCGGCACTGCATTCGGCGAGGATGTTACCGCCGGCGATTTGCAGGATTACTACCGCAATATTTATAATTACGGTTTGATCATCGGTCAGAATATTCCTCAACTTGACACGGTTACTCTCTTTGACTTTTACTGCATGGCCAAACGTGCGGAGCAATTGGGGGTGTATGTTACGGATGAGGAAATTGCCGCAGAAATCGCAAACAGTCCGGTATTCAAAGTTGACAATAAATTTTCCCGGGAAGCATACAGCACCTTCTTACAGAATCATCATCTGACTGATGATGATGTGGTGGAAGCGATCCGTGCTGTGGCGACGATCAATAAACTTCAGCAGACTTTGATGGAAAGCATTGTGATCACCGATGAAGAAGCCCGCCTTTTTTACAATATGGATAAGGCCGGATTTGAGGTGGATATCTGCACATTTGCGGTTTCCGGATTTGAAGTCGATGCTCCCACGGAGGAGGAGTTGCAGAGTTATTATGATGCCCATAAAGGCGATTTCATGACTCCCGGAATGTTGGAAACGATCGTGGCAGTCGTGCCTTATGCCAAATATCAGGCCGAAGCAGCTGCGCTGGTGACTGCAGCTGATATTGAAAATGCCAGACCGAATATGCCGGGTAAAACTGATGATGAGATCAAAGCGGCACTGGCTCTGGAAAAAGCCAAAGCCATGGCAGGAGAAGAAGCCAACCGTTTGGGCCGTGCGTTGTATAATGAATTGGTTGCTGATGAAAGTGCCGACGGGCAGATTCAGTTTTTCCGTGAATGGGCGGCCAATAATGGTTTGACGATTGAAGAGCCCGCCGCAGTTCCTTTCGATGCTACTGATATCAACCGCCGTCTGCAAATGATGCCTCTGACCGGTTCCCGTTTGCTTGGTGCTTTGGTTCCGGCGGCCAATGGAATTCAGATCGTGATGCTTAAAAACCGTATTGAGCCGCAGCAGATGAGTTTTGAAGCGGCCGGAGCGTTGGTCGCGGAGGCTTGTAAAGGAGCGAAACAACTGGAAAAAGCCCGGGAATTTGTCACTGCTGAAATCGGGCGGATCAAAGGTTTGGAAGCCGATGCACAGGCGGCGGCTTTTGCGGCGGTCAGCGGCGGAACTCATAAAACGGTCAGACTGCCGCTTACCCAGGAAATGCTGTTGCAGGATTTTTCGCTTTTCCAGTGGTATCAGCTTCTGCCGCAGTTGACGATGACGATGAAAACCGGAGATATTTCTGAAATTCTGCCGTTGGGCGATCAGATCGCAGTGGTGCGTGTAGTCAACCGTACTCCGGCGGATATGAGCAGTTTTGATGCTGAAAAAGAGTTGTATATCAGCCGGTTGCGTATGATGAAAGCACAAACTTTGATGGAAGAATTCAATGCTGAACTCAAACGCCAGTGCCAACTTACGATCATGACGGAACCTGCGGAATAAACCCCTGCTGAATAATGAGTTCAGATTATAAAGTTGAAAATTCCGCGGCAGTTGCTCTCGGTCGGCAGATGACCGTGGAATTCTATGAATGTTCGGCCCGGATATTGGCAGATGTGTGCCGCATGGAGGAAATTTTTCTTGAGGCGGCACGGATTTCCGGAGCCCACGTGGTGAATTCCAATTTTCACTCGTTTGCACCGCAAGGGGTCAGCGGAGTGCTGGTGATTTCGGAATCTCACTTTGCGGTCCATGCCTGGCCGGAACATGACTACGCCGCAGTTGATCTTTTTACCTGCGGCGACGGCGTGGATTTTGATTTGGCGGTCAAGTCTCTTGCCGCCGGGATGAATTCCGGCAAGTGGATCATTTCCAGTATGGTCAACCGGGGTATTTTGCATGAATCCGGCCAATTGGAGCGTTTGGTTCCGGTGGTGGAAAACAGTCATAATTGCGGCTTGCAATTATCATGGAAAGAGCGTTTTGAACACACCTCGGCTCAAGCGATTTCCAGTGATATAGATATATATCAATGTTTGTCGGTGGATTTGTGCGATGAGCCGGTATGGCGGCGGTTTGCCGATCTGCTTGCCGGAAAATTGTGTGTGGAATACGAAAAACGCTCCTGCTGGTGGTTTGACCGCCGGAGAAACGGAGTGGAATTTTTCCGGGTATTTGACCGGGGAAAGATCTCCGGAGTTGTCCATGCGGATAGTAAAAACGTTTATTTAACGGTTTTTACCGATGGTTTTTTCGATCCCCGGCCGGTTGCCGAATTTGCCATGCAGGAGTTGCATGGTACATATTACCGGATGCAAGTGCAGGTCAGACAGTAAGATCTGCACTTTTTTCCCTATCCTCAATCGGAAACCCGTTCTTTCATGGTATCGCTGGGATGAATATCGCTGATGGAGAAGTTGTAGAAACGGTTGCGTCCCTCACAGGCGGTGATCCCGGCGTAAAATTCAGTTGGCCACTCCTCACTCAATCGGCATCCGAAACCGGTGGTATTCACCCCCATATAAAGGAATTTTCCTTTCGGGGTATAACGGATCTCGGCGACCAGCCGGTAGAGTTGATCGGCGAGCAACTCCATATCCTGAAATGCGATAAGTTTCCATGAAGGTTTGCCGTCATGGTAAAAGTGGTGCCACAGATTGATGCCGCGGTCATAAAGTACGATTTCCAGATGTTCTTTATGCATTGGTGACAACTCTTTGGAAAGTACGATCAAAGGGGCCATGCGATCGGCAAATGAACAGGTCGTTTCCAAACGGATGCTTCCGGAAAGTTTCTCTTTGAAAAGCATGCTCAAATAAGTTTCTCCGGTACGTTCCCGGCCCATCTGGGTATCTTCCGCCGAGAGGTCATCCGGCATATTATTGGCAATGCACCGTGCCTCCTGATGCCAGAAACTGGTCGCTTCCCAACGGGGACTGCGGACTAAAAGCCACTCATCCTGATTCCAGGCTCCTGCGGAAAATTGACACTGATAATTCATATTTTTTCTCCTGAAAATGTAATCTGTTTTGAATTTACCTAATATACAGCAAAGATAGTTTTTTTTCAATCATATTCTCCTTGAAAAGAGAGGTGACAGGCATTATATTAATATCAACTTTTTTACGGGAACAGGGAGTATTATGAAAAAGGTTATGTTGATGTTGGCAACTGCAGTGTTGTGCGGTTGTGCGTGTGTGGAAAAACCGTTGCTGAGGATCGCCGTGACCAGCGATGCTCAAGCGGTGGATATTGCAGATCACTGGGGGATCGTCAATATGGAAAAAGCGTTCGATTTTTTGTCGCAATTCCGTCCTGACGTTGTGGTTATGGCGGGTGATCTTGCTGACCGCAGTGGTCATCCGGGCGTTTACCGGCGTTACCGGGAGTTGATGCAGCAGTATTTCCCTTACGGAGCGCATCAGGTATCATGTGCCGGAAATCATGAATTCTGGAGCGGCAGGGAGGATGACTATGAGGAGATTTGGCTGGAATTTACCAATGGGTTGCAGATCAGCCGGGAAAATCCCTGCCGTCAGACGATCGGCGGTTATGATTTTATTACTTTAACTGAAGAAAGACGGGATGAGTATTCTCCGGAAATGATCGCAAAACTCAAGGCGAAACTGGATGAAGCTGTGGCCAGAGATGCCAATAAACCGATTTTTGTGGTGACGCATTATCCGCCTCTGGGTACGATGTTGGGCAGCGAGAGAGCCAGGGCTGCTTTGCGCAATTTACTTAACAGTTATCCGCAGGTGATTTCGCTTTCCGGTCACACTCACCGGCCTTTAGAGTGTGAAACGAGCATCTGGCAGGGAGAATTTACTGCCTTGACTACGGCGACATTGAGTTACGGTTGTATTGGCGGCGGAGAAAGATTTCTCAACGTTGCCGGTGGTACGATTCTGCCTTATGCCAGAGAGGTTCAGCAGGCATTGCTGATCGATATTTTTGCCGATCGGGTGGAGATCCACCGTTACAATGTGCATGACCGGCGTGAGATCAATCCGGATGAGTTGTGGGTGGTAGATGTGCCTTACGATCCGGCGACTGCCCGTTTGACTATGGCAAGAGCGGAATCGGCGGTTGCCCCGCAGTTCGCTGCCGGCAGCCGGTTGAAGATCCGTCATGATTTCGGCTTTGCCTATTTGCTTTTCCCTCCGGCAGAACATGACCGGATGGTATTCAGTTATATTATGCGGGCTTCGGTGAAACAGGCAGATGGTTCATGGCTGGTGGTCAAAGAAGCGGAGTATGTGGCGGATTTTTACCGTTATCTTGTTCACCGGACGCAGGAAGTTTCCATAAAACTGCCGGAAAATACCTTCCAGCCGGAAAAAATCATGCGTTTCGAGGTTTTCCCGGTGGAGGAATTCGGCAAGCATGGAGAACCGATCTCATTGGAGATGGTCGTACCGCGCACCTGGAATTTGCGGCGCAGTGCCAAACAGGCTTATCCGCAGGAATGATCCGGTCGGGAAAAAAGAAAACGGTCAAAGTCTTCAGTGTCAGACTTTGACCGTTTTTTCTTTTTTTCAGTGGCAGGAATTACTTCCGCAGGAGTGATTTCCGCAGGAGTGGCCTTCGCCGTGGTCGTGGTGATGATTGCAGTGAAAGTCACTTCTGACCTGCAAAGAACCATTGACAAAGGCTTCGGCGACTTCCCGGACATTGCCGGAGGCTCCGCCGACAACTTCGATACCGGCATTGGTCAGGGCATTGATCGCTCCGCCGCCGATGCCGCCGCAGATAAGCAGATCAACTTTTTCTGAAGCGAGCAAAGTCGCCAGTGCGCCGTGGCCGTTTTCTCCGGTGGCAAGACGATATTCGCTGATGATTTCGCCGGGCATAGTTTCAAAGACGGCAAATTCCGGAGTGTGACCGAAGTGTTGAAAGACGGAATTGTTTTCACAGGTGACAGCGATTTTCATTTTTTTTATTTTCCTTTGGTTTGCCTGATAATTGTTGTTCCTATAATATAGCCGCCGGAAATAATAAATCAAGTATTATGGAGTTTCAGAAAAGAGATAAAGTCAGTTTTTCAGGAAAATACACTTGACTTACGTTGAAATTCCGCTATATTATATTGGTCGATCAAAAAAACAAGGAATTTATTTATGCATACCCGGCAAAGTTTGTTTCATGATTTGCAAGAATTGGGATTGAGATCATCCGACACGGTTTTGATCCATTCATCAATGAAATCTCTGGGGAAAATTGAAAATGGAGCGGAAGGATTTTTGCAGAGTTTGACCGCTTATTTTGCCGATGGATTGGTGGCTTTCCCCACGTTGTCATGGGATCTGGTCAATGGCAGACAGCCGGTGTTTTCGGTGCGTGATACGCCCTGCACGACCGGGTTACTGCCTGAATTGTTCCGCAAAATGCCCGGAGTGAAGCGTTCTTTGCATCCGACTCACTCTATTGCGGCATGGGGCAAAGATGCGGAGGATTTTTTAAGCGGTCATGAGAAATTTGATTCTCCCTGCCACCGCAATTCGCCGTGGGGGAAACTCTATGACCGTCAGGCGAAAATCCTGTTTGTCGGTACCACGATCAGTTGCAATACCTTTTTGCATGGTGTGGAAGAGTGGCTTCCCGTGCCGGGGATGTTGACGGAATATGCGGAAAATCTGGTGGTATTTGATTATAATGGCAAGCGTATCGAAGTGCCATCCCGGCGGCATGACGGAGATCACTCTCAATTTTATGATTTGATGGAAAATGATTTCCGGCAGGGTGGTGCTTTGAGTGAGGGCAAACTCGGTGATGCTCATGTATGGGTATTGGATGCTGAAAAAGCCGGTGATATCACCTTCGCATTATTGCAGAGCAATCCCCTCTTTTTCACGGAAGAATTCCAAAACAGCCGGAAATGAAGCCGGGCAAATTTTTATCCGCCGTATCACCACGCAACTGCCGGAATCAACTGCACAGTTTTTATTTTCACCGGAAGAAAATAAAATTTATTGAGCCGCAGTTCGGGCTGTTTCGACCCATTTCGCTTTATCCGGTTCATTGAAAAAGGTCGTTCTTGCCTGATATACGGCAACGTGACCGGCCGGGAAGGTCTTACCGGAAAAATCCACAAAGTATCCTTTGCGGTAATATCGGGTATCCCAGAGATAACGGTAAGGCATACACTGGCCGCTGCCGGGTTGAATCGTTGTCACCACCCCGTCACCATTGGCCGGATCGTAAATGGCGATCAATGACGGAGCAGGGGAGTAGACCGGAAATTTACCGTTGGTCTGAAATGCGGCCTGCCGGATTTTGCCGTCATGCATTACTGCATAATATTCCGTGAAACGCAAGGCCCACGGATGCATGAAGTTGTAAAGGCAATTCAACTGCACATCCTCATCGCTGGTAATGGTACTGCGTTCATCGATCACATCATTGGCGATTTGAAGTGTATAGTCAAGAGTGAAGTGGCCGATTCTGGAAATCTTATGCAAGCAGAAATATTTGCCGGTGAGGTCGGTTTCCCGTAAACAGTCGACCGGACGGCCGTCGATCATCATGGTCAAATATTGCACTTCTTCGCCATATCCGGCTTCGGTATGACCGCTTCCGGCCATACCGGATTCGCCTTTGACCGAAAAAACTGAACCGTAATGAGCACCACGGTTATCCAGACCGAAAAGGCGTCCTTTATATTCAATACGGTTCATGAAACAGCGTTTGGCCGCATCAAGCCGGATAGTGACATTTCCGGCTTTGGCGGTCACCGATTGCGGCAATTCCACTGCTGAAAGCATCAGGGCCAAAATTGCCGCCGGAACAGAAAAGATTTTTTTCATGATTTATACTCTCCTTTTTATGGAAAAAACAGTGCTTGCTTTTCGCCGTTTCCGATCTGCCATGTGATTTCGATGGGCCGGGTGTTCCACGGCATAGTGATCTCTTGCTGTGTACCGGCCTGACCGGGAGCAATTCTGATCGTCACCGGATTTTCTGAACCGTCGGCATTTTTATAAAAGAATGTAATGATCCTTTCCGGTTCATTGGCGGCAAAGGATGCGATCAACTTGTTTTCTCTGATCTCAATTCCGGTTTTGCTGATAATGCCGTTGAGTTGTTCCAGACCGGTGAAAATTAAAATGGAGTAGTTGATCGTGGCGGATTCATCGTTTTGCAACTGAAACTCCGGCCAGATGATTTCTGAAGTCTGGATACCGCCCCGGTTGCCGTCACCCCAAGAGTAGAATATTCCGTCATTCTGCAAGGTTCTTTCCGGAAGCATCAAGGCCCAAACAACCTTTTTCCCGGCAAGTTTCACTCCCAGATAATTTGCTCCCGGCGGCAGAAAATTGTTATTTTTGTTAAAGGTGAAAAGTTCAGGCCGGGAGGCATTGCCGACGATGCCGAATCCCGGACGGTAGTGAGTACCGGGCTGTTGCGGTATTTGCGGTATACTCGGCGGCATACCCACCAGATGGATCCACGGGCGTAATTTCCACATTTTACCGGAACGGTTGGTGAAAGTACTTTGTATCCGGATTTCCAAAGCATCAGGAATCAGCGTGATCTGCCGTTTGAGGTCAAGTTGGATATTGCCGTAAAAACGGCCATCCAGTACCAGATATGAATCGGTTTTTTCCTGTACCGGCATCCGGCTGTTTCCATTGAGTTTGTTTTCCCAGAAAAGTTCAAAGATCCCATTCATGTTATCTTTGGCGTAGCGGAATAATGGGGTTTCCTCTATATCTGATATCCGGCTCGGTGCAAGCAATTCTCCGTATGGTGCCGGGAGTTTTATCGACGAAATCCTCCCGGCACTTTCCGGCATGATTTCAATGGCAAGCAGGGGGGATGACAGCGTGATTATTTCCTGCTGACGGGGGTGTTCCATCCCTCTTTCATATGCAAAAAGAGCAGTTGCATAGAAAGCTGCCATGAATATGGTACAATGGAAAAAACGTATTTTCATTGTGCCTCCTGGCGGTTTTCAAAGCAACGGGACCACGGCAGACGCAGATTTTCGATGCCGAATTTCCGGGCGATTGCCGGAGTGGTTTGAAAGTGTCGGGCCATCGGCGGATAATACGGGAAACGGCGATCCATGATCCGGGCCAGAGCAATATAGGTCTGTACTGCCAAACGCAAGTCGGGTGCAGTAAGCGTCAGGGTGTTGCCGTTACGCACGATGCCGTTATTTCCACCCCGGCCGATACGGATCTGCAAAAGCGGCACTCCGGCTGATACGGCAGGCAAATCTTTTCCGGCAGTGATCCGGTGTTGATTGGTGAAGCGGAAGTAGTCACGCACATAATCGGCGATGGCTTTTTCCGCATCATTGGCATCGGCAGGCAGATCGATGGCGAATGCCGGACGGTTGCGGTCGTCGGTAAAGGGAAATGAAATGATCTCTGATGCCGGATCGACGAAATACACCGAGCGGTATTCCGCGGTGATTTCGGCCCCGGCAGGGATTTCCACAATTTTACCGGCTTCGATCTCCTGACCGTTGAGTTTCAATGTGACATTAAAGTTGTAAATATCCCGCGGGGTGATCGCCGCCCGGAATGAAGCGGTATTGCCGAGTTTTGCCGAGTAGACCATCAGATGGATATCTTTTTCACTGCTCACGTCTGCGGTCAATTTACCGTCAGCAGGCAAAGCACTCAAACTGAATGCCGCTTCAAAAAGGACCGGTTTGCGTGAAGCAAGGGTGTAACTGATGGTGGTGTCACCGTTGGCAATTGAGTTGCTCATCCGGGCCGTATCACGCATTTTGGGCAAAAAGAGTTGATAACCGCCGCCCAAGCCATAGTTGTCTATGATAAAGGTGAGAGCAATATCGTTTTCATAAGGATTGCCGTAAAACAGGATGGTATCGGCCATACGTCCGTAACGGGAGCGGTAAAGCATCCGGTCACCGATTTCAGGAGTTTCCACCGGGATCAGTGCCCGCCAGCCGAGATTGATGCATTCCAGAAGTTCGGGCAGGGAGTATTGAGCCTGAAGATTGCCGCCGTAACCGTAGATGGAGTTGCTCATACCGTATTCAAAATCGGAAAAGAGCAGATGATCGCCGAGTTTGTGCCACTCACGGATGAATTGGGCACGGGTCAAGGTACGCCAGTTGGGAATGGTTGAAGCAAAGAGATAACCTTCTTTGACATGAAGGACACATGGTCTTTGACCGGCATTATATCTGGTAAGCGGCATCCATGAGGAAAATACCGGTCCGAAAAGATCGGTTTCGATCATACGCATATCGGCTTTGCCTTCGCCGTTTTTCCAAACGTAAAGCGGATCATCCGGCCGCATATTGTGGATGAAGTCAAAAATCTGGTTCAAAGCACACAACTCATCGCAGAATATACCTTTGTCATCCCATGATCTGCCTTTAAGTTGCGGATTGCGGGCGGCCGGGCCGTAGTGATGTACACCGGGGGTACCGCAGTCAAAGGCGAATCCGGGCATATCAAGTTCCTGAGAGACATCAATAATATCCTGTAAAAGGGCTCTGCCGAAGTTATTGGCCAGCGGGAAAACCCGTCTTTCCGAATCGTGGCCGGTACACCAGGTGGCCAATTCCAGCGGCACGCTCGGATCGTCGGCCAGAGAATCGGCATAGCGGCTTTCGGCAAGCTGCTTTTCGCACCATGCAGAACAGATGTAGAAAGAGAATCCGAATTTCCGGCCGAAACGTTGAAAAATCGACCTCCTTCTGGCGTGGAATTCTTCGCAGGTAAGCACCCGGTAGTCGAAGTTTTCTCCGACGGCATACTGGCAGAAAGTGACGGCAAAAGGACGGTAAAGCGGGGTGTATTCCCACAGATCCGGCCGTCCGTAGCAATCTCCGTTACGTTTAAATGGTGCGTAAGCCCAATCAAGCGTGGCATAGCGGCGGCGTTCCGCCTCGTAATCCGGCCGGTTGGCCCACGCAGTGTATTGGCTGTGGATACCGCGGATATATGGATTATTTTTGCCGACAAAGGGGCGGAAGTCAACGGGCATGGCCTCGTAAAAGGCCTCGACCACATTCTGTTCCCGGTCGAAACGGCGGGGAACTGAACCGCAGAAAAAGGTGAGAGTCAATTCTTCTCCCGGTTCCAGCACGATCCGCTGACTGAATTGCAAAGTGGCGGTGTTATCATTCCCCGGCAGGTATTCAGATGCGGTATAACTGGTCAATTCATACATCCTTCCGCCGAGGATATAGGCTCTGGAACGGCTGATCAATGCCGATGTGGGAAACGGCTGACACAGGCCGCCGGCAACATGTTTGGAAGTGCGTCCTTTGTACCCCAGCCGGCGCAGTGGAGCATTTCCTGCATCAAAAACGTCAAATCCGGGCCAGTAAAAGTCACCATTTTGCCGGGGGACCTGCAATTTGATTCCGGGTTCCAGCAGCAGTTGACGGTTGGATGTATTGCGGATAACCCCGGAGATGCAATCCAACCGTGGCAGTTGTGTGATGGCGATCTGCCAGATGAATTCACCGTTGCTGATGATTTTTTTACCGTCGGTATCCCGGATTTGAATATCGAGTATTCCTTTGTCTTTTTCAATGACAAAGAGTGAACCGTGACAATTTTCCTGACCGGGAATGGCCAGTGTAAAGTTGTTTTGTGAGGCGAAATTCACTTGGCCGGCGGCGGAAACAAGAGCCAAAAAGAGTGCAAATATACCAAAGCGTTTCATAATAATACCTTTGCTCAAAGCCAGTGCCAGTGTGAGAAGTCTGTGCGGAATACCCCATCCTGACCGATGGCTCCCAAATCAAATTGACCGAGTTGTTCGATGTGTCCGTCTGCAAAGACATAGTTGGCCGTTTCGTCGGCATGACGCATGGCTCTTTCTTCTTTCCAATAACGTTCCGGGAGCATATAGGGGCCTTTGCAATCGCCCAGTAAAATAGTTTTTGCCGTATCGGATAAATTGTTGAGGTTGGCTGTTTTGCCTTTTTTCCCGGCGAAGTGGGCGGTGAGAAAATAGTTCATCCCGTAACTGTCGGCGGCACGCTTCGGAGCCGGGAGCAGGGGACTGCGGCGGGATTCAAACATGGAAGCATTGCGGGGATCTTCCGGACAGGCCTGGATTTTTTCATCCGTGATATAGGATGCGATGTAGTTGCTCCAGAATTGCCAGCGCGGTTTTTGCTGAACGACCACCGGCGGCAGAACACCGTGGTCAGTTTGATATTGCCGAATGACTGCATACAAACTTTTCAGATTATTCTGACAGATCGCAGATTTTGCACTGGCAGTATCTGCCGCTGCGATGGTCAGCAAAAGCAGAATCGCTGAAGTACCGCAAACGATCAGTAATTCACGGAAATTTTTCATATTGTCTCCTTGCGTTGAGTTTTAACCGGATTATAAAAGGGCATCCCGTCCAAATATGGCATCTCCCTCTTTGAGCGGGAAATTGAATTGGGTGATTTCCACATGGCCATCCATCATCATACTGTTATTCTTGCCGTTGTGACGCAAAGCAAAAAATGATTTGGCCGCTGTCGCATCGTTGAATGTACTGCCGGTCATGCAAAATTGATGTGCTGAACTGCGTGTCGTGGATTGGCCGGTAATTCCGATGATTCCGGAAGCATTTTTGATTTTGGTGACTTTTCCAGGAACCCGGTCAAGATAACCGAATATACTTGGATTGCCGCCGCCGGATACCCAGCGGTAGGTGGTATTGGCCATGTAGTGACAGAACCAGCCGGTGGAGTTGTTGAATTTCGGTGCTTCGGGTTCATCTTCAGACGGACAGAGAAAAACAGCTTCGCTTCTGGCAGTGGTTTTGGTGGGCAGATAGGCTTGAGTCTGGTATTGATCGGTTATTCCGAGATAAGGGCCGAGCATCATGTGAAAGGCCAGACGGTAGGCTGATGAATGATATTTTTCGACATATCCGTAACAACTGTAACCGTCATTGTTATCCTGATACATGGCCAAAGCGGTGCTGAATTGTTTGAGATTGTTGACACAACTTGCCGAGCGTCCGCGTTCCCGGGCGGAATTCAGAGCCGGAAGCAATATCGCCGCCAAAATAGCGATGATGGCAATGACGACCAGTAATTCGATTAGGGTGAAGCCCATGGGCTTCATTTCACACCCGTGAAATGAATGTAGTTTCATTGTTGTTCCTCCATTTTTTGGTGTTTTTCCGAATGTACAACTTTTTCGGATTCGGGTTAAGTATATATATGAATTGATCAAAATGCAAGTGTTTTTTACGGGCGATGAATGTACTTTTTGATCATCCTGTGAAATTTTTGATATCAAATGATAATTTTGGATTTGTAAAAAAATACGGTTACAGAAATATGCCGATTAATGAAATGATCATAAACTGTAAAAAAATATAGAAAAGATCAAAAAAGATATCTTTTTTATTCGATATAAGGTTGTATTTTGGTTTGAATGTGATAATTTAAGATAGATTCATTAAAGCATGAAAGGAATCGGTTATGAAAAGAGTCAAAGTCGGTATCATCGGGCAGGGACGCAGCGGTCGGAATATTCACCGTCACCTTTTTGAAAATTTCCCTCAATTGCAGGAGCGTTTTGACGTTATCGCCGTGGCTGATCCGATTGCTGAACGTTGTGCCAACAGCAACGCCAAAGCCAATCCGGAGTGCCGCCATTATGCTGATTATAAAGAATTGCTTCAGGATAAAGAAGTGGAGTTGATCATCAACTGCAGCCGCAGTCATAAACATACGGATATATCCATTGAAGTGATGGAAGCCGGATTCAATGTGGTTTGCGAAAAACCGCTGGCCCGTAAAGTCAGCGATGTTGACCGGTTGCTGGAAGTTCAGAAACGTACCGGTAAATTTTTTGCAGTTTTCCAACAGGCCCGTTTCCGGCCGCTTTTCAATAAAATTTGCGAAGTGATCAAATCCGGAGATCTGGGAAAGATCGCGATGGTAAAAGTGTGCTATCACTCATTCGGCAGACGCTGGGATTGGCAGACGATCCAGAAACTCAATGGCGGCGAATTGCTCAATACTGCACCGCACCCGCTGGATCAGATGGTGGCCCTCTGGGAGATTTTCGGAGATACCGATCCTGAACGCATTTTTGCCAAGTTGGCCAATTACAATAACTACGGTGATGCCGAAGACTATGTGAAAGTGGTGCTTGAGGGCAAAGATCATCCGGTGATCGATCTGGAAGTGATCAAACAGTGCCTCTATCCTTTCAAAATGTATCAGGTATACGGTTCAAACGGTTCACTGGTTGCTGACGGCAACACGGTGGAGTGGAAATTTTTCAAGCCGGAGGAAGCCGGTACTCACGAGGTGCAGATCAATACTCTGGAAGATCAGAACCGTCTGCCGTCATTTGGCGGGGAAAAACTTGATTTTTATACCCAGACCTGGGTTTCTCCGGAAGATATCAGCAGTTTTGATGACTGGGGCGTGCGTTACTACTGTGATATTTATGAAGCATTTGTCAATGGCCGACCGCTTACGGTAAAGTTGTCGCAGGTTCGCCGTCAGATCGCCATTATCGAGGAGTGTCACAAGCAGAATCCGTTGCCGGTGACGGTAACTGTGCCGGAAGGAACTCTTTGACCGATGGATTATTTCTCCGATCTTACTTTTGAAAATTCCGGCAGTTGCCGCAAAAGCGACAGTGTTGCTTACAACCGGTATTTTGAGGGGTACTACGGACTTCAATTCATACGCAGTGGAGAAATATCTGTCAGTTGTGAGGGCCGCGAATCGTGGCAGAGCCGCGGGCCGCTGGTGTTTTTTACCGCACCGGATAAGTTGTTTTCCTACTGTACACCGAATGGGAAACGCCACCACTTGTGGTGTTGTTTCAAAGGAGAGCGGGTTCAGCGTTATCTGGCAGGCGGGCTGCTGCCCTCAACGCCCGGTGTACGGATCCCGATCGTCGAGGTCGATGAATTTACTGCGGTCATGGAAAATTTACTGCGGATGATCCGTCGCAAGACCCCGGCGGCCCATGCCGAAGCGGTTTTGCTTTTGGAAAAGGCCCTGATGATGGTTAATTGTCAGCCGCTGGCCCAGCAGGATGGCCGTTTCAACCGGGAATTGATCCGGGAGTTGGCTGATAAGATCGCAGAACACCCGGAAAGAGAGTGGAACTTCAAATACGAAGCGGCCTCATTCAAACTTTCAGAAGTACATTTCCGCCGGCTGTTTTTTCAGGAAACCGGGATTGCCCCCCGGCAGTATGTTTTGGAGCATCGTATCCGTCATGCCGCCGGATTGTTGCAATCAACCAGTATGCTGATAAAAGAGATCGCTTTCGAGTGCGGTTTCGGCGGGGAATTCTACTTTTCCCGGCAATTTTGCCGGATCATGAAACAATCTCCCAGTGAGTTCAGAAAAAATTGTTATCTTATTCAACATAAAGGAAACAGAAATGTCAAAACAAATTAGAGTCGCCATTATCGGTCTGGATACCAGTCATTCCACCGCATTTCCCCAGTTGATGCAGGATCCGTCAACCCCGGAAAATTTGCAGATCAAAGAGTTGCGTGCAGTCAGCTGTCTGCGTTTTGAAACTCCGTTTCAGGGCAAAGAGGGGTTGGATAAACGGCAGGAATATCTGGAAAGTATCGGTGTGCCGGTAACGGAAAATTTCGATGAAGCCGTGGCTGATTGCGATGCGATCATGCTGGAGATCAACGATCCGTCACTGCATCTGGAATATTTTGAAAAATGTGCCCCATTGGGCAAACCGGTTTTTCTGGATAAGCCTTTCGCCGATAATGTGGCAAATATGCAAAAGATCATTGAGATCGCCAAAAAATATAATGTCCGCTTTTTCACCTCTTCAAGTTTGCGTTTTGATGTGGATTTCTGCAAAGCATTGGAATCTTCACCGGAAATCAAACGGGCTTTGATCTGGGGGCCGGTGGGTAAGGCTGCCGCCGGATCGGATGTGGTCTGGTATGGCTGTCACAGTTTTGAAATGCTTCAGACGGCCATGGGTAATGGTGCCGTGGAAGTTTCCGGATATAAAGATGCCGCCGGTTATGTGTTTCAGGTCGTTTATGCTGATGGCCGGCGCGGTACGGTGGAGTTGACACCCGGATCGGCTTTCGGTGCATTGTTGCGCGATGAACAGTATAACAGCACCGCAGTCAATGTTACCGGAGAAGTGCCTTTTTACTTTATGTTGCTTAAAGCGATCGCCCGTTTCTTCGATGGTGAACAGATCGTGGAATTGGCTGATTCGGTTGAAGTAATGGCGGTGCTGGAAGCCGCAGACCGTTCAATTGCCAGCGGCAAGGCGGAAAAAGTTTATAACTTCTGAAATTTCAGAGGAGAGGCAGCATGAGCAAAAAAGTTGCATTTGCCGGTTTGCGGCACGGGCATATACTCTCACTTTACAACCGGATCAAAGATGATCCGCGTTTCGAGATCGTTGCGGTGTGCGAGGAAGATGAGGCGGCAATTGAAGCGGCCGGAAGAGATTGGGGGCTGACCGTTACCTGCCGCGATTTTGAAAAATTGCTGGAAAATGTGGATTTTGACATCCTGGCCATCGGAGATTATTACGGGATCCGGGGACAGCGGGTGATTGCCGGATTGAAACACGGAAAAGACATTTTGTGTGACAAGCCGCTTTGCACTTCATTAGGTGAACTTGCTGAAATCCGCGAATCGGTCAGTAAATATGACCGTAAAATCGGGGTCATGCTGGATTTGCGGGAACTCCCCTGTATCCGGACTGCGAAACAGTTGATCGATTCCGGCCGGGCCGGGAAGATCCATGCCATTTCCTTTGGCGGTCAGCATCCGTTGAATTACGGAAGCCGTCCGATGTGGTATTTTGAAAAAGGCAAACATGGCGGTACGATCAATGATATCGCCATTCACGCTTTGGATGCGGTGGAATATCTGACCGGGCATAAAATCACGGAGTTGACGGCGGCCCGCTGCTGGAATGCTTTTTCCACGGAGGTTCCGGAATTCAAAGATTCTGCACAGTTGATGTTTGCGCTGGATGATCATTGCGGTTGTATCGGTGATGTTTCCTATGCCGCACCGGAAAAAAACGGCTATACGACACCCTTTTACTGGCGTTTTACGCTCTGGGGAAGTGGCGGCGTCATGGAGTTCTGTCCTCAGGATGATGGGGTGCATTTTACCGGTCATGCCACCGGAGAAACTGAATTCATTGCCGCATCGGATGAAAAGTTGAGTGATTATCTGGAAATTTTCATGCAGGAGTTGTCCGGAGTTGTCCCGGCTTACGGTACTGAACACATTTTGTCAGTGACGGAAAAAACGTTGAAGTTACAGCAGATGGCCGATTTGGCATGAACGGTAAAAAATCAGGGGGATGTGGCAAAACCTCAAAAAGATTTGCCACATCCCTGTTTTTCTTTTATTGAGATAATTTATCAGATCCAACCGGTGAATAACGAAGACGGAAGTAAAGATTTTTTACAAAAAAACGGACAATAACCAATAAAACACTTCAGCGATATTGCGTTGAAAAAGTTTTTTCCCCGCAAAACGGTTTGGCGACGGCCCTTTTTTACAGATTGCTTCGATCAATTGATGAAAACTGCCGCTTTGATGGCGTTCCAATCAGCGTTGTTGAGCAATTCCGGGATATTGGTGTAGATCATTTTGTGATGACCGTATTCCGGGGTCATCAATTCGGCCACGGCATCTGTTACGGACCAGTTTTCAAAGACGATGCGGCAGGCTGCCACGGCACATCCGGTACGGTCACTGCCGTGCCAGCAGTGGATGAGCAGAGGCTTGGGAGCATCCCGCACGACCGTCAGTATACGGATAAGGTCATCCACGGTAATATTGCCGGTATCCAACGGAATTTCGTAAAGTGTGATCGCTCCGTCATATTTTTGATTGACGGCTTCGACATCTTCCTGATCGCTGTGATTTTCACGCAGATTCAGGATACTGCGGATACCGTGAAAGGTGTGAAGTGATTCAAACTCATCATTTTCCGGTTGACCGGAGCGGTAGAGATTATCATTTACTTTGTGGAAATTTTTCGGGTTTTGCGGAAATGGATCGATCCCGTCATAGCCGTGGACCCAGTAGGGACGGGAAGCGGCTTGCTGACTTACGACCCGGTCATTTTCAAATTTGAGAACTTGAAAGTGGCAACTGGCCCAGAATCCGTTCCATCCCAGAAGCCAATTGCGTTGCGGCAGAAAATCGCATTGCCATTCTCCGGCAGTCATGACAGTTTGATCGGCGGTGACTTCACCGGCATTGCGGTAGGAGTCTGAATATGTGCCATTGGGAAGCCAGATATCAAATCTATTTTGACTCCAGCGATCACGGAATGCGTGACGGTCAAGCATTGCGGCGACCTCCTGCCTGGTCATGCCCACATAATTACGCGGGGCAGGGGATGAATTGCAACCGGAGAAAATAACTGATGAAACAACGCTGATCAGAATGAGATGGAAAAGACGTCTCTGCTTCATAGATTTATCTTTTTTTTTGGCAATGTTCCAAATTTTGTGAAACTGAAACATAAACTTGTAAATAAATATTTCTTTTAACGCATAAAAAATATCACATAAATTGTGATTTGTCAAACAAGCCTGCACGTTTTTGATCCAAATAATATGTCATTGACCGTAAATGTTTGCAACTTCTGTAACCGGTGAAATTTGAATTTTTCCGGTTTCTGCGGTGGCGGATCAAACTGCCGCTTGGGGTTCATCAATGCTGATTTTTTAATCTTTTTTTGAATGACTTTTGAAATTGCCTCAACTGTAAACTTTTTTCGATTTTTTCAAAACGATATCGGGGATGAAGCTGAAAAGTTGAGGAAAAATGCTATCGTAATACGTCGCACGGGATTTTCGGGCAACGTATTTAAAGATCCGGACGTTTTTGATATATAGCCGATCCCGGTGATTTCAATCAAGTCCGGAAATTTTTACCGGACAGCAGTGTAATGCAATCGAAGTTTCTTTTATTTTTTTTCTTCAGCCATATGGAAAAAGACGATTTTTCATGGTATAGTATATACTGGATGGTTTATTCGATTTTTTTGTATCCTGATAAGAATGTTTAAAATGGCATCTAAATATGAAATATGCCCCTATAATTCTTTTTGTGTACAAGCGTCCGGTAGAAACGCAAAGAGTTCTTGAAGCTTTGGCTGCAAATCCGGAAGCAGCACAAAGTGAACTGATTGTTTATGCCGATGGCCCAAAAAATGAAGCTGACGTGGGAAGGTGTCTGGAAGTTCGCCATTTGGTAGAGAATTTCCGTGGTTTTGCTAAAATAACGCTGCGTGCCGCTGAAAAAAACAAAGGCTTGGCAAATTCGGTCATTTCCGGCGTTTCAGAAATGCTTGAAGTTTTTGACCGGGTCATCGTTTTGGAAGATGATCTGGTGACATCAAAATATTTTCTCCGTTTTATGAATGAAGCTCTGGATAAATTTGAAAATGATGACAATATCTGCAGTATTCATGCTTTCTCTTATCCGCCGGTGTGTCATGATGTGCAATATTTTTTGCGCCGTGGAGCAGACTGCTGGGGATGGGCAACCTGGAGACGGGGGTGGCAACTTTTTTCGCCGGATTCCGGAAAGCTGCATGATGAAATCATCAAGCGGAAATCAGCAAAACTTTTCGACCGCAACGGGGCATTTCCTTTTACAAAGATGCTCAAAGATCAATCTGAAGGCAAAATAGATTCCTGGGCGATCCGGTGGTACGCATCAGCTTTTCTTGCCGGGAAATATATGCTGCAGTCCAATGTTATGCTGATTGAAAATATCGGTATCGGAAGCGAAGCAACGCATTGTGTATCCGGGAGAATGCACTATAAAATCATTCTGGCAGATGAACCGGTCGTTTTTGACCGTCCGGCAGAACCGGAGCCGGCTTCATCGTTTAAAATGTATCAGCATTATCTGCAAAAAGATAATATTCCGTTTGCAGTAAGATGCCTGATAAAAATAAAGAAGATCATAAAGCGTCTGTTTTGCTTGAGAAAAATAACCGTTTGATCAGAAAAATCTCCCGGGATTGTTTCGCACTGTAAGTTTGGAAAAATTGATTTGGAACAGATATCGTGAAAAAATTCATAAAATCTCTTATCCCGCCAATTTTATGGAGAATTTTGCAGAAATTGAGAAAGAGTGCCTGGGGATATGTCGGTGATTATTCCACCTGGCAGGAGGCTGAATATAATGCTACCGGGTATGATGCTCCGGAAATTATTTCAAAAGTTCTGACTGCAACAAAAAAAGTACTCGCCGGTGAAGCGGTCTTTGAACGGGATTCGGTGCTTTTTTATGAGCAGGAATACAATTGGGATCTTGTGCTGGCGCTGTTTCGGATCGGTTTGGACAAGGGGCGTTTGCATGTGCTTGATTTCGGCGGTGCGTTGGGATCGGTTTTCCGCCAGCACGCCCGGATATTGAAACCGGTGATCTCTGATATTTCATGGAACATCGTTGAACAGAAATCTTTTCTTGATGCAGCAAAAGAACTTGATTGCGAAGAAGAATTGCATTTTTATGACACAATAGAAGATGTTTTGGCAAACTGCGATATTGATGTTGTTCTGTTTTCAAGTGTATTGCAATATATCAGTGGTTATGAGAAAATTGTTGGAAAAGTAAAGTCGATAAAATACATCATTATCGACCGTCATCCGGAGTTTTGTGAACGTCAGAATCCAGGTTTTACGGTTCAAAAGGTGTCTGAACCGGTTTATTCTGCATCGTATCCATTGAAAATATTCGGCAGCGGAGAATTGGAAAACTATTTTTTATCGGAATATATCGTACTTGAAAAGTGGTCGTGCGATTTTGATGTAAAGCAGTTTTTCAGAAGTAAAGACGGTTCACAATACGAAACTCATCAAATTGGAATGTTGTTAAAAAAGCAGACTCATTGATTTTGTATGCAAACCGTGGATTTTGAATCAGTTCAAGCAGATGCAATAATTTTGCCGGAATCCCTTGTCCGCTGCTTGACGAAACTGTTTTTGCGGTGTATAGTACGTCATTCAAAAATGAAAGAGTATCATGTATAATTTACAAGTCAAAAACTCCGGTATCATCACTCTGCCGCGGATCATAGATGATCGCGACGGTGTTCTGTGCATAATGAATTCGCTGCAGGAAATCCCTTTTGAGATCAAACGCATGTACTACATCAACAATCTTGATCCCAAATCCAGTTTGCGCGGCAAACATGCACACCGGAAGCTGCGGCAGGTCATTTTCTGTATCAACGGATGCTTTACGCTTACACTGGATGACGGAGAAATGCAGCAGGATATTTTGATGCGGGAGGATAATGTCGGCATTGTTCTTGATCCCATGCTGTGGCATACAATGCATGATTTTTCCAGCGGATGTGTGTTGCTGGTTGCCGCTTCGGACTATTATAACGAAGCAGATTATATCCGCGATTACGACGAATTCATTCAGCTTGTCCGGGAGAGTAAAAAATGATTTTACAGGCTGATCCCGGACGTTCTTTCAAGATGCTTGAGCAGGAAATCAGAACTGCGGTCAACAGGGTCCTTGAAAGCGGCTGGTATATTCTCGGCAGAGAAAATGAAAATTTTGAGAAGGCTTTTGCCGGGTATAATCAAGTACAATATTGTCTCGGCACTGCCAACGGAACCGATTCCATCGAGTTGATCCTCCGGGCGCTGGATATCGGCTGCAATGATCTGGTCGCTACTGTCGGAAATACCGCAACTGCGACCGTTTCGGCCATTGAACGCACCGGAGCACAAGTGCGTTTCGCGGATATCGGGCCGGGAAAATTTACAATGTCCGCAGCTTCTCTTGAAACGCTTTTGAGCCGGGAGCCCGGAATAAAGGCTGTGGTCGTCGTTCATCTTTTCGGAGCGGCGGCAGAGATGGATGCTCTGCTTGAAGTTGCCCGGAAACACCATGTTTATCTGATCGAAGACTGCGCTCAAGCTCATGGTGCTGAATATAAAGGCAAAAAGTGTGGTACATTTGGAATTGCCGGCAGTTTCAGTTTCTATCCGACCAAAAACCTCGGAGCTTTCGGCGACGGCGGAGCTGTGGTCACAAATGATTCCGGACTGTATGAAAAAATGCTTGCTCTCAGACAATATGGTTGGAAAAAACGCTATATCAGTGAATTTCCCGGAATAAACTCCCGGTTGGATGAAATTCAGGCTGCAATTTTGTCTGTAAAACTGCCACACCTTGATGCATGCAATGAAAAAAGACGGGAAATTGCCGCCGGATATCGGGCGGGACTGCAGGATATAAAGCAGATAATCCTGCCGGTTGAACCGGAAAATTCCCGACATGTATATCATCAGTTTGTTATCTGTGTCGCCAAAGAACAACGGGCAGAACTGATGACATATATGCGGGAAAATGGGATCTGCTGTGCCATTCATTATCCGGAGGCTGTTCCCCGGCAGCCGGGATATGAAAAAATTCCACACATTTGTGACCTTTCAGAAACGTTGAAAGTCAATGATGAAATTTTAAGTTTACCGATGTATCCGGAGTTGACCGGCGAAGAGGTTGAAAAAATAATTTCCGTACTTCGTGGATTCTTTGTATGAAAAGATTTTTCTGTACTTATTTTGACCACAATTATCTGCCATACGGCATGACTCTTTTTTCGTCACTCTGCGACAGCGGTATGGATTTTGAGCTTTTTGTTTTGTGTTTGAGCCGCGAATGTTATGATCGTTTGGCAGGGGTCGATTCGCGTTTGATCCCAATTGCTCTTGATGTATTGGAGAAGTGGGATTCTGAACTGAAAGCGACACAATCCAACCGCAGCCGCACCGAATATATTTTTACCATAAGTCCATGTTTGCCGCTTTTTATTTTTGCCCGATTCCCGCATATAGATTTGTTGACCTATCTGGATTCAGATCTTTACTTTTTTAACTCACCCGAAGTGCTTTATCAGGAACTTGGCAGCAAATCTCTTTACATCATTGAACATCGTTTTATGGAGGAATTTAAGGTCAGAGCCGGACAGAACGGCCGTTTTAATATGGCATTTCAAATCTACCGCAACGATGCAAGCGGCATAAAATGTCTTCAAAAATGGAGAATCGAATGTCTCGACTGGTGTTACGACCGGGTGGAGAACGGCAAATATGCGGATCAGAAATATTTGGATTCATGGCCGGAAGATTTCCCGGGGAAAGTGGTCGTGTCGCAGAATAATGGAGCCAATCTTGCTCCGTGGAATTTGGATAATTACGAAATTTCCTTCAAGAATGATAAATTTTTTGTCGATGGCAAACCGCTTGTTTTTGTCCACTATCAGGGATTTAAAATTTTATCAAAACATATTTTTGTCTGGTATGCGTGGCGGAAAAATTACAAAAACAGGAAAATATTTGACAAGTTGGCACGATACTATTCTGATGCAGTTGAGCGTACAAAAAAGCGGTATCCGGAAGTATTCCGCGGCATAGAGCATTTTTATCCCAACCGGGGAGCGTTCTTCAGTCCCAAGCTGCAAGCCTTGCTCAAGTGGATTCCCGGCAAAAGAATAAAAAACTTTTTATGCTTGATTTTTGTCATAACTTTTTACCGTAAAGATGTATTCTTTAAGTAATTTTGGGTGTATTAAGTTTTTTTAGATAAAAATTTGTATAAACGCAGGAGAATATCAGAGAATGAGTATTAAAAATTCAATTTTACGAGCAATGTGGGCTTTGACCAAAGATGGGTACTTGAAAGATGAAGGCTGGTTTCGTTCATATTGTACTCAAAGTGCAATTAACGCCTCCGGAGAGCCAATTCCATGGATTAATTATTCTATGATGCATTTTTTAACGCCGCGACTGCCAGAATACATTTCTATTTTGGAGTATGGCAGCGGTAACAGTACACTTTACTGGGCGACTAAAGTAAAAGAGGTCGTTTCCGTGGAACATGATGCTTCATGGATTGATTATATCAGAAAAAAATTTTCCGGTATTTCCAATATCCAATTGTTGACAGCTGGATCAGATGTAGATTATGAAAATGCTCCAGTTGCCATTAACAAAAAATTTCAACTGATTGTTATTGATGGTATACGTCGTATTGAATGTACTCGTTGCGCTCTCAAACTTTTAACAGAAGATGGTTGTATATTGTTTGATGACACTCTGTGTCCGGAACACAAAGAAGTTTTTAAGATTATGGAACAAAATGGGTTTAAGGCATTACGGATATCCGGAGCAAAACCAATTCAGAATGATCACTCTGAAGCAACTGTTTTTTACCGTTCCAACAATATTCTTGGTATATAACTCTGGCGAGAGCCTCTTCATCTGCAGAAGCGACTTTTCAGGATACGGGGGCTGTTTTTCAACACTTTCAAAAGGAAAATCAGCCGGGCAGTCAAAGGATTCTGACCATAACGCAGTTTGACCGTCAATTCATCTTTCAGACACCGGTAAACATAGCGGTCGGATAAGCCATCTTCCAGATAAAAAGCCACCGGCTGCGGCACATAAAGAGGGGCAATGTTTTTCACATTCACCGCCCGGTACATAAATTCGTAATCCCCCAGCAGCCGGAAACTTTCATCGTAACACCCGATATTTTCATAAATATTCCGGGGAACAAACATCGAGGGATGAGGTGCAAATGCCCCCCGGTAACGATTCGCTTCCCGGAAACCTCTGACCAATCCCAAGTGCTGATACTGCACATCCCCCCAGAATATCCGGTCAAGTTTGCCATATTCAGCAAAACTCTTTGCCACCAGTGCCAACGCTCCCGGCAGATAACGGTCGCCGGAATTGATCATGCCGATAACATCCCCGGTGCAATGACTGATCCCTTTATTCATGGCATTGTAAATGCCGCTGTCCTTTTCGCTGACAAAAAAGGATAGTTTATCAGCATACTTCCCGACAATTTCTGCAGTTCCGTCGTCAGATGCGCCGTCAATGACCACATATTCCAATTCAAAGCCTTCGCCATTTTGTTCAAGGACAGAATTCAATGTTTCCTCAATATGAGTACAGTCATTGCGGACAATTGTGACGACAGATATTTTCATAAGTTACCATTATTGGATGATTTTTCTGGATGAATAACGTAATTTCATAACCTCTGATTGGTTGTCATTCACGGAAATCGCGGCTTTCTGAAAACTCTTTTATGGTTCTTGCAATTCCATGGTCAAGAGAAATTTTCGGGCTCCATCCCAGACGATGTGCTTTAGATGAATCCATCAGTTTCCGGTACATGCCATCCGGTTTGGATGTATCCCAAACGATTTTTCCGGTATATCCGGCCGCAGTTGCTATTTTTTCCGCCAGTTCACGGATAGTTATATCTGAACCATACCCGATATTTATTATATCCGGATCATTGTGGTTTTCCATGAAATAAACAACTGCATTGGCAACATCATCTACATGCATGAATTCCCGCAGTGGTGTGCCGGTTCCCCAGAGAGTTACCTCTTTTTCGTTGTTGCGTACAGCCTCGACAAATTTTCTGATAAGTGCCGGAAATACATGACTGTTTTGCGGATGATAGTTGTCATTGGTCCCATATAAGTTGCACGGCATCAGACTGATGGTGTTGAAACCATATTCCCGCGAGAGGTAACAGCAAAGTTTATAGCCGGTTATTTTGGCCAGAGCATAAGCTTCATTGGTTGGTTCCAGTGAACCGGTAAGCAGATACTCTTCTCTGATCGGTTGTTGAGCATGGGCAGGATATATACAACTGCTGCCGAGGAAACAGAGTTTTTTGACATTATGTTTCCATGCTTCGGTTATAACATTATTCTGAATGGCAAGATTTTCCAACAGAAATTCGACCGGGTGGTTATTGTTTGCCATGATCCCGCCGACTTTCGCTGCGGCAAGTACGACACAATCCGGATTTTCATTGTCGAAAAATTCTTTTACTTTTTCCGGATCGCAGAGGTCAAGTTCGCTGTGTGTCCGGGTCAGAATGCCGGTAAAGCCGCAGTTGCGTAATTTGCGTTCGATCGCACTGCCGACCATCCCTTGATGTCCGGCAATAAAAATCTTTGAATTTTTATCCATTTTTAAGATAATACTCCGGAATAATTATTAAAATCCGATTTCATATCCCGGCTTATCCAGCAATCTCAAATCACCGTCAACCATGATTCTGACCAACTCATCAAACTTGACTTTCGGAACCCATCCCAGTTGTTTTTTTGCCTTTTCCGGAGAACCGAGCAACTGCTCGACCTCTGCCGGACGGAAATACCTGGGATCGATCCGCATAACGGTTTTTCCGGAAGTCGTATCAATAGCAACTTCATCGACACCTTTACCCTGCCATTCGATAGTTCTGCCAACGTGAGCAAAGGATTTTTCGATGAATTCTCTCACCGTATGCATTTCCCCGGTCGCGGCAACATAATCATCCGGAGTATCCTGCTGAAGCATCATCCACATCATTTCCACATAGTCTTTGGCATACCCCCAATCCCGGCAGGCATCAATATTGCCCATAAAGAAACAATCCTGTAATCCCCGGTGGATACGGGCGACTGCCATGGTGATCTTACGGGTGACAAATGTTTCTCCGCGGCGCGGGGATTCATGGTTGAAAAGGATCCCGTTTGACGCATGCAAACCGTATGCTTCACGGTAATTTTTGGTGATCCAGAATCCGTACATCTTTGCCACAGCATACGGACTGCGTGGATAAAAAGGAGTTGTTTCGGTTTGAGGAACTTCCTGAACCAGCCCGAAAAGTTCAGACGTACTGGCCTGATAGAAACGGCTTTTTATACCGGTTTGCTTGATCGCATCCAAAATTCTCAACACACCTAAAGCATCAGTATCGGCGGTATATTCCGGAACATCAAACGAAACACGCACATGACTCTGAGCCCCGAGATTATAGATTTCATCCGGCTGAATTTTCTCCAGCAAACGGCACAGATTACTGGAATCAGTCAAATCTCCGTAATGCAGAAAAAGTCTGACGCCTTCCAAATGGGAATCCTGATACAGATGATCGATACGTCCGGTATTGAATGAACTGGAACGACGGATGATTCCGTGTACTTCATAACCTTTTTCCAACAGCAGTTCTGTCAGATAAGAACCATCCTGCCCGGTAATACCTGTGATCAATGCTCTTTTCATAAAATACCTCTCAAGTTGTCACCTTTGGAATCAGTTCTTTTACCCGTTGTTCTTCCGCAAGCGGACAAACCAGAATGGCATCGCCCGACTGGATCAGTGCGATATTACGCATTCCTATCACGCCCAGCGTAATATTGCTGTCACCCATAATCACGTTATCGTAAGAATCCAGAGATACCACATTGCCTTTTATAACATTGCCGTTTTCATCCCTGGGAAACAAGGAGTGCAAATTGCTCCAGGAACCGATATCGTTCCACAGGAAATCGACTTTCCGGACTTTTACTTTTTCTGCTTTTTCCATGATCGCATAATCGATGGAAATTTTTTCGCAGGCGGCAAAATCCGAATGGAAGTCAATTCCGCTTACCCAACCGGAAATTTTTTCCGCCAATGCCGGAGCGTGCTGTTGGAATTCTCTTTCGATCGCATCAGTACGCCAGACGAAAATTCCGCTGTTCCAGAAATAGTTTCCGTCACGCAAAAACTGCTCCGCCGTACAGCGGTCAGGCTTTTCCCTGAACTTCTGCACGGTGGCAAAATCACCGTCAAACTCTCCGGCTTGAATATAGCCGTAACCGGTCGAAGGATTATGGGGAATTATCCCCAGAGTAATCAATGCTCCTGATTGAGCCTCTTCTGCCGCGTCCAGTAACGCAGTCTGAAATTTCTTCACCGGAGAAATAACATGGTCTGCCGGAAGCAGAATCATTGTCGATTCCGGGGCGGTTTTCTTCAATAACGCGGTAGCCAGAGCGATACACGGGGCGGTGTTCCGTCCTTCCGGTTCCCCGATTATATTTTCGGCGGGTATCGGAAGCAATTCACGGGTCTGCCCGACAAAATCCTTATTGGTAATAACCAGGATCCGTTCCGGGGGGATCAGGGGAAACAATCTTTGAACCGTTTCCTCGATCAGAGATTTTTCGCTGACCAAACGCAAAAACTGTTTTGGGCAGTTGCGTCTGCCGACCGGCCAGAAACGCTCACCGTGTCCACCGGCCATAATGACAGCAAAAAGATGTGATGTATTAAAATTCATCAGTTATTACCGCAACAAGGTATTTCTTTAATGGCATTGGGGATTTTCTGATCGGAAATCAGAATCCGGTAACCGTCACCGCAACTGTTGACCTTCCAGCCATACGCTTTATCTTTATTAAAATCTTCATCAGTGTACAAAACTGTTCAAAGAGTAATATATACGGCAAATTCTATATTGCAAGGTGTAGTTTGAACAAAATTGCAGTTTTTATCAAAAGCGTCAGAAACAACAAACTTCGCATTCAGACAGGCCTGTCTGAGTTGTTTCAACTCACCGCAACACACTGGTCTGCCCACGCAGTATATTTTTAATAAACAATAATTACGGGAGATAAAATGTCTTACTGTCACGGAGTTGAACAAACTCAAAAGTCCGGACTGGATACAGAAATACTCTTATCTGCTGCGACAAGTTGATGAATCGGAATCACGGTTCTGCAACTTGCAAAAGATACAGAGATCTTATTTTTTTAACATGTTGCTCTTTTGGCCAACGATGTAAGTGCAGATGTTATCACCGGTCACGTTACATGCTGTTTCAAACATATCCAGCAGCGGATTGATGCCGATGGCCAACGCCACAACAGTTGCAGTCTGTGCATCGTCAAGGCCGAGATTGCTCAACACCATAAAAAGCAGAAATACACTGCCGCCGGGGATCCCGCCCGCTCCCACTGAGGCAAAAACAACCGAGAGTACCAATATTGCCAGTTATCCGATGGAGAGGTCGATTCCGAAAATATTTACGGCCAATATGGCAAATACAGGCAGATGTACACAAACACCATCCATATTGACAGTTGCCCCCAGAGGTAATGAAAAACTGGAAAGTTCCCGACGGATATTCAAATCATCCATTACTCTGAAAGAGCAGGGCAGCGTTGCCGCACTGGAACGGGTCAAGAATGCTGTGAAAATCGCTTCTTTGAGTTTGTAAATGATCTTATAGGGATTTTCTTTGCAAAATATTCCGACAAAAATCGGATAAACCGCAAAAATCATTGATAAAACACCGATGATGACACAAATCGTTATCTGAAAATAAGGTACAAAAAGTTTTGCTCCGTAGGTCGCGAAATAGACAATGGTCAAAGCAAAAACGCCAAAAGGGAAATATCCCATGATCCAATCAATGATCTTAAAGGAAGCTCTCTGGCAAATATCAAAGATTTGCAGCAGCAAATTACCGGATTTCCCGACTTCGCTGTCTTCGCCGTTTTTATCGATCAGAACCCGGATGGCAAGCCCGAACAGCAGTGCAAATATAATAATGGGCAGAAAATTGCCTTCGGCCAGTGCTTGAAAAGGATTCATAAATAATCCATTCAAAAACTGAGTGAAACCGCCGCCGGATTCACCATTCATTTTCATTGATGCAACATCATCGGCAAATTTTCCGGAAAGAGTCGTGAAATTCTGCATTTCCGGATTCAGTCCGACAGCCAGGAGGCAACCGAAAAGGGCGGCAAACAAAGACGTGGCAAAATACCATAACAGAACAAAAATTCCGATCTTGCCGAATTTTTTGATCGGCAGATTGGCTGAGCCGCAGACCAGAGAAAAGAAAATGATCGGGATCACGATCATTTTCAACATGGAAACCAGTATGGTGCCAAACGGAGCAATGATCTGAATGATTTTTTCAGCACAATCCGATGAATCGCTTTCTCCGAGTTTAAAAAGCACGATTCCGCCGATAATACCCAAAACAAAGGCAATCACCATTTTAAGAAACAGCGGCACAGCACAGTAATGCTTGAAAAATTTTTTGAACATTGTTTTTTCCAAATTTTGTATTGTTAAGATAGTTTTTCGTAAAAGTCCTGAATTTTGCGGGAACAAAATCTGAACTTGTAAAGAATGAATCCTTTGACACCACAGAATATATCACACAAGTGGTGATTGGTCAACCGGCAGAATACGGAAGAGTTTGCAATCACCGTATGCAGCATCGGCAGGGGCATATGCCGTGGAACAGGTGAAAATGGCAAAGGAAATGGGTATGCGGGCATTTAAAATAATTTGTTCGCACCACTGACTGTCCGTGGACTTTGGATATCTGCCGCAAGGATGTATTCCGCAAGTTTGCACTGCCGGGCCATCATTTCCGGATCGGATTCATCAAAATAACCCCAGAGCGGACGGCGCGGCTGGTAATGACCCTCAAATAACGGTTTGGTGCTTTTTACCAGTTCCCATTCGCTGAAACCTTTGCCGTACCACTTTTCATAGTGGCGATCCGGATGCCAGCTGGGAAAGTATATTGCAAAAATTTCCTGATCCATGAGCATTTTCCTTAAATATTATAGTGAATTGTTGTTGCAATACCCTGCTGTCCGGCAGTTACAGCTTGACCAGAAAGATTCCGGCCCCCACCGCCACAAATGCCGCCCACTGCGACATGGAAAGTTTTTCCCGGAAGCGGATCGCTGCAAAGCCGGTAAAAAGCAGGATCGTCATACTGTTGCCGACCGGAAACAGCAACCCGGCTTGTCTGATTTCACCGAGCAGCCGCAAAGTCTGCAGCAGTACCGCATAAGTCGCCGCCGCACATAATCCCCACAAAAGTCCCGCCCGGAGCGAACAAAGTATCTGTTTGGATGTCGCATCTCTGCTCCGGAGCGAGCGCCCGAGAAAAAAGAGCGCATTGGATGCCTGCAGGATACACGCTCCGCTCCACGGAGAAAGCTGGGCTTCGGCGGCAAAACGGCTCGGCGATGACATCAGTATCTGACCGCTGCCGATCAGGATCATGGAGACAAAGGCGATCAATATCCGTTTGGGTTCCAGCGCCGACGAGCGGGAGGATTCATTATTTTCTGCTCCCCGGCGGGTCGCCAGATAAGAGAGTGCCGCCGCAATCAGCATCACTCCGGCAATGCCGGTCCATGAGAGAGGTTCTTTCCAAAAGAGCAGACTGCAGCCGTAAGGCAGCAGAAAGGAGAGCTGGGGGATCGAATAGGCAAGCGCTCTGCCGCCCTGCTTGAGATTGGACATGCAAAGAGCCTGACCCGAACCGTTGAGCAGTGCCGCCAGCGCGAAACAGATCAGCGCCGGGCGGTATGCCGGAGCGAAAACATTATTCAATCCGCCGACGGAATGACCGGCAAGAAACAACAGCACGACTGCGGTCGTTGAACCGAAACAGTAAAAGTGATTGACTGAAGCTCCACGCTGTCTGGCTTCGCTGAGGACTATGGCAACCAGAGTCCAGAGGACTCCGAGGGATACCAGAAACAAATAAGCATTATTCATCTGATTTTTCTCCGTATTTCGTTTGTTAATATAGCATTACCAGATGATTTTTTCAAGTTTAAAATAAAATAATATTGTATTTTGCTTGACAAATTATAATTTGAATGTGTTATATTATATTCAAGTCAGAGGCACAAGGTATACAGATTTGAGAATCACACTTGCCTTTTTGCGGAATTAATGCATTTTTTGTGTCATTTTTGTGTCATTTTAAGCATGATTTTTGCATTTTTGACACAAAAAATGGTTATTATCGAACTTGATAATTTTGCATCTAACTCGTTAATAACCAATAAAAAACACTGGTGGGCGATGAGGGCAAGCCCGAAATTTTTAAATTACGCTTAAAACTTGCTCTAACACCTTGATTTTACGCTGAAAAATGACTCTGGCGACTCAATCTGCCGTTTAATAAAAACCACCTTTAAGTGGTAAAAAACGGTAAGCCATTTTTTTCGGTACATCAAAGTACGGACACAAAGTCTCATGTAATTACCATATACTTGCCATTTCAGCTATTCAATTCTCAAAACAACCTGCAATTAATATACTGTTTGCCCACCAGCTGCTTCTTTTGTGTTTTCTCCATAAAAAAGTACACCTCAAAAGTTGTGTCCAACTTTTGGGGTGCACTTCAGGGCGGACTTGGAGCAGTTTTTCTTCCGTTTTTTCTGTCCTGGATCGGGAGCCGTTTGAAAAAACAAAAATATTTTCAAAAAAATGCTTGAAAAAGCAAAAATATAACGTTATATTACAGAAGAAAAATAAAATAATATTGTATTTTGTGGCTACGGATAAAATAATATTATATTAGGTTTGGACTATGAGTATTGAAAATCGTCAACCGATACAGGTGGTGGATCGTGCACTGGATCTGTTGGAATTACTTGCCACTGAAAGCGATCCGGTATCCACAACCATTCTTGCTGAACGGCTCGGAGTTTCAGTTCAGTGTGCAAACAATCTGCTGCGGGTACTTTTCCGCCGGGGATATGTCTCTCAGGATTCATCCCGGCACTACCGGCTCGGTCCGCAACTTTGCATTTTCGGCAATTCCACCGCCCGCTGGGGTAATCTGCGGAAGATGATGGAGCCGGTATTGACTGAATTGAACTGCCGTTCCGGTTTCGGTGTTTTTGCCGGAGTTCTGGAAAATGACCGTTTGTATTGCTGTATACACATTCGCCCGGATGGGGAATATTCGCCATTGTCTTTGCAATTCTGGACCGAAGAACTGCACTCGACCGCCGGAGGCAGGGTACTGCTCGCCGCCCTCTCTCCGGAAGAGCGGAAAAAACTGTTTGCCCGGACGACCCGCCGGCAGGTCACCTCTAAAACGGTCATCGACACCGGAGAACTGGAAAAAATATGTCTTGAAATCCGGAAGACGGGCTATGCTGAAGTAAAAGAGGAGTCGCATGACGGCACTTGTTCCATTGCCATACCCTTGCATGATTTTTCCGGAGCGGTGATCGCTGAAATCGGTATCTACGGGCCGGTGTCTGAATGGGAAAAAACCTCATGCAGTCAGAAAAAAAAGCTTCTGGAAGCGGCACGCTCTCAGCTGGAGAATTGGTGATATGTGGTACAGGAGACGGGAATGTTTGAATTTGTAAATCAGGAAAGTTGTTTGAAATTTTCTTCCGTAAACGGAGCCATTTCTGGCATGACGGCTTACGGAAAAGAGTTGATGACCGGAGCGGAGCGGGCCTTCCGGATCCGGCTGCTTGCCGGTAACGGCGATGCCGTCATGCTGGATGATCGTGATTTTTCTGATTTTTCATTTGACGGCAAAAATATTTTGCACTGGCGTGATTGCCGGAAATTTGCCGGATTGGAAGCGGCTCTTGAAATACGCTGTGCCGGTAACGATACATTTTGTTTCCGTCCGCAGGTTTCCGGCATTCCGGAAGGTTTTCTTTTGGAATTGATTTCTGCACCGTTGATTGGGATAGCGATCGATTCCGATCTGCTTATACCTCATTATGAAGGTGCGCTGTGGCAATATGCTGATGCGGTTGAAAAAAGCTGGGAGGAACACTTTGAGTTTCCGGGTAATTGTCAATATTATCCGGGGGCATTGCAAATGCAGTTTTTTGCCGCCACCAGAGAAAATTCCGGTATCTATTGTGCGGCAGATGACTTGAGTCATGCCTTGAAATTCATCGGTTCGACCCATCAGGCAGGAGCAAAAAGTCTGGAAGTCTACATGGAGTGTCTCTGCGGTACGGAAAATCCGGGGAAAAATTATACTCTGCCATACGATATTATTCTGCGGCCGTTTACCGGAAACTGGCAGCATGCCTGTGAAATCTACCGGGAATGGGCAGAGCGTGATCCGGTACTTCAGCGCGATTTTGAATTGCCCAAGTGGATGGATGAATCCCCGGTGGTCATCATTTGTCCGGTTCGCGGCGGCAAATCAATGAGCAAAGATACCAATGCCTTTGTACCGTATGAAAACACCTTTCCCCGCATCCGGGAACTGGCGGAAAAATTCAATTCCAAAGTCATGGTGTTGCTGATGCGCTGGGATCATCACGGCCCGTGGCTGCCGCCCTATTACTGGCCGCCTGCCGGCGGGGTGGAATCATTCCGCAAATTCCGTGACCTTCTGCATGGTGACGGCCATTTATTCGGAGTTTACGGTTCCGGGACATTTTTCACGATAAAAAGTTTGAAAAATGACTATTCTGGTGAAGAAATATTCAAGCGTGAAAATCTTGCTCCTTCCATGATCACCGGGCCGCACGGTGAGATGGAAGATACTTTCAGTGCGATCCGGGTCAATACCTCATTTTGTGTTGCCGAAAAAAAGGGTCGGCAGATCATTGCGGAAGAGACCCGTATCCTTGCTGACGAAAAGGTGGATTTTTTCCAGATTCTCGATCAGAATCTCGGCGGAGCGTCTTTTCCATGTTACAGCAGAAAGCATCACCATCCGGCGATTCCGGGCAGTGCCGGAACTTATGCCATGAAAGATTTTCTGCGTGAACTTAATGAGATGATCCGTTCCCGGGGCAGTAACATGTTGCTGGGTACTGAATGTGCCGCCGCCATGCCGTTTATTGCGGAATTGCCCTTCAATGATTTGCGTGCCCACGGGGGTGAAACCGATGATTCCAGTCCGGTTCCCGCATATCAATTTGTCTTTCACCGGCATTTGAATAACTTTTTCGGCAACAGCTGCACGGTGCCGAATCACACGGATAATGATTGTATGCGTTTCCGTATGGCACGCGGATTTTGCGATGGTTCCATGCTGACCGTTGTACTGCGGGACAATGGCGAAATCGACTGGGGCAGTGCTGTGTGTGAGTGGTCAAAGCCCGCTCCGGATCAGCAGAGTATCATCACGCTGGTACGGAATTTGAATGAAGCCAGACGCGATCACCGGGATTTTCTGCAACACGGCGATATGCTTCCCGCCCCTCATATCAAGTGCGGAACTAAAGATTTTTCCACCCTTGTTTTGAGCGGAAAAGTAAAAACGGTTCCGGAAATCCTCTGTTCGGCATGGCGGGCTCCGGATGGCAGAAAAGCAGCATTTTTTGTCAATTACCAGACCGAAGAAAAAACTTTTATCCGCAATGGGGAATCTTTCACGGTCCCGCCTTTGAGCGTTATCATGCTTGAGGATAAAAAGTAATATAAGGAAATATGTTTAATGGATGTATCTCTTGTCTATTTTCCCGAAAAGGAAGTTGCTGCCTTTGAAACCAGGGAGGAAAATTTCTCTTTACAGCCGGATCAGCTTTTGATCAAAACCGATTATGATCTGATCAGTGCCGGAACCGAGTTGGCAAATTATCATGCACTGCCCAATACCGGCACTGCCGGAAATAATTTCCCGGCTTATACCGGTTATTCGACCTCCGGCCATGTTGTTGAAGTCGGCAGTGCCGTGACCGGGTACCGACCGGGTGACCGGGTGGTTGCTGCATGGGGCGGACACCGCTCATATCTGGTTCGCCGGGAAGATGACCATATCTTTCCGGTTCCGGCGGATTTTGATATGCAAATCGCTGCCGTTGCTCATGTTTGTTCATTTTCGCTGTTAGCCATCCGCAAACTTCAGATCCAGCTCGGTGAAGCGTGTCTGATCGCCGGTCAGGGGTTGCTCGGTATTCTTGCCGGACAACTTGCCCGGATCGCCGGAGCGTACCCGGTGATCGTCAGTGATTGCTCCCCGGAAAGGCGGGAACTTGCCTTGAAACTTGGTGCCGATTACGCACTTGACTCCATGGATAAGGAATACATACCGCAGGTTATGGAACTTACTGACGGCAAAGGTGTCGAAAGCATCGTGGAAGTTACCGGCAATATTCGGGCTTTGCAGCAATGTCTGGAGTGTGTTGCTTTCAATGGCAGGATCTCACTTTTGGGCTGTACCCGGGTTTCCGATCAGGCGATAGATTTTTACAAATATGTCCACCGCAAAGGAGTATCTCTGATCGGCACCCATACTTTTGCCCGTCCGGGGTGCGATCGGACCAATTGGGGGTGGTCGGAATTTGACGATTACCGGACATTTTTCAAACTGGTGAAATCCGGGAAACTGCACGTCAAACCGGTGATTTCGGAAATCGCTTTGCCGCAGGATGCCGAAGCGATCTTTGAGCGGATCGGCATGCAGCCGGATCCGCCGCTTGGCATTCTTCTGGATTGGACCAATATCAAATAAGGCACTGTGGATATGGCTGAAAAAATTTTAGTCCTCGGTGCCACCGGAGCACTGGGCAAATACATGGTTCCGCTTCTTGCACAAAAAGGCTTCAAAGTCGATTCCGTTGCGCTGGATGATTCAATATTCCGGCATCCCGGAATCAATCATATCAAGGGCGATGCCAGAGATATATTATTCCGCAATGAATTGTTCAAGAATAACTATGACGGCATTGTGGATTTCATGGTTTACAACAGTGCGGATCTGGCATTGATGCTGATGCCGGTCGTCAATGCTGCCGGACATTACATCTTTGTTTCGAGTTACCGGGTTTATGACGGCGTGGAAACTCCGACCCGGGAAAATTCCCCGCGTCTGCTGGATAACACCAAAGATGTATTGTTTCAAAATTCAGATGATTACAGCATTTACAAAGCCCGCGGTGAAAATGTACTCAATTCCCTGTTGCGGAAAAACTGGACGATCGTCCGTCCGGCAATAACCTATTCCCTCATGCGTTATCAATTGGTAACTCTGGAAGCTCCTTGTACGGTGGGCAGAGCCCAGCTCAATAAACCGGTGATCCTGCCGGAAAGTGCCAGAAATATTCAGGCTACGATGAGCTGGGCAGGCGATGTGGCGCAGATGATAAGCAGATTGCTCTTTAACGGCAAGGCTCTGGGGGAAACATTCACCGTTTCGACCTCGGAACACCACACCTGGGAGGAGATCGCCGGATTTTATCAGGATATCTGCAATCTGAAAACCATCTGGGTCGATCAGGAAGATTATCTCAGATGCGTGGTCAATAATTATGAATTGTATCCGTATACCGGCAGATGGCAGTTGATCTACGACCGGCTTTTGAACCGGGTCATGGATAATTCCAAAGTTCTCGGTGCCACCGGTTTGAAGCAGGAAAATATGATGAAACTTTACGATGGATTGAAGTATGAAATTTCCCGTACTCCGAAAGATTTCGGTCAATCTGTCGCAGGCAACCCGACCAATCGCAGCATTGACAAATATCTGGCAGACAAAGGAATCTCTTGAAATGCGTAAAATTAAAATCGCTCAAATCGGTATCACCCATGAACATGCAGAGGGCAAGATACTTTCTCTGGAAAAACTGCCGGAAATCTATGAGATCGCCGGAGTAGTCAATGATTTGGATATAAACCATACGCCCAGATATATCAATGAGGTGCAGGAGTGTTTCAAAAAACACAGATTTCTGACCCTTGATGAAGTACTTGCCGATCCGGAAATCGAAGCGGTAACAGTCGAAGTGCCCAATAATGAGTTGGTACCGGTGGCAATGAAGTTTGCCGAAAAAGGTATTGCCATGCATATGGATAAACCGGCGGGACTTGATCTGCCGCTTTACCGAAAACTGCTGGATATATGTAAAGAAAAAAATCTGCCGTTTCAAATGGGCTTCATGTTCCGGGGCAATCCGGCGTTTCAATTCTCTCTCAAAGCGATCCGGGAAAAGTGGATCGGGGAGGTGTTTTCGATCGAAATGGATATGAATCACGGTTACGGCGAAGAAGCGTATCAGCAATATATATCACAGTTTGCAGGCGGCATAATGTATAATCTGGGCTGTCATCTTATCGACTTTATTGCCGCGGCGATGGGGAAACCGGAAAAGGTCAGCGGTTTTCTCCATTCCGCCCCCGGTGATCCGGATCACATAAAGAACAACTGTTTTGCCGTATTGGAGTATCCCCACGCTTGTGCCGTCATCAAAGCCTGCAGCCGTCATGCTCCGGGGCATGAAACCAGAGCGGTCAGGATCGTCGGGACCAATGGGGTGATCACCTTTTCCCCGGTGGAAAGATTCGACGGCAAACCGGTGATCGTCAATATGGTTCTGAAAAATGATCTCGGCTATCCGGCAGGTGAACACCATATTGAATTGCCCATTCAAAGTGACCGTTATACGGAACAGCTCATTGAACTTGCCAAAGTCATCCGCGGTGAAGCATCTGCGGTATACTCCCTTGAACACGATTACCTTGTCCATGAGATAACTTTGGCGGCAGCCGGATATACAAAGTGGGAATGAATGATGAAACTGCATCTTTTTATCAGCGGTACGATAATCACCTGGAAGCATCTGCTCATCCGGAATTTCCCGGAAAAAGCAAGATTTTCCGTGCCGATACCCTTTTATCTGCTGGAAGATGAAAAGGGCTTGTACCTTTTTGACTGCGGTCAGCAGTTGCTGAAAAATCCGTTGCCGGAAAATGCCGATTATGTTCCCTGCGTTGCAGAAAAGGACAGAGCGATCAATCTTTTGCGTAAAAAAGGATTTTCTCCTGAAAATATTTCAGGTATAATTCTCTCCCATCACCATGAGGATCACTCCGGAGGATTGAGTGATTTTCCGCAAGTACCGTGTTTTGTCCGCCGGGAGGAGTTGGGATACGGCAGTTGGCAAAAGGGGGAGGATCGCCGGGAATGGATCTGTCCGGCAGGTGAATATGATCTGTTCGGTGACGGCAGAGTCGTTTTACTGCCGACGCCCGGACACACCGCCGGACATCAATCTCTGCTGCTGACTTTGGACGACGGCAAAAGGATCCTGCTTGCCGCCGATGCCGCTTACACTGAAGAAGCATTGAGCGATATGCCGGAGGAAAGCGGAAAAGATCTGCCGTATTGGCAGTCGCTCCGGAAAATCCGGGAATATGCCGCTTGTGGTGTGCAGATAATCACCGGGCATGATCCGGTACAATTAAAAGAACTCCAACTGCAATTCACATAAAGGAATCAAAAAAATGTATGCAATGACCCTCGATGAAAAACTTGATTTCGACTGGAAGGAAGTCGCTGACCCGGTCAGGAAAGACGGTGAAGTGCTGATCAAGGTCCATGCGGCGGCGGTCAACCGGGCCGACCTCATGCAAAAAGACGGTTGTTACGCTTCCCCTCCGGAATGGCCGCAATGGTGCGGTTTGGAAGTTTCCGGTATCGTAATGGAAGCCCCTGAAAACTGCCATGTCAAAGCCGGAGATAAAGTTTGTGCCCTGCTGGGCGGCGGCGGATACTCGGAATTGGTAACTGCTCCGGCGGGGATGGTCATTCCGATCCCGGAAGGTCTTTCCATGGTGGAAGCCGCCTCCATTCCGGAAGTGTGGTCCACAGTCTATCTCAATTTGCAGCTGGAAGCCGGCGGCTTGAAACCGGGAGATGTCTTTTATATGCAAGCCGGTGCCAGCGGTGTGGGACTGGCGGCGATCCAATTTGCCAAACTCAAAGGAGCAAAAGTGATCACCACCATCGATTCACCGGAAAAGGCGGATTTTGTCAGGAAACTCGGAGCAGATTTCGTCTTGGATTACCGTACTGAAGATGTCCGTCCGGTGATCGCAGCCAATCCGCCGACGGTGGCACTTGACTGTATCGGCGGCAAGATGATGGGAGAAAACTTTAAAAATATGGTTTTCGGCGGCAAATGGATCATGATTGCCACCATGGCCGGCGGCATGACTGAAATCGATCTCGAAACAGTATGGCGCAAAAGAATACGTTTGATCGGCAGTACCCTGCGTAGCCGGACTTCCGATGAAAAGACGGCCATTCTGCAAGCCCTGCAAAAGGAATTGTGGCCGGAGTTTTCTGCCGGAAAACTTATTACCCATATCCATGCCGTATTCCCCATTAGAGAAGTAGAAGCCGCCCATGGAGTTTTACGCCGGGCGGAAAACACAGGTAAAGTTGTACTCACATTTTCTTAAAAACAAGTTTCCCCCAAAAACAACTGTAACAGAAAAAAAAGGAGCTACCAAAATGAAAAAACGAACTTTTACCCTTATCGAATTGTTGGTCGTTATCGCCATCATCGCCATTCTGGCGGCGATTCTGCTTCCTGCGCTAAATTCCGCCCGTGAACGCGGCCGTGCCGCCAGCTGCATAAATCAAATGAAGCAAATGGGGATGAATCTGGCAAGTTATGCAGACGATAACGCAGATTATCTGATGCCATATTGTGATACAAGCACAAAGATCGTAACTCAG
>JAZNEV010000073.1:0-16094 GCA_045588835.1 Victivallaceae bacterium
GTGCTGGATACCTGGTTCAGCAGTTGGCTGTGGCCTTTCTCCATCATGGGCTGGCCCAATGAGGGCCAAGAGGAAATGGCGAAATTCTACCCGACCAACGATCTGGTGACCGGGCCGGATATCATCTTTTTCTGGGTGGCCCGCATGATCATGGCCGGCTGCGAATTCACCGGTGAAATTCCTTTCAACAATGTTTACTTCACCAGTATCATCCGTGATGATCTGGGCCGGAAACTTTCCAAGAGTCTGGGCAACTCCCCCGACCCGCTGGATGTGATCAGAGAGTACGGTGCCGATGCTTTGCGTTTCTCCATCGCCTACATCGCTCCGATCGGCATGGATATCAAATACAGCAATGAGAAGTGCGAGATCGGCCGTAACTTTGCCAATAAGTTGTGGAATGCGTGCCGGTTCCGCCAGATGCAGGGGGATTGTTCGGCAGATTGCCGTTCACTGCCTGCCGGGGAACTTTCCAGTGATGAAAACTGGATGCTGGCCAAACTGGATGCGGCTACGGAAATGATCGAAAATGAGTTGGAAAACTTCCGTTTCCATGCTGCTGCCCACGCTTTGTACGATCTGGTGTGGAGCGATTTCTGCGACTGGTTCGTGGAAGCCGAAAAAGTTCCGATGCGGGCCGGCGGTGCCGAAAAAGAACGGGCTTTGGCGGTGCTGGATTATGCGTTGTTCAGAATTTTGAAACTTCTGCATCCATTCATGCCTTTCATCACTGAGGAACTGGCTCACCGCATGGGCTTTGTCGAGGATGGTAAATTCCTGATGTATGAGGAATTCCCGACGGTCGGCAGCGGCCGGAGCAATGCGGAAAAAGCGGTGCTGACCGATGCAAAATTTGAGTTGATCCGGGCCGGAAGATTTCTGCGCAGCAGTTACAATCTGCCCGACGGCAGAAAACTCAATTTCCACGTCAAAGCCGCCAATGCTGAAATGGCAGAATTTCTTTCCGCAGAATTGTCTTCTCTGAAAAGTCTGCTCAATGCCAATGAGATCGAAATTTCCACCGAAGCCTTTGATACGGCCGCTCACGGTGCCGGAGCCGGTCAGACCGTGACCTGCGGTGTGATCACCTTGCCGCTGGCCGATCTGATCGATATCGATGCCGAGGTCGCCCGTCTGAAAAAACAGATGGCCGATCTGGAAAAATGGATCGCCGGTACCAAAGGTCGTCTGGCCAATGAGAAATTTGTCAATTCTGCTCCGGCACAGGTGGTGGCTGACACCAGAAGCAAATTGGTTGAATTGGAACAGAAAGCTGAAGAAACTCAAAAACTTCTGGCAGTTCTCTCCAAATAAAAGAGATGACCGTATGCACTGTTTTTGTTCCGTATGAAAGAACAAAAACAGTGCCGTTCTTGCATTATCTGTTTTGCGGTGATATATTAATACGGTAACAGTTATAAGTACAGTCAGGGGGATTTTTAATGTCCGAATATTTATTCAAAGGTCTTGACAGTTATGATACACCGGCGGACCAGCGGGTCGCGCTCGGATTCAAACTGATGTTCAAGAGCCGCTGGTACTTTTACTGGCGTAATTTCCGTACTTTCATGCGCAGCGGCCGTTGTGCCGCCAAAGGCAAACTTGACGGAGATATGCAGATCCACTACTCCAATGAAAATATCCGGTTGATCGAGGATTGCGGAGCCAAACTGCACTTGCGCGGTTTGAATCATTTGAGAGATCTGCAGGGCAAACCGGTGGTGATCATCGGCAATCACATGAGTCTGCTGGAAACGGCCGCTCTGCATGCCATCATCCGGGAATATGTGGATTTTTCATTTGTGGTCAAAGAATCACTGTTGCGTACGGCCTATATCAAAGACATCCTGACTTCGATGAAAGCCATCGGGGTGTCGCGTGCCAATCCGCGGGAGGATTTGAAAACAGTTCTTTCCGAGGGCAAAAAGGTGCTTCTGGCGGGACGGTCGATGATCGTTTTTCCGCAGGCGACCCGCACGAAGGTTTTTGACCGTGAACAATTCAACTCCATCGGAGTCAAACTGGCCAAATCTGCCGGAGTTCCGGTATTGCCGATGGCTCTGAAAACGGATATTCTGGAAAACGGCCGCATCCTCAAGGATCTCGGTCCGGTGCATCCGGAGCGTGATGTCTGTTTTGAATTCGGTCCGGCCATGCCGGTCGAAGGCAATGGCAGCGCCCAGCAGCAGTATGTGGAAGAATTCATTGCTTCAGCCTTTGAACGCTGGAAAAAAGAGGAGAAGTAAGATAATGGCGGGATTCTCCGTTTGGAAAAAAATTATTTTTCTGCTGTTTGCCGCAGTCGCCCCGGCGGTGCCGCAGTTGTATGCTTCGGCCATCGGCGAACTGCGGGATATGACGCCGGATGATTTCAAACGGCTCTACGCTGATTCATGGCGGGTGGTCGGTAACAATATCATTATCGAGGGCAATGCTTATCTGCCGGCCGGTTCTCTGGAAATCTACGCCGACCGCATCGTCGTCAATATGGATACCCACGACTTTGAGGCGATCGGCAACATCCGTATTTTCCGCTGGCAGAATGGTTCCGGAGCGGTCACACTGGATAAACTTGCTGAAATGGAGCGCCGGTCCAATGTGCTTATCCGCGGAGTGACCAGTTCCGTATCGGTATTGGGAGAGAGAAGTTACACGGTTTCATTTGCTTTCCAGACTGACCGGATCTCAGCCGACCGGGTGACCGGAAATTTGAAAACCAGTTATTTTGAATTTATCAATCCGACGATCCGCTATGCTACTTTTGTCTGCAAAGCGGCTTCCGGTGTGCGTACCAGTGACGGTGTTATCACGCTCAAAGATGCGGAAGTAAGTTCCTGCGAATTTCTTGAATCGGATAATGCCCACTACTCCATTGCCGCCGGAGAGGTGCGTCTTACTCCTCATGAAGCACAGTTTTACGAGTTGAAATATGCTGATTTCGACCCCGGTGACCGCTCCATACTGCTGATCAACGGCATGGTCAAGATCTATGGTTTGCCGGTGTTGTGGCTGCCGGTGTTTTTCAAACCCAAAGATGAAAATCCCGGTCTGGCCTGTTTCCAGTACGGCCGCAGCAGCGATCTGGGTTACTATATCAATTTGTACCGCAGAGTGGTTTTTTCCGAAGCACCTTATTTTACCGCAAAAATCCATGCTGACTGGTATGAAAAACGCGGTTTCGGCTATGGTATCGACGGCCGGGTGGAAACTCCGGAAAGCCGGACGGATTTCTTCGTCTACTCCATTTATGACACCGATCCGTATGAAACGGATGATTACGATCTTTTCCGGCAGAATATTCCGCATTGGCGTTACGATTTCCGGATCAGCAACGTGACCCATGTCACGCCGCGCATGGATTTCCGCGGAGTGTTTGATTACCAGAGCGACCCCTACTTCAAGCGGGACTTTTTCCGGGGTGAATACGATCGCGATCCCCAGCCGGCGACTTTTGCCGCTCTGGAGCAGCAGTTTGACAACTTCTCGCTTTCAGCTTATGCCAGATTCCGGGTGAATGACTTTTACACGGTGGTCGAGCATCTGCCGGAAGTGCGTCTGGATGTGCCCCGGCAGGAACTTTTCAATACCGGGATCTATTATCAGGGCGATTTTGACGTAAGTTATTTGCGTCGCCGATGGATCGATTTTGACGATCCGCCCCCGGCCGGATATGACCGTTTGCATGATTACGATGCGGTCCGGTTGGATACGACACACTTCCTCTATTATCCGATCGCCACCGACTTCTTTACTCTGGTACCGCGTGCCGGATTCCGGATCACGGCCTATTCCGACAGCAGCAAAACCAAGGTCGATGATGATGATTTGCGGGCGATGTTCTCGGCTGCCGAACCGCAGAATCTCGGCCGTTACCGTTTCCGCAGTTACGACAGCCGCGGCGGTTCAAAGGTGCGTTTTGCCATGGAACTGGGTTTTGAATTATCCACCAAACTGCACAATACCTGGCAGGATGTACGCAGCGGATTTTTCCGGATCGACGGTTTGCGGCATATCATGCAACCCTATGTGAATTACACCTTTATTCCCAAACCGACAGTCGATCGCAAACGGCTCTACTTCTTTGACGATGTTGACCGGATCACCAAGCAGAACTTCTTCCGTCTGGGGCTGATCAACCGCCTGCAGACCCGTGATGGTAACAGCATCCGTACTTTGCTGTATATGGAAAACTATTGGGATATCCACATGGAAAAAGTCGACGGTGTAAGTCAGATGGGCAATATCGGTACTTTGCTCTCATGGAATATATTCAAAGGCCTTTCACTCAATACTGAATTTCTCATCGATATCAGCGGTGACGGCGAAGTGGCCGACACCATCCGTCACGGCCGCAATGCCGGCAAGACCGGTCTGGCTCTGGATTGGCTCAACTACTGGGATATCAATCTGACTTATGCCCCGGCTCCGAATTGGCAGTTTACTTTCGGTTACAACTATGTGCGGCCTTATGAGATGCGGAGCAGTTATTCCATGGGATCGACTTTGACCCAGATCAATGCGGCCAGTTATTTCGAGCAATTCAACAATGAAACGGATGAGGATTTCTATTTGCGGGTAAATATGCCGCTTACTCCGGATAACCGCACATTCGGCTCACTGCTTTTTACCTACGATGTCCGGGCCGGGTCGATCGATGAAGTCGGGTTGGTGGTGCTGCGTAAATTCCACTGCTGGCAGTTGGTCGCCACCGTCGGTATGGATCGTGAATATGAGGATGGTGAATGGGAATGGGATTTTGAATATTCGGTTTCCGCCAACCTGACCGGTTTGAATGATGCGATGAATAGTGCCCAGAATACCGTTTTGCAGCAAATGGATTCGATCATGAGCAATTTGAAGTTCTGACATTGGAGAAAAAGTACCATGTTTATTGTTACCGGTGGTGCCGGTTTGATCGGCAGTGCAATGGTCTGGCAGTTGAATCATGCCGGAATAACCGACATCCTGATCGTGGATCATCTGGGAAATACCACGGATAAGTGGAAAAATCTCGCTCCGCTCAAATTCGATGATTATATGGAGCGTGAGGATTTCCGGGCCAGGCTGCACGCCGGATTTTTCAACAATACCAATATCGAAGGTGTTATCCACATGGGGGCGTGTTCTTCGACCACTGAAAGAGATGCTTCATATCTGATCGATAACAACTTCCGGTACACTGCCGAAGTTGCCCGGTATTGTGTTGACCGTCACATCCGTATGGTTTATGCTTCGAGTTGTGCCACTTACGGCGACGGTTCGCAGGGATATGATGACAATGAGGAAACCATCGAGAATCTCCGGCCGCTGAATATGTATGGTTACAGCAAGCAGCTTTTTGACCTCTGGGCCAAACGCCGGGGGATGCTCAAAGAGTTGGTCGGGTGTAAATTCTCCAATATCTACGGCCCCAATGAAAGACACAAAGCCAATATGCGCAGTGTGGTCTTACGCAGTTGGGAGCAGATCACCGCTTCAGGCAAAATGCAGCTTTTCCGCTCTTACAAACCGGAATATGCCGACGGCGAACAGTTGCGGGACTTCCTCTATGTGAAAGATGCGGTCAAAATGGTCGAATATCTTTTCAACAACTCCAAAGCCGCCGGATTGTACAACATCGGCAGCGGTTTGGCGGAAAGTTGGAATCATCTGGTCAAAGCCGCTTTTGCCGCCTTGAATAAGCCGGTCAATATCGAATATATCGAGATGCCTGAATCTCTGCGTGACCGTTATCAGTATTACACCTGTGCCAAAATCGACAAATTGCGTAAACTGGGTTATACCGGCGTCAGTATGACGCTGGATGATGCCGTCGCTGATTATCTTTGCAACTATCTGGAAACCGGATCGTACCTCGGTGATGAATAAGAATACCCGATCCCGGCCGGGGATGTTGGAAACCGTTATGGAACTTTCCGTGGCGGCGGTGACGGCGATCGATGCCGGAAAAGTTACTTTGGATGATACTTTGGATCATCTGCCGGATGATTGCCGCCGCACTTTGAGCCACTTGCTTGCCTCCATTTACCGTTACCGCAAGAGCATCCGTAAAATGTGGTGTCCGCTCTGCCGCAAATCGCCGGATGCGGAAGTCGCATCGCTTCTGGATACCGCACTGACCCAGTGTTTTCACCAGACGGGGGTCGAAGTTTATTCGGTGGTCAATGTAGCGGTGAAACTGGCCCGGAGATTTCATGCCGACAAATTTGTGAATGCCGTTTTACGCAACTCTCTGCGAAACGGTTACACTCTGCCGGATAAGGCGGCGGATATCCTGCCGGATGAGTTGCTCAGGCATTGGCAGAAGCAATTTTCCGCAACTGAAATTGAAAATATGGCCCGGATTTTTCTGACCCGGCCGCAATTTACCTTCCGTTTGTGCCGGGGAGCCGCTCTGCCGCCCAAGTGTGTGGATGTACCGGCGGCTGAACCGTTTGTTTTTGCTTCCGGGATCCCCGGAGCGATACTCAATTCTCCGGAATTTGCCCGTGGGGCGTACTATATTCAGGATCCGGCGACCTCGCTGTCGATCTCTCTGGCCGCCGGAGTATTGCCCGATTGCCGCAATATTCTGGATATCTGTGCCGCACCGGGCGGCAAAACATTGATGGCGGCTGAATTGGCATCCGCTGATGCCGGGATCACGGCGGCGGATATTTCGGAAAAACGGCAGGAATTGACCCGGGAAAATTTTGCCAGGCACCGCCTGAATGCGGAAATAATTGTCGCCTCTCCGGAAAAACTGACCGGCAGTTTCGATCTGGTGATCGCCGATCTGCCCTGTTCCAACAGCGGAGTTTTCCGCCGCCGTCCGGATGCGTTGTGGCGTTTTTCGGAGAAATCTCTGGCTGATGTGATGGCTTTGCAGAAAAAAATATTGCAGGAAGCCATCCGGCTGACGGCTCCGGGCAAGTGGATATTGATCTCCACTTGTTCCGTCGATAAAACGGAAAATGACGCTCTTGCCGCCATTCCCGGTCTGCAGGTCGTCAGGCAGGAAACCTGGCTTCCGGAAAGTACCCGTGACGGTGCATTTGCCGCACTTTGTCAAAAACTTCCGCTTTGACTGTGGCATTTGTGTACAAAGTGTGCTATATTATAAGAAATATATTTTTATAACCATATAAATTGCAAGGTGTCAACTATGTCTGAAAACGTTGAAAACAATGCCGTCCAGATGGATATTTTTGAGCAGCGTGCCGCCAAGATCCGGGATTATCAGCAGTCCGGTATCAATCCTTTCGGCGGAGCATTTCCCGGGGTTGAATTGATTGAAGTCGTCCGCACCAGAGAACTCCCCCCCGAAGGCAGTGAACTTCCCGCCCCGGCCGCCACGGTCGCCGGACGTATGACCGCCAAACGCGGCATGGGTAAATCCATTTTTGCCGACTTGCGTGACAGCACCGGAAGACTTCAGCTTTTTGCCGGTAAAAACGATATGTCCGAGGAGATGTTCGCTCTCTGCCGCAAACTGGATATCGGTGATATCATCGGGGTCAAAGGTACGCTTTTTGTCACCAAAACCGGAGAATTGACTCTGCGGGTCAAAGAGGTGACTTTGCTTTCCAAATCCATGCGTCCGCTTCCGGAAAAGTTCCACGGTCTGGTCGATGTGGAGCAGCGTTACCGCCAGCGTTATCTGGATCTGATCGCCAATCCTGAAGTCAAAGATGTTTTCCGCAAACGCTCTGCGATCATCCGCGAAGTGCGTAACTTCCTCGCCGACCGAGGCTTTATGGAAGTGGAAACTCCGATGCTCCAGCCTCTGGCCGGCGGTGCTTCCGCCACTCCTTTTGAAACTTTCTACGGCGCACTCAACAGCACCGTTTATATGCGTATCGCTCCGGAATTGTACTTGAAACGTCTGCTGGTCGGCGGCTTTGAGCGGGTCTTTGAATTGAATCGTTCTTTCCGCAACGAGGGCCTTGACCGCCGTCACAACCCGGAATTCACCATGCTGGAAATTTATCAGGCTTACAGCAATTGCGAAGGCATGATGGAGTTGATTGAAAGTATGATCTCCACCGTGGCCATGAAAGTTTGCGGCACGCTGAAAATCGACCATGGCAACGGCAAAGTCATCGATTTCACTCCGCCCTTCCGCCGGGCCACCTATCATGAGTTGTGCAAAGAAAAAGGCGGAGAGGATTGGTTCGACATCACTCCTGCTGAAAGAGTCGAACGCGGTCAGAAACTGGGTCTGGATGTCAACTCATCCATGAGCGATCTGGAAGTGACCAATGAACTTTATGAAAAACTGGTCGAGCCCAATAATATCCAGCCGACTTTCGTCACCCGGCTTCCGGCACAGTTGCTGCCGCTGGCCAATCCCTGTGCCGACGATCCGTCACTGGTCGATGTTTTTGAATTGGGCGTCAACGGCATGGAATTGGCTCCGGCTTACAGCGAACTGAATAACCCCATCATCCAGCGTGAGCGTTTCATGGAACAGTTTGAAGCGACTAAAGAAGAGGGCGACGAATTGGATAACAAGGTGGATGAGGACTTCCTCACTGCTCTGGAATACGGTATGCCGCCTGCCGGCGGTATGGGGGTCGGTATCGACCGTCTGATCATGGCTCTGACCGGTGCGGAGTCGATCCGTGATGTGATCCTTTTCCCGCAGATGAAACGTCTGAAATAATTTTTCCGCAGGAGCGTCAAGTGAAAAACGTGACTATCCTCGGTGCCGGAGTTTCCGGTAAAGCGGCGGCCGAACTGTGTGCGGCCAATAATATCGATTGCACTGTCGTCAATGATGGCGACGGTGCATTTTTGCCTGAAGGGGATCTGATCGTGGTTTCCCCCGGCTTGCATCCGGAGAAATCCGCACTTTATCAGGCGGCACTGGCTTCGGGCCGGCAGATCGTCAGCGAAATGGAGTTCGGCTGCCGCTTCTGGCATAAGCCGCTGTTGGCGGTCACCGGCACCAACGGCAAGACCACCACCACCGAATTGACCTGTCATTTATTGCAAAGTTGCGGTGTCAGGGCGGAAGTTTGCGGCAATATCGGCCGTCCGTTATCCGATTTGGCCGCGGAAAGCGGTTCCTGTGAAGTTGCTGTGATTGAAGTCAGTTCATTTCAGTTGGAAAAGATCCGGGATTTTGCACCGCTGGCCGCCGGGATTTTGAATTTTCAAAGCGACCATATTGACCGCTATCCCGGCGGTTTTGCTGAATATTGTGCGACCAAAGAGAAAATATTCACTCATGTTGCACCGGAAAACCGGATATACGGCTTGAGTTTTCCGGAAAAACCGCACCGGGTGACTTATTCGGATGGGACATTGTTCCTTGACGGCGAAAAATTCTGCGATTTGAGCAACAGCGATCTGCCGGGATCTCACAATGGCGAAAATGCCGCCTGTGCCGTGGAGTTGTGTTTGCGTTATCTGCCTTTGTCAATGGTCAAAAGCGGAAAATTCATATCGGCATTGTTGAATTTCCGCCGGGGCAGACACCGGGTGGAGGTCGTCGGAGTACGCAACGGTGTGACTTATGTGGATGATTCCAAAGGGACCAATCCGGCGGCGGTGCTGGCGGCGATCGATTCGCTGCCGGGCAAACTGGTGATTCTGCTCGGCGGTCTGGGCAAAGGGATGGATTTTTCGCCTCTGGCCACCCGTGCATCACGTTTCCGGGCGGCGGTGCTTTACGGGGCCGACCGCAAAGATATCGGCCGGGTGCTTGAGGGGCTCTGTCCGTGTTTTGATTGCGGCAGTGACTTTCAGGCGGTTATGGCTAAAGCCGCTGAATCGGCTCAACCGGGCGATACTGTATTGCTTTCTCCGGCGTGTGCCAGTATGGATATGTTCAAAAATTATGCTGAACGGGGCGACGAATTCGCCCGTCTGGCGATGCAACGGTGATTTTTATCCGGGAATATGCGGATAAATGTTCCGTTCCGCAGGAAAATTTTTTCAGCACAGGTCTTGAAAAAAGCACGTTGAACAGTTATTTTATGCAATGGAATATCTTTCATTTATATAATAAAGCACCGGGAGTTGTAAAATGGGTGGTTTTTTCGGGGTGGTTTCCAGTGGCGATTGCGTAAGAGATCTTTATTTCGGTACAGATTATCATTCGCATCTGGGAACCCGGCGCGGCGGTATCGCTGTGGCACGCAAGGATGGCGGTATCGACCGCCGGATCCACGATATCAGTAATTCGCAGTTCCGTTCCAAATTTGATGATGAGATCGGTTCTTTTTCCGGCAGTTGCGGCATCGGAGTCATCAGTGATACCGAGGATCAACCCCTGATTATCACCAGCCAGTTGGGAACTTTTGCCATCACCACTGTGGCCAAGATCAATAATATCGATGAGATCATTGAACAGGGATTTTCTTCCGGTTGTTCACATCTTTCCGAATCCGGCGACGGCGAACCCAATCCGACTGAAGTGGTCGCCATGCTCATCAGCCGCGGCAATACGGTGGCCGCCGGTATCGAATACGCCCAACGGGTGATCGACGGATCATGTTCCATGCTGATTTTACGCAAAGACCGTATCTATGCCGCCCGTGACCGTTACGGCCGCACTCCGGTGATCATCGGCCGCAAGCCCGGTTCTTTTGCCGTGACGATGGAAACGACCGCATTCCCCAATCTGGATTATGAATTGCTCCGGGAACTCGGTCCCGGTGAGATCGTGGAGATCACTGCCGACGGCGTGAAGCAGCTCAATCCTCCGGGCAGAACGTGTAAAATTTGCAGTTTCTACTGGGTGTACTACGGCTATCCCTCAAGTTGTTACGAGGGCATCAATACTGAAAGCACCCGTTACCGCAATGGTGCGATCATGGCGGAACAGGATAAGGATATCCTGCCGGAGATCGATTCGATCTGCGGTATTCCCGACTCCGGGGTGGCCCATGCGGTCGGTTATTCCAATGCGGCACACAAGCCCTATCAGCGGGCGTTCGTCAAATACACCCCGACCTGGCCCCGCAGTTTTACCCCGCAGGATCAGAAGATCCGGGAAAAGATCGCCCGCATGAAACTTATTCCGGTGGAAGAGCAGATCCGCAACAAGCGTCTGCTTTTCTGTGACGATTCGATCGTCCGCGGTACGCAGTTGCGTGATACGGTCGGCCGGTTGTACCGCCGGGGAGCCAAAGAAGTACATATGCGTTCCGCATGTCCGCCGCTGGTATTCGGCTGCCGTTTTCTGAATTTTTCCCGTTCCCGCAGTGAGTTGGATTTGGCCGCACGCCGGGCCATCAGCCGTCTGGAAGGCGGCAAAGTCACCGCCGAGGCCCTCAAAGAGTATTTGACTTTTGAATCTCCCAAATATCTGCAAATGGTTGAGGAGATCCGCAAAGATCTTCATCTTACTTCACTTAAGTTTCAGAAACTTGAGCATCTTATCAAAGCTATCGGTCTGCCGCAGGAGCGGGTCTGCACCTATTGCTGGAATGGCCGCGATGTCGAAAATGAAGCCCCGGAGTTTGAATGATGCAGAATCAATGGGTCACTGAAGCAGCCAATGGTTACGGGCAGACGATCGAAGTCACCCGGCAACTGTGCTGCCGTCAGAGCAAATTTCAGAAAATCGAGGTCTATGAAACTCGTAAACTGGGCAAACTGCTGATGCTTGACGGGATCATTCAGTTAACTTCTTACGATGAATTTGCTTATCAGGAAATGATGGCCCATCTGCCGTATTATGCCCACGGCAATCCGGAAAGAGTCCTGGTCATCGGCGGCGGTGACGGCGGAGTGCTGCGGGAATTATCCCGTCATCCGGAGATCAAAGTGCTGGATATCTGCGAGATCGATGAGGAGGTCATCCGGGCGGCAAAGGAGTTCCTGCCGGAAATGGCTTGCGGTTTCGATGACCCCAGAGTGACGGTCAATATCGCCGACGGAAGTGAATTTATCCGGACGAAACCGGAATATTACGATCTGGTGATCGTGGATTCGACCGATCCGGGCGGGCCGGGGGCACCGCTTTTCGGAGCAGAGTTTTATGCCGATTTGAAAAAGGCTCTGCGGCCGGGCGGGGTGGTCGGTACGCAGGCGGAATCTCCGTGGCTGCTGCCCGATGTGGTCAGGCAGCTGGTTACTGCGGCCCGGAGCAATTTCAAAAATGCCGGTTATGCGGCGATATCGGTGCCGACTTATCCTACCGGTATGATCGGATGCTGTGTGGCTTCGGATGACAAAGTTCTGACTGAACCGGCGGCACTTCCGTCAGAGCAAATGACGGCTCAATTCAGGTATTACAACGAAAAAGTACATAAAGCGGCCTTTGCGTTGCCGCAATTCGTCAAAGCATTGATCGGGTAAAGAACTGGTGAGACTGGCGAAAAAGGCGAAAAAGGCGAAAACCTTTAAAAAAACGCAAAAAAAACCGAAAAAGTATTTGAAAAATCAATGAAGTGTGGTTATATTAGGATTTGTTCGCATATCACGTCGGAAAAAACGACAAGTGCAATTGCTCGGGTGGCGGAACTGGCAGACGCGTATGGTTGAGGTCCATATGGAGCGATCCTTGGGGGTTCAAGTCCCCCCTCGAGTACCATTTTCAGAATGAGTGCCTACATAGCTCAGTCGGTAGAGCACATCCTTGGTAAGGATGAGGTCTCCGGTTCAAGTCCGGATGTAGGCTCCAGTTTTTTTGAGAGTAGATTCTTGCAAGGAAACCAAAAACCTGTCAGGAGGAAAAAATGGCTAAAGAAAATTTTGTGAGAACAAAGCCGCACGTTAACGTCGGTACTATCGGCCACGTTGACCATGGTAAAACCACTCTGACTGCTGCTATCACCATGTGCATGCACAGCAAGTTCGGCGGTGGCGAAATCCGTAAGTATGATGAAATCGATAATGCCCCGGAGGAAAAGGCTCGTGGAATCACCATCAATACCTCCCACGTTGAGTACGAGAGTGCCAACCGTCACTATGCTCATGTGGACTGCCCGGGACACGCTGACTATGTGAAAAACATGATCACCGGTGCTGCCCAGATGGATGGTGCCATCCTCGTGATCGCCGCCACCGATGGTCCGATGGCTCAGACCTATGAACACGTGCTGCTGGCCCGTCAGGTCGGTGTGCCCGCCATCGTCGTCTTCATGAATAAATGCGACCAGTTGGATGACCCCGAATTGCTCGAACTCGTCGAGATGGAAATCCGCGAACTGCTCAGCAAATATGACTTCCCCGGTGATGATACCCCGATCATCAAAGGTTCTGCTCTGAAAGCCGTCGAGGCTGAGGGTGCTGCTGATGATCCGGCCTGCGCTCCGATCTACGAACTGATGGAAGCTGTCGACAGCTTCATTCCGGAACCGCAGCGCGACATCGACAAGGCTTTTATCATGCCGATCGAAGACGTGTTCTCCATCGAAGGTCGTGGTACCGTGGTTACCGGTCGTGTTGAAGCCGGTGTCATCAAAGTCGGTGAAGAAGTTGAGATCGTCGGTATCAAACCGACCACCAAAACCACCGTTACCGGTGTTGAGATGTTCCGCAAGATCCTCGATCAGGGTCAGGCCGGTGACAACGTCGGTTGCTTGCTCCGCGGTACCAAAAAAGAAGATGTGGTTCGCGGTCAGGTTCTTGCCAAACCCGGTTCAATCACTCCGCACACCAAATTCAAAGGTGAGATCTACGTGTTGAGCAAAGAGGAAGGCGGCCGTCACACCCCGTTCTTCAACAACTATCGTCCCCAGTTCTACTTCCGTACGACTGACGTCACCGGTACCATTACCCTGGCTGAGGGTACTGAAATGGTGATGCCCGGCGATAACACTTCCATCACCGTCGAGCTGATCGCTCCGATCGCTATGGAAAAAGGACTTCGTTTCGCTATCCGTGAAGGCGGCCGTACGGTTGCTTCCGGCCGCGTGTCCGAAGTTATCGAATAATCAATGCTTGAGGGTTAATCCCCTGTAAGCAGCGGATTGATCCCGGACCGCCGAATGACGGTCCGGGATAATATCGTAATAAGAGTGAACAACTGAAAGTAGAGTGCTTAATATGGCTCGTGAACTGGTAATCATGGAGTGCACTGAGTGCAAACGTCGCAATTATACGACGACCAAAGAAAAGCGCAACACTCCGGAACGCTTGGAAAAGAAGAAGTACTGCCCCTTCGAGCGCAAGCACACTGTGCATAAAGAAACGCGCTGATGCGGTGATGTTTTAATGTGCAGGAAAGTAGCTCAGTTGGCTAGAGCAGCGGTCTCCAAAACCGCAGGTCGTGAGTTCGAGCCTCACCTTTCCTGCCAGTTTTTCGTGTTCGGTAATAGTTTACAGTAAACAAGGTCAAAGGTAATGGAAAAGAGCAAAAAAAGTCTGGGTGCCGGTTTTGATTCAGTGACCGGTCGGATCCGCAGTTTTTGTGCCGGTACGGTTGCGGAAATGCGTCGTTGCTCATGGCCCAGCCGCCGCCAGTTGCTTGAATCGACGGTGTTGGTGGTTGTGGCGATGGTGATTCTTGCCTGTTTTGTTGCCGGAGTAGATGAAATTGCGATGTGGCTGATCCGTTTGGTCACAGTTCGCGGTTGACAATTTTACGCATAGATAGGTTCCGGTGAATACAATGGACGAAGCAGTTGAAAAACAGCAGGATGATCGCGGTCAGTGGTTTGTCATCCAGACCCTTTCCGGGCACGAGAATAAAGTGCGCGACACCATCAACCGGCAGTTGCGTATGGGGGATCAGGTCGCGGTTTATGAGGCATTGATCCCCGAAAATAAAGTTAAAGAGATCCGCCGCGGCAAAGCGGTGACGGTCACCAAAAAGTTCTTCCCCGGTTATGTGCTGGTGCGTATGGACTTGTACGATGCTGACGGCATCGTGGATGAAAAAGCTTGGTATTTTGTGCGCAGTGTTCAGGGCGTACTGGGATTTCTGGGTGATGCCACTCGTCCCACCCCGCTTACTGAACAGGAATTCCTTGACATGAATCCGGCTCTCAATGAAGAGACTGCCGCTCCGGTGCTGGTCATCGGGGTCAAAGTCGGAGATATCGTCCGGATCAAGGATGGTGCATTCATGGGATATGAGGGTAATGTTACGGCGATCGATGAGACCCGCGGCCGTTTGACGGTCGTGATTTTGATCTTCGGCCGTTCTACCCCGGTGGAATTGGAGTTTTGGCAGGTCGAGCCGGCAGTTTAAGCCGGTTCGGGACTTTATTAAAAAGTGTTGGCATCGTCACGGGAGGAATCCTGTCAATCCTGACCGGACTGATGTCGTAAAAAGGAAGTAATCATGGCAAAGAAGATTACAGGCTTGATCCGGTTGCAGATCCCGGCTGGCGCAGCGAATCCGGCACCCCCGATCGGTCCGGCTCTCGGTGCGGCGGGCTGTAACATCATGGAGTTCTGTAAGCAGTTCAATGCCGCCACTCAGGCTCAGAGCGGTACGGTTATTCCTGTTGTGATCACGGTCTATCAGGATCGTTCGTTCACGTTCATCTGCAAATCCCCCCCGGCCGCTGTCCTGATCAAAAAGGCAGCAGGGGTCGCTTCTGCGGCTAAAAAGCCCGGCAGCGAAAAAGCGGGTAGAATCACCCGTGAGCAGATCCGTGAAATCGTGCAGATCAAACGGGAAGACATGAACGCCCGGAGCGAAGAAGCGGCGATGCGCATCATCGAAGGAACCGCGCGCAGCATGGGAATCGAGGTGGTCGATGCGTAGAAGTAAACTGTACAAAAAGCAGCTTGAATCTCTCGGAGATTTGCAGCTGCGGCACGGAGTCACCGAAGCGATCGGAATGCTCAAGGCTCTGCCCGGAGTTAAATTCGATCAGACTGTCGAAGTCGCGATGAAGCTGGGTATCGACCCGCGTAAATCCGATCAGACTGTTCGTGGTGTCTGCCCGATGCCCCGCGGAACCGGTAAAACTGTCCGGGTCGCGGTGGTCTGCGATGGTCCTCAGGCTCAGGAAGCCCAGGAAGCAGGTGCCGATGTGGTCGGCTACGAGGATCTGGTTCAGAAGATCAAAGATGGTTTTCAGGATTTTGATACCCTGATCGCCACTCCCGAAGCAATGAAAATGGTCCGTCCCCTTGGACGTCAGCTCGGCCCCCGCGGTCTGATGCCGAACCCCAAGACCGGTACTGTTACTGATGCAAGTCGG
>JAZNEV010000074.1:0-22450 GCA_045588835.1 Victivallaceae bacterium
GAGACCATCGACGGCATCCTCGTGCAGTCTCCTCCGCCGCCGCAAGTCGATGAAGCGGCCGTCATTCTGGCCATCGATCCGGATAAAGATGTAGATTGCTTCGCCGAACGCAATGTCGGCCGGCTCCTCATCGGTGAAAAACCCGGTTTCCATCCCTGCACTCCGTGGGGTGTCATGGAGCTGCTCAAACGTTCCGGCATCGACCCCAAAGGCAAACACGCCGTGGTCATCGGCCGCAGCAACATCGTCGGCAAACCCATGGCCGCACTTCTCATGCAGAAAGCCGCCGGTGCCAATGCCACCGTCACCGTCGTACACTCCGGCACTCCGGATATCCGCCGTTACACACTGGATGCCGACATTCTCATCGCCGCCATCGGCAAACCTGAATTCGTCAGAGGCGACATGATCAAAGACGGTGCCGTGGTCATCGACGTCGGCATCAACCGCATTTTCGATGAAACTCTCGGTAAAAACCGGCTGGTCGGTGATGTCAAATACAGCGAAGCCGTGGAAAAGGCCTCTTACATCACCCCCGTGCCCGGCGGTGTCGGACCGATGACCATTGCCGGTCTGCTCCGCAATGCCTGTATCGCCTTACAACTCAAACTGGAGAAATAAATCATGGCCAGAACTGCTGAAATTTCCCGTAAAACCGCCGAAACCGACATCACCGCCTTTATCGATCTGGATGGCGAAGGCAAATCGCAGATATCCACCGGTATCCCTTTCATGGATCACATGCTCACCCTCTTTGCCAAACACGGTTTCTTTGATTTGAATGTTTCGGCCAAAGGCGATCTGGAAGTCGATTGCCATCACACCATGGAAGACCTCGGCATCGTACTGGGCGATCTGCTGGCCAAAGCCGCCGGAGATAAAGCCGGAATACGCCGTTACGGCAATTTTCTGCTGCCGATGGATGAAACACTGGTCATGATCGCGCTGGATCTTTCCGGCCGGGGCGGACTTTACTACGATGTGACTCCCCCTGCCCGGCAGTTGAACAACATCGACACCCGGCTTTTCCACGAATTCTTTCAGGCGTTTGCCGTCAGAAGCGGTCTGAATCTCCACATCCGCATGATCGTTTCCTGCGAAACGCACCACCTTTTTGAGGCGATCTTCAAAGGTCTCGCCAAGGCACTGGATCAGGCACTTTCATTCGATGAAAGAGTAAAAGGTGTACTTTCCACCAAAGGAACGCTCTGAGGCACTTGACTAAATATAAAAAGGGGTGTATATTACATCCCGGTCTTTTGCGGCGGCTCTTTGACAGAGCGCAATTTGAAAATATTACGGGAAAAGAGGTTTTTTATGGCACAGAGGACAGATATCAAAAAAGTTCTCATCATCGGTTCCGGCCCGATCATCATCGGACAGGCGTGTGAATTTGACTACTCCGGTACGCAGGCTTGCAAGGCTTTGCGTGAACGCGGCTACGAGGTGGTGCTCACCAACTCCAACCCGGCAACGATCATGACCGACCCCGGCATGGCCGACCATACTTATATCGAACCATTGACCGTCGATTCCCTTGAAAGGATCATCGCCAAAGAGCAACCCGATGCCCTGCTCCCCAATCTCGGCGGTCAGACGGCACTCAATCTGGCCATCTCGCTCAACGATGCCGGAATTCTGGAAAAACACCATGTGCAGGTCATCGGTGTCGATCTCGAAGCGATCAAACGCGGTGAAGATCGTATCGAATTCAAAAACACCATGAACCGCCTCGGCATCCCGATGGCCAAATCTGAACCATCCTACTCAGTGGAAGAGGCCGAGAAGATCGCTTCCGACCTGGGTTATCCGGTGGTTCTGCGTCCGGCCTACACCATGGGCGGCACCGGCGGCGGTATCGTTTACAATGTCGAAGAATTGCGTGAAGTCGTTTCCCGCGGTCTGGCCGCCAGTCTGATCGGTCAGGTGCTGGTCGAAGAGTGCGTGCTGGGCTGGGAGGAACTCGAACTCGAAGTCGTCCGTGATGCCAAAGGCCAGAAGATCACCGTGTGCTTCATCGAAAACGTCGATCCGGTCGGTGTCCACACCGGTGACAGTTTCTGCGTGGCTCCGATGCTGACCATTTCCAAAGAAGTTCAGGATGAGTTGCAGGATTACAGTTACCGCATCATCGATGCCATCGGTGTCACCGGCGGCTGCAATGTGCAATTTGCCCGCAACCGTAAAGACGGCCGGGTGATCGTCATTGAGATCAATCCCCGCACGAGCCGTTCCAGTGCGCTGGCTTCCAAAGCAACCGGTTTCCCCATCGCCAAAGTTTCCACCGTTCTGGCCACCGGGGTCACGCTGGATGAGCTGCCCTACTACCGGGATGGTTCTCTGGATAAATACACTCCGTGCGGCGATTATGTGGTTGCCAAATTCGCCCGTTGGGCCTTTGAGAAATTCCCGCAGGCCAAAGATGCTCTGGGAACCCAGATGAAAGCCGTCGGCGAAGTCATGAGCATCGGTAAAGACTTCAAAGAAGCCTTCCAGAAAGCGATCCGTTCACTGGAGATCGGCCGCAGCGGTCCGGGATGTATCCGCAAGATCGAAGCTCTTTCACTGGATGAGCTGCGTCCGCTGGTCGCCAGTGCCTCAAGCGAAAGATTCTTCCACCTCTATGAAGCATTCAAAAAGGGTCTGTCGGTCGATGAAGCATTCAAGATGACCAGCATCGCCAAATTCTTCCTCAGCGAAATCCGGGAACTGGCCCTCTTTGAACTGGAATTGAATAAATATACCTGGATGGGGCTGCCCGATGAATTGCTCATCAAGGCGAAAAAGTTTGCCTTCTCCGATAAATATCTGGCAAAATTTTTCAACATTGCCGAAAAAGAGGTCCGCAACCGCCGCATCGCTCTGGGTTGCGTAGCGACCTACTGCCGCGTGCCGGTTTCCGGTGCCGAAGGCAACGAAGATTACTACTACTCCACCTACTCCGGTGCCCCGGATGAAGTTCCTGTTTCCGACCGGAAAAAGATCATGATCCTCGGCGGCGGCCCCAACCGTATCGGTCAGGGTATCGAGTTTGACTACACCTGTGTCCATGCGGCTTTCGCTCTGCGGGATGCCGGTTATGAATCAGTGCTGGTCAACTGCAATCCGGAAACCGTTTCCACCGACTATGACACCAGCGACAAACTCTATTTTGAACCGCTGACCACCGAAGATGTGCTGGGTATCTACGAGAAAGAGAAACCTTTCGGTGTCATCGTGCAATTCGGCGGACAGACCCCGCTCAATATCGCTCAGGAACTCAAAGATGCCGGAGTCAATATCATCGGCACCCAGCCTGAAGGTATCCGTCTGGCCGAAGACCGTGAGTATTTCCGGGAAAGAATGATCGCCCTCAAAGTCAACCAGCCGGAATCCGGTATCGCCCGTTCTCTGGATGAAGCCATCGCACTGGGCCGTAAGATCGGTTATCCGGTGATGGTGCGTCCCTCATTCGTACTCGGCGGCCGCGGTATGGCGGTCATCTACGATGAAAAGACCCTTGAACGTTATGCGGTCGAGGCCATTCAGGTCAGTCCGGAATATCCGATGCTGATCGACCGTTTCCTCGATCCGGCGATCGAATGTGAAGTCGATGCCATCTGCGACGGCGAAGATGTCTATATCCCGGCCGTTATGGAACACGTCGAATTGGCCGGTATCCACTCCGGCGACTCCGCATGCTCCATCCCGCCGGTGACACTGGCGAAAAAGCATCTGGATGTCATCGCCGAAAAAGCCGCCGCCATTGCCCGTGACTTCCGCGTGATCGGTATCCTCAATGTGCAGTTCGCGGTCTGCGAAGACAAGGTGTGGATCATCGAAGCCAACCCCCGTGCTTCCCGTACCGTGCCGATCGTTTCCAAAGTCACCGGCGCTCCGATCGCCCGTATCGCTACCAATTTGATGCTGGGATCCAAGTTGAGCGAATTCAAATCGCTTCTGCGTAATCCGCCGACCAGATATTTCGGTGTGAAAGAGGCGGTGTTCCCCTTCAACATGTTCCCTGAAGTCGACCCGGTTCTCGGTCCGGAAATGCGGGCAACCGGCGAAGTCATGGGCCTGGCTCCCACTTTCGGCATGGCCTACTACAAAGCCCAGCAGGCCGCCGGCAGTCAGCTGCCTTTGAGCGGCAAAGTGCTGGTCACCGTCCGCCGCCGTGACCGCAATGAGATTCTGCCGATCGTTCAGGCTCTCGATGAAATGGGCTTTGAATTGATCACCACCGAGGGTACCGGTGAATTTCTCGATGAACACGGTATCAAACACGGTGATGTCTGCAAACTCAATGAGGGCCGCCCCAATGTGGCTGACCTGATCCGCAACCGGGAAGTTGCCCTGATCATCAATACTCCGATGGATAAACTCAGCAAGATCGACGACAGTTGCATCCGTATGCTGGCCATCCAGTACAAGATACCGTACATGACCACCATCGCCGCCGCCAAAGCCAGTGTTTCCGGTATCCGTGAAGCACGGCAGGGTGATCCGGTGCTGAAATCTCTGCAGGAGTATCTGGCAGACTGAATTTCCGGAATAACAGGGTATGACTCAAGCACTGGTAATATTGTCGATACTGTTGGTGATTGCCATAATCACCGCAGTATCCTTTTACCGTAAAGCCTATGAATTACGCACCGATCTGACCGGTGCGATGATGAGCCGTGCTGAAATTTCCAACTTCCTCTCCCGTTTTTCAGCGGGAATAAACTGCGATGACGGTCTGGATGGTGCATTGCACTCATCGGCCTGTTATGTCTGCGAACAGGTGGAAGCCGGTTCCGTGGCGATCTACGGTTTGAGTGACCGCAAACTTACCGCGCTGGGGGTTTGCGGCGAATATCCTCTGACTGCAGACGGCAGGATCACGGCTTCCAATCAGAAACTGCTGGAGACTTTACGCAGTGAGGTGATCACCGCCGGTGAAGGTTTCCTCGGTTCCATTGCCGATTCCCGTCACGGCGAATTGGTACCGCTGGCCAGCGTCGATGAAAGATTCAGCAGTTATCCTTCCAGATCCGGGATCGGCAGTGTCATGGCCGTACCGATGGTCAAGGACGGCATCACCTACGGTGTGATCTGTGCGGTGGATAACCGGATGCTTTCCGACCGGCCGTTTTCCTTTGCCCAGTTTGCCCGATTGAAATCTCTCGCCGCACAAGTGCTGATGGTTCAGCAGCTGGTTCAGGTCTACGGAGAGATCAGCCGCCGGGAAAGGATCGATCAGGAACTGGCCTTTGTCCGTCAGTTCCAGATGTCGCTTCTGCCGCCGGATTCGATGACGCTCGGTGATTTTTCCATTTGTGCGCGTACAACCAGTGCCAAAGAGGTCAATGGCGACTTCTACGATATGGTCAAAATCGATGAGAACCGGATGCTGGTAATGGTCGGCGATGCCTGCGGGAAAGGTATGCCGGCGTGTATTCTGGCTTCAGTGACCCGCAGTTTCGCCCGTGCCATGGCGGCACAATTCACCACGCTGACCAAATTTCTGCGTGACGTCAACGCCAATTTGAACCGCGATTCCGATGCCGACCGCTTCATCACCATGGGGTGCTGTCTGATCGACAAACGCGGCGGTCTGATCGAATTCGGCCGGGCCGGGCATACGGATATGATCATGCACATCCACGGTCACTTGCGCCGTTTGTCCCCCACCGGTACGGCTCTGGGGATGCTGCCGGATGAGGATGCCGAATTTGACACCATTTGTCTGGCCGTGGATAATGACACAAGTATCATGCTCTTTTCCGATGGATTGAGTGAAGCACTCAACCATGACCGGGAGGAATTCGGCACTGACCGTCTGGCCAATGCGTTTCATGTGGCCTGTGATCACCGGGATACCCCGGTCGGCATCATCGACGATGTGATGGCGGCCGTCCACGAATTTGAATTTGAGCAGAATGACGATCAGACCATGATCCTCATCCATCGGAATTGATTTTCCGGACAGCAACATTTTTTCGCATTGATTTTCAAGGAGTTGCATTGACAGATATGCACCATTTATGTATTGGAATATTTTTACTGCCCTCTTGATTTACCATATTTGCCACGATATATTGATACCGGAAAACGGATATTCCGTATTTTGGGTACGCAATATTATCAGAGAGGTAAAACTATGAAACGCAATTCTTTCCGAAGCCTTGAAAAAAAGTCCGTCAACTTCACTCTGATCGAACTTCTCGTGGTCATCGCCATCATCGCGATTCTCGCGGCGATCCTGCTTCCGGCCCTCAATTCCGCCCGTGAACGCGGCCGCAGTGCCAGTTGTATCAACAACTTCAAGCAGATCGGCAGTGGCTTTGCCTTTTATATGCAGGACAACGACGACTATATGCCGCCGCACCGTCATGTAAATTTGTATTGGCACAACCGTCTGGAAACTTATATGGCTCCGCACGGTGAATGGAAAGCCAATGCCAAACAGTGGCCGGATAACTACGGCTGCCCCAGTGCCGGAGAACGTACCGATGGTATGCCGTGGCCGAAAACCAGCGGCAACCACCCATTCTCATACGGTTACAATGCCTGGCCGTTTTCACCGATCAGTCCGGCAGACAACAAATCGATCAATACCAACGGAGCTTATGACCGTAAGGTAGGCAATCCGAGTGCCATTACGGTTTCCGGAGCGACATGGTACATTACAGAACCGGGACATACCACTCCGGCCAACAGTGCCATCGCCAACTGGCACAATGGCCTGAAAAGCATGAATTTTCTGCGTTTCGACGGCAGTTGCTCCTCAGGAGATGCCAATACCATGCGGCTGAAAGGTGACGGGGTGGCATTCAAAACCGACTGGACAGTTAACGGTAAACACGTTTATTAAAAATGGGAGAAGTTATGAAATTGCGATTTGTTATTTTAAGTTGTCTGGCATTGATTTGCCAGAGTGTCTGTGCGGATAATCTGCTGCCGTCACTGGATACTGCCGGCAAATGGCAAAATACCGGCAAAGTCACCGTTTCAGCAGTTTCATTTAATGATCAAGCGGCACTTAAAGCCGAAGTATCCGGCGGCGAAGGCGGCTTCTGGTGCCGGGATATACCTTTGCAGCAGGGGACTTACCGGTTGAAATTCTCCTATCGCACCATCCGGGCCGGTTTGAGAGTGATCGTCAAACACGGCAATAATACTTACAGCGCTCTGGATAAATCTTTCACCGCTTCCCGGCAGTGGCAGGAAGCGGAAGTGACATTCACCGAAAACAAGCCCGGCACCCACGGTTCGGTGTGGTTCCTTACCGCCGGAGCCATTGAGATCGCCAATGTATCATTGGAATTCATCCCTCCTCCGCCGCCGGAAGCCCCGGCCGCCGAAGCCGGTTACAGCGATAATCTCCTGCCGGATTTCACCAACCGCCGCTGGATATCACTTAAAGGAGCGGTGACATTTGCCGACCGGGTAACCAAATTCACCGCCAGCGGCAATGAGGGCAGTTTCAGTTGCCGGGAAATCCCGTTGGGCAATAACAACACTTACCGTCTGCGTTTCAATTACCGCAATGCCAGAGGTTCACTCCGGGTCATCGTCAAACACGGCAACAACACTTACAGTCTGATCAATCAGAGTATGCCGGTTTCCAGAGATTGGCAGCAGGCGGATATCGTCTTTACCGAAAATCAGGGCGGTCCGAGAGGATCGGTGTGGTTCATCACTTCCGGAGAAGTGGAGATTGCCAATCTGACCCTTACGCAAAAGTTATCCGAAGCCGAAGCGGCACTGCAAATACTCACCCCGACGCCGGCAACTGCTCCGGCAGAGTTACCGGCACTGCCGGATCTGTCTCAAAAGATAGTTCTGATGCAGGAATATCATATGTGGTTCAGTTCTCCATTCGCCGCTTCCGGCGGTTCCCCCGGCATAAGTGTCTGGGGGGAAACCTCCGGCAGAGCCCGTTATCTTGATCCCTGCGGTCCGCTGTGGCGGCGCGGGGATCGTTCTTTAAGTTACCCTTATCTGGGGCATTACGACTCCAGGAATCCGGAAATCGTCCGCTGGTCGGTACGGGTGATGAAAAATGCCGGGTTGGATGGCACCTTCTGCCAGATGTACCCGGATTGTGCCAAAAACGGCGAAACATTCACCAATCTGCCGCTCTTTGAATTATATTTGCAAGTGGCAAAGGAGGAAGGCTACCAACTGGGCATCCACGATGAGATCCAATTCATGCCTCAAGCCGCCCAGTCAGTCGATGCCTTTATCAAACGGGCTTCAGAGGCATTGCTGGCGGCGAAAAAATATCCCGGTGCCTATGTGCGTATCGATGGACTTATGGTTTATCAATTTGAAGCATGGGGATTGCGTAACTGGACTACGGCAGATTTTGACCGGATGACTTCCGAAGTGGAGCGTATCGTCGGCGAAAAGATCCATTGGATGGTCTGCGGACCGCCGGATACGGTCTATTCTTCTAAAGACATCCGGATGCTCAAATCAATTTCCGATGTGATGGTTATGGCCCGTTCAGAGGCCGCAAAGGTAAATTACGGCACCAGCGGCAGTATGAAGTGGCAGGCAGAAGAGATCCTGCCATTCGGCGCTCCGCAACTCCGCCGCCGCTGGGTGGAAGAATTGACCAATACCGTCGAAAAGATCCGTCAGGATGCTCCCGGAAAAGAATTCGTGGTCTGGATCTATCCCGGATTTACCAATACGGTTTGCGGCGGCAACGATTTCCGCATTGCACCGGATTCCAGTTTTGACCGGGCAGCATATCTGATCAACAATATCAATGCCGCCCTGCAAGTGGCAAATCCCCGGATAATCCTGTTATCCAGTTGGAATGAAAGACGGGAAAAAACCAATTTCGAACCATCATACGGAGGCGAAAGCGATGATCCGTTTTTCCTGATCCGTCTTTTGGCCAGAATGAAAGGGATCGACTTCAAAGAGCCGCCGCTGCCGCCGAAAGAGTATGTCGATCCATTACGCTGGAGTCAATTGTATAATATCGACCGCACGCCGCCGCAGATAACCGGCCTGCGAGTGATCCCCACCGAAGCCAGGATCGAAGCCGATGCGGTCGATGATCTCAGCGGAATCAGGGAAGTGCATTTTTCGGCAGCCCCATGGTGTTTTTTTGATTTTTCCGGTGAAAACAATCTTTCATTCGGCGGCACGGTCAATATTTCCGGCAATTTGACCATCAAAAGCGGCGAAACTGTCACTTTGACCGTCACTCCGGGGCGGATGCTTGCCGATGACGGACAGATGGCGGTCAAGTGCCGCATTCCGGAAGGGTACGAATTAGTTTGCAGTGTCACTTATCCCCGGCAGATCACGCACTATTGCTACATGCTCAATTTGAGAAATGTCAGCACCATTCCGCCCGGCCCGGTCTTCCGGGGTGACAACTTACTGCGTTACCGCACGGTCACGCTGCGTAATTTGCAAATGCAAAATGCCACCGGCACGATCCGTCTTTCATTGCGTCTGATCTGCCGTAGCGGCACGGCAGATGATCCGCAGGCGGCCGCCGGGATAGTGGCTCTGGCGATTTTTCCGGCGAGGTTGATAAATGAATCCGCCCGTGGATTTTTCCTGCCGTCAAACAATAACATTTTCCGCACGGCAGTAAGGGAATTGCCGGGAAAACTGCTGCCGAGAAATTTTTTCAACATCCCGCTGGCGATCCAGGCCGAAGATGCCGCAGGCAACTTTTCACTGCCGGTGGTCTTCGATATCGCCCCCGGCGAAGAACTGCTCCGCGATGCCATCATCCCCCGGCCGCTGGAACTTTTCTGACATTCACGCCAACTCCGGCAGGTGCAAAACTGCCGGATGCCCGGCATCGTGGATAACAGTGCATCGGGCGGCAAAAAGTTCCGTATCGCTGAATATCGCTTTGCCGCTCTGGGCATTGCGGTCAAATTTCGGGAAGTTCTGCCCGGCAATGACCAAACGCAGTTTGTGACCTTTGCGGAAACAGGCGGCGACATTGCCCAGAGACAATTCATATGCATAAACTTTGCCGCATTCAAGTAATGATCCGCTGCCGCCATCGCGGAATCTGGCACGGATCATACCGCTTGTACGCAACATGGAACTGCCATCGGGCAAAACTTCCGTCAAAGTGGCAAAAAAGTCGGTATCCGGTGCCTCAACTGCGGCATGGAAACTTAATTTCACCTCTCCGGCGATCCGGATATCCTGCGTCAATATATCGCTGGTATAGGTCAGTACATCACTGCGGCTTTCGGTTTCACGCAGATCAAAACAACCGATACACTCCGGCTTGCCGTTATTATTCAATACCGGGTCGGATGGGTCGCTGATGTAACTGCGTTCGCCGGAAACACCGGAAATCTGCCGGTCGATAAGACCATTGCCATGCAGGAACATTCGGGTATAACGCATTTCCGGCGGCGGCCAATCCGCCGCACTGCACCAGCGGTTTTCGCCGAGCATGAAATATTGAACCGCCGGTGCCTGCGGTATGGGATCACGGTTTTTATCGGCCAAAAGACCGAAAATGAATTCCCGCCGCCGGGTCAGCAGATCACGATAGTCATTTTCCGCACCGAAAATATCCGGATTGACCAGACCGGCATGCTCCCATGGACCGATGATCAACCGGGTGAATCTACGGGCATTATCCGTGGCGGCAGACTCTTTCATCAAACGGAAACTCTGTATGGTCTCCTCTTTGAAGACATCGAACCAGCCGCCGGTAATAAAAGCCGGTACGGTGATACGGCAAAATCCATTCACATTGCTTTTGACCGATCGCACCGGGTCGTTGGCTCCGGCCATAAATTTATCCAGTGAAACATTTTCCGGATATCCGGCAAATCCGGCAGTTTGATCCGGCGGCAAATGCCAGTCAACTTTCATCTGATCGTAATCCGGCACACCGGCATAACCGAATTTGCGGCGGTGATACATGGATAACACCCAGTGCGTGGCAATATTCAAGGCATTCCCGCCGCCCTTTCTGGCACTGGTACAACAGCCGTATACCGGAGCGACCTGCGGTGTGACCCCGACCAGTGCCGGATGAGCGGTAAATGCCGCCGCCCATTGCAGAAATCCCGGATAACTGCCCCCGATCATCGCACATGAACCATTGAAAAATGGTTGTTGAGCAAGCCAGTTGAATGTATCTTCGGCATCGGATATCTCATATTGCGGATACTCTGCCGGATCAAAGATGCCGCCTCCGCTCCAGCCGGTTCCGCGGGATGCCTGCACGATGTAGACGGTGTTTCTTTCCAGACAATCGCCGCTGGGCAATTCAAAACAGGTAGTCCGGGTGTACGGCGTGCGGAAAAGCAGTACCGGTGCTTTGCCGGAAAATTCTTCCGGAAAATAGATCATCGTGTGGAGTTTCACTCCGTCACGCATTTCCACCATGGTAACTTTGATCTCACAGCGGATATCGAATACCGGAGTTATATCGGTCACATTATAGCGGTCGGTCATAGAAAAATCTCCTTTTTTCAGCGGCAGATACTATACCGCCGGAAAAAAGAAAATGCAAGCTGCCCATCCCGGAAAATCGACCGTTTTTCACTCCGATACTCCGGCGGCGGAATAAATTTTTCCCGGTTCATCCGCCCGGCAGACCATCACGACAAACGGTTCGTTGCTCCGCATGGTTCTGCCTTGCAAAACAATTACGGTACTTTCCCCCGGTTTTATACTCAACGGCAATGAATTTTGCGTCAGCGTCAGATTGTCTCCTCGCAACATCAGCACAGTATTCAAGGGCTGATCGCCGAAATAAGTCAATTTGACTTTCATGGTAAATTCACTGCCGCACACCACTTTTTCCGGCACTTCCGCCAATCCGATCTGTAGAAAACTGCTCATATCCAATATGCCGCGGCGTTTTTCACCATTGAGGATATTTTCCTCAAAGGTCAGCCCGTTGCTGAATTCAAAACGGTAACGGCTCAATCCCGGCAGAGTCAAATCTGTTTCACCGGCGACATCACCGTCGAAAACGCTTCTGCCGGTAACTGTATCGGTCACGGTAAGGTGCAGTTTTTCCGGAGCATTGCGCAACTGCCAGTTTATTTTCGCCGGGGCATTGATGATCGCCGCCGCCACAGTGTAAGCGGCCTGAGTCTGGGTATAGATCTCGTTGGTTCCGTGATGACGGTTGTAAGGCATCCCCGGAATGCCGCCGCTGACCAGCGGATTGCTCATCATGCCGGGGATCCAGCCCAGTGCCGATGACATGATATCCCGGCGGTAATTTTCCCCGACTCCGGCGATATAAGATCTGCCGGCAGGATTTTCGCCGGTATGAAATGTCAAATATCCGGCGGCGATCTCCTGCAGAGCCGGATCATTGAGCCAATGAGCCAGTATCTGAGTCTGCATGGCGGCAGTACCATTGATGCCGGACATGAAGTATGAGTCAAGATAACCGTAAAGTTTTCTGCCATCCGGAGTAACAGCCACTTCGGCACAGAACCAGTCGGCTTTGGGCGTTTCGCTGAAGTGAGCATACGGAGCAGAGTACGGCAGGATCCGGGTCGCCGGATTTTTCAGGAAAAACTGTGCATATATCCGCAATGATGCATGAATATCAAATGCGATCCGGGTTCCCGGCAGCAGGTCAGCCAGACGGCTCAAAGCATAGATACCGAAATCATCCCTTTCAAGCGATGCGGAATTTTTCGCATCAGTGGCACTGAAAAATCCACCCAGATAACCGGATGAGTTGCCGTACAGCTGCCGCCGCTGACGATCCAGAAGTTTTTGTGCCATTTCCAATGCCACTTCACGGTAGTAGGTCTTGCCGGTGGCACGGAATACCGCCATGGCATTTTCCAGCTGCAAAGCGATCGCCGTATTGCTTTCACGGTTGAATCCGCCGATACCATTACGGTAAAGTTCTGCCGGAGTATGATCACAGAGAAAATCAAAATGACGTTTGCACTGATCAAATATTTTCTGTGCCAACTGCCGGTCTTCTGCTCCGGCGGCGAGGAAAAAGTGAAATCCGGCGGCCGTCAACCCCCAATGACTGTCGATCAGATCCGGATGACAGGAAAATTTCCCCTGCGCCACATGGATGGTTCTTTCATCGCCGGTATCCGGCCGGTTGTCAGTCCAGAAATTATTGACTTTCCGGTAGTTGCCGTCACGGAAAACACTTGCCAGACGCTTATCCGGATCATTCTGCGGATAAAGGGCTTGTACCGTATATGGAAAACCGCTCTGCGGATCAAATAATTTAGTCAGCAGTAAAGCCCCCCAGCGCATTTCACTGTACAACTCCGGCACATTGAAGTCATAAGACAGAGCCAGCGGTCTTAAAATGGTTTTCATCGCCATACTGTGGTAACAGCGCAGATCCGAAGCATCAAACCAGCCGCCGCTCAAATCCACCGCCTGACGGTTGTCGGAACGCAAATGCGGTTCCAAAAAACATGCCGGATGAGCCGGAGTTGCCATGCCGCTGCGCATGGAAAGAAAGAAATTCAGACATTTATCCACCAATATCTGCTGGTGGTTGCCGGATATTTCAAAGGCGGCGGAAAAAACACTGCCGCTCTTTATCCGGTAACGTCCCGGAGTACGCAACACAGAGAAATCGGCGATCTTGAATCTGCCGGTCGGATATTCCACACTTTGCACTCTGCCGGTAAAGACCGCCTTGCCGGTGGCATCCACTACTGAAAAATCCTCTGTCGGCCAATCTCCGGGCAAAATGGCATGCTTGGTGTAGCCGGGAGCAAAACCGTTTTGCGGCACAATGATCTTTTCCGGGGAAGCCGCCCATACTGATTCACTGCCGGTAACGACCTTTTCCAGTACAAAATCTTTGACATAGTAATTGCACCATTCCGGGTCACCGGGCAAACGTCCGTAGATCTGCCGGGCAATGATCAATCTGGAAAGTTTCTCTGCCGCTTCCGCAGTAAGATGGTTGCTCCAGCAGACCGAAACCCGGTTCCACTGACGGGGAATAAGCGGATAACAGGCTTGAGTCCAGATACCGGAACCGCCCATTTCCACCCAGACCGCCGCCCGGTCGGGCACATCAGGATAAACCATGAAACTCAACTGGTTGTACCTGGAAAACTTCTCTTTGGGCAGTTCCAGAGGCAGAGTAATGGTATTCAGCGTCGGATTTTCACCGTAAATATAAGGAAAACGCTCAGAATTGATCCCGCCGTGATCCAGATTGAATCTTAAAACAACTCCCTGCTCCGCACTGCCATTTGTTGCAGTGAGCAAATGCGGATACTGTGCCTGCCAGCGTGAAGCGGCAAATATCTGCGGATCAAGAACTTCTCTGGCTTCGATCCTTTCTTCTGACGCACCGGCAACTGTAAAAAATACCGCCGACAGCATCAGTAAAGACACCTTCAGACAGAGTTTAACGGCCATAAACTTCCTCGATTTTACGTTCATTCGGGGTCAGATTGCGGACATGGCCGTCAAGATATGACCAGTTGCCGGAATTATTATGCTGGAAACCGAGCGGTGTCACGCCGACAGCGGCATTCCAGTTGCTGTCCATACGCAATCCGGTGGGTATAACGTTATTGGGAGTAGCCATATCAGCCAGCCACATGGTCGATGAGGGTTTATTCAACATTGAATTTTTATAGGGGAATGTCCATGAAAACGGTGCATCCGCCCAGATCAGCATATTGTAAAGATAGTTGGTTTCCTGATTTTTGACCACGGTTTCCGACTGGCAGAACCACACGGTGGATGATCCCGGACCGGCCCGCCTGTCCCCCAGAGCGGAGTGCCTGAGTAATACTCTTTCTGCAATACCTGATACCACAATTCGCTCGTCGTCCCGTAAGTGAAATACGGCGGAACCAGATATCCGTCATAAGAATCCTGATACTGCAAATGATACATCCCGATCTGCTTGAGATTATTCACACAACTGGCCGCCCGGCCGCGCTCCCTGGCACTATTCAATGCCGGAAGCAATATCGCCGCCAGAATAGCAATAATCGCGATGACCACAAGTAATTCGATAAGAGTGAAACGTGATGACTTTTTCATGGGGAAACCTCCTTTTTTTACCGGGTTAACTCTTCAATTTTCACATTGCGCATCAACGTTACTGAATCCGCATTGCCGCCATGATTGACCAGCACCAGCAATCCGGCACGCTGTGCCCCGCGCCACCAGCGGTGAGTGGGCACGCCGTAAGTGACCTGACCGTGAATAATAATGGAAAAACTCTGCCACTGATGCGTAAGCTGTTTATTGCCGTGAGTGTAGTGATAACTTCCGGCATGGCGGTGCTGACGCACCGGCGTTCCGGCGGCGTAGTTTTTACGTAAAGGAGCAGAAAGATGCAAAGTAAAAAAGTCTGCATTGCGGGTAATGGATTTGATCGCCGGGGAAATATCCCGGTTGGGCAAATCAGAAAGATCCGCAGCAATATTGAATGCAGCACTGCTTGAGACATTCTGCTGCCATTTGGAAGCATCACGCACCTGAATAACGGTATCTCCGGCTTTGGCATCGGCACTCAGCACCGTATCACTGTCTTTTATGGCAAAGACATCGTTGGATGAAACCAATCTGCCGTTGACATCCAATTCCATGACTCCGAAATAAATTTTTGTCGGCACCGTACCGTCAGCGGCACGGAATTCTCCGGAAAGTTTATAGGTCTTACGGGGATCGATCGTCAACATCATCTGACTGCGGATATCTGCCGGACCTCTGACGGAAAAAACCGGAACTCCGCCATCTTCCACGACTTCCATACTGTATCTGCCACCGATACGCTGCCACTGATCCGGCGACGACGGAGCGATGATCTCTGTTGCATGGAGAATTGAAACGGTACTGAAAGCAATTGCCAATAATTTCTTCATATCCGACCTCTGTGTGTGTTTACAGTTTGCTTATTATACTATATCCGCACGGCAACGTATATCAAGAGTAAAAACAACAAATCGAAAGTGCATAAATGATACATATTACTTTTTTTTATTTTCCAAATCTTTTTCAACCCGGTATTTCAGCATATTTTTCCGATGTACCGGAAAAATCAAACGCTTGAAAAATCAACCGCAGGTGATTACATTATAATGTTGCAAAAAATCCGGGAGAAAAACAATGATCCCGACGGTTACCGGCTGAAAATTCTGCCGGAGAAACGCTGTTGACTTATTCATAAAACAATACCACAGGTGCCAAAATCATGCAAAAAGCAACTTCCATCAATCAGGCGTGGGAAAGAAAATATCCCGAACAGGTCGTATTGGTCATCACCAAAGCCCCGGATGGCCGGATCAACCTTATGGCGGTCGGCTGGGTGACTCTGGTTTCCGATGAACCGCCCATGTTCCTGCTCGGCATCGATGATCCGGCATACACATTGGAACTCATCCGGCAAAACCGGGAATTTGTGATCGCATATCCTTCAAAAGCGATGGCCGGGGAAACGTTATATGCCGGTACGGTACACGGTCACGATATCGATAAGGGCAAAGTTTCCGGATTGAAGTTTGAGAATGCCTCTCAGATCGATGTGCCGCTGTTATCCGATGCCGTGGCCAATTTTGAATGCCGTGCGGTCACAGAATACCGGCCGGGCAACTGTCCTTTGGTCGTGGGCGAAGTGATCGCTTCCCACGTCAATACCGATGAAAGCATCGCCCGTCTGGTCAATGCCGGCAAAGGATATCAACTGCAATGAGGAGATCAAATATGAAAAAATCACTCATTTTCTTCACGCTTGCAATACTTTTCAGCGGCTGTGCTTCACGTCATTTAGTTATCGGTGATCTCTATGCTCCCACCGCCGTTGATGAGCGGGAAAGGGTCTATGTCACCCCGGCAGAAACCTGCACCAAAATCCTTTACCGCACATTCTACATGGATTATCAGCCGGAACTTGCCTTCCGGCTCTACAAGGCGGAAAATGCCCCGCTTTTCGCCGTCTGGCGGATGACCGGCCTGCCGCAGAATCAGGCGGCATTCGGCACAGTTTTCTACAAAACTCACCAATTGGAAGAGCTGTCGCAGGATGCTCTGGCCGACTACGCCGGCACTTCGATCCGCAGGGCGATCGAAAATAACGGCATTTCTGTGATCGGACACCGGGTCGAAAAGATAGAATTTCTGGATAATCCGGCGATCAAAGCCGTCTGTATTTACCATAATCAGGATCAAACCAGTTATTCCATGCAGACGACCATCGCTTTTTTCTGCCCGGAAGATGCAGAACACTTCATTTACTATATCTCATGGTTCCAGCGCGGCACGCAGGAAACTTACAACGATCCGCAGATGACCGCCGCCGGAGAAAAGTTTTTCACCCTTTTCAATCTGCGGTGAATATCCGGATATCCGGATCACCTCTCCGGTAAACACCGCGATCCCGTATGGAAAAAAATGGTTCTGAAGATCAGAAGTTAAAGTAAATAAACGGCGAATACTTCACAAAGAAGAACATGGAAGTTACGATCAACGCCGTGGCGGTCAGGGCATTGACCCAGGTCGGCCGGAACTTCTGCTCCATATCAGAAGCCGGTTTCAGGAAAATGATGATAAATATTCCTGCGGCAAAAAGCAGAATATTGAATATATCCGCTTGGGGTAATGCCCATGACACCGGAGCGAACATCCCGGCATAAATTTTTTTGGCCTGTTCCCAATTGGCCGCCCGGAATGGTATCCACGCCAGCATCACAAAGAAAAAGGTCAGCAGCTGTGCCGCAAGTTTCGGCATTTTCCATCCGAAAAATTTGCTCCAGACCCGGTGCAGTACCAGTGCCGCACCATGGAGCATACCCCACAAAACAAAGAGCCAACTGGCCCCGTGCCACAAGCCGCTGATGAAAAATGTCACCAGCAAATTCCGGCAGGTACGCAATTTCCCGCACCGGTTGCCGCCCATGGGTATATAGAGCGATGTCATCAGAAAACGCCCGAGCGTGATATGCCATTTACGCCAGAAATCACCGATATTTTCCGCCCGGTACGGGGCATCGAAGTTTTTCGGCAGCCGGATATTGAAAAGCAAGCCGATACCGATGGCCATATCGCAATAACCGCTGAAGTCAAAGTAAATTTGAAATGTATAAGCCAAAGCCGTCTGCCATGATTCAAAGAAGTTCCCGGCCGCCGATGCAAATCCGGCATCGGATATTCCGGCAAAGAAGTCGGCCAGCAGGATCTTTTTCCCCAGACCGAGGGCAAAAACATACAAACCTGAAGCAAAATTTTCCACTTTGAATACGCTGTTTGCCTCATCGTCAAACTGGCTCATCATCTCATCCGGCAGCACGATCGGACCGGCGATCAGCTGCGGAAAAAAGCAGACAAAGAGCGAATAACTGCCGAAGGTATACCGTTTCGCCAAGCCCCCGGAATAAACCAGCATCAGAAACGATATCTGCTGAAAGGTGAAAAAACTGATCCCCAGCGGCAAAAGGATGTGTTTGAGCAGAAATGAAGTACCGAATACCGCATTGATATTTTCCACAAAGAAGTCATAATATTTGAAGTAACCGAGGATCAATACATTGCAGATTATCCCCAGTGTCAGGATCAATTTTGACGGCTTTTTATAAAGACACCGGGCAAAGAACCAGTTGAGCAGTATGGAACCGGCCAGAATCAGCGAATAACTCCAGTTGAACCATGAGTAAAATACAAATGACGCACCGATCAGCCACACGCGGGAAGCGGTGATATTCTTTTTGGCCAGAAGAAAATAAACCAGCACCGTCAGCGGCAGAAAACCGAGCATGAAAGTAAAAGTCGGAAAAAGCATAACTTATTTACCTTTATATTCCTGCAAATGTTGATAATAAAGCGGCATATTTTCAGCGATCAATGCCCGCAGCTCTCTTTCATTGGCCTCGATCTGTGCTTCGGTACAGATCCGGCGTTCTCCGGCGGCCAGAAGTTCCAGCAGGTGTCTTGCCGCCACATTGCTGAAGTGCTGGACATCGGAAAAGTAATCGTGATTGCAGACCAAATCACGGTATGCCTGAAAATCGTACAACTTCACATTGGGCCGCTTGAGCAACTCTCTCATCACCATCGTCCGCTGACGGATAAGGGCATCGGCTTCACCGAATTGCTCACTCTGGCAATAGGTGTAGATGTGATACGGCGGCAGATAGACGATGAATTCGATCTCCGGGTGTTCATCAAACATCGGCAGCAGATGGTTGTAAAGGTTATCCAGATGCGCCTGCGGGTCGTACGGGGTCATGGTGTGGTGGATTTTTTCATTGTGGATGGCATCTTCCATCACCGCCGCCAGACCGTAAGGTTTGCCGGCATATTCCGTGGCAAACATCCGGTTGCGGTCAGATTGGTGCGGCCGCTGGCGTTTGGGACTGGTCTTGCGTTTGATCAGGTAGATCATACTGGAAAAGGTCTGCCGGGAAAACAAATACCGGTAATCCTGCTGATGATCGCTCCGGTACATGAATTCAAACTCCCGCCAGTGCGGTTCGGTCTTGTTCAGAGGATAAATATCCAGCGACAGGATCACTCTTGACAACCGGTCGCCTTTGGCGGCGACTGCCACATCAAAAAACTTTTTCAAGTCGATCATCGTGCCGCCGGAAGCAGCCAGTTTCACAGAGTGACAATCAAAAGTACGGTCGATATCTTCAAGGAAAAAGTTTCTCGTCATACTGGTTCCCAGCATTAAAAGATCGTAATCCTCACGCTCCAGTATCGACGGTGCAGTAGCATAAATTTCGTAATAAACTTTATCGTAGAACCACGGTTCATGGTAGCGGTAATGCGGATCGACCACGACCGCCAGCAGAGCCGCTAAGGCAACGATTCCCAATGATACTGAAATCACCAGAATACACCATCCGGTGTAATTGATTTCGATTCTGATCACCTTTTGCAGAAATTTCAATATTTTATCCATAGATCGACCACCTCTTTTTCCGGTACTTTCATACTATACCACCAAAAACGCTTTTATTCAACAGTATAACTGTTTTTTGGCCGATAATGTTAATTTTAACACGCGATCGCAGTTGATTTTTATATTCCCGGATGTATATTAATGAAAAACAGGATCAACGGAGAAAAAAATTATGTTGCAATTTGAACGCAGTTACGGATTCAGAAGCCGGATCGATGTGGTACATCAGAAAAATATGAATGATTCCTCCCTGCCGTGTCAGAGTGACGAGATCGCTCTTGACCGCAATTGGTGCATCATTCTGCCGGATAATGCTGATCCGGCGGTAACTGAAACGGCCAAAGATCTGGCGGATTACTTCAAAACTTCCATGGATTTGAATATCCATATCGAATCTGACGGCGATACGGCGGTAACTTTTACCATCGATCCGCAGTGCGGTTTGCCTCAAGGTGCATTTATTTTACAGGTTTCGGAAAACCGGGTGAATATTTTCGCCGCTGATGCCGGTGGTATCCGCCGGGGCGGAGTCTATATCGAAGACCTCTGCAATCTGCGGGGAGCGGCGATCCTCAAAAAAGGCACGACCCGCCGGGAAAAACTCATTTCCCCCCGGATTCTCCACTCCGGCTGGGGCATTGAATTATTTCCGGACAGCCATTTGAATGCCATGATGCACGCCGGATTTGATGCCGTGGCAGTATTTTGCAAAGGCCCCAACGAAACCAATATCGGCACTCTGGATTTCAATGATCTTATCGACCGGGCGGCAAATTACGATATACAGGTTTTTCTTTATGCCTATCTGCCCAGTTTCAAACATCCGGATGATGATGATGCTGTGGAATTTTTTGAAAAAGTCTACACTGAACTTCTGCTCAACTATCCCGGTGTCGCCGGAGTGATGCTGGTCGGTGAAAGTGCCGTATTCCCCAGCAAAGACCCGGCGACCAGCGGCAAACATTACAACGATGCGATCATTGACGGTATTCCGGATGTATTGCCGTGTCCGGGGTGGTGGCCATGCAGTGATTATCCGGCATTTCTGATCCGGGTGCGCGATGCGGTGCGCAAGGCGATCCCCCATGCCAAAATCATTTTCAACACCTACAACTGGGGGTGGACGGAACTGGAGTTGCGGAAAAAATTTCTGGAAAATCTCCCGGAAGGCATCACCATTCAGGTCACTTACGACATCTTTGCCGAAAGGCGTCTTTTCGGTCAGTTGAGCCGGGTGATGGATTATTCCATTGCGGCGGACAAGCCCGGATATTATTTTGAGAGCGAGTGTCAGGAAGCCGCCAAACTTGGCATTCCTCTGCTTTCCACCGCCAACAGTGCCGGAACCACCTGGGATATCGGGGTCGCCCCTTATATCCCGGTGCCGCAAAGGTGGATAACCCGTTTCAAAGAACTTGACCGTTACCGCCGGGAGTGCAATCTTTCGGCATTTTACGACTGCCACCATTACGGCTGGTTCCCCTCGGTGATCACAGAATTGGGTAAAGCGTATTTCAACTCTCCGCAGTGCGATTTGGATGAATTGCTGAAAATTCTGGCGCGCCGGATGGCGGGCAACGGGGCGAAATCTCTGCTGGCGGCATGGCAGAAGTGGAGCGATGCCTTTGAATATTTGCCGATCACCAATGAAGATCAATACGGCCCGTTGCGCGTGGGGGCGGCATATCCCCTTATTTTTCAGCCGAATATCACCCGTACCATGAGCAGCAAAGAGATCGCCTTTCCCGCCGATCCCAAAGCGCATTTCGGCGGCAGTATCGTCAAAACGCTTTATCAGCCATACGAGAACATCAACCAGCTGCCCGGAGCCTTGCGCTATCCGGTGGAGTTGAAAGCCCTCGATGAATTTCTGCGTCTGTGGGATGAGGGCATCGCTCTTTACGCTTCCGCCGTTGCCGCCGCTCCTGCATACCGGCAGGAGGCTCTGGAAAGGGAGTTGAATCTGGGGAAATTCATCCGTTGTGCCGTGCAGACCTGCCGCAACGTCAAACAGTGGTATTGCCTCAACCGGGATCTGCAGAATATCAAAAGTGCCGCGGAAGGTTTGGCGATCCTCGATAAGATCGAAGCCCTTGCCGCCGCCGAAGTCGAAAATACCAGATCCGCCATGCCGCTGGTCGCAGTCGATTCACGGCTGGGCTGGGAACCGAGTATGGAATACGTCGGCGACAAGTGGCATCTGGAGTGGAAACTGCGTCAGGTCGCCAGTGCTTTGCGTGAAATCGCCGACTACCGCAGGATATTGACATTATCTTGACAGCGGCGGCGAAAAAGCGGGCAATCTCGAGCCTTGCGGGCGTCGCTCATCCGGTCGAGTACACAGTACACCTTGTCCGCCGGAGCCTTGGCGAAGGCGGATCCCTCGCTTACTCCTTGCAAAACGTGACCTTACCTCACTCTGCCGGGTCAAAAACCACAACTTATCCCCCCCACGGGCGGGCGGCAGAGCCGCCCTTGACAGGGGGCGTTGCCCCCCGTACCCCCCACGTTTTTCGTATTGTCCGTAATGTCCGTATTGTCCGTTATCCACCGGCTCATAACCGGCAACCAAACACGCCACAATACCACCAAAAC
>JAZNEV010000075.1:0-119896 GCA_045588835.1 Victivallaceae bacterium
GGAGCTTTGGCGACGGCACCCACTCCACAGCGAAGTCTTGCGGGGAATGCGACTGTCGTAGGGAAAAATCGCAGCGACGAACGAAGTTGAGGCGCGGGAAAAATACCAAATAAAAAATCCGCAAAGCAAGGTTACTTGCAAATGCGGATTTTGTTTGGTATGCGATTTTTTACCGGAATCGGGCAAAAAAATGGTCGGGGTGAGAGGATTTGAACCTCCGGCCTCTGCGTCCCGAACGCAGCGCTCTAGCCAGACTGAGCCACACCCCGACTTTTATCGGAAAACCTGAGTCGTTCCTCAAGCTTGTTTACATAATATATCATGGATTTTTACTTTTGCAAGCAGTATCGGTGAAAAAACTGAAAAATTTTCCTGCACATTGCCCGTCGCTCAGAACTCCATTGGCCGTTCGCGTTTTTTTATCTTGCCAAACAGCCGGTTCAGTTGTCGAGAGAAGAATCCGCAAGGATTTCTTCAGCGTGCAGTTTTTTCAATTCCGCATTAAGCTGACGTAATTTTCTGGTTTTCGCCGATTTTCTGGATTCCTTTGCCGGATGCAGTATCATGGTCGCATGATTCAAATGCCGGACGTATCTGACCAGTTCTTCGGAACTGATAAACGGCAAACTGTAACCTTGCTCCTTTAGAATGGCAAACATGGAAACACCGGCAGATTCATTGTCGTAAAATCCTTTTGTCCGGCGCACCGCATCAGACTTGTAAAGAGCACAATGACTGCGGAAATAGTGTTCACGATCCAGTATTTTTCTGCCCAGTATGCGCCGGATAAAGGTTTCGATCCGTTTGAAAAAGAGTTTTACCGGGGGCACAAATTCCAGTTTCCAACTGCCCACCCCGGCAATATCTGGGGCGGCATTGATTTTGTCAAGCAGAAAATCAAGCCATTGGTCACTTATCATTAAAGTATCGGTGTGAATGACCAGAACAAATTCAGTGTCAACCATTTCCATGGCCATATCCAATGCTTTTGCATGCATTTCCGGTTCGGATTCTCCGGCGGTTTTACGCTCAATCAGAGTTATCCACTTCAACGTACGCAGATATTCGATGGAATCATCTGCCGAATCATTGTCGATCACCAACACTTTTATCCGTGAACAATCTGTGTATTTACGCAGGGAACGCAGACACAATTTGGTAAGATCAAGTGTTTTGTAGTTGGGTACAATTACTGTCATTATCGGATTTTCAGCCATTTCTCATGTAACTCCGGCAAATCTTATACTGCAATATTCTGCATCTGAATTTATTTACGATCGGCCCAATATAATGCTGTTCTTATCTTTTTTCAAGTATCTGCAATGTTTTTTAACTGCACTTGACTTTTTTTGCCGAGAATGCTATCTTAAGACGTGTACTTTAAATTATGATTCAGAGTATGTGGAGGTAATAAATGGCCAATCGGATAATCGTTACCGGCGGAGCCGGATTTATCGGTTCAGCTGTCGTGCGGCACATTATCGGTAATACCGCAGATGAAGTTTGTGTCATCGACAAGTTGACTTATGCCGGAAATATTGAATCTTTTGCGGAAGCGGCCCATTCTCCGAGATTTCATTTTGAAAAGGTCGATATCACTGATCGTGCGGCTCTTGACCGGATCTTTGCGGAATTCAAGCCCTCTCACGTAATGCACTTGGCCGCCGAAAGCCACGTTGACCGTTCGATTGATGCTCCGGGGGAATTTATTCAGACCAATATTGTCGGCACTTATACGCTTTTGGAAGCGTCCCGGAAATATTTTCTCACCTTGAATGATGAACAGAAAAAACAATTCCGGTTCCATCACATTTCCACCGATGAGGTCTATGGTGATCTTGATGGTCCGGAAGATCTTTTCCGGGAAACCACTGCTTATGCACCGTCTTCACCTTATTCCGCCTCCAAGGCGGCCAGTGATCATCTGGTGCGGGCGTGGAAAAGAACGTTCGGTCTGCCGACTTTGGTGACAAACTGTTCCAATAATTACGGTCCGTATCACTTCCCTGAAAAATTGATTCCATTGATCATTCTGCATGCATTGGATAATAAGGATTTGCCGGTTTACGGGCAGGGGTTGCAGATCCGCGACTGGTTGTATGTGGAAGATCACGCCAGGGCTCTTTATACAGTTGCCACAGCCGGGATCCCCGGAGAAACTTACAATATCGGCGGTTACAACGAAAAACGCAATATCGATGTGGTGCAAACGGTTTGCAAATTGCTGGATGAGTTATCACCCCGTCGTGACGGCAAAAGTTATGCCGAACAGATCGTTTTTGTCAAGGATCGCCCCGGTCATGATATGCGTTACGCTATTGATGCATCCAAAATCACAAGAGAACTCGGCTGGAAGCCGCAGGAAACTTTTGACAGCGGCATCCGCAAAACCGTGTTATGGTATCTGGAAAATAAAGATACCTGGTGTGCAAGAGTTTTGAGCGGAGAATATAAAATGGAACGTCTTGGAACCGGAGAAAAGTGTTTATGAAAGGTATTGTTCTTGCCGGCGGTGCCGGTACCAGATTGCATCCCATTACCTGCGGGGTATCAAAACAACTTCTGGCAGTTTATGATAAACCGATGATCTACTATCCGGTTTCGGTGCTGATGCTGGCAGGTATCCGGGAAATTCTGATCATTACCACTCCGGAAGATCAGGCATCATTTCAGCGTTTGCTGGGAGACGGTTCACGTTTCGGGGTTGAATTCACCTACGCGGTTCAGCCGAAGCCGGAAGGTTTGGCTCAGGCTTTTATCATCGGTAAAGAGTTTATCGGAAGTGACCGTGTGGCAATGGTGCTGGGGGATAATATTTTTTATGGAGCACACCTGTCGAAATTGGTGAGGCAAGCCGCCGGAAGAGAAGATGGGGCTACTGTTTTCGGCTACTATGTATGCGATCCGGAGCGTTTCGGTGTCGTTGAATTTGATAAAGACGGCAAGGCAGTTTCCATTGAGGAAAAGCCGTCATTGCCCAAATCAAATTATGCGGTTACCGGAGTCTACTTTTACGATAACGATGTAGTCAGTATTGCTGAAACGATCAAACCGTCAGCCCGCGGTGAATTGGAGATAACTGCCGTTAATAACGAGTATCTGCACCGTGGAAAACTGCATGTTGAAACATTGGGCCGCGGCTATGCGTGGCTGGATACCGGCACTCATGAAAGCATGCTGGAAGCCGCCAACTTTATCCATACGATCGAAACCCGTCAGGGGCTTCAGGTCGCCTGTCTGGAGGAGATCGGTTTTGAAAACGGCTGGCTGACTGCCGATGATATCCGCAAAGGAGTGCAGAATATGTTGAAAACTGATTACGGTCAGTATTTGCTGCGGATAATTGAGGATGGTGAAAAATGCAGATAATTGATGCAGCCATTGCCGGGGTTAAAATCGTTGTTCCCAGGGTTTTCGGAGACAGTCGCGGATATTTTTTTGAATCGTGGAGCGAAAAAAAATATGCGGATATCATGCCGGGATGCCGGTGGGTTCAGGATAATGAATCCAAATCGGTAAAAGGGGTGTTGCGCGGATTGCATTTTCAGGCGGCGCCGTATACTCAGGCTAAACTGGTGCGGGTGATTTCCGGCAGGGTATTGGATGTGGCAGTGGATATCCGCAAAAATTCTCCGACTTTCGGCAGACATGTTGTTGTGGAATTGTCGGGGGAAAATAAATATCAGTTGTTTGTGCCGCGAGGATTTGCCCATGGGTTTGCGGTGCTTTCCGATGAGGCGGTTTTTGCTTATAAATGCGACAATTTTTATATGCCGTCACATGAAAGAGGCATTGCCTTTAATGATCCGGCACTGGGGATCGACTGGCAGTTGAATACTGCCGAATGTATTTTATCAGACAAAGATATGAAAAATCCGTTGTTGGCAGATGCGGAATTGCTTGAATATCTGTAATTAAGGGCAGAATGATGAATTTGATTGCTGATTCATGGCCGCAAATGGTCAGAGGTGCGGAATTTTTTCATTTGGATATGGATAAATTCGGCAGATTGAAAGATTTCTTTGCATCATTGGATTTGGATTTTTTCCGCAGGATCGCGGCTTGTGAATTCGGCAAATTTCCGGAAGATGAGGTCAAGTCACTTTTTTCTTCCGACGATCAACACCGTCTGCTGCTGCTGGTCATTGTTGCCAACTGTGAAAAATTGCAGGAATATTACCGCAAAAATGCCTATCCGTCATGGATGCTTGATCTGCTTTCCTGGGATTTGAATATCTGGATGAAAGCCATGGAAGCCGATTTGGGATTTTATGGTCTGACCTGGGAAATTTTTGATTGGCAGAGTCATTGTATTTTTGGAAAGATCAAGCAATTCGGCAGATTGCAGTGCAATGATTTTCATTACTTTAATGTAAAACGCAGTTTTTATCGTGATGGAAATGGAGTTTTGCAAAGTGTTGCGGATCAAAAACTGCTCCCGGCAAATATTCAAATGGCAGTAAATTATCAGGATCCTTGCATAAATCTGCATATTCCTGCTTCCGGGCCATTGAAACGCAAAGAGTGTATTGCAGCCATCAAAAATATGGTGGATTTTTACCGGGAATTTTTTCCGGATTATCAATTCCGGGCGGTGGTCTGTTATTCATGGTTGCTGTCAAGACAATTCCGGCAGTTATTGCCGCCGGAAGCGAATATCATCCAATTTCAGGATCTCGGTCATAATTTTGATATTCCGGAAACCAATCAGGATAAATCTGTGCGTTGGCGGCTGTGGGATGCGGCGGCCAAAGAAAAATCTCCCGGTGAATTGGTTTGCCGAACTTCTTTACAGCGTAAAGTGGTGGAGTTCTGGAAAAACGGCGGAAGTTTTTTTGAAGGCGGTTTGGTGATTTTTCCGGATGAGTTGCCGGAACTTTTCAAAGAACTGGATTGACCGCCGTAAATTTTTGCCACGGAATATTTACCGGCATCCGTTTGGTGATTATATCATCAACATGAAGCAAAAGCGGGAAATCATTGAGATCGATTTTTCCGTCTGCCGCCATCAGGTGCAAAGCATTAGCCACTCTTTTGGCCACGACCAGAGACTCAAGGGTTACGCCTTTGAGTTTTTCCAGAGCTTCATCTATTGATAATCCTTCACCGAGCAGGATCCCGACTTGCCGGGTGCGGCCGCCGTAAACGGTCACATAAAGATCGCCGATACCGACAAAGAAACTGTCTTCATTGCCGCCGAGCAGGGAGATCAGTTTATGCATCTCGCGTGAGGCCTGCAAAAATACTGCCGCTTGGGAATTATAGTGTAATTCATTTTTGCCGCAGCGTTTGAAGTTTTCTCCTATGGTAAGAGCGATCCCCAAAGCATAGCCGTTTTTAAGTGCAACGGCACTTTCAATTCCTATGACGTCTGTGGATGGAATAACATGATAATAATTGGTTTCCATCAATTTTTTCAAACGGTTCAATGTTTCGGTATTATGTCCGCAAAAGGCAACCAGAGTTTGGTCGTGAGCGACCAATTCATAACTGGTACAGGGGCCGCCAATGGCACACAATTCATTGTTTTTACCAATGGCATCAAGTTTTCTCTGCCAGAATTCCGGATAGTTTATCAATGTTCCATCACCCTGATCGATAAGGCCTTTGGTCACGGAAAGCACCGGTACTCCATCGGGCAGTAACGGCAGAACTGAACCGGCAAACCAATCCACTCCGAAAGAACTTACTCCGCAGATGATAAGGTCGCAATCACTCAATGCTTCATTGATTTTTTCAAATTGATAATACTCTGTACCATCAGGGAAGGGGCGGTCAAATTTCGGATGTTGTCCGGTTTGGCGGGCGTGGTCAATAATCTCTCTATCCAGTGGAGTACCGGTCAATCTGACAGTGTGTCCATTTTCTCTTGCGGGAAACGCCAGTGCTGACCCCCATCATTCCGGAGCCGACAATGGTGATGATACTCATATAGTATACCTTCATATTGGTTGAAAATTTTCATTAATATAGCACAACTTTGAAAAAATACAAGTTTATTTTCCGGGGGGATCAGAGTGCGTATTGAAGCGTGGATATCTGTTACATGCCAAGCAGTGAAATTGCGAGAATTTGCAACGGCAGTAAAGCGATATCCATGGCCACCGGTATCGGGGAAACGCATAGTTGCAGCCACCGGTATCGGTCAGAATGTTCCGGCAAATACAAATCATTATTCTCCGGAAAAATATCACTGTTGCCGTTCGCATCGATGACATAAAAGCCTTTTACTGTGATTATACCATCATTTTCAGTTACTTCGGTGGGAATAGCCAACCGGCGTATGCCAAGATGATTGCAACTGATATATGGTTGTCCGGTCAGCGGTATATCATCCGGATGGATCTGCCACTGGCCGATTTCTGTGGAGTATAACGGGTATGGCGACTGACGGAATCTCGGCACATCTGCAAAAGTTTCGATCCGGAAGGTTTCGGTAAAAAAGATGACGTTTTCCGGTACCGGATCGATCGTGAAAGTGTGGGTGAGCGTAGTTGTTTCATCATCGGTGCTTGCGAAGCCCAAAAAATATTCCGTCCGGATATTTCCGGAGTGGCTGACGGTTATCGCTGTTTCAGACTGCTCAACTCTGGTTTCCTTTATCTGTAAGGAAACTCTGCCGCAGTGATCAAGAATAAGTGAGGTACAGCAGCCGGATAAAAGAGTGCCGATGGCAAGTAAAAGGAGAAGGAAAGTAAAATTTTTTAACATTATTTTTCTTTCAGCCAATTGATTTTTATGGCATGAGAGATATTTTTCTCCACCCATTTGTGCAATTCCGGCATGAATTCTTTGACGATCGCCATGCGTTTTCTCACCTTTACACTGTCGGTTGGAAAATCGGAATTACGCCAGGTGTGTCCCTCGGTCAGCATATTGTGAAACAGCGGCTGCAGACGGTCGAGACAGTTTGCGTATTTCGCATCGGCGGTGGTGCATTGATCGAATTCATTCCACAAATTGCGGATGTAGCAAGCCTGATCATCCGGCAGCATGGCAAAGAGTTTATCGGCGGCCTCATTTTCCCGTGCCGCTTTGGTGGCATATCCGGCGGTATCATAAGCAAAGGTGTCACCGGCATATATTTCCACCAGATCGTGGACGAGCATCATTTCCACCGTGTGCATGACATTGACTTTTTCGACGGCATATTCGGCGAAGAGCAGAGCCATTACAGAAATATGCCAGGAGTGTTCAGCGTCATTTTCCCGGCGGGAACGGTCAATGAGCAGAGTCCGGCGGAGAATTGAAGTCATTTTGTCGATCTCTGCCGAAAATTTCAACTGGGAATCCAGACGGAGATTGCCGCTGGGAATAAAATTTTTTAACAGGTCATTCATTGGTCGGAAAATTCCATTTTTTTGTTGATTTCTTTTAATGTAGCACATCATACCGATTTTGCAAATACCGTTTATATTTCTCCGAATGATAAAAATTCTGGAATTTTTTTATCTTTGCTCTTGACTTTTTGCATAAAAGTTGGTATACTTAATAGAGTGGTAATACGATTTAGCCTTTCTGCGGGAGATTTTTATTTTGATTACGATGAAAGAGATCGGGCGTCTGGCGGGTGTCAGTCAATCGGCAGTGTCCATGATCATTAACGGTAAAGCCAAACAATTCAGCATCAGCGATGAGACGGCACAGAGAGTGTTGCGGATCGCCGGTGAAAATGGTTTCCGTCCCAATCACATTGCCCGCAGTATGCGGACCGGACGAACCGGTATTGTCGGTATAATCACTTCGGCGGAGTTGATGCAGCAGGCCTCTGAAAATCACGGTGACAATAATCTGGCTATGCAATTGCAATCCAAATTTCTGCTTGACGGCAGCCGGGTGATGCTGGAAGCGGTTTCCATGGAAGACTGCCGGAAGTTGAAAATGCCGGAGATCGCCAGCAGCGGTCTGGCTGAATTCATTATAATATCCCAGAATTTTTCCGATGAGAAACTCGGTACTGAATATATCAGCAAACTTCAGGAACTTTTCGGCAAAGTGGTACTGGTTGATGATATTGTGGATAATGAAAATGTGATTTCAGTATCCGTGAATAACCGGGATGCGGGGGAGAAGTGTGCGGATTATCTCTGGGAAAAAGGGTGTCGTTCATTCGGTGTGATTACCTGTGGAGAAAAGCGTCAGGCACACATGCTCCGGATCGATGCATTCCGGAAACGGATATCGGAATTATCTTCCGGCAATGCTCCGGTTTCTTGTGCCAGTGCCGGAAACCGGTGGCACCTTGATTGCGGCGGAGTTGCAGTTTCCAGACTTCTGAAGGAAAATAACGGCAGATTGCCTGAAGCGATATTGGGCAGTAATGACTTTTTTGCTTACGGTGCGGAGTTGGAATTACTGAAGCGGGGATTCAATATTCCCGGAGATACCATGCTGCTCGGCATCGGTGAATGGAGTATGTCGGCAGTTGCTCCGGTGCCGATCACCACGCTGTCGATCGATCCGGGGGTGATCAGTGACAAATTGCTTTCTTTGTGGAAAACCTACCGTGATGGAAAAACATTTCCGCATGGCCCGGTATTTTTTGACGGGCAGTTTATCGAAAGAGAAAGTACTTTAAGCAAATAATTGCAGTGATGTAGCCGCTGTTTTGATAAACAGCGGCTAATACGATATAGTAAACAACCTTAAATGAAAGGGCAGTGTATGAAAAAAGAAAAAATTCTCTCCGGCCGGAGAGTGAAGCGGTCACGCTTCACTCTTATTGAACTACTCGTAGTCATTGCGATAATCGCTATTCTTGCGGCGATATTGCTTCCTGCACTCAATTCGGCACGTCAGCGCGGCAAGGCTGCCAGTTGTGCTTCATCCCAGAAACAGATCGGCACTTACATGGCGATGTACAGCGATGCCTGCAATGGCGAATTGCCGCTTTTGATTTGGGATGAATATTACAGTACATCAAAGGTGATTTTGCCTTTTTTGCTGTATAAGGCCGGGTATTGGAGTGTACAGGAAGGTGCGGCAATGATGAACCGTTGTCCGAGTGATCCGCATTACGGGGTGTATGATACCAATACAAACGAGGTGTATAGTATTCGCCGTCAATTTGGGGTCGGGTATACATATAATAACAGTTTTTCTTATAATTACATGAAAAATGGCGAAACTCCGCTGCCGGATAGCGACGGACATTCCGGAGAAAACGGCTGGGGGGTGTCGGTTTGGAATAAGAAAATATCATTGTTTCCTGCCAAAATGCGTAATCCATCCAATTTTCTGGTTATTTCAGAGGGGTATGCCAACTATGCAGTGTGGTGGACGCAGAATGCTACTGTAACCGGAGCCGGTCGCTGGGATGCCATTGGTCAGAATTCTTCCAAAAACGGGACCGGTTTGGCGAATTTGGCATTTCACTGGCACAATGGCCAGATCAATTCCACGATGGCTGACGGCCATGTGGAAAGTTTGACCAAAGCGGATTATTTGAGCAGATGGAATTTTACTGAAAATTGATGTTGAGGGTATATAATGAAAATAAAAGCTGTTTTTGCGGCGGTCGCAGTTTGCTGTTCAGTTTTTCCGGTAAAAGCTGCAGATAATATTCCGGAACCGAGAAGATTGCAGATACCGGAAGAAAAGGTGGTATTTTACCGCTTGAATAAACCGCCGGTACTTGACGGAGATATTTCCGATGATGTCTGGGCCGGGGTTCCGGTTTTTACCGACTTCAAATTAACTCAGTTGGTCGGCCGGAAAAGGAATGGTGATCGCACGCCGCCGATGCGTACCGAAGCCAGATTGGGTTTTGACCGTCACAAAATGTATTTTGCTTTCCGCTGTTATGATCCGGATGCCAAAGCTCTGCTGCCGGGAACCAAACCTGAAGGTTGGGAAAGAGATCATATGACGATGTTTTTTGCTCCCCGCCGGCCTGACAGCAATATGCAGCAGGCTACCTACTATGCCAACGGAGTCAAACATCTTTCCTACCGCGGACAGACCCCGGAAACTCCATTCCGTGCCACTTGGGGGCATATGCGTTGTGCGGTGCGTTTTTACGACGGCTACTGGCAGATGGAAGCGGAAGTACCTTTTGCCAATTTGAAATTCAATCCGGAAAAAGATCGCGGTATGCGTGGGCAGATCGCCCGGGAAATGTCCAGAGTTCAACCTGAAGCCGTATGTGCCATGGCCGGGGATGCATTTTTCAACATGTTTGAAAACAATGCTTTCCGGGATTTTGAATATACCAGTTTCCCGTTGCATGTCCGGTTGGAAAATCCGTCACAGCCTTTGCATCCTGGGCGTAATCAGGTCAGAGTGATTTTGCGCAACAACTCATCTGTTACCAGGCCAGGCAGAGTGGAAATTGTCAATGAGGGCCCGCAGAAACGTTACAACCGTTCCGGTTTGCATAATGTCCGTCCCGGTCAGGAAATCGTGCTTACGATGAATATCGATGTGCAGGCTCAGGATACCGGTATTTCACTGTTTGCCCGTTCCAAAGAGGGCTATGTCCATTATAATTCCGGGGTGATTCTTTTTGAAAATCCGTCGGTAAGTGTCCGTACCGGCAGATTGTTGCAGATGTTTCAGCAGATCGGCGTCAATTCGCCGGTGATCGCGGCGTGGCGGAGTGAATTGGCTGCCATTCCAGAAACTCAGAGTGCCGAAGAGTGGGCAAGACTCAATGAAAGATTTACCGAATTGGAAGATGCCGCGACCAACTGGCTTATCGGCAAACAGCGGGAGTCTGTTTTTCAGGCGGATAACAATTTTTTTGTAACGATTTTTTCTTCACTGGAAAAAGTTCGTGAATTGCGGCGGCTTTCGGCCCGCCGGCCCAGTGTCAATACGATCGTGCTTAATGGTGCTGCCGGAGAGACGGTCAATTTCCAGACGGCGGCGGTCGCCATCGGAGATCAGGAAGTTGCGATCCAGACGGTGACTGCATCCGGCGGATTTACGGCCAGGATCTTCCGGGTGGATGAAGTTGAAAGCAATCAATTTGGTATCTGGCCGGATAAATTGAGTTGCCGGATCCCCCGCACGCTCTCTCCGCAGCGGCGAATCGGGTTGTGGTGGGTATCCATCTCCATTCCCCGAAATGCTCAAGCCGGCAGTTATACCGGTAAAATCAAGGTCACAACTGCCGATGGCAGTGAAATTGAAGTGCCATATACGATCAATATCCGTAACTTTACTTTGCCGCAACGTTCTGCCAGATTGGAAAATCTGGCACAGATCGCCCCGGTGATGGCCACGGAGGCCACCGGAGCATCTTTTGAGGAATGCTGCCGGATGCTTTCCGCTCTGGCCATGGAGTATGGTTTGACTCCGATCATCAGTCCTGAAGGTGCCCGGAGAATGGGCAAAAGGGATTGGAAACTTTATGAGAATTTCCGGGAGATCGCCGAAAGGACCGGCGTACTGGTATTGCCGTCATTGCCGTGGTTTCATGAGGTAGACCGTTATTTGCAAGACTTTGCCGAAGTTCAGGATAAAGGTAAAACCCGTACTGACTTTCTCAACGAAATTATTGCCGACTATGATGAAGCACTGGCCCAAATCAGAGCTGCCGGTTTGGTTGATAACACCTACATTTATTACGACGAGGTGGATCGGGAACAAAAAGATGTTTTGGAATATCTTATCGGTCTCAAAGAACGTACCGGATTTAAGTTGATCACCTGTTTTGATAAATCATTTTCCGGTTACGATTATGTGAAATACTATGCTGAACCGGTGGATATGCTCTTTTTCAACAGCAGTTTTTTCATTGATCCCCGGTGGTTGGAGCAGTTGCAGGATCTGCAGAGAAACGGTAAAAAGATCGGCTGGTATTTGAATATACAAAACGGCTTTCCTACTTTCAACCGGATCCCGGTCGAAGCGATCGTGCATCGTATGCACTATTTCAAAGCGTACCGTTACAAAGTTGATGCAACTTTGCTTTGGAGTTTGAATTGGTACAGCGAGCAGCAGTTGGATCGTCAGCCCATGCCTCTGGTACCGGGCAGCGGCAATGGTTGTCTTACCTATCCGGAGGATGGGAAAATCGTGCCGAGCATCCGTCTGGAATTGCTCCGGGAAAGTTTGCAGGATTATTTGTATCTGGAAATGCTTGAAACTCTGGTCGCAGAATTTCCCGATACTCCGGAAGCGGCACAGGGCAGGGAGTTGCTCCAGTTGCGCTGGATCGGTGAAAATCTGACCGATCTGCCGGCAAATGGCAATGAATTGCTCCGTCAGCGTGAATTGATCGCCGGCTGTGTTGAAAAATTGCAGGCATATAAACGTAAATAAAAATCAGTATTGAAATTATCCGGCTGCTGCAAAAACTTGAAAAAGTTGAGTGGCGGCCTTTTTTTTGGCTTTGACAAGATTGTGGATATAACGCTTTTTTTACTGTTCCCGGATTTCGCCGGGCAGTTTCCCCAGTTTTTTGCGGCACACTTTGGAAAAGTAACCGGCATCTTTGAATCCGCTGGCATCGGCGATCTCCTGGATCGTTCTGGTGGTGGAGAGCAGGAGTTTTACTGCATATTCCAGACGGCAGTTTGTAATATACTCTTTGGGTGAGACGCGTTTGTACTGTTTGATCACCCGGAAAAGGGTGGTACGGTGGATATCGCATAATTCAGCGGCATTTTCCACAGAAAACTCCGGATCGGAAAAATTCTTTTTTACATAAAACTCAAACTTGTCAATGATACTGTTTATTTTGTCAAATTCTCCGGGGTTCTTGGAGTGCAGGATGATATCGTAGGCGAGGGCGGAACAGAGCAATTCTGATTCAAGGGTTTCATTTTGAATATTATTGCACAGTTTCAGGAATTTTTCCACCGGGCAGCTTCCGGCATGATGGGCTGACCGCTCCAGATCGAATAATTTTATCAGAGCCGGTGAAGATTCTTTATCCACGGTCAGCCAGAAAAAATCTGCATTTTTTCCGGAAACGACGACATCGTGATAGTCACCGGGAAAGTGGTAGCAGACATCATCGGTTTTCAATACGAAGTCGCCTTCCGGATGGTGAAATGTCAATTCCCCTTTCACGCACCAGTACAACTGGATGAAATCTTTGATTTCGTGCATGTCGCTCCAGCCGTTTTCCTTGATATAATGACCGCATGAACGAACTTTAAGCAGTGAATTTATTCTGCCTTTGGTAAATGGCCGGTAAAAATATTCGGTAAGCATGATCCCTCCTGCAACAAAACTTCTAAATAAAATACATTTGTTCTATTGTTTTGTCAAGTGATTTTGCGTATATTTTTAACGGATACGGTCAGGCTATATTGCCTAAAAGAGAACAAAACAAAAAAGAAAGTGAGAAAATTATGAAAAGCATCCGCCATAGCGGAGTAAAGCAGCACTGCTTTACTCTTATTGAACTTCTTGTTGTCATCGCAATTATCGCCATTTTGGCGGCGATTTTGCTTCCGGCATTGAATTCTGCCCGTGAACGCGGCCGTGCGGCAAGCTGTATCAACAATCAGAAGCAGATTGGTACCAAAACAGCCATGTATATGGATGCTTATGATGGGTATATTCCCTCTCACAGTACCAGCGATACATGGGCTAAAATTACGAAGTCCAACTATGCATATTTGTTGGAAAAAATGGAAGGAGCTACCGGCACGACAAAAGTTCCGGAAATTTATTATTGTCCGACCGACTATGTGAACCGGGCGGAGATCGGCACCAAAACATTTGGAGATGCTTACTGTGCCCACTCTACTTACATTTGGAATATCAACAACGGCTGGATGAATTCCGGCGGTACGGTTCATGTTCCGCGCAAAATCAATGAATTTCTTTATCCTTCGTCATACGTTATGCTTGGTGAGCCGGATATGGAAAACGTCAATGTGCTGGTCTATTTTCAATGGGAAAATGAAGCAACAAGCAAATGTTTGAAGTTGCAGAAACATGGCAACGCTGCCAATTATCTGCATCTTGATGGCGGCAGCCGTGCTGTCCAGATCAGTGAAAGTGAGCGTGGAAGTACTACCGGCAGTTTCCTTCAGATGTTCTACCCCAATGGTCAGAGTACCTTTGATTGGAGTGTACGCTGATATTTTTTACGGACAAGGTTTGAGAGTATGAGAAAAGTTACGGTATTGATGGTTTTACTGGCCTGTTTTTTCAGTGCGGCGGCCGCAGAAGATGTGAAATTTATCGAAATAGGGTGGGATTTTCTCACGTCTGACAGTTTCGCAACCAATATTGCAACTGTGACCGCTTCTCCGATGGATGGTGCCGGAGTGCAGATGGTTGGAGTCAATGAGAATAACGAGAGTTATTATCTTACCTGGGTCCATATGGATGCTCTCAAACCTTTTGAGCATTTCTCAAGAGCGATCGCCCGGTTGCGGGCCTTGAATTCCCCCAAGGTCGCCAACAGTTTCGTGCAGGTCGGTATCAATCCCGGCCGGATCGATATTTTTGACGATGCGGCATGGGAAAAGGTGGTTCAAAACTATCGTACCGCCGCACGGGTGGCCAAGGCCGCCGGGATGCGGGGGATCATGCTCGATCCGGAAGCGTATGTCGCCGGAGCCAATCAATTCGGCTATTCCCATCAGCCGCAGAAGGCACAGCACACTTACGCCGAGTATCTGGTAAAGACCCGCCAGCGGGGCAGAGCGGTGATGGAAGCCATCGCCGCTGAATATCCGGATATGGATCTGCTGATCCTCTATATGTATTGTTTCAACTACCGTGACCACCGTCCCGGTGCGGAAAGCCGCAATACGCTCAACAGTTTCACCGCCGCTTTCTTTGACGGTATGCTTGAGGCGGCTCCGGAAACAATGAATATCTTTGACGGTCAGGAAAGCAGTTATGATTTCAATTCGCCATTGGATTTCGCTTACGGCAGGATCCTTTCCCAGCAGGGAGTTCTGCCGTATGTCGCTCCGGAATTGCGGAATAAATATCAGGCAATGGTCAAGTACGCTCCGGCGATCTATCTCGACCTTTATCTGCCGTCAGTTTCCTCACATCACGACTTCAAGGGTATGAGCCCTGCGGTACGTTTGCTGGTGAATCTGATGGCGGCCCGCCGGGTGAGTGACGGTTACATCTGGGTTTACGGGGAGCGTTACCGCTGGTGGCCCACCCATCAGAAAAATGTATCAGCACAATATTGGCGCGAGGCGATCCCCGGTTGTGAAACGGCATTCAATATTGCCCGCAATCCGGAAACTTTCGCTCACGATCTGATTCGCAATGGTCAAGTGCCATCCGGTGAAAATCTGATCGCCGCCTGGCAGCAGTTTGAGAAGTATCACCGTCCTTCGTGGCAGGATGCCGGGGCTGTTACTGTTTCCAACAATACTTTGGTGATAAGAAAAGCATGGGGCAAAGCCGGAGCATTGTATAAATTCAGTGTTAACCCCGGAGACATCTTCTTCGTTTCAGCCGTCGTCAGCAAGTGCGGTTTGGGTTATCCGGCGATCCGGGTGATCTTCAAAAACGGTAATAAACCGCTTTACTCTCTTTTTGGAGCAGATGAGTTGATCACCCGTGTGGTCGATGGCAGACTTGCTTCAATGGTCGTGGTTCCCGATGGTGCCGATGGCATGGAGATCATCTTTGCCGGAGAAGCACAGGATATCAGTTCTGCCAGCGGCAGAATCTTTTTCAATAACATGGTCGTAAAGCGTTTTGGATTGTGAAATGTGGAAAAATGTGTTACTGGTTTGTTGTTTGAGTTTTTTTTCAGTTGTGGCAGGAGGCGATATGATCGGGTTTGATAATGTTGAAAATTTGAATTATCTGGAACTTGAACAGTACCGCTTGCACCACGGCGTGAAGCCGCGCTCAATCCATTTCCCTTTGAATCTGCCTTACCGGCAGGCTCTGGTTTTCAACGATTGTGCCTTTAACGTATACAGTCTGCCGGTGCCGCCGGATCTCAATGCCAAAGAGATAAAAACCTGGCAGCAGGTGCGTGATATACGTTTGCAGATGGTCAGTTTCTTTTTCGGCAGAGAGCCTTTCATTCCTGATTTCCGGCAGAGCGTGTGGAGCCGTATCGACGGCAGATATCCCATGAGCAGGGGGGAATTATCCGCCTGGCAGTTGAAATATACTTTGGAGTATTGCACTGATCCGGCAAGCGGTATAACCTATGTGCGGGTCACCGTGAGCAATGAGAGTGATACGGCTTTGGATGGCGTGGTGCGGCTTCTGGCTTCTGAACCCAAAGAAACCGGGATTTTTGATTACCACTATTGTCCTTTCCGCTGGGATAACCGGCGTCTGGATAAGTTGACGGTTTCTGACAAACTGCCGGAAATCGCTGCCAATGACGGTTTTGCCGTGGATATGAATGACAGTTTTTCTTTCAAAGTGGAAGATTTCAATACCCGTTTCGGTTGTTCCCGTCCTTATGTCGCCACTCCGGAAATGCTGGTGCTTAAAGGTGAAAGATTCATTAAATTTTCCCGTGAACTTGCCCCCGGCGAGAGTGCTTCCTTTACCATTGCCATCCGTTTTGACGGCAGTACCGATGCGGCGGTAAAAGACGATTTTGATGCGGTTTGTGCCGATGCAAAAGCATATTGGGATGGCATTTCCGGCGGTACATCGGCTGCTTTGGGCAGTGACGGTGTTACTGACAGTTTTTATGCGGTTCAATGGAATAATCTGCAACTGCTTTTGGAAGTGGATAGCATCAGATTGGGCGGCAGAGTCTGTCAACCCTGTCAGGGCGGCAGTTCCGAGCGGTTCTTTGTCTGGACATGGGAAGCCGTGGAATCCATGCGTCCGATGATCAAACTCGGTTATTTTGAGGCGGTGAAAAAGGTTTTGGATTTCATTTTCCGTTTGCAAAACGGCGGTTACCCACCGGAAGGCGAATTTACTTCATTGCATGGGGCCATCGGTACCACCGGGCCGCGCTGGGCAAATACCACCGGGGCGGCGTTGCAATTGGCCGCGGAATACGCCATGTGCAGCAACGATCAGGAGTTTATCCGGGAATACACCCCGAAAATTCTTCTTGCCGCCCGCTGGATTTTAGGTGAGGTCAAAGCCACGCAGAAATATAACCCGGATGGTTCAAAGGCAGTCGGTTTCGGTGTCATGCCGGTTGCGGTTGCCAGTGATGGGGACCGGGGACGGATTCTGACCATGACTGATGTCGTCAGTTTGCAGGGGGTCTTGGCTGCCGCAAAATTTCTGGAAAGCATCAACGCCCCGGAATATGCGGAAATTGCTGCCGGAGCAGAGGAGTACCGGCGGAATCTGCTGGCGGCGGTCACCGCTTTGAGCCGGGGCGACGGATATATCAGCCGCCGCATACCATCTGCCGGTGAAAATATCGCAGCGTCTTTTGAAAAGGCATTCGGTGCAGTGTGGTATCTGGATGTTTTTGATCCGCGTGACCCGGGATTTACTCAAGTTGTTCCCTATGCCGAAACGCACTCATTTGCCGGTCGTTTCTGTTCACCGCTTTTTGACCGTATATATTATATCGGCAATACTGAATTGCAGATGTTCAAAAACTATTTAAAGTTGGGTGAATGGAAAAAGGCATTACTTGCCGCCGGAACATTCCGCAGTTGTGCCATGACTCCGGATCTTTATCTGCTGCAGGAGCGTTACAGCGAGGTAAGTGATGTTTTCACGCCGTGGCAGCCCAATGCCAGCAATAACGGCCGTTATCTTGAATTGCTGATCAGCGGGTTGTATTTTGAGGATCGGGATGATCAATTTATTCTGGCCGGCGGTATCGCTCCGGCGGAGTTCGCTTCCGGCAGGGAATTCACCTTGGATCCATTGCATACCACCGGCGGCAAAGTGCAGTTTTCCATAAAAGACGGGATTTTGTCGCTTAAACGCGATCGGGCTTTTGTCAAAGGCAGCAGATTACGTTTGCCGGAATATTTCCGCTTTGTGCCTGACGGTAATGCCCTGAAAATTCTGCCGGATAATACCTTTGAAGTCTTGCAGGATATCAATGCGTTTACCGGTAAGATAACTTTGCAGAATTTGTTTTAAGCAATCAAAACCATTTGTTCTGCCGGTGGTTTTGATAATACATCTTCAGGTCAATAAAATCCCCGGCCGTCTGAAATGCACCAAAGGTTGTGTTCAACTTTTTGGGTACGCTTCAGACGGCCGGGGATTTATTTTAACTCATTTGCATTGCTCTGTATCCCCATCGGCAAAATATCAATGTCGCGGACGGGGCGGTGGGGCACCGGAAAGTTTGCTCTGCAGCAAGGCTTCCACGATGGCGTCGCAATTACTTTCCCTGCGGCTCAATTCAGCTTCCAGAGCGGCGGCCTTGCGTTTGGTATATTCGATATCGCGCCGGGTATATTGCAACTGCTGCAGGAAATTCTCTTTTAGTTTTTCGCGTAATTCTGCGGTCAACTTTGCTTTTTCCTCCGGATCTGTACACTGACGGCACCGGGTCGCCAATTCATCAAGTGCCTGTAAATTCGCTCTTTCGGCGGCGTAAAGTTGATCCGCTTTTTCAAGCATTATCGCCCGGAAACGCTCCGGATCGTTACGCTGCAACTGGAGTAACTGGGCCTGTTCCTCTTGAGATAACCGGGAAAATGCTCGCCACATTCCGGGGCCTCTGCGGAATGATTCCGGACTTGCCGGCCGGGATTCCGGAGTTTGGTCAACCGGAGTTGTGGGAACGGCTGGGGGGACCGGGGCAGATTCTGTTTGTTCCGCCGGTGCCGGAACATCAGCCGGAGTTTCCGCCGGTGGTTGCGGAGTTTCTGTCGGGTCAGGGGGATTCGTTTGTGCCGGTGCCGCAGTTGGTTCATCGGTTGGAGCATCGTTTTTTTTCGCCGATGTTTCAATCGTTGTTCCCGGATCATCCATAGCCTGCGGCAGAGTGCCTGTCGGCAGATCAAGCGGCTGCGTCGGGTCGCCGATTTCGACGATATCTGTGTAAACGCAACCGCTGCAAAACACGGTGAGTAACCCCAAAAAATACACAAACAGTTTCATTTGACACATACTCACATGGAAAAGTTATCGCTATCCAAAGAGAATTCAGTAATATTGGCCAGATTGTAATATTCCTGCTCCATGGTACTGAAATCGGCCATCGCAAGCATTCCGCTCTGAGATATGGCTGCCGGTGCATTGGCGACCGGTGCGGAAGTATTGACAACAGCTGACATCGTGGGGCGGTTGATGATACCCGGTCTTGAAGTTTCCCGGTGAGGGATATTCTCCGGCAACATCATCACCACAGCGGCCGCAGCTGCAGCTGTACTGGTAGCCAGTGACGGGAAAACGATTTTGGTCAAAACTTTTTTCCGGTGCAAAGAGCGTGCTTTCAATCCGGCAGCAGCCAGAATCCGGGCATCAAGTTCTGCGGGGATGGACTTCACCGCAGAAATTTGCTCCAAACCCAAATGTTTTTTCATTTAACTAATCCTCCAGAATCAACATTCCTTAAAAACGATCTCAACTTTTTTAGAGCGTATCTCATTCTGCTCAAAACAGTTCCCAAAGAACAATTTTGTATTTCAGCGATCTCTTTGAAAGATAACTGTGCTTCTTCACGCAACAGAAATACCTCTTTTTGCTCCGGTTGCAGTTGTTCCAATGCGGCATTGAGAGCTTTGCTTATATCGCTCGCACATAACTGCCGATCCGGTGAAAAGGTGGTTTCTCCGGCCAATTCCACGGAATCTTCTGAATCGATCGTCACAAATTTATCCGGCTTCTGATGCCGGATACGGTCAATGAAAATATTCCGGGCTATTCTGAAAAGCCACGCACTGAATTTCCCTGCATCCTTATACTTCGGCAGTTTATCGATCACTCTCAACCAGGTTTCGGAAAACACCTCATCTGCTTCAGCACTGTTATTGCCTGCAACGTTATTCAGATAACCGTACAGAGGCTTGCGGTAACGATAATAAAGCACTTCAAATGCTTTGTTATCGCCTTTTGCATAGGCTCTAATCAGTGCGGCATCTTCCCAATCCGCATAATCATCTGTCATGGTCGCATGCTTGATCATTTTTATTATCCAACCGGATAACGTTTTTTCTTATATATTTATTTTACCGGAGAAGAGAAAATTCCAAAATTCAATATCATTTTTCAGTAAATCTTCCGGTGGAACCGGGGTCAACTCCACCCATTTGAAACTTTGCCCCTCGCGGCACTGTGGAAGTGAACCGGGAACCGGGACGGCACTTATAAAAGTTATTTCAAGATCGTCATGCTGTAATATGTAAAGCGTTTGACCGGGGATGATCTGCCAATTAAGTTCTTCCAGTAATTCCCGTTTTAATGCTTCAGCATTATTTTCGCCCGGTTCGATCTTGCCACCGGGGAACTCCCATCCGGCAGGCGGCTTATCTGCCGGACGGCTGGATAGAAAAATATGACCATTTTCAATAACAACTGCGGCAACAACCCGGATCATATCACACCACTCCCATCAATGAGGCCAAAGCGTGAAAAATCAATGCGGTAAGATAACTTGCCCAGGTGATAATGTAATTGATGCCGAAAAAGAAAAGCAGTAACATTCCGATAAAGAATATGGCATTGGCTTTTTCTGCAGCCTGCTGTGAACGGATTTTGATAAACTCGCCAACAATATTGAATCCGTCCAGACCGGGAACCGGTACCAGATTGAGAATCAGCAGAACCATATTGATCGTCGCTCCGTAAAGAAGCATATTGGAGGCATATTCCTGATGCCGGGCAAGGATCATGACCAGAAGTGCGAGAAATGTGAAAATCACTGTCAGACACAAGTTGGCGAAAACTCCGGCCAAAGCTACTGCGATCCGTTTTTTACGGGTGGGCAGATTGTGCGGATTGACCGGTATCTGGCCCCATGCAAGGCCGATAAAACAGAGCATGATCAATGAGATAAAGCCCATTTGCTTAAATGGATTCATCGTCAGGTGTCCCCGGTTGGCGGCGGTTGGATCGCCCATTTTGAGGGCAACGTAAGCGTGCATGAATTCGTGTACACTTACGGAAAATACCACAAAGAGCACCATCAGAAAGAAAGTGCGTGGATTTTCAAACAACATGGTTATGAACATTGGTGTAATTCCTTTTATTTAAGGAGCATACAATCGCCGTAACTGTAAAAACGCATGTTTTCCGCTTTGGCTTTTTCGTAGGCTGCCAAGACCTTTTCACGGTCGGCAAAACAACTTACAAGCATCAGAAGTGTACTGCAAGGCAGATGGAAATTGGTCAGCAGCATATCTTCGCCTTTGGGCTTGCGTGGCGGATATAGAAATATATTCGTGCGGCCGGAGCGTGGAGTGACTATCCCGTTATCATCACAGCAACTTTCCAATACTCTTACTGTGGTAGTGCCGACTGCCAGCACTTTGCCGTTGTTTTTCCGGGTGTCATTGACCAGTTTGGCGGTTGCTTCCGGCAGAACAAAATCCTCAAAGTGCATCTGATGAGTTTCTGCGTAATCACTGGATACCGGTTTGAATGTTCCTGCTCCGACATGCAACGTTAATTCTGCCACGTTAACTGCTTTTTTGCGTAAAGTATCGAGAATTTCCGGAGTGAAGTGCAATCCGGCAGTCGGGGCGGCTACGGCACCCTTTACGGCGGCGTAGACGGTCTGATAGCGTTCTGAGTCGGCTTCTTCGGCTTCCCGGTGCAAATACGGGGGCAGGGGAATGTGGCCGTAGCGTTCTTCCAGCGCGTAGATTTCCGGGGTGGAAAAGCGGATGCGGAAAGTGTTATCCTCATTTTTGCCGACCACGGTAAAGTATTCATCATTTGAGTTGATCGTGCCATCGGGGTATTGCAGAACGGCTACGGTACCGGGTTTGGCTCTTTTGCCGGGTTTGAGCATGCAATTCCACTCATCCTGAAGTCCGGAAGCCGGTTCCAGCAGCAGAATTTCAAAGGATGCCCCGTCGGAACGCCCCTCTTTTTTGGCGAACATCCTGCCTCTCAAAACTTTGGTATTGTTGCAGATCAGGGCATCTCCCGGAGCAAGGTAATTGACGATATCGGAAAAAGGATGGATCTCCGTTTCGCCGGTTTGACGGTCAAGTACCATCATCCTGGAACCGTCACGGGTGGCGGCCGGATAGCGGGCAATGAAACTTTCCGGCAGATCGTAATCAAAAAGTTTGGTCGCGAGCATGGGAATCACTCCTCTCCACGCATTTGTTTTCTGGCCCGCCGGAGTCTTTCAAGTTCATATTCAGAAAGGCTGTTGATACCTTGTTCGGATAGTTTGTTGAGCAGGGCATCAAGTTCTCTCTGGGTGACTCTGTTGTTATTGTTTTCCGGTTTTGCTTCAGATGATGCAGTGGTCGTGGAATCGGTTTTGACTTCATCCCAACGGTAAGCCCGGTGTATTTTGGGCTTATTGGAAAACTTGCCGGCCAGAGCCCGGAATGGATCCCACGGCAGGCGTTTGCCGAAAAGGATCCGCATCATCAGATAACCTCCGGCGAATCCCCCCAAATGTGCCAAATGGGCTATGCCGTCGTTGGTATGGCTCAACTCCATAAGCACTTCCATAATGGTATAACAGATGACCAGCGTGGTAGTTTTGATCGGGGTGAATGGCATAAATATGATCATAAAACGGCGATCCGGTTCGACAGTGGCGGCGGCGGCCATCATTGCACACACCGCTCCGGATGATCCGACGATTTCCGATCCAGTGTGCAGGTTTAAGAGGACAAAGAGGATATTGCCGATGGCGGCACCGGCGATGTAAATCAAAAGCAGTTGCGGAGCTTTCACCCGGTTGGCAACCAGAGAACCGAATATATACAAGCCCCACATATTGAAAAACAGATGCCAGAAGTTCCGGTGCAGAAATCCGGCAGTGAATATCTGCCAGAGATAAGCGATATGGAATCCGCTGCCTTTCAGCGTCAGGCTGAAGGCGGCAAACATATTGCCTCTGACTATGAGAAAAGCCGCGACATTGATGATGACCAGCGAAATGAGCATCTGTTTGCCGGTCATGGGCTGATTGTCGTGGCGATTGTATTGCTGATTGTAAAAATTCATTATATCAAAACCTTTCTTTCAATTCTCCGTAATTTCTGCGGATCTGCCGGAGAAATATCAACACAATTTTCCGAAAAGCGAAACATTTCCGCTCCGCGTGATTTTTACCTGCCGCAATTCACCGGTACGCACTTGGAAATCCGGCTCAAAGTGAACCACGAAATTGGTGCCGGTACGTCCGGTCCAACGGGATTCATTGCGTGAACTTATTCCCTCGCACAGCACTTCCTGCGTGGTACCGACCAGAGTGGCCAGTTTTTTGCTGATGCGGATCTGCAAGTCATCCAGCAGAATGTTGTTGCGGTGCAGTTTTTCTTCCTCGCTTACGGTATCTGCCAATAAAGCCGACTTTGCTCCCGGCCGGGGGGAGTATTTGAAAATGTAGGCCTGTTCAAAACCTACCTCATTCATTAAAGCACGGGTCAACTCAAAGTCACCGGCTTCTTCTCCGGGAAATCCGACAATGACATCTGTGGAAAAGGTCAGATCCGGAATCGCTGAACGCAGTTGTGCAACTTTATCCAGATAGCTTTGTGCTGTGTATTGACGATTCATTGCCGCCAAGATCCGGTCAGAACCGGATTGTAAAGGCAGATGGATATTGTGACAGATTTTTTTGCAGGATGCCAAAGTTGAAATCAGTCTTTCATTGAAGTAACTGACGTAGGGCGATGTGTAACGGATACGCTCCAAACCGGGCAGGGCATTGAGTTCCTCAAGTAATTCAGCAAACGGTGAAAAGTCCGCTTTCGGAGGGCGGATATCGCCGTTAAGTCCGTAAGCAGCCACATTTTGACCGAGGAGCAATATCTCTTTGACTCCGGAAGCAACCAGTTGTTTTGCTTCGTTGATGATAGAATCTTTACTGCGTGACACTTCCCGGCCCCGGACATACGGCACGATGCAGTAACTGCAAAAGCGGTTGCATCCCCGGGTGATGGCGATCTGGGCACTCCATGAATTTTCGCCGTGTTCACCGAGCATATCTATCTCCTCCGGTGCAACTGCGGTATCTGCAAAGCGGCATCGCCGGGCGGCAATGGCTTCCACCGATTCCAGAGCCTTGTGAATCTGACCGGTGCCGAGGACAAAATCCAGATGGGGTAATTCCGCGAGCAACTGATCACCGAGTCTTTGAGCCATGCATCCGGTGACACCGATGATCAAATCCGGTTTACGCAATTTGAGTTTACGCATATAGCCGATTTTGCCTTTTGCCTTGCGTTCGGCAGCATCTCTCACGCTGCAAGTATTGAAAAGCAGTACATCGGCTTCATTTTCCTGATTTGTCAGGGTATGACCGGCTTTGATGAAAGATGCTCCGACTGCTTCGGAGTCTCTTTCATTCATCTGGCAACCGTAAGTTTTGATAAAAATTTTCATGATTCAAGCAACACCAGATTATCGCGATGGACCGCTTCGATTTCAGCATCTTTGCCCATGATGGAGATCACTTCCGCTGAGTGCTTGCCGCAGAGTCGTAAACACTCTTTTGCGTCGAAATTGACCAGGCCTCTGGCTACAGGCTGCTGATCCAATGAAATGATTTCCACGGTATCTCCCCTGAGAAATTCTCCTTTGACCGCGACCACACCGCTGGGCAGCAGACTTTTGCCACCGGAAACGAGAGCCTGTTTTGCACCGTTGTCGATGATCAAAGCACCGGAAACCTTGCTGAAAAATCCCAGCCAGCGTTTGCGTCCCGGTACCCGGTGATTACGGGGAAGGAAGATCGATCCGGTATCTTCGCCATTGAGGATTTTGGTGAAGATTTCTCCATCCCGGCCATCTGCGATCCAGAGGAATGCTCCGGCGGCCGTGGCAAGATCAGCGGCCCGCAGTTTGGAATCCATGCCGCCGATGGATAAGTTGCTGTCGTCGGTGCCACCGGCCAGAGCGCGGATTTTATCGGTGACTTTTTCCACAACTGAGATGCGTCCGGCGAGTTTGCCTTCTTCATCCCGGTCCCGCAGACCATCTACGGTGGTCAGCAGGATCGTCAGATCTGCTCCGGAAACTGAAGTGAGCATTCCGGCCAGCGTATCGTTGTCTCCGAATTTCAATTCATCGACTGAGACGGAGTCATTTTCATTGGCGATGGGCAGAATATCGCGTTCCCAGAGGGCATTGATACAATTCATCACGTTGATATAGCGTCTGCGGTTACGCAAATCGGAAGCCGTCAGAAGCAATTGGGCGACGGAAAAACCGTGTTTGGCGGCTTCTTCCGAGTAAATGGACATCAAACGGGTCTGACCGAGGGCGGCGAGGGCTTGTTTGTGGGCAAGTTCAGCCGGCCGTCTGGAAACCCCGGCAAGTTCCATACCCATACCTACTGCACCGGAGGAAACGAGCAGTACCTGATGCCCGGCCTGCCGGAGCTTGGCAATGCCGGCAACCAGCCGGGCGATGGATTCACGGTCTATGAGCAATCTGGTACCGGCTTTGACAATTATTTTTTTTGCGTTACTGACTGCTTCAGTGCGCAATGAGATGTTTTCTGACATCGGGAGAGGAAATCCTTACATTTATTTAAACAAACAGCAAAACATATATCCTCTATAATATATCGCACAATTCCGGTGTTTTTCAAGGGAATCCGCAGTTTTTGCAAAAAAAAATGCAAAATTTTCAAAAAATGATTTGAAAAACTCAAAAATGTCAATATAGTACCATTTTGTACAATTTGAAATGTAAAACCATTATAGAAAGGTGCTTTATATGGCTACTACCTGTCCCTACTGCAATATAGAGGTTCGCGAGAGTGCGATTGAGGCGGAAGACGGTTGCTGTCCTGAGTGCGGTGCACAGATATCCGGTGTACGTTCACTTCTGGATGATCCTGACTTTGATTACGGTGATGATGAAAACTATGACGAGGTCTATGACGACGACGTTTTCAGTGATTTGGATGATGATGACGATGGTCATGACTTCTCCCGCCGGGATCTGGATGATGACGACATTTTCGGCGATGATCTTGATGGAGACGGATTCGGTGATGACCTCGACAGTGAATTTGATGATGAACTTTTTGACGAAGATCTGGAAGAGGATTTCGACGAAGATTTCGATGAAGATTTCGACGGAGACGAAAAAGAATTCGATTTGGATAAATAAGTTAAATCATCCATTCAGCGGTCCGGTGATTTTGCCGGATCGCTTTTTTTTTATTTGGGCGGATGAAGTATCGGTAACTGCAAAATATTGCGTTGTTGAGTGAAAAATTGCCACAATTTCGGGTCACGATAAAGTTTTTTCAGCAGAGCTGTCGGAGAAATTCCGCAGAAATCAGCCGCTTTGCGTTGGTCGAATGAACCGGCATAAAGAATATCCAGCAATCTCGCCACAAAGAGCGGATAGGCCGGGGAATTTACGGAACACTCCATATTTTCCGGTGGCATCGGCTTTTTGCGGAATTGCAGGGCGATTTGAAAACGCAACTTTTTCAGTGCATTGGTCCGGTTGCGGAATTGACTGCGTTCGGTGCAGTCGGCAACCGAAATCCCCAGCACCGGCAGGTCGATTTGTACTGCCGATGAGGTCTTGTTGCGTTTCTGTCCGCCAGGACCGGTGGCTTTGGTAAAAGTTATCCGGCAGAGTGAAGAAAGCTCCTCATCGCTTGCGGTCAGAAAAATATCCCGGTCAAATTCCATAAAAATTGAAAAAAATTTGAATATTGCTTTTTTTGGAAATATATTATAGTTATAACAGTTTGTCAAGTTGTGCCGGAGAAAAAACGGGTTATTTTCAGATGAAAAAGAAAAACGTGCATATAATTTTTATGTTGCTTTTATCCGCAGTGGCAGTAGTGCTGGTTTGCGGAGTGTCTGAATTGCCCGCTGACGGGCAGTGGCACAAAAAAGAAGTGCCGCCGGTCGCACAAAATTCAGAGGAGGTTGTGCCGGAGATTCCGGAAGTTGTTCCGGTTGCTGTGACACCTCCGGTAATTGAACCGGAAGAAGTGCCGGCCGTTGAGCCTGATCTGCCGGAAGTTGCCGGAACCGGCGAGGTTTCCGCATCCGATGCAAATGACAGTGCCCCGGTATTTTTTCAGTGGCAGTATATGCCTACCCGGCAAGGGTATCTTTTCGGTCATGAACGCAAGGTGTATGGTCTTGCACTGGGGTATTATCTGCCGCAGAGTGAGATCTATGGGGTCAGTTTGTCTTTTATGCACATTTACAATGTGCGTAAATACGGCTTGAGCTTATCGATTCTTGAAATGAGCGGTGAGATCGGCGGAGTAACTCTCTTTCTGGCCGGTGGGGCGGTGAGCAATCGCGGTTTGGCCGTCGGTTTGCTGAATCTGGCTGAAGATAATCGCGGTTTGCAGATCGGGTTGGTCAACGTGAGCGAAGAAGATCTGTTGCTGGATTATCCTCAAAAGCCGCATGGTGAAAGTGAAGAATCATCTTTCGGAGTTCAGGCCGGATTGGTTAATTTTTCCGATGCCAAGGGGATTCAATTCGGTTTGTGGAATGTCAATCCGAATAGCTGGATAAAATACTTTCCGATATTCAATTTTTGCCTGTAAGACGGCTGATTCGGTAAAATTTTTGAAAAAGTTTTCAATTTTGCCGGAATATAAGTTGCAATCCGCTTCATCTGCACTATATTTTAGAAGATATTGTATTATTGATTCGGAAGTGCAGTTGTCGCTTCCCTGTAAATTGCTGTCAAATGTTTGTTGAAAGGTGAAGATCTTATGGGATTTTTGCTCTGTGCCAGTGCCGGATCTTTGGCTTTGCCGGCTGAAACGATGAAAATGCTGGTCATCGGTATTGCTGTGTATATGGTCGCCATGTTGCTTATCGGATGGATTTCCAGCCGCAAAGTTTCCGGAATGAGCGATTTTCTGGTAGCCGGCAGACGTTTGCCATTATGGATGGCGACTGCGACTTTGCTGGCGACCTGGTTCGGAGCCGGTTCCAGTATGGGGGTGGCTGCCACGGTCTACTCTGACGGGATAAGCGGAGTACTGGCAGACCCGTTCGGAGCATCGTTGAGTTTGATCCTGGCCGGTGTGTTCATTGTCGGTATTTTACGCAAGAAGCAATGCATGACGGTTACGGACATTATTGAAAGACGTTTCGGCAAAGCCGCCGGAGTGTATGCTTCACTTTGGATGATACCGGTTTACGTTGGATGGCTTGGAGCCCAGTTGCTCGGTCTTGGTACAATTCTCAATCTGCTGACCGGCATGTCAGTGGTCCACGGAACTTTGATCGGTGCGGCGGTGGTGTTGCTTTACACTTGTGCCGGAGGAATGTGGGCGGTGACGCTTACCGACGTGGTGCAGGTCGGAATCATGGTTCTCGGTTTGATCATGTTGCTGCCCGGAACTTTAGAAATGGCCGGTGGTGCAGAGGCTTTGATGGGAAGTTTTACCGCGGCCGATTCATTGTTGCCGGCATCGGATTCCAATTTCAATGATTATGTCTACTATATCGGCAGTTGGATCATTATGGGATTGGGGTGTATAGTCGGTCAGGATCTTGTACAGCGGTCTCTGGCCAGTAAAAACTCCAACGTGGCAGTGGCCAGCAGTGTGATTTCCGGATTTACCTATATGGTTATCGGTCTTATTCCTATTGCCATCGGAATCGCTGCCCGGATCATTTTGCCGAAGTATGGCATTACTGATGATATGATGGGGGATAATCTGGAAAATCAGGTGTTGCCGCGGATTGCAATTCTGGTTATGGGAGAGAGTTCTCCGGTGATTCTGACGGTATTTATTGCAGCTTTGACGGCGGCGATCATGAGTTCTGCGGATAGTTCACTGCTGGCCGGAGCCTCCTTGCTCTGTAACAATGTTATTGCTCCGGTGTTTCCCAAACTCCGGGTAAAGTGGTTGCTTTTAAGTACCCGTATCGCCACGGTGTTTCTTACGATTGTGGCTCTGGTGCTGGCTATTTGGGTCAAGAGTATTTACAATTTGATGATCAACAGTTGGATTTCTCAATTGGTGGTGATTTTTCTGCCGGTGATAATGGCTATGTATGTACCCAAAGCGACCAGACATAATGCGTGGGCGACCATGATCGTCGGCACCGTGGTCTGGCTGGGGTATACATTTGTGGTCAGTTGCGGCAGTGCTTTGAATTTTGTGGAGTTGCTCGGCAGTGATGAGTTTGACCGGGCAATCACCTGCGGTGCAGTGTATGGTTTTGTTTCGGCTTTGCTGACATTCATTTGCTGTTATATCGGTGAAAGAATTGCCGGGGAAGAGGAAAATGAGGCGAATTGATCTGAAGTTATCTGATATTCAGAAAACTGCGGTATATTTGAAAGAATGTTTGGATCGTCCCGGATCAGTCGCATTGGTACCGACGGAAACGGTTTACGGATTGATTGCCAGAGCGGATGACCAGCTGGCGATGGAAAGGATCGTCAAATTGAAACACCGTCAGCAGGGAAAGCATTTCGGTTGGTTCATTGGCAACTGGCGTAAACTTGAATGCTACGGGGTGATACTTGACGGTTGGCCGGAAAAGTTGGCAGAGGAGTTCTGTCCGGGGGCATTGACGGTAATTGCACCGTGTGTAAATAACGGTACGCAGGGATTCCGGGTCCCGGATACTCCGTTGCTGACGGTGTTGCTCAATGAGTTTGACGGTCCGTTGCTTCAAACCAGTGCCAATGCTTCCGGGATGCCGGATGCCCGCTGTTGTGATGAGGCATTGGCACAACTTGATGGCGAAGTCGATTGTGCTGTGGATGGCGGCAGGATAGCTGAAGATGCCGTTGCCTCGACAGTGGTGGATGCTACGGGGAAAAAGTTGAAAATTCTGCGTCAGGGAGCAGTTGATTTACATAAATACCTTTGAGGTATTGTGTCAATGAATTTATAAAGTTTTTGATTTCAGTTGGGGAGAGCCGGACAAGTGAAACGGTTTTTTATGGCATTATCGATTTTGATGCTTTCGTGTGTTTTGCCGTTGTTCGGTGGCGGAACTGCGGAGGGGCAGAGTAATTCTGTATTGGCATCGGTCAATGGTCGGGCAATTACGCTTATTGATGTGTTGCAATTGACTAAGGTGCGTGAAATGCAGGCAGTTTCGGTTTACAGCGGTGAACGTTTGCATGAGGAGATCCGGAACTATCGCAAAGAAGCAGTGGATGACTTGATCGATAACATACTGATTCAAGCAGAGTTTGCCAAATACGGTTTTGTATTGTCCGCACAGGATGTCGAAAGAGAGATCGATCAGATAGCCACCCGCATCGGTTGTCACTCCCGCAGTGAATTGGAGCGTCGTTTGCGTCAGGAAGGTTCCAGTATTGAAGAGGTGCGTTTCAGTGTACGCAATAATATGATGGTTCAGTTGATGGTGTACCGTCAAATACGTATAGCAGATCCGGTTTCTCCGAGGGAGATTTACGAATATTATCAGGCCAATGAAAATACCTTTTCGACTCCGGAAAAGGTTGTTTTGGCGATGCTGAAATTGCCATCCAATCATCCGGATCTGGAAAATAAATGTGCTGAGATCAGTGATGTATTGAAAAATGATCCGGCAGCATTTGCCGGGCTGGTTCAACGTTATTCTCCGGAATTGGGCAATGGGGAACTCGGGGAAATCGAGTGCCGTTTGCTCCGGCCGGAATTTGCAGCGGCATTCACGCAATTTACCAATGGCATGATTGCCGGTCCGATCCGTATTTATGATGGCATGGTCTGGCTGAAAGTAATATCTTATACGCCTTCGGAGAAAATGCCGTTTGAAACGGTTGAGGAACGTATCAAACTTGAATTGGAACAGCGTAACCGGGAAAGAGTTATCAGTGGTTATGCGGCGAGGCTCCGTTCAAAAGCGATCATTGAATACTATTTTTAATAATTTTGGAATAAGTGCTTATGAAACTGTTTTGCAGCAAATGCAGTAAAGAATTTACCGTTTCCAATGGTGATTCTGCGGAAGTCAATTGTCCGGTTTGCGGTCTGTCTGTACCACGGCCGGATTATGAGTTGGGGCCGGGGGTGGTCATCGGGGATTTTTTGATTGAGAGTAAAGTCAGTGTCGGAGGCATGGGAGAAGTATTTCAGGCCAGACAGCTGTCGTTGGATCGTCCGGTAGCACTTAAAGTTTTGTTGACCAAATATACCAATGACCGTGATTATGTGGCCAGTCTTTTCCGTGAAGCCCGGGCTGCCGCCAGAATCAGCCATCCGAATATCGTTCAAGCCTACGCAGTTGGTCAGGATAGTGGATTTTTCTACTTTGCCATGGAATTGGTCAGAGGCGACACGTTGAAAAATATCTTGCGTAAAGAAGGAGCTTTGTCTGTGGAAAAGGCTGCTTCGATCATCTGTGATGTGGCTCGTGCATTGGATGTGGCATGGCGTGAGCAGAAACTGGTCCACCAGGATATCAAGCCGGATAATATCATGTTTGATGTCAATGGATTTGCCAAATTGGCCGACCTCGGATTGGCGAAAACCGGAGCGATGGAAAATACCGTTGATGAAAACAGCGATGAGGTACTTGGTACGCCGCAGTATATCAGTCCGGAACAGTTGACCGGGGTGCCTACTGATGTCCGCAGTGATATTTACAGTCTTGGAGTGACATTCTACCATATCGTGACCGGCAAATTGCCTTATCGGGCAACGGATATGGACGAATTGGCCAGAATGCATGATGCCGGCAATCTCATTCCGCCGCAGGAAATCAAACCGGATCTGCCGGATGAGTTGAACCGCATTATTGTCAAAATGATGTCTCGCAATATTGAAAAACGTTATCAGTCTCCAGCTGAATTGGTTGCCGATTTGGAACGTTTTCTGGTTGCTCAAAAGGCAAATAAGATCGATGAAATAAAATTAAGTACTCCTGAAATCGCAGAAGAACAGCATCAGGCGGCAGTTGCGACACCCAAAGTTGTCCGTCCATCGGCTCCCAGACCGGCTGCTCCCGGTGTTCCGCGTCCATCGGCACCCAAAACGGCTGCTCCCGGTGCCCCGCGTCCATCGGCTCCCAAACCGGCTGCTCCCGGTGCCCCGCGTCCATCGGCACCCAAACCGGCTGCTCCCGGTGCTCCGGTCGTTCCCGGAGTGATGAAAACATCAGCTGCTTCCGGGGAAAGTTTCTGGCATAAGAATCGCAAGTCACTGGTGTTGCTTATTTTGCTCGCTATTGTCGGTGGAGTGATTTTCACTATCCGATTTTCCGGCAACAGCGATGATCCTGCTGCCGGAACTTCAGCAGATGTTTCGGCAGATGTTTCGGCAGATGTTTCGGCTGATGTCGCAACAGAAGGATCTCCGGATGCAACTGACGGAGTTCAGACGGCAGAAACACCGGTTGCTGATTCATCTGCGGAAACAGCAGAAGCAACTGTTCCCGGCGGGCAGAGTGATGATGGTCGTGGGCGTATAAATCAATACCGGCAGGATTATGCCGCATTGAGAAACGGGGCGGATCGTGCGGAAACTGTCACCGATACTGATCGCGGAAATGCCGGAACGTCATTTGTTACGCCCCGATCTACGTTGAGAATTTATGAAAAACCGGATCTTTCCCGGCCGGAATATATTGCATTGGCCAATGGAATTATTGAATGGCGTAATGCCAATCCGGTGAAAGACCAGGAATTTCTGCAAAAAGTGGATGAGGCATGGGACGAGTTGCGTTATCCGCAAACGGAGAGGGAATATGAATTGCTCTCGCGATTGATGAATATGTACTCTGCACTTGATGAATTTTTACGCTGTGAAAGTGCCCGTACACAGGCGCGGGAGGCTCACGAAGCAACGATCGCAGCCGCCCGCCAGCGGCAGGAGGAAATCCGCAGAGAACAGCAGCAAGCAGCGGAACTCCGTCGTCAGCAGCAGCAGGAACAGACCCGGCAGGCAGAGGAAAATGCCCGGATAAGGGAGGATGCCGAACGCCAGCGCCGGGCAGGGGAAACGGCGATACAAAATCAAGTTGATCACTATCTGGGTATCTGTCTGGTTGAGTTGTATAAGGCGGCATTTACCGGAGAAATCGGCGGTTTGACTGAAGCGATCAATCAGGCCGTTATTTACACGGATACTGTCCGTACTTTTTCGGATGCAGAACGCAAAAAGATTTCCGATTTCAAAGCCTTGCTGGCTGTGCTGCCCGGTGAGTGCACCAAACTCAAAAATGCCTTTGACCGTTTCCGGAGGTTGAATCGTAACAGCGGTATCCGTATTTTGCTTGGCTCCGGAACAGTACTGCTTCTTCAAGTCAAACCGGGAGAATTGGTTTATCAGAATCGCAGAGGCGACCCCCAAACCATCGTTTATAAGGATATGGAAGATCGTACCCGTACTACTCTTATGCGTGCATTTCAAATGAAACGGGTGGTTGATCATTACGAGTTTTATTCAGATCTTTTCCACGGTCAGTTGCCGGCAGATTCCACGGTTCCTGACGGCTTTTGGAAAAATATATGGCCGTTTGCCAAGACCGTATTGCTGAAGTAAAGGTATAAAATGTTTTTATCCGTATCATGTTTTTGCATGGTACGGATTTTTTATATATTCAACTTGAAAAAAAGTCTTTCTGCGGTATATCACCGTTGATGATCGTACCACAGTATTTTATATGCTGACAGATGCACAACCGCGGGCAGCTGCGAAAAAATTTGCCGCCGAATGGAACGACCGGGGCTATGAGAAGGGCGAAACTCACGCTTTTGGGATCAATCTGCTCCGGGCGGTTTGGGGAATTACTGAACCGGAAAGTTTTATTTCGTTTGAAACACCGGTTTGGCTCGGACATACTATTCTTGAGGCTTGTGCGTTGTATCCGGATTGCAGTTTAGCCGCTCTTTGCGATGAAGCAACGATGCCGCCGGAACTCCGCAAAGCTCATCAAGCCAATGATAAAGCCGTGATGAAAGCATATGGCTATGCCCCCTGCATGACCGAGCCGGAAATCGTTGCCGACCTGATGAAACGCTATCAGAAGTTGACTCGGTGAAATTGCCTCTAAAGATTGGTGCGGATCGCCGCTGAATAATCACCGTCTTGGTCAATATACAAGTTGGCTTTGCGCCGGGATTTCAATTCTTCAAATGATTCACCATCCCGGCAGGAAAGGTAGCCCAGTTCATAAAGCAACTCATCTGAATAACCATTGATCAGCAGCCGGATATCTCCGGTAAATCCGGGATTTATCCAACGGAGCAACGGTGCCAGACTGGTGGTGCAGTTGTGGGTCAAACTGTTGTAAAATTGCGGATCGGTGTATTGTTCATTGATGGAATGCAGTAATTTTTTCAACATTAATTTTGCTTGAGAGGGCGTTGCATTGGTACGGTACAAATAAAGTTCCTCTTTGCGGAAATTTGTACGCAGTTTGTAGAGATCACTTTCAGTCGCTATGATCGGCAGCAATTCATATTGTTTATATAATCCGGCAATGGCATTCTGACTCACTCCTTCCGGCAATCTGGTTTCCATGGAAAAAGCAACATATTGTCCGTCAGAAAATACAAACGTCAGCATGGTATGGGCGATAGAAGTCAAACCATCCCAGTGCGAAATTGCCAGATCGACATGGATAACCTTATCCATATCCACAGTCAATGTACGGTAGCGTATTTCATACTCATTTTCGGAATAATAGCGGAAATCCCGGACATCGTGGAGAATCGCCTTGGAACCATGGAAAGTAACGTGCGGTCGTCTGCCCCATGGCTTTTGCCAACGGGTGTTTTGAAATACTTCTCCGGGGGTAAGTAACAAAAAGTGGTAGATCACCAGTAATTCAATAATCATCAGATCCAATGCCGCTGTCATATTGCCCCGGATCGCACAAAACAGAAAAAAGATGATCATAACAGCAAACAGGATCAAACCGGGATATCTGGTCCCGTAATACCAGTATGCAGTGTAATTCAATGCTCCCATGCACCAAATTCCGGCAAGCAGCAACAGAATCAGCCATAAATATTTGACGATCGTAAGCAACATAAAACTCATATCATTGACTTCCTTTTTTCAAAATATAACACAAATATAAAATATTTACAAGTAAAAATTTTTTCAACTTGAAAAAAAGCCGGATATGAGTTAAATTAAGAAAATTCATATTTAATAATACAAGTACAGGAAAAAAATGACATTTACTGCTTTTATTCTGGTATTTATTTCAGTATTCATGCACGCCGCATGGAATTTCCTCGGCAAAAAAGAGAGTCCGAGTTCGGCGTTTTTTTTGTTGTCTGCGGTGGCAGGTTCGATTTTCTGTCTGCCTTTTGCGCTTTGTTCCGGGGTGGATTTTCTGGCGATACCGCTTGATTTCTGGTTGATTTTAGTGGTGAGTATCTCATTCGACCTGGTTTATTTTGTGGCTTTGGGGCGGGGGTACCGTTGCGGAGATATTTCACTGGTCTACCCGTTGGGCAGAGCGTTGCCGGTATTGCTGACCGCCATCGTGACTATGTTGTGCGGTATTGGCAAGTCGTTATCAACCAATGCTTTGATTGGAATGATGGTGCTTTTTGCCGGATGTATTATCATGCCGTTGCAGAAATGGAGTGAATTCAAACTGAAAACTTATTTTTCCAAAGTAACATTCTGGATCTTATTGATCAGCATCGGCACGACCGGCTATACGGTTTTTGACAGTATGGATATGGAGATACTGAAACAGATGTACTTTAAGAATGAACTTCTGCGGGCAATATTTTATATGGGAGCCGCCGATGTGCTTATTTCATTCGGGATGTTCTGGATCGTGATTTTCAACCGGAATGAACGTTTGGAATTGAAACGGATCGCCCGGAGTTATGCGCCTTATATCGCCGGAGTTTTTACCGCATCAGCATATATATTGGTTCTGCTGGCGATGAATAATGTCGATAATGTCTGTTACATTCAGGCATTCCGGCAGATGAGTCTGCCGATCGGTATGCTGGCCGGAGTTTTTATTCTCAAGGAATCCTGTTCCCCCCCAAAAGTCGTGGGTATTTTACTGGTGATCACCGGTCTGATAATGAGTTCGCTTTGAGCAGATATTCAATGGCGGCGGCGGCGCAGAAACAACCGAATATTGCCGGCATATAACTGATACTGCCGATTTTTTTATCGGCAAAAGTGCGGCGCGGCAATTCCGGAGAATAAACGGTCAGAATACCTTTGACAATACCGGCAGATTTCAATTTGTTCCGCATTATCCTGGCCAGCGGACAACCGCAGGTTTTGCTCAAATCGGCAAGTTTGACTTGAGACGGATCGGTTTTTCCCCCGGCTCCCATGGCTGAAATAAATGGAATGTTTCTGGATTTCAGTTGCCGGATGAGTTCAACTTTTACCGGCACATCATCAATGGCATCAACCACAAAATCATAATTCTTTTGTAAAATAGCGGCGATATCGTCCGGTGTTTTCAAAAAAATATCTATCGCATTGAATATACCTTGCGGATTTATTTCTTTACAGCGATCCGCCAGTACTTGTGCTTTCATTTTTCCGATGGTGGAGGTCAAGGCGATGATCTGCCGGTTGCAGTTGGATATATCTACCGTATCACCGTCAAGCAAATCAACCATGCCCACTCCGGAACGGACAATGTTTTCCGCCGCATGGCCGCCGACTCCGCCGACCCCGACGATCAATACCCGTTTTTCTGCCAGTATCGCTGAGGCATCTGTGCCAAACAGCAGATCAGTACGGGAAAATCGTTCAAAATGCTCATTCATGGTCAAATCTCCAGAAAATCAGCGAAATGCTGATCGGTCAAATTTTCAATGTCATTGATTTTGAAAACAGTTCTTATATCATCAAGCAACTGTGGAATATCGACAGTCTTATCATCGTCACTTTCAAAACCGTATGCTCCGGTCGCATGGGGCAACTTATCCATCAATGCTGCTTTCCCGGCGGCGGCTCTGCTGAATGATACGGTTATTTTGCGTTGCCATAACTCATCGAGCATTTCGGCAGAAGAGTTGAAGCCGTGAAGCATTACCCTGATTTGAGGAAATTTTTTCAATGTTTCAAAAAGTTCCTGATACGTCCGTACACAGTGAATAACCACCGGCTTGCGGCAATCAGCAGCCAGGGCCAGCAGAGAATGGAAATACTGTTGTTGAATGCTCATTTCCGGTCCGCGTATCTTATCCAAACCGATCTCGCCCAATGCAGAACATTTATTCAATATATCCACCGATGGTAAGTTTTGTATATCGAAATTTGCCGGCAGATACCACGGATGGATTTCCAGAGAGGTAAATTGCCCGGATATCGGGGCAGGGGATGACAGCAGGCTCCTGACTGCAGTATTCCTGTTGTGGGTATGAAAGTCACTGGCCATCAGAGCATCTTTCCGGTACCATTCAATGTCGGGAAGCGTAAACGCTGAATATGGCACATCGCCAGTGCCAAAGCATCGGTACTGTCCAGTGGGATTTTTTCCACTTCAATTCCGAATTCTGCGGCCAGTAAAAAGGCGATCCGTCCTTTGTCGGCACTGCCGGAACCGGTTGCGGCCCGTTTGGCAACGCTGGGAGTGTAGGCATAAGCCGGAACGTTGTTTCCGGCCAATGCCGTCAATATACCGCCTCTGGCCATACCCAGAATGATCGCTGTTTTGGCATTACGTCCGACAAATGGTTCTTCCAGAACGGCACAATCCGGGTGGTAGAGCGAAATCAATTCACAAATGCCGCCATGCAGACGGCGTAAGCACTCGGTATGCGGCATGGATGGCTTATTGCAGATAACTCCGCAATCAAGTATTTCCATGCCGCCTCCGGCTGACGGATCAGCTTTTATTACACCGTATCCGGTAGTCCGGATCGCCGGGTCTATACCGAGGATGATCATATTACTTCATAAAAGCCGCCGCCGCCTGCAACATGACTTTTTCACCAAGTGCCGGAGCCATGATCTGGGCTGCGACCGGCATTTTGGTCGCCTCATCGATCCCGGCAGGAATACTGATCCCGCAATGACCGGATAAATTGAGTGCAATGGTGAAAATATCAGACAGATACATCTGAAGCGGATCGCTTTTTTCGTTGAATTTGAATGCCGTTTGCGGCGTGACCGGAGTCAACAGCAGATCACACTGCTTGAATGCTTCCTCAAAGTCACGGCGGATCAGTGTACGCACCCGTTGGGCACGCAAATAGTAGGCATCATAATATCCACTGGAAAGTACATACGTTCCCAAAAGAATACGACGTTTCACCTCATCACCGAATCCGGCTCCGCGTGATTTGTAGTAGGTATCCACCAAACCGTTGGCATCCTGCCGGCTCCCGTAGCGGATCCCGTCAAAGCGGGCGAGGTTGGCACTGGCTTCGGCGGTCGCGATGATGTAATAGACCGCCACGGCATATTTGGTGTGGGGCAGGGAGACATCAACGATTTCGCCGCCGAGTGCTTTGACTTTGGCAATGGTTTCATCCATGACTTTGGCCACCCCGGCATCCAAGCCGCCAGTGAAGTACTCTTTGGGCAAACCGAATTTCAATCCGGCCAAAGATCCGGATACCGCACCTTTTTGTGCTGCTTTTGCATAGCCGCCGGCCGCTTCGGGCAACGTAGTGGAATCATGCGGATCAAAGCCGGAAATGGCATCAAGGATGATTCCGGCATCTTCCGCATCATTGCAGAGCGGTCCGATCTGATCCAAACTGGAAGCAAACGCTACCAGACCATAACGTGAAACCCGGCCGTAAGTCGGCTTGACACCGACCACGCCGCAGAAAGCCGCCGGTTGACGGATCGAACCGCCGGTGTCAGAGCCGAGAGCCGCCGGAGCGAAATCCGCCGCCACACAGGCCGCCGAACCACCGGATGAACCGCCGGGGACACGGGACGTATCCAACGGGTTTCTGGTCTGTTTGAATGCACTGTTTTCACAACTTGATCCCATTGCAAATTCATCCATATTCAACCGGCCGAAGGGGATGAATCCCTGCTTTTTAAGCAATTCGACCGCAGTGGCATCGTATGGAGACTTTACCGGTTCAAGAAGTTTTGAAGCACAGGAGCAACGCTCGCCTTTGACACAGATATTATCTTTTACCGCGATGGGAATACCATCGAAATCGCTGAAGGCTTTACCGGCCTGACGGCGGTGATCGGATTCCTGTGCGGCAGAGAGCATGTTTGCCCGGTCAAGTTCCAGAAAAGCACCGATTTCGCCGTCACGGGCATCAATGTTTTTCAGATACTCCCGGCAAAGCTCAACAGAGGAGAATTCACCATTTTTGAGTTGTTGACTCAAAGAATGGATGGTCGTTTTTTTCAAATCCATTTTTATTCCTCCTCACTGGGCAGAACCCGTGGCACCTTGATCAGGTCACCGTGAACGACTCCCGGTGCATTGGCCAGCATGACCTCTCTGGGAAATGAGGTTTTTGCCTCATCCTGCCGCCAGACGTTGGTCAATTGAGCCGCATGAGCGGTAGGCTCGACACCGGTGACGTCAACCTCGGCGAGTTCAGCAATGTATTCGACCACACGGCCGAGCTCCTGCTGAAGTTTTTCTGATTGTTCAGCATAGAGATCGAGCCGGGCCAGATCGGCAACATATTTGATGTCGATTTCAGAACTCATTTTCAGATCGTACCGCCTTTTTCCAAAGTCAGAGTTTTGGTGACCAGATCACAGACACAGGAAGGGCCGAAGTACTGGATCGGGCCGGGATAGACAAAGCTGGTTTCTTTGGCCCACAAATCACGTTTGGCGGCGAATTCTTTGAAAGGTGCACCATCCAATTCGACCAGGGCTTTGCGGATGACCGGTTTATCGGCACCGTGGCGGCGTTCCATATTGAGCATCATGGTGATCGGAATACCTCCGGCGATCCATTCGGCGGCCGGTTTGATGGTATTGCGGACACTTGACATATAACCGGTACGGCCGGCCCCGATCAATGCGGCGGCATTGTAACCGAGGCTGTAGCAGTAGTCGGCATCGTAGTTGGAAGGAGCGGCACAACGGCCTTCATAACCGAAAAAGTGGGTCTGGGTGGCAAATTTGCCTTTGAAAGTGCCTTCGGCTTTCATGGCTTTCAACTTGGTTCCGACCATTTCGGCGAGCATCTTTTCGGTTTCGATCAGAGAAACCTGCACGTTGCCGTGGGGGTCACGGTCATTGCAAAGCTGCATCTGGATACCGGCGGGCAGTGAAGCGAAAACTTTGGCTGATTCAGCGGAAAGTTTACCGGCCGCAAAAGCAACTTTTTCGTTTTTATCCATTGCTTCAACGGCTTCGGCATTGGCGGCCAGAAGATCATTGAGTTCAGCGATGAGGACTTTGATTTCGGGGATGAATTCCACCAATCCTTCGGGGATGAGGGCAACGCCGAAATTCATTCCCATTGCGGAACGGCCGGCCACGATGGCGGCAAGATCATCGACGATCTGACCGAGAGTCATCTTTTTGGCGGCGACTTCTTCGGAAATGATTGCCGCATTGGGCTGGGTCTGCAATGCACATTCCAGAGCGATGTGGGAAGCGGAACGGCCCATAAGTTTGATGAAGTGCCAATATTTTTTGGCAGAGTTGGCATCACGGCCGATATTGCCGATCAATTCACTGTAAACACGGCAGGCGGTGTCAAAACCGAAACTGGCTTCGATCCACTCATTTTTGAGGTCACCGTCGATGGTCTTGGGGCAACCGATGACCTGGATACCGACATTATTGCTCTTGAAATATTCAGCCAGCACGCAGGCATTGGTATTGGAGTCGTCACCACCGATGATGACCAGAGCGGTGATACCGGCTTTTTCGCAATTCGCTTTGGCAGCTTCAAACTGTTCTTCAGTTTCCAGTTTGGTACGGCCGGAACCGATCATATCGAAACCGCCGGTGTTGCGGTAGGCATCGATGATGTCGGCGGTCAATTCCATGAATTCGCCTTTGACCAGACCGTCAGGACCTTTGAGGAAGCCGAAAAGACGGCTGTTTTCATTCAATGATTTCAAACCGTCAAAGAGACCGGCGATGACATTGTGACCACCGGGGGCCTGACCGCCGGAAAGAATAACACCGACATTGATAGCGGATTTTTTCTCACCGCAACCGGGAGCAAATGTCAGTACCGGGCTGCCGAAAGTACTCTTGAAAAGAGCCTGAACTTTTTCGACATCAGCGACCGCAGTAGTTGCTTCACCCTCCTGAACGCAGACGGCTGCACCTTTCTGCAAAGCGGCGGGGAGTTTCGGGGCATAGGCGGCACGCGCCTGCTGCAACGGAGAAATTTTACTCATTTTTTCTGTTTCCTTTTTTTATTATCAAGGGTTGATTGGTTGATAAAAATTGTCAATCACATAAAATAACTCAAAAATACCGATTAATCAAGGTTTTCAGCCGGTTTTTTCAAAACTTCATCCCATGGACGGCGAAAACTCTTTTCATCACTGGAAAAACAATTGAAGCGGATGATGTGCCACAAGGCGGCAAAACCGTCTTTCCAACCGATTTTTTTCCCCTCGTCATAACGGCGCGGTTGATAGGATATCGGCACTTCCCAGATCCGCAACTTGCGTGAACGGGCCAATTTTGCCGTCATCTCAACCTCAATGCCGAATCTTTCAGAAGTCAGTTTGAGATTTTGGATGACCTCTCTGCGGAATGCCTTGTAGCAGGTTTCCATATCTGACAGGTGGATGTCGGAAAATACGTTGGATAAGAATGTCAGGAATTTATTACCCATTTCATGCCGGAAATATCTGACCTGGCCGGGAGAATTCATGAATCTTGCTCCGTAAACGACTTCTGCTTTGCCATTGACCAATGGCTGGATAACTTGCGGATAATCTTCCGGAGTGTATTCAAAGTCTGCATCCTGAATTATCACATATTCTTTAGAGGCGGCGGCAAAGCCGCGGATAATTGCGGCACCTTTGCCCCGGTTGACTTCCTGTTGAAGCAGTTTTACCCGCGGATTATCCCGGAATTTTTGCAACTGTTCCCAACTTTTGTCTTTGGAAGCATCGTCAATGATAAGTAATTCGCCGACTTCGGGACGGGCAAGAACCAGTGAAACGATTTCACAAATGGTCGCTTCCTCGTTGTATACCGGCATTACTACTGAGAGTGATGCATTGGGAATGGGGATATCTTTCATATTCAATTCTTTCCTAACTCTTTTGAGCGTGCCGCTGCGGCTCTTACCGCTTTGATGACCGTGCCGGAAAATGCTTCAGAAGCAAGAACTTCCAATGCTCTTGATGTCGTGCCGGCCGGACTGGTTACTTTATCTTTCAAACTGGCAGGATGTTCCCCGGTTTGCAGAACCATTTCTGCCGCACCGATCACTGTCTGGGCGGCAAGTCGCAGAGATACATTTCTTGGTAATCCCTCGGCAACTCCGCCGTCGGCCAATGCCTGAATGAACTCAAAAACATAAGCCGGACCGCTGCCGGAAAGAGCGGTTACTGCGTCAAGTTCGGATTCTTTCAATTTCATGGCGATCCCGAATGAGGATAATATCCGGTCGGCTAAAGTCGCATCATTTGCAGTTGCTCCGCTGCTTAAGGCATAACCGGAAGCTCCTTTGCCGACTAAAGCCGGGGTATTGGGCATTACTCTGACGATTCGGGCCGCTCCGGTGATTTCTGTCAGAGTGGAAACGGAAACTCCGGCGGCGATGGAGATTATCAATTTGTCTTTGAATAATTCTTTATAAGGTGCTATGGCACTCCGGATAATTTGGGGCTTTACTGCTATCAAAATGCTTTCTGCGGCGGCAATTTTTTCTGCCGGATCTGCTGTATCGACTGCAATGCCGGTTGCAGACGAAAAAAGTCCTGCGGCATTGTGATCCGGATCGAAAGCTCCGAGTTCAGCGGCACTGAATATGCCGGATTTTACCAATCCTCCGGCAATGGCGGTTGCCATTTTGCCGCTCCCGATAAAATACAATTTAGTCATGAGTCAATCACCCTTTACATAAAGAGAGTATCTGCCACACCATAATCGATGCTCCGAGCAGGAACAAATACCATGAAAAATAGGATAGTTTACGCTTTTTTATCAAAGTTACTAAAAATCCCAAACTGGCAAAACTTACTGCGGCAGAGAGAATAAAAGCCGCAGATAATTGCAATGCTGAAAAATTGCCAAGCCGAAAACCGTTCTCGCTTAAAGAGATAAGTTCCAGCAATGTCGCTCCGGCGATTGCCGGTAATGCCAACAGAAATGAAAACGTTGCCGCCGCCTCAAAACGGATACCGGAAAGGATACCGGCTGCAATGGTACTGCCGGAACGTGAAACCCCCGGAATGATGGCAAACGCTTGAGCAAATCCGACGGTGAGTGATTGGCGTAAAGAGATTTCTTTCAAGTCAGTTTCTCCTGGAACCCGCAATTTTTCTTTTCCGGTCAAACGCAGAACAGAGGCGGTGATGAGAAAGCCCATGGCAACGGAAAGCATATCTCCGAATAACTGCTGATCCATGCCGGTTTTTTTCAGGGTTATGCCGACCACTCCTGCCGGGATCGATCCGACAATTATCATCGCCAGCAAATGCAACTGATCTTTTTTGAGAAAGCCAAGCAGGGTTTTGAAGTAAAAAACTATTATCGCCAATAATGAGCCGGCGTGAAGAACTATGCTGAAAGCCGCCCCTTCCTGCTGCGGCAGACCGCACAAAGCACTCAATACGGCCAGATGGCCGGAGGAACTGACAGGTAAAAATTCTGCCACTCCCTGTAATATGGCAAGAATGATGACTGTAAACCAAACCATAATGAATAAACTGTAAAATTATTTGATTGTTTCAATTATCTTATCGCCGGATTGTTTGGCTTCTTCCCACTTGCTTTCCACCTGCTGAACGCCTCTGGCTTTTACTTCAGGCTTGTCTTTCAAATAGAAATGGTAGAATATTGCTCCGCCGAGAGCCACGGCCAGAAGAAAGCCGATGAATACTCCACAGGTACATGATAATCGCATCGGTGTTTATCTCCTTGTTTTTTCTGCTGCACACAGTGGTATGATCGTGAATTCCAATACGGTGACACTCCATTTTATCTTTTTAAGGCTGGTGTGACGCGGTTTGTTGAAAAGTGATCTCATATGATTGAAGTCACTTTCATTTTCTTTCAGGATCACCTGATATGAACCATCGACATACGCAACCAATCTCAATGCTGAATACGACTCCGGGGCATCCTGCGATATTACCAGTTGTATCGGCCCCGGATAATTCATTCCCACCAGACAACCGGCTGTTTTTACGATCACCGGTGAACCGATTGAGCCGTAATCACGGATAACTGTGTTATGCACGTTGATCATGGAAAACTCATACAGATTCATTTTTCTTTCCAGTTTATCCAAGGTGAAAAGGTCGATGATTGGAGTTCCTGCCTCCGGCAATTCTGCAAACATGATAGTATGCGGAGTTCCGGAATTATCGCTTTCGTTGAAAAGTTTATTGAAATTTTGAAAATCTTCATCAGAATCATCTTCTTCGTCTGTATCCGGCTTTTCAAGTCTCCAATCGATTGCCTGAGATTCCCAATCTTCGCCGGCCTCTTCTATAGTTTTATTGAGCAAACTGTGAAGCCGGGCACTGCGGAGATCGGAAATACACAGCAAAAGCAGAAGTTCATTTAACTGTTCCGGACGGGGAATGGCTGTACCGTGAATGAATTGTGAAAGTGCCGAAGACGAAATTCCCAATGCCTGGGCAATGACTGTTTTCCGGATGCAGGACTCCTCTATGATACTATTCAATTCATTGGCAAACGCTTCTTTGTTCATGTGTTTGCAAGCCTCCGGTTGATATTGTGAAAATAGGATTATACTATATAATATATATCCCTTGTTTTCAGATATCAACCTGCCGGAAGTTTTTTTATGAAAATTTAAAATAACAAAGAAACGGGGCGGCGGCTCCGGGGAGAAGCCTTGATGCCGCCCCGTGGGTGTGGGGGCAGTTTTTTATTCAGAATTGCTTTCGTGGTCTTTCTGGTCTTTTGTGCCGGTAATAATTCCTTTTTTTACGTTATTTGATTTTTTTACTGTAAAATCTCTGACAGTATTTTTATACATTCATCATGTTGATATTCTTTTGCAAAATCCAATGCATTTTTGCCATGACAATCGGTCGAATCTTTTGAGGCACCGCGTTGTAAAAGCTCTTTGAGTAATTCTGCATTTCCGGTGATAGCGGAAAACATCAGGGCTGTCCGGTTGGAGAAATCGGTCAATTCGATGTCTGCCCCCAGAGATAATAAAGTTTCCCGGGCATGGGAATTCCCATAATAGATGCTGTAAAGCAGCGGTGTCCAACCATCCGGCTCGTCCTGATAATCTATATTTGCTCCCTGCCGGATAAGCTCTTTGACTTCCGTGTTGTCGTTGCGTAAAATTGCCATACATAATTTTGAACCGAGATGTGCGTTTTCCGGAACGCGGATATTATTGATGCCGTAATTCCTTGCTGCCAGAGAGGTGGAGAGCGGCAATTGTTTCTGATTGTGTGATGCGATGTCCATAACTTCCTCTGTTGAGTTTCTTCTGCTGATATTCAATGTGATCGATTTTTTGATAAAATCAAGTTTAAAGTAAAAATAAATGCAAATAAAAATGAATTTATTTTATAAAATGCAAAAAAAGACGACTAAATGAAATTTAATGATAAAATATCAGGAAATTTTTATCGTGATTTTGGCACAATAGTCACCATCGGCTTCAGGCAACATTTCTGCATTCGCGGTGTATTTGCCAGCCGGTCCGCAATCAACGACAAAAGATTGGTCAAGATTCCCCATCGGTGGAGCCAGGTAAATGGCAAAACGTTTGACGTTTTCAGCCGAAACGGCAAAGTGGTTGTTACCGAGATTTTCCGCAATTATTCTTGAGCCTGGCAGAGCGATGGTTTTTAACTCATAATTCTGTTGATCAAAGTCGTCGATCGTCCATGCAATATTGGGACCGGTCAGATGGATTTTGTCATAAAAAATGGTTCCGTTTCCAGCTTCCAGCAATTCCAAATATCTGGCTTTGGGGGCATCGGATAATTCCGGATCGGCTGACCCTCTGGGAGTGATAAGTGCGGTCTTTTTTGCATAGGGATTCCGTTTTTGGGATTCGGCCCACTTGAGAAAACTGCGAAGGGCCATTTGTGCCGGCTCCCAACGCAGTCCGTGACCGCCGTCATGCTCATCGTAGATGTGTTCGATTTGATAACGGGTCATCAACTCATGAGCGGCTCTGCCGAAAGACACTCCGCACCAGTCATGGTGGCGCGGTTCTTTGTGAAATTCCCGGTAGTTGGAAGCACAATCGTATTTCCCGTGGAGAATGTATACTCCGGTGCCGTACAATGAACGAAAATCCGATATTTGCCATGCCCCGGCACTCAACCATACTCCGGCAGCCCGGTCGGCATATATCTGGCCAAGATGATATGCGCCGAAACCACCCATCGAATGACCGCCGATAATAATGCGGTCGCGGTCGATCAATGTCCGTTGTCCGGCGTCGTTGATTATATCATCGATCGCTTTCACTGCCGCGGCACGGTTCCAGCGTTTTCCGTCGATCTCAACCGGGGCGCTGGCGGCAGCCACGATAAAGTTGCAATGATCGATATGCGGCCTCAAGGTACCTTTTTCCGGATCCAGATAAGTGTCAAACGGTGCGGTTTCCGGAGAATTGGCATCTCCACCATGCATGAAAAGCAGTAATCCGGCCGGCTTGGTCAAGTCGATATTTTCCGGGACAAAATAATAGATCTTTCCATCACTTCTGCCCGGGGCAGGGGAAAAACATGATAAACCGTAATTCAAAGACATGGTAAGACTCCTTATCGCAGTTTTAATGTCGCCAGAGCCATAAGAGCAAAGATGCCGGAAAGTATCCAGAAACGGACAACGATTTGGGTTTCTGTCCAACCTTTACGTTCAAAATGGTGGTGGATCGGAGTGCAGAGAAAAATTCTTTTACCGGTGAGTTTGAATGAAGCAACTTGCAATATTACAGAAACGATTTCCATAACATATACCCCGCCGATGAGAGCCAGTAATATTTCCTGCCGGGAGAGCACGGCCAACATGCCGATCGCTCCACCGAGGGCAAGACTGCCGGTATCGCCCATGAACATTGAGGCAGGATGGCAGTTGTGCCAGAGAAATCCGACACAGCCGCCACCGAGAGCCGCCGCGAAGACAACCGCTTCTCCGATGCCGTTGATGTACGGCAGATCAAGGTAAGAAGCGAATATGTGGTGGCCCATCAAATAAGTGAATACCGCATAGGAAAGGGCACAGAAAATGGTACATCCGCTGGCCAGACCGTCTTTGCCGTCAGTAAGGTTTACTGCATTGGATGCACCTACGATAATGATTGCCACGGAAAACACCGGAAGCACCCACCACCACGAACCGAGATCGACCGGTTCTTTTACAAAAGGAATGACCAGTTTGCTCATAATGCGGTTCAATTCCGGATTGCGCCAAAACAGCCACAAGACCAAAGCTCCGATGAGAAATTGTCCGGCAAGTTTGAGTTTACCCGGTAATCCATCCCGTTTCTGTTTGAAAACTTTGAGAAAATCATCCAGAAAGCCGATCAATGCAAATCCCAGAGTTCCGCCCATCAGGATCCAGCAAATGCCATTGGATGCACTCCAGTTGCTCCATAATAAAGTGCCGAGCAAAACTCCGCCGATCAACAGGATCCCCCCCATGCACGGAGTACTGTTTTTGCGTTTGTCAAGAATATCCGCAGGCAGGACTCCTTCGTATCTGGCTGCTGCCCGTACATTGAAGTTGCGGAGCATCGCTGCAAATTTTCCGCCGAAAAGAGCCACGGTCAGAAATGCTGTGGCAGCCGCTCCGCCGGCCCGGAATGTGATGTATTCAAAAAGACGCAACGGGCCGAAAAGATCACTGAAATTTGAAAGATAGTAAAACATGATTTCCTTTCCTTGTCATTGTATAAAAACACTTATATTTTGTCACAGTTGTATTATATCCTTGAGTGATGAAAAAGCAAGTGGAAATGATGATTATTTTTGAAAAATTTTCAATAGCAGTTTGAGAGATTTTGCAAAATGCAAAAAAAAGTGTTATTTTAAGTGGTTGACTTTTATTTGCAGATATGGAAAGACGAGAAATGTATAAGAAAATTTTATTGACCGGCGGCAAAGGTATGCTCGGCCGGACTATATGCCGGATATTGGGAAATGATTTTGAAATTATTCCGACAGATTTGCCGGAAGTTGATATTACCGATCCGGGATCTGTGGGCAAGGCTTTGGAAAAATACGCACCGGATGCGGTGATCCATTGTGCGGCTATGACTGCTGTTGACAGGTGTGAGAGTGAAAAAACTTTGGCTTTTTTGCTCAATGCTGACGGATCAGCCAATGTTGCTTCTGCCTGCCGGAAAGCGGGGGTCAGATTGTTGGCTGTTTCTACCGATTACGTTTTTGACGGAGGCAGTAATGATCCTTATTCTGAAAGTGATCCGGCCAATGGCGGTAATACGGTTTACGGGCAGAGCAAATTTGCCGGCGAGGAGCAAATCCGTAAGATCTATCCGCAAAATTCTCTTATCTGCCGGATAAGTTGGCTTTATGGTTTCGGGGGGCCGAGTTTTGTGCATACCATGTTGAATCTGGCTGATGGCACTCGTCCGGAATTAAAGGTAGTAAATGATCAGATCGGCAATCCGACCAGTGCTTTGGCGGTCGCCCGTAAACTCGGAGAACTTTTGCGGCATCCGGAACTTACCGGGATCGTACATCTTACTTGTGAGGGTGAGGCCAGTTGGTATGATTTCGCCGTGGAAATATTCCGTCAGCAAAGGATCGATCAAACGGTCATTCCCTGTACCACTGATGAATTTCCCCGCCCGGCTCCCCGCCCGGCCAACTCCCGTTTACGCAAGGATAAACTTGCTCAATGGGGATTATCACCCATGCCGCAATGGCAGGATGCGTTAAGAGAATTTCTGGAATTGGAAGAATTTTGACGTTTTACTTCAAATCAAGTTGTCTGCAAACTTTTTTCAAAGCTTGAGCCAATTGATCCGGGCAACTGGTTTTCTTGCTGCCGCAACTTATGCCATTGAGGAGTTTTATCGCTTCCTGCGGTGTTTTATTTTTGGTCAGTGCTGCGACAGCGGTCAAGGAGCCGGGACAGCCGCCATTGAATCGGATAAAGGATATACGGTTGTCATCATTGATCTCTATATCAATAGAGTCACTGCATACAACCGGAGATGTCGGAAATTTGAATTTTTTCATTTTTTGCATCAGGTATAACAATATTGCACGGAATAAATTTCATTCCGTGCAATATTGTTTTGTGGCAACAACTTACTTGACCTGATATGCCTTGCCGCCGTTGCGGGCGGATTTGTGAATGGCAAAACAGGCACGCAAATTGCGCAGACCATCTTCGGCATTGAGCGGTTTGCCGTCAATGACCGATTGGGCATGGTGCATGATGATCTGCTGATAGATATTCGGGAATTTACGCGGACGCAAGGGTTTGATACCATCGCTGCTTTCCAGTTCCAGACGTATGGCGTAAGGCTCATCTTTGTAACCGGAAAGTTGGAACATCGTACCGAAACCACGCAGTACCGCTGCATCACCGTAGATCTCGTAGCCGAGGTTGGAAAGAGTGCCCACCAGCCCGCCGCGGTTCTCACAAAACGCGACTTTGAATGAACCGGTCTGGCCATTTTCCAGAGTAAAACGGATGTATGCACCGTCTTCGGCTTTAATCTGCAGAGTTTTGGGCAGATACACCGCCTGAACCTGTTTGATCCTGCTGTCGAACATGAATTCAGCCATGTAGATACAGTGACTGGCTACGTCGCCGATCGGACCACCCATTTCATCGACATTGTTGCACCGCCAGGTGGCGGCTTCCGCCGGATCCGCACCGAAGAGAAACTCCATATGGAAGCAACTGTCACCGATGTTTCCCAGCTTGCCGTTGGCAACATATTTGCGGGCCAACTGGTTGAATGCGTTGTAAACCATCATGTGGTCGATCGTCAGGCTCAAGTGTTTCTTAGCAGCGAGTTTGACCATTGCGGAACCGTCAGCAACAGAAGTTGCCAACGGTTTTTCGCTCATGACGTGTTTGCCGGCATTCATCGCTTTGATGGCGATCGGGGCATGACTCATATTGTTGGTCGCAATATAGACCGCATCGATTTCCGGATCGGCGAAAATCGCATCCATATCTTTGTACCATTTCAAATTGAGGGCTTCGGCGGCGGCTTGGCGGGCCGGATTCATATCGGTGGCACCGACCAGTTCGGCATTGGGCAAACCGTTGAAACGGGTTTTGTCACAGCCGAATCCCTCTTTGGCGATACGGTTTTCGGCGATGCCGCCGAAACCGATGATCGCATATTTGACTTTTTTCATCTCATTCACCTGCAAGGATTACTTCATGTAAGCTTCAGCAACTTTCTTGAAGGCATCGATCATCGCCTGGGTGTGAGCCTCGGTGTAGACCGGATGAGTGAAAAAGCTGATGGTACGGTCAGTCATCCAGTTCGCCATTTTGCAGTTGAACTTGGTGTAGTCGATGTTGCGTGAGCGCGGGTCATTGAAAGGATAGCCGACGGTACCGAAGCCTTTACGGTCGGTGTAAGCCTGTTCTTTGTACATTTCCGGCCAAAGCACACTGTAAACCGGTACGCCTTCAGCGGCGATAGCGGCGATGAATTGTTTGGTATCGATACCTTCTTTGAGTTTGTCGGTATCAATGACGAACGGGGCCCACCAGAAGGAGTTCTGACGTTCTTCAGTGTCGACCGGGCAGTATTTGATCAACGGGTGATCTTTGAGCTGGGCAATCAGCATTTTACCATTGCGGATACGGTTTTTGAGGTTCCAGTCATCGAAACGCTCAAGTTCGCACAGACCGATCTGGCTCTGCATTTCAGTCATGCGGAAGTTGAAACCGACGCGACGGTGGATGTAGAGTTGTTTGCCTTCCATTTCCAGAAGATTGAGCTTGGCTTTGACATCATAGCCATGGTCACGGAAAGAACGGCATTCCCAGGCGAGATCTTCATCATTGGTGACGACCATACCGCCTTCACCGCCGGTGGTGAAGTGTTTGCTCTGGCAGAAACTGAAGCATCCGACATTACCGATGGTACCGGCTTTTTTGCCTTTATATACACCGCCGAAGCACTGGGCGCAGTCTTCAACCACATAGAGATTGTGTTTTTTGGCGATTTCCATGATCGGATCCATATCGGCAACCATACCGTAGAGGTGGACGACGACGATCGCTTTGGTGCGTTCGGTGATCGCCGCTTCGATCTGGTTGGGATCGATCAGGTGGTCGGTGCCGCAGTCAACGAAAACCGGCAAAGCACCGGCCTGCAGCGCACAGAAACTTGAAGCGATAAAACTGTATGAAGTACAGATCACCTCATCGCCGGGACCGACACCGAGGCTGGCCAGAGCGGTGTGCAGGGCACAGGTGCCGTTGGCAACACTGATTGCGTTTTTGACACCGAGCCATTCAGCCCATTTTTTCTCGAATTCCATACCGATTTTGCCGGTCCAATAGTTGACCTTGCCGGATTTCAGGATGTCGGTAACTTTGTCATAGACTGCGGGATTGAATTGGGGCCAAGTGGGGAATGCCTCATTAAATACTTTGCTTCCGCCATTGATCGCCAGTTCTTTGATGTCGATAGCCATTTTTGTTCCTCCTTGTTTGGGTTGTTCTTGGCTGACTGGTTCAATTAATTTTCAACCGGTTCAAACCGGTATGACAACTGTTTGGTGCCGGGATCACCGCCGCGCAGTACATCAAGCAGCAAATCGACGGCCAGTGCGGCATATTTCTCAATATCCTGCCGGAAAAGAATCATCCGGTCAGACGGATATTTTTCATCAAGTTCCGCATGGATGATCGTAGCGATCTGCGGCATGTAGGTCACTTGCGGCAACTGTTTTGAAATCAAACCGGCAAGCAGACCGCTGACAATGGTATCATCGTCACTTACGATGCCATCGGGCCTTTGAGCCGGGGGGAGTGCCAGTAATTTACCGGCAATGTCAGTACCACCGGCATAAGAGTTGCCCACCAGAGCAGGCAGGGAACTGCCGCGCAGAGTCAACTGTTCATCAGATGCACAAAGTTGTACCAGTCTGGTACAACCGGAATGTTTCAATGCTTTTACCGCATCGGCGATAAAACGTTTTACTTCAATGACCACACTTAACGGCATGGATTTCTGATCATCATCCCCAATAAAACAACACGGTATGTCACCGGCTTCAAGACGTTCAATATCAGAATCGGCAAATTGGCACAGCGAAATTATGCCGTCGCACCGGTGTTCGAATACGGCCTGTTCCAAACCCGGGAATTCTGCCAGAGCGGGGCAGGGGGAACTCGTCGGATCGGTACTTTGAAAAAAGGTCAGACAGCGGCAATTTTTTTCGCTCAATAATTTTTGAATGAAACCGGCCAGAGTCGCAGCGTAAGCACTGCCGGCCAGATTACGGATGGCGACAGCGACTGTTCTGCCGGTGAGATGACCACCGTGGGGATCTGCGACAAAAAGCCCGACTTTATCCCGCACTTCGAGTACCCCGAGATTGCACAGGGAATCAACTGCTGCGGCAATGGTTTGACTGCCGAAGCCGAATTCAGCCCGCAGTTTTGCGTAAGGCGGCAGACGGTCTCCGGTGGAAAGACCATTATCCTGAATATAGGTGATCAGGGCATTGCGGGCACTTTCCACCCGTCGGGGCAGTTCCACGGCTGACTTCATCAAATCACATTCCCAAAAAAGTTTTCAGATCGAAACGATGTATACTGTTTTTAGTATACGCTTATTAATATAACTCACTTTTTCGGATTGTCAATAGTTGGAAACGGGCAATGCGTCAATAATTTGCAAAAAAATGATGAAAACAGCAGCAAAGACGTGGCTGAAATCTCATTTCCGGGATAAATCAAAGCAGAGAGTCAAACATATTACGGAATATCTGGATACCTGAATCACCGGTTTTCAAAAGAAGATTGATTCCGGAGCCGGCCGTTTCATTGAGCAGATAGATCAATATGCTTCTTGCATCGGTCACTTCGGCAAGTTTGTCGCCCAATTTGACCGTTTGGGAGTGCAGTGATTCAAATGTACTGCCGCCGTTTCTTTCAAGTGTGTAATCGGTTTCGTCTTGTTGTAACGGCACTCTGAGCGGCACCCTGGTTTTGGCATCCCACAGAGAAAATGAACTGTCTTTTAACTGATAGTGGCGAATTATGATTTTTGGAGGTTCCGGATCAACCGGGGCTTCCTCCGGAATTTGCGGTGCAGATGCTCCCTGTTGACAAGGAGAATTCCCCTCAAAAATAATGCAAAGAGCATCGGCAATGTGATGGGCATTGAGTTCTCCATTTTGATTGTATTCTGCAAAAACATGAGCACCGTCTATGATCAACTGATCTATGATAAGGTCACGGTTTGGGCTTTGCTGTTCAGGAAAAGCTACCGATATTGAATCTACTGTGGCGATGTAGGGCTTGGTGTATCCCGGCGGATTGATCGTTCGCATATCGGTCAGTTGCCAAATCCGTTGCAGTTGGGAATAACAGATTTTGCGTAAATAGAAATTCACCCCGTTGGCTTTTGCATCGGCTCTGGTATCCCGGATGGTGAATTTGCAATTTTCCAAACAGTATCCGGCAATCCGGACCATGGGAATGGAGGCGGCTGTTGCCGTATCATCTGAAGAGGCGGATCGGTCGGAGATCAGCGGAAAAAAGAGCAGTTCAACCGCCGTTTTTACATCTCTGAAGTTTGAATCACCGTTTTCGCTGATACAGGCTGTGGCGTGAAGTGAATCGACCTGGATATTATCGATAAGTGTAGTTGCCTGTGCCAGGGAGGCCGGATCGAAATCCATGATCAGGGTTTTGATTTGAAGCATATAGTCACTGTATCCTTCCGGATTATTTACGCTTAAAGAATCCAAAGCGATATGCCCTTTATCCCATGAACCGCTCATCTTTTTGAAACTTACTCCGAGACCGTTGATGTTACCGGTTGATCCGGGCCGGTAGTCGTTCACTGTTATCGAAGCATTCACGATCTCGAAATTGTCGATAAAAGGATTGATTTCAGAACTGTTGCCCTCCGGTGCTGCCGGTGCAAACAAGCGTCTTAAGATGTTTATGGCAACGCCGATATTGGTATGTTCCCGGTTTTTGATGCCGGCTGTGACACAAAGATTTTCCACTCTGATGTTTTTGAATTCCGGAGTATTTGAAAATAGAGAGGCCGGTACAAATGATATTTGGGCAGATCGCAGTTGCAACATCTTTTCCTGATATCCTTGTGGAGAGGTGATAAGCAGGGAATCCAGCATGACTGAACCGTTATTCCAGTTACCGCTGATTTCATGCAGATTGATTCCCAAAGCGTATTCTGAATTTTCATTGCTTTTATCTCTGATAAGCCATGAACTATTTTTAAAATTGAAATTTCCTATCGGCATTGTTCCATGGCCCGATTGAACTTTTTCCGGAGATGTGAAAAGCTCATGTAATATTACGGATGTTTCCCGGATGTATGGGACAAATGTTTCCGGTAAGATCGAGACACGCAAACCATCAGCATCCACCGATGAAATTTCCGGAGAACCGTTGGTTATTGAATTTGCTGCAAAGGTTATCGCTGCCCGGTCAAGTTCAAGCAGATTGATATTTTTCTGATGAGGAGAATTTATGGACAACGCTTCAAAGTAAAAGTCACCGGAATGGATCGTGCCACTGAATTTTTCCAGAGAGAACACAAATCCGTTAAGAGTTTTTTGCGGTCTTTGATCGGATATATGGATTTTCAACCTTTCAAGAAGAATATTTTTCAGGATCAATTTGCCGTCATTATTTTCCCTGCTTTGCAATTCACGCATTCTGTCGGCAAATTTCTGAATATTGAAGTCGCCGTTTTCAGTTATCAAGCCGTAAATGTTTATTTGGCGTACTTCAATGTCGGAGATAATCGTTTCGTCGGAAAACAGTGAACTTTTTTCCACTTTCAGATAAAGTGAAGATACTTCGATCATGGTTTCCTCATTGAATCCATCCGGACTGGCCACCTGTAAATTGGTGATTTTTACATCACCTCTGGTCAGGGATATTTCCAAGTCATCCATCGAGATCTTTGCTCCGATTATCTGACTGCCGATCGTGGTGACGGCCCAAAATGCCAATTGATCAAAGAAAAGGATGACGATCAGAAGCAATACTGCGATCCACAGTGCCACCCGGCTGATGATACGGGGGAATAATTCTCCCGGAGTACGGTGGTGTTCCGGTGATTTGCCGGAAACAACGGCACATCTTCTTTTACCGGCGGTGCCGGTGAAAGAAGCCCGTTTCGGAAGCAGTTTGCATCCCGGGGATGTGTCGCTGTTTTTTTTCATGATTTTGCTGCAACCACTGTTATCAATTCAGATATTTTGCCGCAAGTTTATCCAGTGCGGCGATCTGTTTTGCACTCAATGTTTTACCATCTGCGAACTGTCGTGAAATGGATTGATAAAACTTTTTCTCATCAAAGGCAAAGCGTCCTTTTTGAGTTGGTTGTGCCCATTCTTTGACTTCTGATAATTTCTGCAACACTGCTTTGATCCGATCGGTGTCGTTGCTTTGCTCCGATGATAATTCAGCCGGATCGATTTGCAAGATCTGAAACACTTTTTCCGGTTCGATCAGTTGGGCACTGTATTTGACAACCATTTTTCTCAAAGCATTCAGTTGCTTGTCGCTCAATGATTTGCCTGACATGACCTGTTTTTTCAGAGATTTGAAAAATTTTCCTTCATCAAAGGCATATCGGCCGGATTTCGCTTCCGGAAATGTCACATTGGCAAAGGCATCGAAAACCGGAATATAACCGCCATTCTCCGGAACGGGTGGGCGGAGATTTTCGGCTTCTTTGCGTTCCTGAAAACGTTCTTGTGCCTGAATCAGGTCGTTTCGCAATTCCTGCGGTACGGCAGCAAGTTTTCCGGATATCTGCTCTGTGTATTTGGCTGCCATAGCAAGCATTGCCTGATATTGCTTTTCCGTCATTTGAGATGTTTGAGCGAATTTTTCCCGGATCGAGTTGACAAAACTGCTGTCATCAAAGGTACGGCGGCCGACCTTTTGTTTTTCTTCATAAACAACATTATTGAATAAGGCAAGCAATGCTGTTGCTTTGTCAGCTTCCGGCGCTCCGCTGTTTTTCGCGGCACTCAACCACGGTGAAAAACGGGCATAAAAGTCGGTCATCATCTGCACCCAGCCCACTGCTCCGGCTTCCACATCATCCAGTTTCTGTTCCATTTGGGCGGTGAAACCGATGTCGAATAATTCCGGAAGTTTTTCCACAAGGAAGTCGTTTACGGTGAAGCCCAATTCGGTCGGCAGAAGTTTATTCTGTTCTTTGGCCACATAACTGCGATCCTGTATCGTCCGGATGATGGTGGCGTAAGTGGAGGGGCGGCCGATACCGTTTTCTTCCAGCAGTTTGATCAGAGAGGCTTCTGTGAAACGCGGGGGCGGTTCAGTGAACTTCTGTTCTTTTGTGAAATCAGTCATTGTCAGGATATCGCCCTGATGCAATGAACGCAATACCGCCGGACGGCAATCATCTTTTTCTTGAGTATTGTCGCCGGAAAGTGTCAGGAAACCCGGAAATACCGTCAATGTCGCCGTGGTGCGGAATTGGTATTGACGGCGGTCACTGCCATTGACAAGTACATCTGCCGTAACCAATTCCTGACGGGCTTGGGCCATCTGACTGGCTACGAAACGTTTCCAGATGAGGGTGTAAAGTTTGAGTTGGGGGCCGTCGAGCAAATCAGCCAGAGATTCCGGGGTGCGGCGGACATCGGTCGGCCGGATCGCCTCATGTGCCTCTTGGGCGGCGGCTTTGTTTTTGTAGTAGTTGAATTTGGGCGGCAGGTACTCCTGTCCGTATGCCTCCCGGATAAATTCGGCAGCCGCCATTTGAGCCTCTTTGGCGATGGTCACCGAGTCAGTTCGCATGTAAGTTATCAAACCGGCAGAGCTTCCGTTACCCAGATCCACTCCTTCATAAAGTTGCTGGGCGTAACGCATGGTGCTGGTCGCAGAATAGTGAAGCAACTGGTTGGCAGCTTGCTGTAATGTACTGGTGGTAAAGGGTGGATACGGGTTGCGTTTGCGTTCCTGAACTGTTACAGAACTGACTTGAGGCAGAGAACCGTTTTTCACTGACGTTTCAATTATTTCTGCTTCACTTGCTGAAGTAACTGTAAAATCTTTTTGATCGATCTTGAAAAGTTTACTTTTTATCGAATCTTTATTGGATGAGGAGAATACGGCCGAGAAGTTCCAGTATTCTTCCGGATTGAAAGCCATGATATCGCGTTCTCTTTCCACGATCAAACGCAGTGCGGCTGACTGAACCCGGCCGGCCGAACTGCCTTTGCCAAGTTTTCGCCAGAGCAGGGGGCTTACCTGATAACCTACGATACGGTCCAGAACTCTCCGGGCCTGCTGGGCATCGACCAGATTCAGATTGATATCGCCTTTGCCTGCAATGGCATTTTCAATGGCCTGCCGGGTGATTTCATGGAATGTCACCCGATGAAACGGGGATTTTTTATTTACCGGAGCAAGAATATTTTTCAAATGCCACGCAATGGCTTCACCTTCCCGGTCAGGGTCGGTTGCCAAATAGATCTCATCGGCTTTTTTTGCCGCTTCCTTAAGGTTTTTTACAACCGGCCGGCTGCGCGGAGTATCGACATATTGCGGAGCAAAATCATTGGCAATATTGATGCCGAAGTCATGTTCCGGCAAATCTCTGACATGACCCATTGAAGCGATAATATCATAATCTTTGCTCAGCATTCTCCCGATGGTGCGGGCTTTAGTCGGGGATTCCACGATCAATAATTTAGCCATATACACATATTCCTTAACTTTTATGCTCATGCGTTTCCCACGCACGCGCGTATCGTACATACACAAGTTTACAGTACAACGCTTTGACCGGTTTTGTCAAGTGCTGAAAGAAAAATATTTTCAGGAAATATAAAAAAACATTGGTTTTTGTGCATCTCCGGTGTATATTAATGTATTGACTTGATAATGTACACAATTGGAATATGAGGTGCAATATGAAATTTATAAGATTTATCTGCGGTGTCCTTTCCGGATTGCTGATTTCCGGATGTGCTTCTACTATGAGCGGGGATATCCTTTCTCCTTCAGACCTTACGTTGGAGGAGTTGGAACTCCGGCGCAATGCTGCCACTGATCCGGATGGCCGTTTTGCCGCCAGTAACAGTTATGTTATGCGTCAGGAGATCGTAGAACGTTACTGGTTGAATGACGACGTTATCCGGATGGTCGAGGTGAAATTTGCCAAGCCGGATAAAATGGCTCTGATCACCTACGAAAACAATAAGCCGGCGACGGTATTCTGTACTGACGGAGAAAGAGGGTGGCTCTGTTATTATTCTGACCGTCGGATCGTTCAATTTGATGAAGCCGGTTTGCGCCGGATGCAGATGCTTTCCAGTTTGGGCCGTCCTGGAGCGGGCAGTTACCGGTCGATCTTTGCCAGAGTGGAAGTTTTTCTTTGTGTCAATGATGAGGGGCGCTTTTACCGGATCGATTGTTATGGCGAAGAATCCCCCTATCCGGTATGTTTTTATCTTGATGCGGAAAGTTATCTGCCGCGTCAGGTGAGAATGAAAGTGCCGGTCGCTGATGGTTCTTATGTGGATTATATCAACCGGATAAAGGATTACGAACTGCGTGACGGGGTGTACATTCCCATGACCACAGAGGTGGAACAGGACGGCGTTGTCCACGAATGCAAAGTGATCTTTTACCAGTTGAATCCGGATTTGGCAGACAGTGAATTTCTGCCGCCGGTGTTTCAGTAAGACGGGGGATTGATATGGTCGCAGAGCCGGAATGACGGTTCTGCGATTTTTTTATTTTGCAGAAAATCCGTTATCAAAATTTCGGGATCAGGTTTTCGGGCCGCTTCCAGCCAGTGGATCTTATGACCTTCACGCTCAAGTTTGCGGAAAAAGATATCCTGACGTTTGGCAAATTGCCGGATCTTATTGAGCAACTGTTCCCGCATTTCCTCAAAGGTGCAGCGATTTTGCAAGTATAGCGAGATTTCCCGGTATTCAAGACCGAATGATTCAAGTTTTTCAAAACTGACGTGATTTTCGTCATGAAGTTTTCTGACTTCTTTGATCATACCGGATTTCAAGCGGGCATCGAGTCGTCTGGCAATGCGTTCTCTTACTGTAAGTCTCGGGTAAAAGACTCCCAGTACCAATGGATCGATGGTAAATGGCGGTGAGAATGATGGCGGGGCATCCGGATCCTGACGGATTCGCGGAGTATCGTATGTACGCGGCGGCAATGCACCGCCGGGCAGACGGTAATTGTCGAGCAGTGCGGCGATATACAATGCAGTCCCGCCGCAGACGATAGGCAGTTTGCCTCTGTTGCGGATATCTCCGATGGCCTGCCAGGCATCCCGGCAGAAGAATCCGAGATTGTAGATGTCGGTTGCCGGATCGGCGATATCGATCAAATGATAGGGGATGTTGCCGTATTCGGCAATGTCTTTGCCGGAACCGATATCCATCCCCCGGTAGACCTGTCTGGAATCGGCACTGATTATTTCGCCATTGAAAATTTCTGCCATTTTGACGGCCAAAGCCGTTTTTCCGGTCGCAGTTGGTCCCAAAATGACAATAATTTTGACAGAATCGCTAAAATCCTGCATTATTTTTCACTCCTGATTTGAATTGAACCTTTGTCACGTATTATATTATGAAACGTGAAGTTGTTTTTTGCAAGTCAAAATGGAGTTTTTTTTATGGAAATGCAACAAACTGTCGCCGGAAGTGCCGCTTTTTCCGGAATCGCCCTGCATACCGGGGCCCGGGCAACTGTCCGTCTGCACGCCGCTCCTGAAGATACCGGTATCGTTTTCCGGCGGGTTGATCTGCCCGGAAAACCGGAAGTCCATGCGTTGGCTTCCAATGTGGTCGATGTGCAACGTGGAACGACTATTGCCGAGGGCAAAGGTATCGTTTATACTGTTGAGCATATCATGTCGGCTCTTCATGCGTGTAAGATCGATAACTGTATCGTTGAGATGAATGGCATGGAACCCCCCATCGGTGACGGCAGCAGTCTGCCGTTTTATGAGTTGATCATGGAAGCCGGAATCGCGGTCCAAAATAAGCCGGCCCGTACATTCACCCCCGATGTGCCGGTTGCTGCTGTCGGTGGAAAAACACAGGTGGTTTTATTGCCTGATTCGGAAAAGTTATCGGTCAGTTGCGTGACCAGTTTCAAAAACTGTCCGTTCGATCCGCAGTTTTTTCAGTATGAATTGGAGCAGGAAAGTTACGCCCGCGAGATCGCTCCCGGCCGGACTTTTGTTGATTACAGCGATTTGCGTTTACTGCTTTCCATGGGATTGTGTAAAGGCGGCAGTCTGGATGCGGCGGCGATCATTCACGATGGAGCTATCATCTGTAAGGATAAACTCCGTTTTGATAATGAGATCGTCCGGCATAAGATCATGGATGCGATCGGGGATATCTATTTATCCGGTTGCCGGATTACCGGCAAATTGATCGCAGTTTGTCCGGGGCATCCCAAAAATGTGGAACTGGCCGGAAAATTGCTGGCGATGATTCAAAATAAAGCAAAAGAAAATTGATCATATAAAACAAAGCAAAAGGAGAAAAAAAGATGTCAGAGGTTCTTCAACACAATCAGATCGCTGAAAGACTCGTTCTGAAATCCCCGTGGAAACTGTTGGATTTCGCCCGGAAAGATGATGATACACATTTCGTCGGATTCAAAAATTTTTCTGCCAACGAGGCCTTTTTTGCCGGTCACTTCCCGGTTCATCCGATCGTGCCCGGTGTGCTTCAGGTCGAAGCCATGCGGCAGTTGTGCTGTTGCTTTCTGCCCGGAAATCCCCGCGGCAAAAGGATCAAACAATTGGAAAAAGTCAAATTCCGCCGTCCGATCCTGCCGGGAGACCGGATGATCGTTGAAGTTGAAGTCGTTGCTTCGACGGATGATTCATGGACTATGAAAGCCGTGACCAAAACCGTTTCCGGAGTGTGCAGTGAAGCTTCGATCACCATTTGTAACGTTCTGGAAGTTTCCGGTGGAATAAGTGCGATACCGGCGATAGATGATCAATTTGCCAGGAGAGCAGACATCAGTATGGATACCGACCGGGTCATGGGCTTGATTCCGCACCGTTTCCCGTTTTTGCTGTTGGATTATGTAGCTGAGGTCGAGGGGGAAAAGGTCATCGCTGTCAAAAATATTACCGGCAATGAACCGTTTATTGAAGCCGGATTCAATACTGTTCCTGATTCGTTGCTTTGTGAGATTGCCGCACAAAGCGGTTGTACCAGCGTTTTGGCCAGACCGGAAAATGTCGGAAAACTCGGTTTTTTCATGGCAATCGATAAAGCAGTGTTTTACCGTCAGGTGCTGGTCGGTGAACAGATGGTGATCGAAATCGATCTTCCGGCCGGCAAGTCCCGTTTCGGTAAGGGCTCCGGATACATCCGTGTCGGAGATGAAGTGGTCGCAGAGATCGCTTTGATGTTTGCCATTGTTGATGCATAAACAGATTTGAGGTGTGATTTATGGCTCTTTGGGGTGGACGTTTCGGTGAAGAAACGCAAAATGATGTAAAAATCTATTCGGAATCGATCAGTTTTGACCAGCGGCTTTACAAACATGATATTGCCGGGAGCAAGGCCCATGTGGCTATGCTGGCCAAACAGGGGATCATTCCGCAGGATTCGGCTGATGCTATACGGAGCGAATTGGATAAGGTTTGTGAACGCATTGAAAAAGGGGATTTTTCTTACGATATTGCCAAAGAAGATATCCATATGCACGTTGAAAGTGCTTTGATCGATGTGTTGGGCACTGAAGGGGCGAGGGTGCATTCCGGTCGCAGCCGTAACGATCAGGTGGCATTGGATTTCCGGCTTTATCTGCGGGATGCTGCTGATCGTCTGATCGGTAAGATCCGCAATTTTCAGAAAGAGTTGGTTATCAAGGCTGATGCTGAAAAAGAAACGATTATTCCCGGTTTTACTCATTTGCAACACGCACAGGTGGTGTTGCTCGCTCATCATCTTTTAGCCTATGTGGAAATGTTTGACCGTGATGCCGAGCGTTTGGCTGACTGCCGCAAACGGATCAATGTGATGCCGCTTGGTTCCGGGGCTCTGGCCGGATCCACATTGCCGCTCGACCGGGAGTTTGTCTGCAGGGAGTTGGGATTTGAACGGATCACCCGCAACAGCATGGATGCTGTGGCTGACCGGGATTTTGCGATTGAATTTACCGCCGCACTGGCTATGATGGCGATGCACTTTTCCCGCCTTTCCGAAGATTTGATTTTGTGGAGCAGTCAGGAATTTGACTTTATTGAGTTGAGCGATGCATTCTGTACCGGTTCAAGTTTGATGCCGCAAAAGAAAAATCCGGATGTTTGCGAACTTACCCGCGGCAAAACTGCCAGAGTTTACGGTTCTTTGACGGCTATGCTTACGCTGTGTAAAGGTCTGCCGATGACCTATAACCGGGATATGCAAGAGGATAAAGTTGCTGTTTTTGATGCTCTGGATACCGCAGAGTTGATGCTTGCGGTTTATCCGCCGATGATCCGGGATATGCGGATCAAACGTGACAAGATGGCCGCCGCTGCTGCGGATCCGGCTCTCATGGCCACTGACCTCGCTGAAAAATTGGTCGAACTCGGCGTACCTTTCCGTGCCGCACACCACCGGGTAGGGGCTTTTGTCAAGTATTGTAAAGACCGCAATATTGCTCTGGATCAGGCAACTTTGGCTGAAATGCAGGAAACCATTCCGGAGGCAACTGCTGAATTTCTTACCTTGTTCGATCCCCGGGAAAGTGTCGCCAAACGGCGTATCGCCGGAGGAACCGGTTTTGAACCGGTGGCCAATCAGGTGGAATTTTGGAAAAAACAACTTTTTTGAACTTGAAAAAAGCGTATTTACGCAGTATATTAACAAAATAATCACCCCGTAGAGCCAGTGTGGCCGGTTCTGCGGGGCATAATTCAACCAAAAGGTGGCTTGTCAACGGCGTAAAAGGATGTACGCTGAAAAGCACCGCAAAGTGAAAGGAAGATGCAAGATGGCCAAAGTTACGATCAACGATCTTTTGGAAGCCGGTTGTCATTTCGGACACCAGACCCGTCGTTGGAACCCCAAAATGAAGAAGTTTGTCTATGGTGCCAAAAACGGTATCAGCATCATTGACCTGACCAAAACCATGCGTCAGATCGCCGATGCCTGCAACTTCCTTCAGAAAGTCGTCAGCGATGGCGGCGATGTGCTTTTTGTCGGCACCAAACGTCAGATCCGTGAAGTTGTCACCGGTCTGGCCGAAAAAACCGGTATGTTCAGCATCTCCGAGCGTTGGCTCGGCGGTACTCTTACCAACAATCAGACCATCCGCAAAAGCATTGACAAAATGAAAGAAATCGATGCGATCCTCAGCAGCGATGCGGTCAACGGCATGAAGAAAAAAGAGATTTCCGCTCTGACCCGCCGGGTTGATAAACTGCATCGTGACCTTGACGGTATCGCCGGTATGAAAAAACTTCCGGCCGCTTTGATTGTTATTGATGTCTGCAACGAGATCAATGCTGTCCGCGAAGCCAACAAATTGAATATTCCGATCGTTGCTCTGGTCGATACTAATGGTGACCCCTCTATGGTCGATTATCCGGTTGCCACCAACGATGATGCGGTGAAATCCGTTCAGATCATCACCGACCTTTTCGGCGAAGCGATCAAAATTGCCAAAGAGATCCATCTGAAACGTGTCACGGAAGAGCGTGATGCTGCCGAGGCTGCTAAAAAGATCGCTCAGGAAAACGCTGAAGAAGAAGAGGATAATGCTCCGAAAGCCCCGCGTAAACGCGTCGCCAAAGGTGATGCCAAAACGGCTCCCCGTAAACGTGCTCCGAAAAAAGCCGAAGCCGCTGAAGAAAAGTAATTCAACTTTATATGAATAAGGTGAACAAAAATGGCTGCTATTACTGCTAAAATGGTTTCCGAACTCCGGGAGAAAACCGGAGCCGGTATGATGGATTGCAAAAAGGCTCTGGTTGCCGCTGACGGCGATATGGAGCTGGCGATTGAGAATCTCCGTAAATCCGGTGTTGCCAAAGCCGAGAAAAAATCCGGCCGTGCCACCGAACAGGGCAAAGTTTGGACCAAGATCAACGGCAATGAAGCCGCAATCGTGGAAATGCTTTGCGAAACCGACTTCGCTGCTAAAACTCCGAAATTCGGTGCTTTGGTCGATGCGATGCTGGATGGTGCTTTGAAAGTTGCCGCTGACGGTGATGTTGCTGCTGCGGTCAATGAGCAGGAAGCTGCTCTGATTACCAGTCACATTGCCACCATTGGTGAAAATATGTCTTTGCGCCGTGCCCAGAAATGGCAGGCTTCCAATGGTTCCACCTTTGCCAGTTACCATCACATGGATGGCCGTGTGAGCGTGCTGGTTGAGGTCGAGGGTGAGAGCGATCCGGAATTCCTCAATGATCTGTGCCTGCACATTGCGGCTTTCAGCCCGAAATACATCAGCAGCGCTGATGTGCCGGCTGAAGTGATCGCCAAAGAGAAAGAGATCGCCGCCGCCGCTGATCCGAAACTGGCCAACAAACCGGCTGAAATGCTGGATAAAATCCTTGCCGGTAAGATCAACCGCTTTTTCAGCGAGATCTGTTTGGAAAATCAGCCGTGGGTTAAAGATGACAAGAGTTCTCTGAAAAAACTGAAACCCAATGCCAAAGTCAAGCGTTTTGTCCGTTGGGCGATCGGTGAAGAACTCTGATCAGAAGATCATCTGATTACTTAAAAGATATTATGAGAGACACAAGAGGTCTCTCATTTTTTTCTGTCTTAAAACGAAAAGTGGTTTGCCTCTTGATAAAAAACGGATTTATGTTAATCCAAGAACACCGAAGTCGCATAGTGCACTTCAAAAACCAGGAGGACAAACCATGAATAATGTATCGCACAAACAGGAAAAAATCTACTTCGGATTGGATATTTCTCAAAAAACTATTGAAATTTTTTGCTTTGAATGGAGAAAAAGGTGTATCTTTCGGCAAAATTTCCAACACGCAGAAGAGTTTAACTGAATTTTTTACTAAAGTTCCAGCACCTTCCGAAACAATAACTGTTGCACTTGAAACCGACACTCATTCCGCTTGGATCAGTCGATTACTTGAAGAACGAGGTCATGAAGTTGTTGTCGCTCATGCCAGAGATTTAGCATTTATTTATAAAGGTGATAAAAAAGTGACCGCATTGATGCAGAAAAATTGGCAAGAATGGCTCGTGCAGATAAGAAATTACTGCATCCAATCAAAGTAATAGATAAAGATTTGCCGGCAATCAAAGCAAGAGATTTACTTGTAAAGCAAAAAACAAGTATCGTTAACGCTATTCGCGGTTTTCTTCGCAGTATAGGAATTGATGACAGTGCATACAGCCATGAAGTGATAAATGACATTTATTCTGAATTACCTAAAGATATACAAAATAACTTATGCGGGTTATTTTCAGCATTAACTGCAATAAACAATAGCATCAAAGAATATGATAAGCGAATCAGAAAAATTTCCCAAGATTATCCTGAAACAAAAATCTTGCAGCAAATCAAAGGGGTTGGACCATTGATTGCATTAAGTTTTGTTTTGATAATCGGCGATCCCAAACGCTTCAGTTCTCGTGAATGCAGTTCGTATATCGGATCAGTTCCTAAACGTGATCAATCAGGAGAAGTTGATAAACAGCTTGGAATATCCAAATGCGGTAACAAATTATTGCGACGATTACTTGTACAAGGAGCACAATATATAATGGGACCATTCGGCGAGGAATGTGATTTGAAAGATTTTGGCACAAGAATTTCGCAACGAGGTGGCAGTATTGCAAGAAAAAAGCCAAAGTCGCAGTTGCCCGCAAATTAGCAATAACGATGTTGAGCTTGTGGCGCAATCCGAATATTCAATATGATCCGCATTTCAAAAACAACAAAAAAAGAAAAGTCGCATAAAAGAATATTATTGTAGAAGTAACGGATTCAAAAAATAGAAAAAATAAATCAATAAAAGACGTTTTTTAAGGAATTGCTTTTTGTCCAGTCTTGGTGATCTCGAAACAACCCCAAATCTGATATTGCCAATATCATAAAAAAGATTGTCAGAAAAGATTGAAGACATCGGGACGGACATTTATCAGGCGTCGCTTCCGGCAGAAGCATTACAGAACGCGAATAGGAGCAAGACAAAAGCACACCTTTTTGAATCATCTTTTGCTGATTTTACACTTTTTTACATTTTTTTTGCAAATAAAACTTGCCAAATAGTCTCTCATAGGAGGGGCAGTTGCAAAACCTAATGTTTTGCGGCAGCCCCTTGCTTGCAGGGATATTTTTCATGTCAGTAGACTGCGATGTTATATTTGTGTTGAATATGAAAGAAGCCGATGGGTAATTCGATTGTTGCATTGTTGTGATTTATTTTGCAGTACGTGCTAAGGCACCTTAAAATATCATAATGTTAAATAAATATCAAGTGTTTCATGTGCGTTTTTTTTGAAAATTTGCAGTTTTGAAATAATTTTGAGCGAATACACATAATTTTTTATACGTATGAAAAATGTGATTATGAACGTTGAAAGTTGTTGAAAATGTATATTTGTGTGCTATATTAAGGTCAGAGATTTCAAAAATATTTATACATTATAGGCATGAGGCGGGCATGGGAAGCCGTTTCGGGGAAAGTTGAATTCCGGCGAGGTGTCTTGGGAAACTGTTATTACGCTTTCTGATCTGTGTGTCAGCAAATCGGCGTGAGATTGCGGCATGGATTTCTGCCGGATCGATGATGAATATGTTCCGCATACCATCGTGATGGTTTACTGTCACCAGACCGCAATGACCTGACCGCTTAATTGGTCAAAGCTGAAGTTCGGGCAAAATCGGTCCGTATCGCCGGACCGGAAAGGATAAATCCCGGTTTGGTATTTACTGCTGTGAAAAGTATGCAACAATATATTGAACTGTATAATAATTGATTTCAGATGAAAAGTTTACGAGAATTATACCGCATCGGATATGGGCCTTCCAGCAGTCATACCATGGCTCCGTATCGGGCGGCAGAGATGTTTTTTACCAGAAATAATTCCCGGGCAACCGGCTTTGAGGCTGCTTTGTACGGCAGTTTGGCTGCTACCGGACAGGGGCATTTTACCGACCGGGCGATCCTGTCGGTTTTTCCGGAAGGAAAATGTAAAATATTATGGTATCCGCAGACATTTCTTGATGAACACCCCAATGGTATGATCTTCCGGGCATTGGATGCTGCCGGCCGGGAAATCAACCGGTTACGGATCTTTTCCATTGGCGGCGGTGCCGTTTCAGAAAGCGGCAATGCCGAAAATACTCCGGAATGTTATCCTTATACCTCGATGTCTGAAATTCTTGATATCTGTGAAACGCGGGGGCTTACGCTCTGGCAATTGGCGGCAGAGTGTGAAAATTTGGATTTTCTGAAAGCTGTTTATGCTCAGATGATGGAAACTTTGCACCGGGGATTGGCCGCTGAAGGGGTTTTGTCCGGCGGTTTGCAATTGCCCCGTAAGGCCAGACGCTTTTTTCTGAAAGCAAAATCATTGCGGCCGGATATTCAGCGTACCGGATTGATTGCGGCGTATGCCTATGCTGTCAGTGAGGAAAATGCTTCTTTGGGAAAGGTGGTGACTGCACCAACTTGCGGTTCCTGCGGCGTTTTGCCGTCAGTGTTATACTATTTGCAGCAAACGTGGAATTTTTCCGATGGGGAAATGTATCAGGCATTGGCAGTCGCCGGTATTATCGGCAATGTTGTAAAAAGCAATGGGTCGATTTCCGGAGCCGAAGTAGGTTGTCAGGGGGAGATCGGAACGGCCTGTGCGATGGCTTCGGCTGCCGCAGCCTATCTTTTGGGAGGAACTCCCCGGCAATGCGAGTGTGCCGCTGAAATCGGTTTGGAACACTTTCTCGGTTTGACTTGTGATCCGGTTCTCGGTTTGGTACAAATTCCCTGTATCGAGCGTAACAGTGTGGCGGCCAATCAGGCATTGATCGCCGCAGAGTTGGCTCTTATTTCCGATGGACACCATTTTGTTTCTTTTGACGATGTGGTCAAAACAATGTTGACTACCGGGCATGATCTTCCGTCGTTGTATCGGGAAACTTCTGCCGGCGGATTGGCTGAAATTATGCGCAATAAGCAATTGTAAAATTTTGGGAGTATGAAAAATGAGTAATCGATTCAAAGAGAATTTGAATTCCGGCAAGGTGTCTTTGGGAACGGTTATAACGCTTTCTGATCTGTGTATCAGTGAATTGGCCGGAGATTGCGGCATGGATTTCTGCTGGATCGATGCTGAACATGCTCCGCACACCATCGAGGGGGTTCACCGGCATTTGATCGCTCTGCGCGGAACCGGCTGTGCCGGATTGGTCCGGGTGCGGGCCAATGATCCCATGCTGATAAAGCCTTACCTCGATCTTGCCCCGGATGGTGTGATCATTCCCATGGTCAACAGTGCCGAAGAAGCGGCCAAAGCTGTTGCCGCCTGCCGCTATCCTATGACCGGTATCCGCGGTTGCGGTGTGCGCCGGGCGGTGCGTTACGGTTCAGAAGATTTCTTTGATTATGTAAAACGGTCTGAATCAGAGCCGATGGTGATCATCCAGATCGAACATGTCGATGCGGTTCGCAACCTTGATGAAATACTGGAAGTACCCGGTATCGGCAGTATCTGCATCGGGCCGTGCGATCTTTCCGGAAGTATGGGTATTTTGAATCAGATGAACGATGAAAAACTCAATGAAACACTGGATGAAATTTGTGCCAAGGTTAAAGCCAAAGGTTTGATTTTGGGAACTGCTGCCGGAGATTTCGCCCGTTGGAAAGCCCGCGGCGTGGATTGGTTCGCCGGAATCAGTGACTGGGGGGCAATGGCTGCCGGTTTGAGAGCTTTCAGAAAGGGGTGTGAAAATGCTTGAGATTGCAATGGTTTCTGCCGGAGAGGCGCGTTTTCCGTCATCATGTATTTCCCGTATCCGTGAAGCGGCGGTGATAAATTGCCGCCGTTGCAATACTCCGGATGAGTTGGTGGATTTTGCCGCAAATTCGGATATCATCTGGATGTTTGGAGCCAATGTGGCGGTCAAGCCGGAAGCCTTATCCCGTCTGCCAAAGTGCCGGGCAATTTTGCGCAGCGGCAGCGGTCTGGATGCTTTGCCTCTGGAATATTGCAAGGCAAATAATATTCTGGTTTTCAATACCCCGGAATCTATCAGCGAATCAGTTGCCGAACATGCCGTATCCATGCTTTTTGCTCTTGCCCGCAATCTGGTGCAGTTTGACCGTCAGGTGCATGGCGGTCAATGGGATTCATCCGGCAATCAGACCAAATGGCATTTGACCGGCAGGACCTTGGGCGTGGTCGGCTACGGCAGGATCGCCCGCACGGTGGAAAAACTGGTTTCCGGTTTCGATATGAAAGTCTTGCACTATGATCCGTGGACGGAAAACTCCACCGATCTGGAGGTTTTGCTCAAAGAATCTGACTTCGTTTCCCTGCATTGTCCGCTGACTGACGATACCAGAAATCTGATGAATGAGGCACGTTTCAATCTGATGAAAAAAGATGCCCTGCTGGTCAATACTTCAAGAGGGGAAGTTATTGATGAGGCGGCACTTTTCAAGGCTTTGACTGCCGGAAAACTTGGCGGTGCGGCTCTGGATGTTTTGTGTGATGAGCCTCCCCGGGCGGATAATCCGCTGTTAAAGTGCGAAAAGGTGATAATTTCTCCTCATGCGGCGGCGTTTTCTGCGGATTTTGAGAAAAACTTCTGGTATTACTCTGCGGAAAAATTAGTGGAAATCTGCCACAAACTGGAGGCTTGAAAAATGGTCAAATCCGGCAGTTTTCCGGTGCGGGCATCCCGTAAAAGAGCAGTGTATCGCTGCGGGGAAAATATTTGCTTTCAGGTAGTGCCGGGGGCAAAAGGTTTTTATACGGTCGATAATGGTGAAACTCTTTCTCCGGAAACGGCTTTTGACGGCGATATCGTCATCCGGGCGGAAAAGCCGGGTTTTATTTTGCTGAAAGTGCAGGGGCGTTACCGCAACGGTAAAACTTTTGAAACGCTCGCCGGAGCCGCCATTGAGCCGGAAAAGATCGTTCCCGGTTCCCGGTGTCCTGCTGATTTTGACGGCTTCTGGCAGCATGAAGTTGCCAAACTGCATGCCGGTAAGTTGACTGTTGTTTCCTGCACGCCGGTTGCAGAAGGTTATCTGCCGCAGGATATTGCCGCTTTTGATGTTCACTTGTCGCGTGGCGGAATCAATGCTTCCGGCTTTCTGGCAATGCCGCGTGATGCAAGGAAAGGTTCATTGCCGGGAGTTTTGAGTTTTCTCGGAGCCAGCAAGGTATCAAGTGAATTGGAGATTGCGATAAAAGATGCAAAAAATTTGCGTGCAGTATCTTTCAATCTTAATTTTCACGGGTTGGAAAATTTTCCGGAACGTCGTGCTGAATTGCTTGCTCCGGGGCGGGAAAAGGTTTTGAATTACCAATTCCTTAATGCCGATGATCCGCAGAAATATGAAATGCGTAAAATATTTTTACGGGGCGTGATCGCTGCCGATTTCATAAAGTCGCTTCCGGAATTCAATGGCAATTTATCGGTTTGGGGCGGCAGTATGGGCGGATGTCAGAGTATTGTGGCTTCGGTATTGAATCCGGATGTAAAATTCTGCTGGGCCGCCGCCTCTGCCATGAGTAATCACTGCGGCAGGAATGCCGGTCATTTGCCCGGTTGGCCGGATCTTTTCAATAATCCACCGGCTTATGATGGAGCAAAGACGGTTTCCGGATATTTTGATATGGTCAATTTTGCTTCCCGTATCAAGTGTCCGGTGGTCATGGCGGTGGGATTCATTGATACGGTCACTCCTCCGGCATCGACTTATGCTGCTTACAACAGTTTGACAGTCAGAAATAAACGTATGCTTCACACGGTTACCGGCGGTCACGGACCATTGCTGGATAAAAAAGAGTGTTGCGTTTTTGATCTCGGCAGGGAATACCTTGAAGCGGCAGTGAAAAAACAACATTGATGCGATAAAATCTGGAAATTTTTTCCATTGGATTCAAGTTATTCAATTTCCTGCCGGATTTTTTTTGGGGGGCGGGGCGTTTGTAATATTGTTACCGAAAAGGATGGTGTATTTTATGAGTAATATTTTTTCAATATGCGATTTGCGGGTGGATGGCTTGATCCCGGGGGCGGTCTTCTGTGCTTCCCGCCGCCCGTCTTTCAGTTGGCAGATGCAAAGTACGGTTGCCGGAGTGATGCAGTGCAGTTACCAACTTACGGCATGGGATGAATCCGGAAAAATTTTGTGGGATTCCGGAGAAGTTGTTTCCGCGGAGTCATGCGGCATACGCTGGGGCGGTGATGAATTGAGTTCCCGTTGTGTGGTGTATTGGCAGGTGATGGTCAAGGATGGTCGCGGAAACTGCGTGACATCGGAAAAACAACAGTTTGAAACACCGCTTTTTGACAACCGTGACTGGGATGCACAGTGGATATGGTTTGATGGGAACAATCCGAGTATTCCGTCTCCTCTGCCATATTTCAGAAAAGAATTCAATACCGGCCAAGTCCGTAAAGCCCGCCTTTATGCCGCATGCCGGGGAATTTTTGAGTTGCATATCAATGGTGGAATTGTCAGTGATGACCGGATGGTTCCGGGGTGGACGGATTTCAAAAAACGCATTCAATATCTTTCTTATGATGTTACTGATTTGCTGGTAAATGGCGGCAATGTGCTTGGTGCTGTCGTCGGTGATGGCTGGTATTGCTCGTATCTTTCCGGCCGCCGCCGCAACTGCTACGGTGAATATCCGGAATTGCTTTTGCAACTGGAAATTACCTGCGATGACGGTTCGCAGCAAAAGATCGTCACCGGCCCCGGGTGGCGTACTGCGACCGGACCGTATTTGCACAGTGATATTTACGATGGCGAGGCTTATGATTCACGTCTGGAAATGCCCGGCTGGGATAAGTGCGGTTTTGATGACGGCAAATGGCGGGAGGCACGCACCGGAGAAATGGCGGTCGATTCCCCCGCACTGGTTCCCAAATGCTGTGTGCCGGTCAGAGAAATAGAAGTATTGAGACCGGTCAAATTTTTCCGGACGGCGAATGATGCTCTGATCTGGGATTTCGGACAGAATATTTCCGGCGGCATCCGGATCAAAAATCTCAAATCCTACGGAGGCCGTCTGATCACGATCCGTTACGGTGAGATGTTCAATCAGGATGGTTCATTGTATAATTTGAATTTCCGCAGTGCGATCAGTACCGATTATTACACGACTAAAGCTCCGGTCGATGAACCGCAGGGATATGAGACCCGTTTCACCTTTCACGGCTTTCGCTATGTGCAGATCGACGGACCGCAATTTACCGGTGGTAATGCGGCAGAAGATATTGAAGTTTCTGCCGTGGTCATGCATTCGGAATTGGAAAAGACCGGTGACTTTGAATGTGGTGATGCCAAATTGAACCGGCTTTATCAAAATATTTGCTGGGGCCAGCGGGATAACTTTCTGGAAGTTCCGACCGATTGTCCGCAAAGAGATGAGAGACTCGGCTGGACCGGCGATGCTCAGGTGTTTTGCGGTACTGCTGCGATCAATATGAATGTCGGGGCATTTTTCCGGAAATATCTGACCGATTTGCGTGATGCGCAGGAGGAAAATGGAGCGGTGACAAGTATTGCTCCGAATATTTTTATCTATCCCAACAGTGGAGCTGCGGCCTGGGCTGATGCGGCGGTGATCTGTCCGTGGACGATTTACATGGCTTATGGCGACAGGCAGATCCTTGAAGAAAATTTTGATATGATGTGCCGCTGGGTGGATTATCAGAAAGATACTTCGGTAAATATGCTCCGTCCGGAAACCTGTTACGGTGACTGGTTGGCTTTGTCGCCGGTGAAAACACCATCTGATTTGATCGGTTCGGCATATTTTGCACAAACCGCCGAATTGACTGCCAAAGCGGCCGGGGTGCTTGGTTTTAAGGATAAAGCGGAATATTATTATGATATCGCGGAAAAAGTACGCAAGGCTTTTGCTGAAAACTATCTGGATGCCGACGGTATCGTCAGTCCCGCAACGCAAACGGCATTGGCACTGGCTCTGCATTTTAATATGCTGCCGGAAAATCTGCGGAAAAACAATGCGGCTGAATTGAATAAACTGGTCGTGGAAAACGGCTGTAAATTGAATACCGGTTTTGTCGGTACGGCTTATCTGAATCTGGCTTTGAGTGAAAACGGCTATGCCAAAACGGCCTGTGATCTTTATTTACAGGAGGAGTATCCCTCATGGCTTTTCTCGGTCAATCAGGGGGCGACCACCATGTGGGAAAGGTGGAACTCATATACGGTGAAAGATGGTTTCGGTGATGTGAATATGAATAGTTTCAATCACTATGCCTACGGTGCGGTGCATGAGTGGGTGATCAGGCATATTGCCGGAATCAGATTGACTTTACCCGGCGGCAAAGCGGTATTGTTTGATATTGAGCCGGATGAAAGGATCGGTTTTGTCAACAGTTCCTTGAATACCCCCTGCGGCAAAATGGAAAGCTGCTGGCGTTTTGACGGTGACAAAGTGTGCTGGCATATTTCAGCACCGGCAAATACGCAAATGACGGTCAAAATTCCGGAAAATTGGAGTTGCAATGAGCCGATCGGCACCCTGCCGTGCGGAAGTTACGATTTTACTCTGATCAAAAAGTAACCGGTTTTACGGCAGTTGAATATCCGACTTTCTGCGGTTGCAATCACGGCAGAGTATCTGGCAGTTTTCTGCCAGGGGGTTGCCGCATTGGGCACATGTTCCTTTGGGCTTTGCGTATGCGGTACGCTTCATGCGGTTGTCAAAAAACTATTATAGAAAGATATTTTTTCTGCTGAAAATCAAATCAGCCAATCCGGTTCATCTCTCCGGGTATAGTGCCAGTTGCGGATGATCGACTTTTTGAAGCGGTAATACTCGCGGTAGGCGGTCACGATATCCGGTTGAGCGGTTTGAAAATCTTTGAATGCCCGGCAGAAACTCCAATCTTCCTCCGTCGTCCGGCAGAAAAGCATTTTTTCGTATAACTCCGGTAAATCTGCGTAAGCGTGTTTCCTGTTGAATCGGTAAAAATATTCCAGATGCAAAAAATTATTGAGCGACAGCACCCAGTTTATCTTAAATGGCGAATTTACCGCTTTGATCACCGGGTGATGTATGGAATATACCTTGGGCATACCGGGGGCAATGATACGGTTTTGGCGGAAGATCACTGAAGAAAGGATCTGGGCGGTTTCCAGACACATTTTCCTCAAATGTGCATCGCAGAGCATTTGGACGCTGAGTTCCGGATCTTTATCCAGAATAAACAATTGCATGATTTACTTCAATGCCAGTTTTTTGCCCAGTTCAAACGCCTTTTTCTGATATTCGGGGAAGATGCGTTTGCGGACATCGGCTTTATGGGCAGCATCAAAGAATGATGATTCATATTTCGCATAATCGTCAAATTGCCAGGTGTCACAAACATAAAGTGTGTCTATATCTGAAGAACCGAAGATCAATTGATAAAATTTATTGTTTTTATCCAAATATTCCCGGTAGCCGTAAGCATCCAGAGCTTCATCCGGAATATTCATCGTATATACTATCGCTGTTTCCAGATGTTTCGGTGCTGCACTTGAGGGGGGATTGGTATATTGAAGCAGAGGAAACAGCAGTCTTTCCATGAAGTTGCGGAATAAGCCGCTTTCCGCTCCGAAGTAGATCGGCGTGCCCAGAATTATTCCATCGGCATGGATGATTTTTTCTGTAAAAGGAGTAAGATCATCCCGCAGGGCACAACGGCCGTAACTGTCTCCGCCTTTCAGTTTGCAGGCAAAACAACTGCGGCACCCGGCAAAATCCAACCGGCCGAGGTTGATAAGTTCCGCTTCCGCTCCGGTTGAAGCCGCACCGGCCAGAGCGTGTTGAAGGATTTTTGCCGTGTTGCCGTTGTTTCTCGGACTGCCGTTTACTGCATAGATTTTTTTCATTATTCATATCTCCGCAACCAATATTCATCTGCAATACTAATATAAAGTAAAAAACTTTTTTTTCAATGCCGGTATCATCTTGTAATCCATCTGAAGCGTGATATATTAAAACACAGCGGATTTTATGGAATAATATGATTTATGAGCAAGGTAAAATATTTAATCAACATAATCGGGTGCATCCTTTTATTTTGCGGATGTGCGGCTCCGAAAGCATTGGATGAAAATTATTTCTGTTTGGATGAGGTAAGGTTTATTGAACCTGGCATATTGGAGTTGAATGGCGAATATGCTGAAACAGCCTGGGGGATCCTTGAGTTGCGGGGCAAGGTCGAAAAGGATACATTGACTCTTTCCGGCACGGTGGAGTTTTGGGGAGATGACACGATCCAGCACCGGATAACCATTCCGGAATCTGTAAATATTGTCAAATGCGGTAATAAAATATTGTGGACCCGCGGCGAAAATCCTCAAACCGCGATCGCCGGTGGATCTTCACCTGAATCTGCTCCGGTAACAGCATCAACTCCGGAAACGCCGGACGGTGAAAACGGAAATCCGCCGGTTGCCAACGAAAAAGATTCCGTGACCCACTTGATGATCGGCGGTAATTTGTTTAATAAATTCCGGCCGCGTTGGCCCGGGTTTGAAAATATTTTCTTCGGAGAGCCGCCGGTCGTACCGGATCAGGTCGCGACCATCCGGCAGATCGGTGCCGACAATGCGATCTATAATTTCAACGGGCAAACGATCAATGAGTTCCGCAATCTGGAAGTTTTGGAGATCCGGGGGACCACTTATATCCGTCATGCTGATTTAAGCGGTTTATCTTTGCCGAAATTACGGGTGCTGGTACTTGACCAAATCGAAGTTACCGGTTTGGAAAATGCCGATTTGCCTGCACTTGAGGAATTTTATTTGAATGATATGCGTACTGTGCCTTTGGGAAAAATATCACTGCCGCAGGATATGGGGAATTTGCACACGGTCGGTATTCAGGCGTATATGGGCAATTTTGATTTTTCCTCACTTGCCGGTAAGCCTTTGACCGCTCTCTGGGTAATCAGTGATTGTAAAAATTTTGAATTTTTACGGGGAATGTCGTTGAAGCATCTGCAACTGAATGGCTTCTCACCGGAGCCGGGGGCACTGGAGGTTTTGCGGTCTTTGCCATTGGAGTCGCTTTCACTTCAACCATTCCGGGCAATCAATGATTGGAATTTTTTAAGCGGTTTAAGGTTGAAACGAATCAGTATCAACGTATCCGGCAGCCGTGATTTTTCGTTGTCTTTGTTGCGTCATATGCCATTGGAAGTTTTACGGATCAAGGGGTTGACCGCCGATGTCTCTGATGCGTGGATGAATTGCAGCAATCTGCCTTTGAAAGAACTGGTTTTATTCAATTGCCGCGTGCCTGAGGCGTTTTTGCGGACTAAACCAATTGAAAGAATCGCTCTTTATCAGTGCCTCTGGCCGATGGATGATCCATTGGCACTGCTCAACAATTTGCCCGGAGTCAAACATCTGGCAGTTTGGCGTATGATCAAATTGCATAATGGCCGTCAGTACGGAATGATGGATCGTTCCTTGAACTGGAATAATTTTATCGGCAGGGGAGTTGAATCTCTTTGCATATCGACGGCTGATTTGAATTTCCTGCAAAAATTTCCGGGAATAAAAAAAGTGTTTATCCGGGAGATCAATACTCCGCCGGTTATGGAATCATTGAGCGGGCGTGAATTTGAAATTTTTTCATTGCCTTTCAAGTATCAGCAGGAGATTACCCGTTGTAATATAAAAATTACCGGCCTGCCGCGTTTGGATATGCTGACGGCTGATTGGTAAAACTTGTGGAGATTTATTTATGTCAGAATTAGTGGATTTGACGTGGGATTTCATCGGCGAAAGATATGCTCCGGATATCCGGTGCGAAGAGACAGCCCTGCAATCCGGTTTGACTGCGTATACCGGAGTAACATATAACATGAATCACGACGGTATGAGTGGTACATATATCGATTTCCCCGGTCATATTGCCCAGACTGATAACGGGCTTTATGCGGACAACTGTCCTTTGGATATGCTTTACCGCGTACCGGCCAGCGTGATCCACATGGATTTCAAAAGCGGTGACGGAGCAGTGAGTGCCGGTGATCTGGAAGCCGCTTTCGGCGGTAAAGTAAATACTCCGGCGATCATCATCAATGCCCTTGGGAAGGTCGAACCTACCGGTATTGACCGCCGCAGTGTATATTTGGATAACAGTGCTATTCAATGGATCATTGATTGCAAATGCAAACTGCTGGTGTCTGATATTTATGAAAGCAAGGTTCTGCATGGAGTTTTCCCCAAACTTTTCGGGGCAGGGATCACGACGGTTTGTATGCCGGTGAATTTGCATAAATTGACTGCTGCAAAGGTGTTCCTTACAACCTTATTCCCGAAAATGCCGCGGGTTACCCAGTTGCCGTGCCGGGTAGTCGCTGAATTCTGAAACATTTACAACATAAGGATTTCTGATTATGAACAAAAGTGAAATCATTGCCGGTTTGAAAGAGTTGGGGCTGGGGGCTGGAGATAAAGTTTTATTGCACAGTTCATTGTACAGTCTTGGTCATGTCGAGGGTGGTCCGGATGCCGTGATCGATGCTTTTCTGGAAGTGCTTGGTGAAAAAGGTACCTTGCTGGTTCCGGTATTCGGTGCGTTGGGAATTTTGACCGAGACTCTGAAAAAACGCCCGGAAGCGGTAATCAGTACTGCCCCGGTCGGCACGCTTGCCGCTATCGGAGCCGATGCTGAGACTCTCTGTCTGGATCATTGGCAGGCTGAAACTGCTCACGGTGAAAATACTCCATTTACCAAACTTGCTGAAATGGATGGTTATGTCTGTCTTTTGGGATGTGATCAGGATCGCAACACCTCGTTGCACAGCGTGGAAGCCTTGCTCCGCTTGCCCTATATGAGAACTGCTACCACGACTTTTACCACTCCTGCCGGTGAAGAAATTACCAAAAAATGGCCCTTTTACCCCGGTCCGCACCGGGATTTTATCGGTCTTGACCACTGTTTTCTTGAAAGCGGTGCCATGAAAATTTCCCGGATCGGTAATGCCCAGGTACGCTTGATCAAGTCGCAGGATCTGCTGGATATCGGTTTGGCGATCGGTGCTGAAGATCCGGCCTTTGTGCTTTGTGAAAATCCGGCATGTGCCGATTGTGTGAGCCAGCGGGCGGCGATTTTTGCTGACCGGATGAGTTGTGAATCATTCAAATTGACGGCATCATCGAAACTGGCCGGGCGTTATGTGCCGGAAATGGTGGAAAATCTTGAAGCAGCAGGAATCAAATCGATCGAATTGGATTATGTGCAGGGCAAAGCCTGTGCTTTTATGAGTGCGGAAAAATTACAGGCTGTTGCTACTCAATTGCGTGAAAACGGTATTGAAATAAGTGCATTGAGCAGTTTTGTTGCTCCGGATGCTCCGGAAAAAATTGTCGATTCGGCAAAAGCCGCCGGTATTACCCGGTTGATATTGCCGGTCGGAGCGGCGGCAGCGGCGGCGTATGCTGTTGAAAACGGTTTGAGTGTCGCTTTCCGCAATATCAACCATACCGCATTGGCAACAGCGGCAGCGGTAAACGAAGTTAAAGAAAAATATGAATGCAGTGTGTGTTTCAATCCGGCGGCATTTGCCAAAGCCGGAGAAAATCCGTTCCTGCGTTCGTACCGGGTCGGCCGTTTTATCAAGAGCATCGGACAATTGGATGTGGTGGATGGCTTGTGGGATGGCACACCCGAAACGCTTGCTTGCGGCAATGGAGAAATCAAGGAATTGATTTCGATCTTGCGTTGCCATAACTTCGCCGGATATTTGTGTCTGGGCGGGGGCAGTGATTATCCGGGAACGCTCAAAGAGGCTGCCGATGAGTTGGCGTGGCTTTTGGATAATATGTGAAAGGCGTTGAAAAATGGCTCAAAAAACGGTGGTTTTGACCTTTGATGATTGTTGCAAAAGTCATTTGCATTTTGTGGTGCCGCTGTTGCAAAAGTATGGTTTTAATGCGACATTTTTCATTTGCCGTCCGGAAAAGTGGTTGAGTGAACAACCGGAAGCGTATTTGACTGATGAAGAAATTGTCAAAATTGCGGAACTCGGTTTTGAGATCGGCAATCACTCTATGAATCATCCGGGAATGCGGGAGTTGAGCGATGAGGAGTGCCGCAATGAGCTCAGAAGTTTGAATGCTTATTTTGAAAAAATCGGCATTCCCGCTCCGGTAAGTTTTGCTTATCCCGGTGGACCGTATGCCGCCAATGCGGCCAAAATCCTGCCGGAATTCGGCTTGCGTTGGGCCAGAACTACTGAACACAAAATTTGGGATCTGCGACAGATAGATCCGATGCGTTTGCCGTGTTTTTCCGTTACGGAAAACAATGAATCCGATTTTTATACTGCCGTAAATCTGGCAGAGGAAAGCGATTGCTGTGCTCCGGTCCTGCTTTATCACGGGGTGCCGGATATCCATCATCCATGGTGCAATACTCCGGAAGAAATGTTTGCCGTTCACATGAAATATCTGGCGGAAAATAATTTCCGGGTGATCAGCATGCGGCAGTTTGCCAATGGCTGAAAAAGCAAGAACTACGGCAATGGATCACGGTGCGGTGAGTCTTTCCAGTTCCGTCAGATGATCCATTGCCTCTTTTTTGCAGTTGCCGCACATCTCTTCTGTCGGTTGCAGAGAGGCACACACTGCGGGACGATCGGGGGATGAAAATATTTTACAGCGGAAGTTTTCATCCAGATTGACACATGGTACTCCGGCGGGTTTGCCGTCGGGCATGCCGGGAATGGGGGAGGATATCGAAGGGGCGATGCAGCACGCTCCGCAGTCGGCTCTGCATTGAATCTTTTTCACAGTGTAAAAACTCCATTATCGGGAAAATATTTTACGGATAACGGCGATTAACGTGGTGATCAGGCAGTACGGGATCGCCGCCAGATAGACATACAGCCAGCCGAAAAGCAGAGCCATTGCCGCTTCCGGCCCTTCGATTTGCCGCAGACCGATAACCATTGGGATGAACCACATGGCATTGCTCAGACACCATGAAAAAAGTGCGATGCCGGAAATCCACAGAAAAAGCGTTTTTCCGGTGAACCATTGCGGCTTGAGATTGAATAGGGTATGTATTGCCGCCGGAATGATTATCAGGAAGGTCACAACGGAAAGCAAACCAGCGCAAATTTTAATTATTTCAACCAAATTCATAACTCTTTTTCCATTACAAAATCATCCATGAAAAATCCGCCGCCGATATCGATTTTGACCGCTTCTACGGTGGTGAAGTTATTGCGCCGGTAAGCGCGGATGGCTTTGTCGTTGTATTTATTCACATTCAGCCGCAATTTGGAAAAACCGGCCTCTTTTGCCCGCATTGCCACCTGATCGAGCATTTTTGAACCGACTCCCTGACCGTGGAATTGCTCAAGCAGATAAAGTTTGTGCAATTTGGCAGTTCGCGGCAAATCATATTTTGACCATGAGAAGTATCCGGCCGGGGTGTTATTGATTTTGATGATTTCAAAATTAAAGCCGTCATCCAGTTCTTTTTCCATTACACTTGGGGCGTACATCATTTGCATCATGTAGGAGATCTGTTCAGCAGAGAGAATGGAGGCAAAGGTTTTGGGCCAGATGTCAGCGGCGATATCCCGGATGATCTGCAAACTGCTTTTGGTGGTCAATTTTTCAAATTCAAACATAATAAAACTCAAAAAAGGATAAAAAAGTATATTTATTGACGTTTTTTATTTGCTGTTTGTTTTTTACGGGATATATTATAGCATAGACGGAAGATATTTGCAAGTATTCCGGCAGGAAATGAAAGATAAAAGGAATTGAAAAATGAAAAAAAGTCAACTTGCCGCCCAGCTTTTCACGCTGCGTGATTTCATCAAAACTCCGGCAGATGTGGCAAAAACTCTGCCCAAGGTGCGTGAGATCGGTTATGAAGCGATCCAGGTTTCCGGTATGGGGCCGATCGATGAAGCCGAATTGGTCAAAATTGCCAATGATTGCGGATTGACCATTTGTGCCACGCATGAAAACGCCCGGATGATCTGTGAGGAAACAGACAAGGTCATCGAGCGTTTGAAAAAACTCAATTGCCGTTATACTGCTTATCCGCATCCGCACACTCCGTTTGAGAGTCATGAGATCGTGCTGAATGTCGCCAAACAGATCAATGCGGCGGCTGAAGCTATGGCCAAAGAGGGCATTACGCTCTGCTATCACAACCATGCTTTGGAATTTGCCCGTTACAATGGCGAATTGATCCTTGATACGATCTATAACAATGCTCCGGCATTGGCTGCTGAAATTGACACCTTCTGGATTCAGGCCGGCGGTCAGAACCCGGTTGAGTGGATCAAACGCTTCCCCAATAAACAGCCGCTTTTGCATTTGAAAGAATTCGGTATCATCAACGGTGAACGCAAAATGCTGGCTGTCGGTAACGGCAATCTGGATTGGAAAGCGATCATTGATGCCGGCAAAGCCTGCGGCGTGGAATATTACATCGTCGAGCAGGATGACTGCAATGGCGTCGATCCCTTCGAGGAACTGCGTAACAGTTACAATTATATTGCAGAAAACTTCTTTGAGTGATTTTTTTTCAAAGATAAATCCCATAACAAAACAGTCGCTTTGCACCTCAAACGTTGGGCACAACCTTTGGGGTGTTTTTTTGTGTACATTCAGATCAACCCAAACACCGGATCAATCGGTGTTTTTTTGCTTGTTTTTGAGGGAACTGTAATATAAAAATGTAAAATTTATTACAGTATTGCCGGAATTTCTTGCAAACGGCTGTTTGGTCAACTATATTATTCCGGTAACACGTTTTATATATGGGGAAAATTATGAAAAAGTTGGTCGTATCGGTGATTTCGTTGTTTTCAGCGGTGGCACTTTTTGCCGGATTTGCTGAAGATTGTCAAAAAGTTGAAGCGTGGATCGAAAAAACTTATCCGGCAAATTCACCGTCGCGCCGGTTGCAGAACAACCGTTTGCGGCTGATCCGCCGGTCAACGGACAGCGATGCACAGAAGTGTGAAAAACTCCGTCAGCAATTTCCCGGAGCATTTGCTTCTGCGTGGGAAGCTGAATTACAAACTGCCAAAGGGCAGGGGATAACTTTCAGTGCTGACAATAAAACATTGCTCCGGTGTCCGGAAAATGTTACGACGGTGGTCATTCCTTCCTGTGTTACGACTATCGGTGCAGAAGCGTTTGCCGGTTGCTCTAATTTGACCAGTGTAACGATCCCTGATAGTGTGATGAGTATTGGCGATGGAGCGTTTTGGGGTGTATCTTCAATTCAGGTCGCTATTGATAATCCGGTTTTTATTGTTGATAAGAGTGGGGCATTGATTGATTTGCAAAATAATAAAATATTATACGTGCCACAATCTTTCAGAGGAGAATATGTAATTCCTGATGGCGTAGCGAGTATCGGTGGGAGTACGTTTTTTGAATGCTCAAATTTGACTGATATCACGATTCCAGATAGTGTGACGAGTATTGGCGATTTTGCATTTGCCGGTTGCATCAGTTTAACCAGCATTACGATTCCGGCAAGCGTAACGAGTATCGGCAGAAGTGCATTTGCCGGTTGCTCAAAAATAACCAATATTACGATTCCGGCAAGTGTAACGAGTATCGGCAGATGTGCATTTTTAAGTTGTACAAGTTTGATCGGTATTTCGATCCCTGACAGTGTGACAAGTATTGACAATGGAGTGTTTTCCGGTTGTATTTCTTTGACCGGTATCACAATCCCCACCAGTGTAACGAGTATTGGCGATTTTGCATTTGCCGGTTGCAGTAAATTGACCAGAGTAACAATTCCTGATTGTGTCACGAGTATTGGTGCCGCGGCGTTTGGCAATTGCTCAAAATTGACTGATATCACGATCCCTGATAGTGTGACGAGTATCGGCAGTAGTGCGTTTGCCGGTTGCAGTAATTTGACCAGTATCACGATCCCTGCCAGTGTAACGAGTATCGGGAACAATGCGTTTTGCGAGTGTCATAATCTGATCAGTATCACGATTCATGATAGGGTGACGAGTATTGGGGATAGGGCATTTTCCGGTTGTGATCGCTTGACCAGTGTCACGATCCCTGACAGTGTAACGAGTATCGGAAATTATGCGTTTTCCGGTTGTGATCGCTTGACCAGTGTCACGATTCCTGATAGTGTGACAAGTATCGGAGACGGAGCATTTTATTGGTGCCGGAATTTGACCAGCGTAACGATCCCGGCAAATTGCAAAGTCGGCAATGACGCATTTTCCGGTAGGTGCCGGGTTATCCGGCGGTAATTTTAGCCGGGAAATATTTCCCGGCTATTGTCACCAGATACAGAGCAGAAAAAATCTGTGAGATTTTCTGATGTTAACTTCTTGTTACATCTCTCAAAGCCATTGAGAGTCAAAGTTGAATGTTTCGGTATCTGCATTTTTCCAGTTGGCATTACGCAAATCGTAAAAGTCATAGATACCCGGCAGGCGGGGAATGGAGGTCACTTTTACCGGAAATATGCGGGATAATCCACTGCTTTTCTCGAAACGCAACTCAAATTTATTGTCTCTGGCATCGGAAAATTCTCCGGCAAAAGGTATTTTCGCTCTGGTAGTCAAAAGCGACGGACGGCCGAGACGGAAACACTCGACTTCCAGAATTGATTTATCCCTTAAATCCAGAATATCCTGACGGCTCATTTCCACATGGGCCATTATCCGGCGGCAATGCAAATCGGCCAGTTCCTGTACCGCCGCACTGTTGCATACCGGCAGCGGTGCCGAGGCGGTGATGAATACTTCCGGATCATCCGCAGCGATATTTTCCAGCAATTCCAAACCGTACAATGCCGTTACCCGGAAACGGCGTATGCCGGAATCGTATGCGTTTTGAATCGCCCGTTTCAAGGCCGCAAGTTTTGCTTCCGGACAGAATTCCGGCAGGATCGCTTCCTGTGAAAGTTTATTCAGATCAAAAATATTATTCGCCCGCACCGCCCGGCGGTCGGCCGGTTCCGCACCGTTGGGTTTCATCGCGACGGTTTCACGCAAGTATTCCTCGGATACTTTCAACGGCATTACCGCCAGATAATCTTTGCGGAATTGATCCAAAGCACATACTCTTGTGTCAATGATCTGCAACGGCGTGATCTTTGCATGAAAATCTTTCCAGAATTCCCGGCGGATCTGCTTCAATTCTGCCGCAGGCAAAAACCATTTGCCGGAAACTTCCGCACTGCTCTCTGATGCAAGGGCAAACTGCGTGGAATCCGCTTCGGCAAATGCTCCGAGCAATTTTGCCGCATCAACCGGGTGTTTATCGGCCGGAGCCAGATTCAAATCCACTGAATATGGTGCAAACGGTGCATTGAGTGTGTTGACCGACAATTTTTTGCCATCAAGAGTTATATGCAATTTCACTTGCGGCCTGCGGGCAGGGAGTGCTTCCAATCGGCGGCTGTAATCCGGAAAACTTTCTCCGATCTTGAATATACTGCCATTCATCGGTACAGCTTTGTCACAGCAGATAAAAACTTTCTGACCGGGGCGCACATATTTATTCTGCACATTATTGACAAACATTTTGGTTATAGTCAATGCCACTCCATCGTCACCGCTTTGCGGCTGGATACGCAGACGGTCGCCCACGTGGATCCTTTTTTTTGCCGTAAAGCCGAATCCGTTATCCGCATAACCTTCAACACTGCCGACCAGTAATCCAGCCGCACCGATGGCATCAGATTTGATCAAATCTTTGCCGGATTCAGTTGTATAAAAACCGTGTGACCAGCGGCGGCCGCAACCTTTGGAAAGCAGATTTCTGGCATTCGGCAGAACTTCGTTGAATTTATCCGCCGGACAATCCAGCATCATCCGGTAGGCTTTGACTGTATTGGTCACATAATCCGGCTGGCGTAAACGTCCCTCGATTTTGAGCGACTGCACTCCGATCTTACGCAGTTGCGGTATCAATTCCAAGGCACACAGATCCTGCGGTGAAAAGAAAAAGCCATTGCCCTGTTTGGAAAAATATCTTCTGCGGCAGGGCTGTTTGCATTTGCCCCGGTTGCCGCTCCAGCCGCCCAGATAACTGGATAAGAGACAGACTCCGGATAATGAACAGCAAAGCGAACCATGGACAAAGACTTCCAGTTCCAGATCGGTCTGTTTGCGTATGGCGGACAATTCTTCCATCGTTACCTGACGCTCAAGCACCACCCGTTCCAGACCGAGTTTTTTGGCAAGAGCCAAGCCGGCAGAGTTGTGAAAACCCATCTGGGTTGAGCCATGCAGTGTAAGATGCGGGTAATACTCTCTTGCCAGACGCAAAACACCCAAGTCCTGCACCAGAACTCCATCCGGTGCGATTTCGTCGATGGTATCGAGCGTTTCGATCAATTCGGGCAATTCACACTCTTTTAAAAGGGTATTCAAAGTAAGATAAACTTTTTTGCCGGATAAGTGAGCATGATCAACGATTTTTTTCATCATTTCCGGGGTGAAGTTTTCGCCGCGTTCACGGGCATTGAATTTACTCAATCCGGCGTAAATCGCATCAGCACCGGCATCGAATGCCGCCAATGCACAGGCCGGAGAACCGGCCGGGCTGAGCAATTCCATGAAATTTTTATCCATAACGAATATTCCTTTTATTCGAGTTTAATACGTTTATCGGCCCACGCATAGGCGATGTCGGTCAGTAAATTGATCACCACAAAGAGCATGGCACTTAAAAGCACCAACGCTTTGAGCAGTTGGATGTCTGAATCATACAATGCCTGCATCCCGGCGAATCCCAGACCGGGAATGCCGAAAAATGATTCCAGAAGCAGACTGCCGGTAAAGAGAAACGGCAATCCGGCACTGATCTTGGTAATGATCTGGATCATCGCATTGCGTAACAGGTGCCGGAAATAAACATTGAAACTGCCGGATCCTTTGGCCCATGCCGTCCGCAGATATTCCTTACGCAATTCATCGATAAATACGGTGCGGAAAAATCGCAGATTACTGCCGATCCCGCTGAATATACCGATCATCACCGGCAGAATATAATTCATTGCTCCGCCATATCCCCATACCGGCAATATATTCAGATAGTATCCGAAAAACCATTGGCCGAAAATGATCGTGACCAGGTAACTCATGCTCATCGTGATAACTGCCGCAAACAACAGTATCCGGTCGACCGGCTGACCGGCAAAGGCGACTGCCAGCAACGCCAGTACGATGCCGAAAAAGATCTCTCCGGCAAAAATCGGCAGCATCAGTGACAGAGATGGTCCGATCCCCCCGGCCAGAACTTCGCCTACCGGTTCCCGGCTCATCAACGTATGGCCGAAGTTGAAAAATCTTACATATGGAAATTCACTTTTTACCGATACCAATTCATTTACCGTATGGAAAAACTGACTGTTCCACGGATTATCCTGTTTCCGGAAAAAACGGCACGATATCACCGGGTCATCCGCAGATGCATCAATGGTGATCGTGGGAGCATTGTCATCGATTGCCGTTATTGACGTTTTTCCGTTTGCATAACAGATTTCAGCGAAGATATTTTCTGTATCAGTGAGCCGTGGCAGAGTAATCGGCGTATCGGTCACCACCGTGATTTCAGCAAAGGCGGCAGTTTTGCAATCATATCCGTAAAAAAGCGGCAGATCACTGCCCATTTCATGGCGCAATGCTTCTATGTCGGCCGGTTTTGCGTTTTTTCCCAACACTGCAGCGGCCGGATCGCCGGAGGCTACATTGAATAGTGCGAAGGTCAAAAGCAATACCCCGAATATAACCCAGACTGAGTAAAATGTACGGCGTAAAACGTATTTGATCATAATAAAAGATAAAATATCATGCAAAAGTGTTTTTTTCAAGGTGATTTTTGAAATAAGCACTTGCTTTGTACCATTATTGGAACTATCTTACATAAACAATATTTTTTCAGGAGACAGTTATGTTACGTAAAGCTTATATCAGCGACCATTTGATAGATATGCGCGATCGTCTGCAGCGCAATTACGAAAAATTGCATCAGAATTCCAATGTCGCAGGAAAGGATACTGCCGACACGGCAAAGAATCCGGAACCGGAAAAAGTCGAAATCCCGGAAAATACGGTAAATTCCGGTAATGTCAAACTCCGTTATATGCCATCCATCCGCAAAGTCAATGGCATCGAGCATAAAAATGCCCGGGAACGCCGGGAACTTGAGGGCAGGGTGATCCATGATCTGGCAGAAAGTGAATGCGAGTTGGAATTGATCGAGCAGGAATTGCTTGAGGTTCGGCAATTTAATAGCATCCTCAAGAAAACCCATGCGAAACTTATGGAGATCGCTGAAAGTTCCGATGCCATTGATCTGGCTCCGTTGCAAGCTGAATATTTCGCCGCCAGCGGCCGCCGTAACGCCTTTTCCAGAAAACAGAATCGTGAAGAAAAGATTTTGACCGGTTATTCCCGCACGGATAATCGCGGAAATTGGATAGTTGCCGGTGCGATAATTTTATCCGGAGCGTTGGTTTCACTGGTTTTACTGGGGATTTTCTCTTGAAAAAAGTGCGTACCATGCGTATATTATATAAATAACTTTATTTCAGGTGGCAGTACAATGATTATCAGAACGACAGCATATCCGCGTGCGGCTTTGATCGGCAATCCTTCCGATGGATATTTCGGCAGGACGATCGCTTTTGTCTTTGATAATTATTCCGCCGGAGTTGAACTTTATGAAACTCCGCAAATCTCCTTCCTGTCTGCCAAGCGTGATCTCAATGAATTTGAGAATCTGGAAGACCTTGACCGTAAAATCGGAATATTCGGTTACTACGGCGGTATCCGGCTGCTGAAAGCCGCCGCCAGAAAATTTCTGATCTATTGCCGTGAGCAGGGGATCCGGCTTGAAAAGAAAAATTTCACCATCCGTTATTTCAGCGATATTCCCAACCGGCTCGGATTGGCCGGTTCATCTGCGATCATTACGGCGGCGATCCGGGCGATGACACGATTTTACGGTGTGGAAATGTCTCCGGCAATACTGGCCAATGTGGTGCTGGCCGCAGAACGTGACGAATTGAGCATCCCTGCCGGTTTGCAGGATCGGGTGGCTCAGGCTTACAATGTGCCGGTATACATGGATTTTTCCAAAGAATACATGGACCAAATGGGGCATGGCCTCTACGAAAAAATTGAAATCCCACGTGATATAAATTTCTACGTTGCTTACCGTACTGATCTGGCGGAAGGTTCGGAAATACTTCATTCCCGGCTTAAAGATGATTATGAATCAGGAGTTCCGGAAGTGCTGGCTGCAATGAAAGAGTGGGCCGATTTGACTGTGCGAATGAAAAAGGCCTTTGATACCGGAGATTTGAAGGTTATTCCGGAACTTATCAACCGCAACTTCGATTTACGCAGTGAAGTCTGTCGCGGCAGTATCAGTTCAAAAAATCGCCGGATGATCGAAATTGCCCGCAGAGCAGGGGCTTCAGCCAAATTTACCGGTTCGGGCGGGGCGATCGTCGGAACTTTTGAAAACGATGAGATGTTTGCTGATTTACAGCGGTCTTTGAAAGTTTTCGGAGTTGAAGTGGTTCGTCCGCGGATCGTTACTGATGGAGTTTGAATATGAGCCGGAAAGTTACCAAAGCAGTTATTCCGGCTGCCGGATTCGGTACCCGTATGCTGCCTTTTACCAAAGCCGTTCCCAAAGAATTGATCCCGTTGGTGGATACTCCGGTTTTGCAATATGTGGTGGAGGAGGCTGTCGCATCCGGTGTTGAAGAAATACTGATGATCATCAGTGACGGAAAAGAAGCAGTGAAAAATCATTTTTCTCCGGCGGCGGATTTGGAAAAGCGTTTGCGTGAGTCCGGCAAAGATCAGTTATTGGAATCAATGACGGCAATCAATGGTCTGGCAGACATACATTATGTTTACCAGTCGGAACTCAATGGTCTTGGCGGAGCAGTCGCTCTGGCAGAAGATTTTGCCGGCGATGATCCGTTTTTTGTTTTGCTGGGGGATACAGTAATGGATTCTGCCGTGTCTGCTCCGGTTTGCAGCCAATTGGCGGTTCTCTATGAAAAATTCGGTGATCCGGTGATTGCTTTGACAGAAGTGCCATTGGAAAAAGTTTCCAGTTATGGAATCGCTTCCGGCAGAAACATTGCCCGGGGAGAATGGCTTTTGGATGATTTGGTGGAAAAACCGGATGTTTCAGCTGCTCCGAGCCGTTTGGCAGTTTCGGCCCGTTATCTGCTTACCCCGGATATTTTTCCGGAGTTGAGAGATACTCTGCCGGGAAAAAATAACGAGATCCAGTTGACTGATGCCATCAGAAGTTTGATGGCAAAACGTAATTTTTACGGATGCCAGATCGCCGGAAAACGGTATGACCTCGGCAGTATAAGCGGATTTGTTGCGGCAAATGTGGAATTTGCATTGCGCCGCCCGGAGTTGCAGGAGATTCTGGGCCGTCAGATAGTAGATATCCTGAAGTCAAAAAAAATATTGTAAAAACAGTAGAGTAAAAAGTGTTCAAGTCGATCAAATCATTATTCAAGAAGTTGTTTTCTGCCGGAAAAGTTGAAAGTAAGCCTGTGCTTAAAGCCTCAACAAGTCAAAAACACAAAGGCGAACCGGGGAAAAAAACTGGTGCTAAACGGGAAAATGTAAAACAAAAGACGGTCAAAAGGGAACCGAAACACAAAGAGGTCAGAAACGAGAAAAAAACTGCTGTTCCGGTTCGGAATATTCCGGCAAAGCCGGAGCGTTTGAAAGATGTTCCGGTCAATGAGGGGAAACTGCGTTTTCTTGATCTGGAGTTGCATGAAGATGTGCAATTCGGCATTCAGCACGCCGGATTTGAGTATTGTACTCCGATCCAGAAAATGACCCTGCCTTTGCTGTTGCAAAATCGTGATCTTGCCGGTAAAGCCCAAACCGGAACCGGTAAGACGGCCGCATTTTTGCTGGCATCATTTACCCGGTTGCTCAATACCCAAATTCCCGCAGACCGGCCCAATGCAACTCCCCGGATGGTTGTTTTGGCTCCCACCCGTGAATTGGCGATGCAAATCCACAAAGATGCCTGCGAACTGGGAATTTTCACCGGGTTGAATATAGCAGTCGTATTTGGTGGCATGGATCATGAAAAGCAGCGAAAAACACTTGATTGTCAGTTGGATGTGTTGATCGGTACTCCGGGGAGAGTGATCGATTACAGCCGTTCCGGGGCATTGAAACTTAATTTGGTGGAAGTGCTTGTTATCGATGAAGCTGACCGGATGTTGGATATGGGATTCATTCCTGATGTCAAACGTATCGTGACTCAAATGCCGCGCAAAGGAGAAAGGCAGACTCTGCTTTTCAGTGCCACTTTGGATGACAGCATTTTGCGGCTTGCTTCCGGGTGGCTGGCTGATCCGGTCGTTTTTGAAAGTGAACCGGAAAAGATGGTCAGTGATAATATCAACCAAACCTTTTATTCTGTTCTGCGGGAAGAAAAACTGGCATTACTGCTCCATATCCTGCGGACAATGGAATATGAACGGATCATTGTCTTTGGCAACCGGAAAGATGTCAATGCAAAATTGCAATACGATCTGGCCCGTTTCGGATTCAATGTACCTTTGCTTTCCGGTGATATTTCTCAGGAAAAACGGATAAAGATTCTGGAACGTTTCCGTTCAGGTAAGGATAAAATCGTGATCGCTACTGATGTCGCAGCCAGAGGAATCCATGTGGATGACGTTTCCATTGTGGTCAATTATGATCTGCCGGAACAGCCGGAAGATTATATCCACCGCATCGGTCGTACCGGCAGAGCCGGTAATTCCGGCACCTCCATCAGTTTCCTTTGTGAATACGGTGCATATTATCTGCCGCCGATCGAAAAACTGCTGGATACTCAATTCAGCAGTACTTTGCCGACCGAGGAGATGCTGACTTTGCCGCCGGAAGTGGATAATCCGCAATTGCCATCCCGATCGAATCACGCTGCCGGACAACGGCGTAATGGTGCGGGAGGCCGCCGCCGCTCATTCCGTCGTCGTTGAGGTTATAAAAATGACTGCAACCGAAAATAAAAAGAAATTATTCAGTTGGATTTTACTTTGGATGCTCACGGCGATCTATTTTTTCGCCAATCTGCAAAAAGTGATAATCCCCGGTGCCACATTCAATGAATTACAGCAAAAATTTGCTGTCAATGCGGATGTCGTTACTTCTTTCGGAGCGGTTTTTCTGGGAGTATATGCTGCTGCTCAACTTGTTGTGGGAGTATTAGCCGACCGTTACGGCGGAATAAGAGTGATCATCGTCGGCGGTTTTATATTTTGTGCAGGCTGTGTATTGTCGGCATTTGAGTTGTCTTTACCGCTGTTTTATTTCAGTCGTTTTTTGACCGGATGCGGTGCGGCATCAATTTACTTGAGCATGGTAAAAGAGATCGGCAGGGTTGCAGGAAACTCAATGCCGATGATTATCGGCATCGCTACGATCATCGGATATTCCGGCTCGATCACCGGGGCGGCTCCTTTTGCCGCCGGGGTTGAGAAATTCGGCTATTTTACGATGGTAATCACGGCCGGACTTGCCGCATTGTTTTTTTATGCCTTATATGTTTTATCTTCCTTGAAAGAGTCTTTGCCACCGGTAAAGAAGGACGTTAAATTTTCTTTGCAAAGTTATTGGTCAGTTTTCAATACCAGACAGAATTGTGCGTTGATCTTCGCTGTTGGAATCAGTTTCGGAACCTATTTCGCATTGCAATCAACTATCGGTAAAAAGTTTCTGGAAGATTGTTGTCATTTTTCAACCGGAGCGGCCGCTTCCGTTATGACTGTGACCATGATTATTGCTGCGGTGAATGGTTTTGTTATGGCTAACATCAGCCGCATGACCGGTAACCGCCGCCATCCGACGATTCTTTTTTCCGGTATTGGATGCGGAGTCGGAGCCGCAATGATTTTGTTTGGTATTTTGCTGGAAACATCGTGTATTATGCCGTTATGCGGCATGATTATCATGTCATTTGCCGGAAATATTTCACCTATTTATGTGGCGTTGCTTAAAGAAAGCAACCGGGAGGATTGTTTCGGTACGGTCGTTTGTGTCGGAAATTGTCTGGCTTACGGTATTTCATCGCTTTTCTCTGCCGGAGCCGGAAAATTGATGGATGTTTTTGAACCGCAGATGATCAATAATATCCGCATTTACGGCAGGGAATCGTATTTACTGGTATTTGGTGTTTTGACTCTGCTTGGCATTATTGCCGCACTGCTTTCTTTTATGGTCAAAGAGTCTTACGGCAAAGATATCAGCCGGTGATCATCTGCGGGGATCGAGGGCATCCCGCAGAGCATCACCGAGAATATTCAGGGCCAGTATCAGTATAAGCAGTGCGGTCGAAGCAAAGGTGATTTCCCACCAGACCCCGGCCCATAAACGGCTTTGTCCATCAGAAATCATCACGCCCCAACTGGGGGTGGTTTGGGCACCAAGTCCGAGATAACTGACGATCACTTCCAGCATCACAGCTCCGGCGAATAGTGTGGTAAAATAAATTATTACCAAATGAAAGACATTCGGCAGAATGTGACGGCGGATGATCGTCATATTTCCTACTCCGGCAATTTTAGCCGCAGAAATATAAGGCAGACGTTTGAGTTTCATAGTTTCTCCGCGGATAACTTTACATAAGGTCCCCCAACCGGTCAAACCTATGGCCAGATATACTCCGATCATTTCCGGTTCCGCATTGAGCCAGTTGGCCGCAGTCGTTACAATTGCTGCGGCCGATGGCGAAAGGAAATTCTGATTCATCAGCAACGCAAAGGCCAGAATGAACAACAAAGTGGGCATGGCCGCGAAAACGCTGTAAAGCCAGACAACTCCATCATCGATGTGTCCGCCGGAATATCCGGAAATCATGCCCAGTCCAACCCCGATAAGTACTGCCAGAGTACCGGAAATCAGTCCGGTTTTCAAAGCACTTGCTGAACCGGCGACACAACGCAAAAAAACATCGCGCCCCTGATAATCAGTGCCGCAGATATGTTCACGGGATGGCGGGGCGTAAATTGCTTCTCCGGAACGGTTGTAGGCCGGAATAATTCCGCTGTGCTTACAGTAAGCATCGTATATTTCCACTCCGATCGCAGTTGACAAAAATAGCAGACAGACGATCAGGGCACTTACCCCCCAACGGTCATGCAACAATTTATGCCATGCCGGATGTCTGGTCATTGCCCGATTCCCCGTGATTTTTTCAAATGCACTTGGAGTAAGGCGATATCTGCCGGAGTTACTCCATCGATCCGCCCGGCTTGTCCAAGTGTGGCAGGACGGATTTTTTCCAACTTTTGCCGTGACTCGTTGCACAACCCCCGAACGGCTGAATAATCAAATGTATCAGGGATGGAACATTCTTCCAGTTTTTTCAGGCGGGCGATCTCCACTTCTTCTCTTTGCAAATAGCCGTCATATTTTGCTGATATCAGCAATTCCTGAAACACTCTTTTGCCAATCCGGTTGTCGGGCAATTCCAATAATTCTGCAATTTCAGGAACTGTTTCGATCCGGCTGCCGGGAATAATATCACGCAACAGAGTGAATATCGTTGTTTTTCCGGATTTATGTTGTTTACAGAAATCAAGTTTTTCGGAAAAGAGCTTTTCATACTGCCGGAACTCGGCAAACTTACCTTCCGGAAGCAATCCCCAATCATAAGCCATGCGGCATAAACGCAGATCGGCATTTTCCTGCCGCAAGGTCAAACGGTATTCCGCACGGCTGGTGAAAAGACGGTACGGCTCGACGATTTCCTTGGTGGAAAGGTCATCGAGCATCACTCCGATATAACTGGTATCCCGACCGGGGAATACTGCACTTTTTCCGGCAACATGTCTGGCCGCATTCATTCCGGCGATCAATCCCTGACCTGCGGCTTCTTCATATCCGCTGGTACCATTGATTTGTCCGGCGGTAAAGAGATTGTGCCAGCGTTTGTTACGCAGAGACCTCTCGGTCTGATGCGGTGGTATGAAGTCATATTCGATAGCATAAGCATAACGTGAAATCACCGCATCATGCAATCCGGGCAGGGTGCGTAACATAAGTTTTTGGACTTCCGGAGGCAGACTGCTGGAAAAACCATTGAGATAATATTCTCCGGTTTCCGCCCCCTCCGGCTCAAGAAACAGCAGATGATACGGGTGTTGCGGGAAACGGATCACCTTATCCTCAAAGGATGGGCAATAACGGGTTCCGATACCTTTGATAACTCCGCTGTACATCGGAGACTTGTCAATATTGGCTCTGACCACGGCGGCGGTTTCATCGGTGGAGTGAAGCATATAACAGGGCAGGTCGCGGCGGTTTGCATTGACCAGAGATGGTCGCAGAGATTTGCTCCAGAAGGAAAATTCTTCAAATTGCGGTTCTGACGGTTGCAGATCCAAACCGGAAAAATCAATGGTTTTGGCCAAAATCCGGGGTGGAGTTCCGGTTTTCAGGCGGCCCAGCGTGATGCCGAGTTGCTCATGCAGTGCGGTTGATAAATCACAGGAGGCCTGATCACCGGCCCGGCCGCCGGGGAAATTTTGCAGTCCGTAGTGCAATCTCCCATTAAGAGAGGTTCCGGTGGTCAGAACCACTGCTCCGGTACGGATTTGATCCCCGAGATGGGTCACAATACCGCAAATAGAATCATTCTCAACCATGAAAGAGGTGACTTCAGATTGCAATATGTCGATATTCGGTGTACATTCCAAGAGATATTTCATTCCGCCGCGGTAGGCAGCTTTGTCACATTGGGCGCGGGGCGACCATACCGCCGGACCTTTAGTAGCATTCAGTATGCGGAATTGGATCGCCGCCGCTTCTGCGACCATTCCCATTGCCCCGCCCAGTGCATCAATTTCCCGCACAACCTGACCTTTTGCAATGCCGCCGATAGCCGGATTGCAACTCATCTGGGCGATGTGGTCCATATTGAAAGTCACCAGCAATACCTGTGCCCCGAGACGGGCGGCGGCGAATGCCGCTTCGCATCCGGCGTGCCCGGCTCCGACGACTGCAACATCATAATACTTCATAGAAATCCACTCCAAATTATACAAAAGTATAAAATATCCCCAAACTGTGTTTTTTTCCAGTTGTTTTTTGCTTAAATAATGGTTTTATAAGTTGATTTTTTGTTTATAATGGGGTATTGTAAAGAAAACAAATATTTGAAACAGAAAGTGGGGTACAGATGAAAAAAATTATTTCGACGGTGGTTTTGTTATTGGCGTTTTGTGGATTTTGCGGTGATATTCCGGGAGATATTCCCGGATTCAAACTGCTTGATGCCGCACATAAGAACAACCTTACCGGGAATGTGTTGCTTTCTCCATTAAGCATGCAGCAATGTTTCGGGATGCTGGTCAATGGAGCCGGAGAAGTTACTGCCGGTGAATTGCAGGAATATCTTGGCATTAACGGTGAAAATGTATTGGCGATCCAACAGTTGATCACTGAATTGAAAAACTGTAAAAATACCCGGTTTGACAGTTGCAACTCTGCAGTTTTTGATCACCGCCTGCCGGTTGAGCAAACATTTATCAATAATTCTGCAAGATTGTGTGGGGCAAAAATATTCAAGGCAGATTTCAGCCGTCCGGCAGATTGTGCGGCGTTGCTCAATGCTTTGATAAAGGAGCAGAGCAGGGGCTTTATCGAAAAACTGTTTTCAGACAGCGATTTCGCCGGAAGTCCCCTCATGGTTCTGCTCAATGTTCTTTACTTTAAAGGAGAATGGGCAGAACCTTTCAAAGTTTTTAATACTGCCAAAGCACCGTTTGCCGTTCCCGGAGAAAACGAACCGCAGAAAGTGGATATGATGTGTGCCGAATTGAATGTGCCGTATTGTAATGACGGCATCATCCACGGAGTCACGCTCGCTTACAAAGATCGCCGATTCAAAATGATGTTTTTGATGCCGGTCGATCCCAATGTGCCGCTTTCGGTGGTCACCGAGCGTTTGGCATCGGTCGGCCTCGGCGGTTTTATCGGCAATTCAAATATGGGATGCAGAACGGAAGTGAAAATACCCAAAATGCAATTGTCAACAGATCTGGATTTGCGTACATTGCTTTCCGGTTGCGGCATGGAAATCCTTTTCAGCGCTTCGAGAAGTGATCTTAATGGGATAGTCCGCGGAATACCGCTTTATGTTGACGGTGCCAGACAAGTGGTCAAACTTGATTTGAATGAATCCGGCACTGAAGTAGCGGCAGTCACGACCGTGATGGTAAGAACTTGTGCAATCAGACCACCGGAAGAAATGAACACATTTCATGCTGACCGCCCCTTTGTGATGGTATTGTTTGACAGTGCCAGCGGAGCAGTTTTGCTCACGGCTGTGATCAACCGGATCGATCCGTAAGGTCATTATTTGTTTCGCAAAGTCGACAGAAACATTTTGGCAGTCTGTCCACGGACTTTACGGTAAAGTCTGGAAAAATAGTGGGTATCATCGTATCCGGCAGCAAGAGCTGCTTCCGACACCGACAGGGACGGATCATCTTTCCAGAGTTTTTCAGCGAATGAAATACGTTTTTCTATGAGTAATTGTTTGAAGCTTGTCTGATAGTTGTCTTTCAGAAAGTGAGTCAGCGAAGATTCACTCATGTGCAGAAACCTGGCCGCCTGACGCAATGTGATATTTTCCGAAAAATGCTCATCAATAAAATAATGCAATTTTTGCATCCGCATTGATCCGGAGTAAGATACAAGTTCTTTGTCGATGATATAGGCGATCAGCATTTTTATCAGATTTTCCAAACTTTTCACCCCTTCGGTGTCAAAGCATGGTAATTCGGCAAATGCAGAGACCGCATCCGGATCTTTTTGAGCAAATTCCGGAATTTCTTTATCCGGACGGAATTGACCGAACATCACGAAACCGGCTACTTCACCAAGTATTTTCACCGGAGCGATCAATTCGTAAAGCCCGGCATGGCATTTGTAGAGCAGAACTTTGCCGCTCAATGTGCACTGTTTCTGCATCTGCCGGTCAAGTGCAATACAACGATCGATGCCGAAATATTTATTCTGCATCAAAGTACAGTAGTTGCTGTTTCCGAAACTGCGTCCCCGTTTCAAGACATCTCCGGCTCTGGAACAGAATACGACCTGAATATTCATGGTCGCTGCAAAACTGTCCAATAACCGGCATACTTCATCACTCAATAAAACATCGAGAGTAATATTTTTTGACATAAACACTCCATTTTTTTGTATAAAATAGCATTAATTGCGAAAAAATCCACTATAATACCGAAAAATCCATTGCTTTTTTTCAGGCATACTGGTATAATATATACAGTACCCAACCATCAACATATTTTTTGGGAGAAGGAAAAATGAAAGAAGTAAAAATCGGTTTGATCGGTCTCGGATTTATGGGATCGACCCACTGGCGGATCTATGAAGCTCTGCCGAATGTCAAAGTTGTTGCACTGGCAGACGTCGATCCGGCCAAACGTGCCGGTGATGTAAGCAAGGTCGTGGGCAATATCGGCGGCGGTGACAATTCCGCTCCTTTGGATATGACCGGAGTGACCACTTATGAAGATGCTTTCGAAATGATTTCTGCCACTGATGCAGACATTATCGACATCTGCGTTCCGACCCCGGATCACAGCAAATATTTGTTGGCGGCTCTCAAAGCCGGCAAACACGTTTTCTGCGAAAAACCTCTTTGCCGCAATCTTGAGCAGTTGGCTGAGATCCGTGCTGCGGTCAAAGCCAGTGACCGTTTCTTCAATGCCGGTATGTGTGTGCGTGCATGGCCGGAATACGATACCGCCAAAAATCTTATCGAATCCGGTGCTTTGGGCGAAGTCAAAACGGCTCTTTTCCGCCGGCTTTCTCCGTCCGTGGATGGCAATGCCTGGCACAACTGGTTTATGAATGATGAAATGGCCGGCGGTGCCGCATTGGATTTGCATTTGCACGATGCCGATTTTGTCTGCCATATGTTTGGCCGTCCGCAAGCGGTTTCCAGTTTCGGTGTCCGCGGCGTGGTCAGTGATAATGGTATTGATCATATCGTCACTGCTTACGACTTCGGCAATGGTAAACTGATCACCACCGAAGGGGGCTGGTGTGCTCCGAATACTGTTCCTTTTGAAATGAGTTTCCAGATCGTTTGCGAAAAAGCCACGGTCAAACTCGGTGCTGACGGCAGTTTTAAAGTTTTCTGGAATTGCGGAAAAGTTGAAACTCCGGATACCGGCGATGCTTCACTGCCTACCGGCTGGCATCGTGAACTCAAATACTTCACCGACTGTGTCCGTGACAATGTGATCCCCAACCGCTGGCAGACACCTGATTCCGTATTCGATGGTTTGACTCTGGTCATGGCTGAAATCGAATCTGCCACCAAGGGCGAAAAAGTGGAGGTCAAGTATGTATAACGCTCTGAATTATTGGGTTTTCGGTGGTTTTACCGGAGAGAAAACCGCTTATGAATTCATTGACTTTGCCGTCAAAAACAAACTTGATGGTGTGGAACTTACCGTTTGCGATTGCCTGAATCCGGAAATTACTGAAGATGAGTGCCGCAAGATCGCTGCTTATGCCAAAGAAAAAGGAGTTGGTATCCGTTCATTGGCCAGTGGTTTTTATTGGGGATGTTCTTTGAGTGCCGATGATGAAGCTGAACGTACTCAAGCCGTTGAATTCGGTAAAAAGTATTTGCAGATCGCCAACTGGATCGGGGCTGAAACTATTCTGGTCATCCCCGGTGCGACCAGAGTTGCATGGGAACCCTCCCGCCCGGTGGTGAGTTACAAAAATGCGTGGATCAATTCCACTAAATCTATCACCGAGTTGTTGCCGGTAGCTGAAAAACTCAATGTCAACATCGCATTGGAAAATGTGTGGAACCGCTTCCTTCTCAGCCCGATGGAGTGGAAATTTTTCCTCGGCCAGTTTGACAGCGACAAAATCGGTATTTACTTTGATGTAGCCAACTGCTGTATTTACGGCAGACCGCAGGATTATATTGAAATCCTCGGCAAAAAATATGTCAAAGCCATTCACATCAAAAACTTTGAGGAAACTGACTGTGCCGGAGGTCTTCATGGATTCGGTGACGATATCCTCAAAGGCGAGGTGGACTTCGATGCTCTCAAAGCAGCTCTTAAGGCCATTGATTATGATGGACCTTTGACTGCTGAAATGATCCCTTTCAGCCGGTTGCCGGATATGGTGCTGCCGGATGAAGCTCTTGCGGAAGTCACCGCAGAAAAACTCAATTCACTTTTCTGAAAATAACGGTATTGATTTTAACGGTCGCAGTATAACAACTGCGGCCGTTTTTTGCAAAAAGACATGGAATCTTGGCGGGATACTTGTATTTACAGTATTTACAATGTATATTATTTTCAATCAAATAGATTTTTGTCAAAGGAGGAAAGCCAAATGAAAAAATTTGTAATACTGTTGATTTTGTTTTTTGTCGGGATTTTTATGGCAAAAGCTGATGGGCCGAAGTATATCTTTTTGTTCATCGGTGATGGGATGGCTGCTCCGCAAAGAATGATAGCTGAAGAGTTTTCGAAAATGTCAGGCAATGGTTCTCTGGCTTTGAATAATTTGCCGGTACATGGCACTACCAGAACCAGTTCGGCCGATGCTTTGATTACAGACAGTGCAGCCGCAGCAACTGCGATCGCTTGCGGAATGAAGACCGATAATGGTACCGTAGGTCTTGCTCCGGATGGGCGGCGTTTGCTCAGTGTGGCAGAAGTCGCCCGTGACCGTGGTAAAAAAGTTGGGATCATTACCAGTGTTACACTCAATCATGCCACTCCTGCCGGTTTTTACGGCCACCGCAGAAATCGTTCCATGTATTATGAATTGGGGTTGGATTTGATTGCTTCAAATTTTGACTTTTTCGGTGGCGGCGGCATCAGCAGTCACGATAAAGGCGGGGAGGATATTTTTGTTTTGGCGGAAAAAGCCGGATACAAAGTCGTAGTCGGTTCGGATGGCATCGCATCTCTTAAATCCGGCGACAAGGCTATTGCTTTGGCCGGCAGCCGCAGCGGATCTATGGGATACAGCATCGACACGGATGAAAATTCCCCGACCTTGGCGATGATTACCGCCAAAGCAATCGAGGTACTGGATAATCCCAATGGTTTCTTTATCATGGTCGAGGGAGGTGCAATTGACTGGGCCGGTCATGCCAACGAAGCGGCGGCCAACCTGTTTGAGGTACTTGCTCTTGACAATGCAGTAAAAGTCGCACTGGAGTTTTATGCGAAGCATCCCAATGAAACATTGATCGTTGTTACCGGAGATCATGAAACCGGTGCGATGACCATGGGATTCGCCGGGAGCGGTTACCATATCAATTTCGATGTGTTGGCCAGACAGCGTTGTTCTATCGGATATTTCAATGCAGTTTTGAATCAAGCCAAAAAAGATGATCCGCAACTTACATTTGATAAGGTGAAGCCGTTATTGACCCGGTTTTTCGGATTTGAGTTTTCCGGCAATGGTCCATTGGTTCTTTCTGCCTCAGAAGTCAGTTCTTTGGAAAATGCTTTTAACAACAACCGTTTGCCGGATGCGGTCCGCATTCTGGTCAACCGCAAAGCCGGTATCGGATGGAACAGTGGAAATCATACAGCTTTGCCGGTACTGACGACTGCCATCGGAAACAGTGCGTTGCTTTTCAGCGGATTTTATGAAAATACTGAAATTTCGATGAAACTCAAAAGTCTTTTATGAAATTAATGTTTGCCGGACCGGAATTTGCCCTGAAAGATTGGATTTTTGGGGCAGTATTGGCTGTCTTGTGTTTGATTTTTTATTTGATACCTCCGGTCGATTCCCCGATCCGCCAAACGGCTTACACCGTTCCGGCGGAAGTTTTGAGTGTCGATAATTCCATGCTTGTGGAAATGGGGATCGAGCATTACGGATCTCAATTTCTGACGGTAAAAGTACTGGACAGCCGTTGGAACAATGCTTCATTTCCGGCAGTCAATGAATTGCGTGGAGAGATGGATCTGGATAAGATATTCCTTCCCGGTGATCGTATTACAGTTTTGATAAATGATGATGCAGAAGCTGAAAAAACTTTGTTGATCGCCAAAGATTATGACCGTTTCCCATGGACCGTTGCTCTATTTGCAGGATTTTGTCTGTTGCTGATTGTTTTCGGGATGTGGACTGGAGTTAAGGCTTTATTCAGTTTTGTTTTCAGTTGTCTGGTGGTATTCAAAGTAATTATTCCTCTTGCATTGCGGGGATATCCGGCAGGTTGGATGATTTTCGGGTGTGTGACTTTGCTTACTGCTGTAATTGTGTTTTTGGTCGCCGGTGTGAATCGCAAGGGCCTGACCGCTTTTGCCGGAGCGGTTTCCGGAGTGCTGGCCGGATTGCTGATGGCTCATTTATTTGGCAGTTTGCTGCATATTAACGGTGCAACGCTTCATGGTTCAAGAGCATTGCTTTACAATATCGATGTTCCTCTGAATCTCGGAGATATTTTTACCGGAGCATTGATTTTAGCCAGCAGTGGGGCCGTAATGGATCTGGCCATGGATATCGCTTCGGCAATAGAGGAGGTCGCCCGTCACAACAGCCAATTGACTTTCCGTGAATTGACCGCATCAGGATTGAGAGTAGGGCGCAGCGTAGTCGGCACAATGACTACAACATTGCTTTTAGCATATTCCGGCGGATATATCACAACGTTAATGATGTTTGTCTGGCAGGGAACTCATCCGGTCGATATTTTGAATAATCCGATTGTAGCGGCCGAAATGGTAAAAACTCTGGTCGGCAGTTTTTCTCTGGTTTTGGTCGCTCCATTGACGGCAGTTGCCGGCGGATGGCTTTTAAGAAGCCGTCGTGCTTGAAAAAACGCTGCATGGATTGTATATTATAAGCACACTTGGTGCAGTTGTTGTTGAAATTGAATTTTCGGGAGGTTCATAATGACTTTTATGGAAAAACTTGCATTGGCAATGCAAAAAAACAATTCGTTGGTTTGTGTCGGTCTTGACCCGGCAATCGGTAAACTTCCGGCTTGTATTCGCGATCGTGCCGATGCAATTTATGAATTTAACTGCCGTATCGTGGATGCGACCAGGAATTTGGTTTGTGCCTATAAACCGCAGGCGGCTTATTATGCCGGTCAGGATTGTGATGAGGCTCTTAAAGAAAGTATTTTGTATATCAAAAAGAATGCTCCGGATGTGCCGGTCATTCTGGATGTGAAACGCGGCGACATCGGTTCGACTGCCGAATATTATGCCAAAGAGGCATTTGAGCGTTATCAGGCCGATGCGGTCACGGTCAATCCCTACATGGGATTTGATGCGGTCAAACCTTTCCTTGACTATGAGGATAAGGGGGTGATCATTCTCTGCCGTACTTCCAACAAGTTTTCCGGAGATTTGCAGAATCTGGTTGCTGATGGCCGCCCGCTTTACGAACACGTTGCTCTGCTGGTCCGTGATAAATGGAATAGTGCAAAAAATGCGGCACTGGTAGTCGGTGCAACTTATCCGGAAGAACTCAAAGCGTTGCGTGAGTTGTGTCCGGAAATGCCGTTCCTGGTTCCCGGAGTCGGTGCCCAGGGCGGAGATGTGGAAAAAGTGGTTAAATTCGGCTGTACCGCTGACAAGTGCGGCATCATCGTCAATTCATCTCGCGGTATCATCTATGCTTCCAATGGTGAAGATTACGCAGAAGCTGCCGGTCGCGCGGCTTTGGAGCTGCGTGATCAAATCAACTCATTCCGGTGATATTAATGTGTGAAAACAATACAACTTTGCCGGTTATCGCAATTGTTGGACGGCCCAATGTCGGCAAATCCAGTTTGTTTAATGCGATTGTCGGCCGTAAACTGGCCATTGTCCATGAGATGAGCGGAGTTACCCGTGATCGTGTAAGTGCCGATGTGCGTTACAATGGCCAGATGTTTACGTTGGTTGATACCGGCGGCTTGAATACTTTGGATGATACTGAAAAAAATGTGGATTTCTGGGATGCCGGTATTACCGAACAGGCACAATGTGCCATGGAAAATGCTGATGTGCTGATCATGGTATGTGACAGTCAGAGCGGATTGACTCCCTTGGATCAGGATGTCGCCCGCCGTATCCGGCAACTGAATAAACCGGTTTTTCTTGCGGCCAATAAGTGCGATAATGATGACTGGAAAGATCATGCTTCAGAGTTTGCCCGGCTCGGATTCGGCAATGTTTATCCGATCTGTTGTACCCATAAGGGCGGTATCGGAACTTTGCTCGGTGCGGCATTGAAAAAGTGCCGTCATGTGCCGATTTCACAGGCAATCAAAAAAGCGGCCTTGAATATTGCGATCGTCGGTCGTCCCAATGTCGGTAAATCCAGTTTGGTAAACGCATTGATCGGGGAAGAAAGACTTATGACCAGTCCGATCGCCGGTACGACCCGGGATGCGGTGAAAATCGAATTTGCCATTACCGGGCAGGATGGTGAAAAACTGCCGGTACAATTAGTTGATACTGCCGGTATGCGGAAAACCGGTAAAGTGGATAATGTCGTCGAGTTATTCAGTATCATGCGGGCCAAAAGTGCCATTGACCGGGCAGATGTGGTGATCATGGTGCTGGAAGCCGGATTTAATAAGGTTACGGCACAAGACCGTAAAATAGCCGCTTTGATCGAACAATCCGGCCGTTCCTGTATTATTGCGGCGAATAAGTGCGATTTGTGTACCGAGGAAAAGAAAGAGGCTTTGCTTAAAGAACTCTACAAAACGCTTCCCGGATTGAGTTTTGCTCCGGCGGCATTCATCAGTGCCACTGAAAAACGCGGGTTGGATAAATTGGAAGACGCACTTGCATTGGTTGCTGCCAACCTCAAAACCGAGATCACGACCGGTTTGCTCAACCGGGTGTTGACCAAAGCATTTGAAGATACCCCGCCTCCGGTCATCAAGGGCATTCCCCTGAAGTTGTTTTATGCATCTTTGGCCGGAGTACGGCCTGTACGGATAAAACTTTTTGTCAACCGGGTGGAATCTGCCGCCGGAAACTATTTGGCATTTCTTAAAAAACGTATCCGGGATAATTTCGCTCTTGAAGGAATCCCGTTGGATATAGAAGCGGTTGCACGCCCTAAAAAAGTTGAAAGCATCCGCAGAAAAACTCAGAAATAAAAATGCAAAAATATGCAGGCCGGTAAAATGTACCGGCCCGTTTTGTGTTTTTACATAAATCTCATGCCAAGTAATTTATATTTGCCGTTTTCCTGGCCGAATATCAATTGTAACAATTGCTCATGTTCAATCGTTTGGCCGTCTGCGCCGACCCTTTTGAATGAAATAGCATAAAGTTGATTGACCAGCAGCGGTGTCTGCAATTCGCCGAGAAAACGGAATGATTGTGCTTTGCCATACAATTCTTCAAGTTGTTTGCAGGAAGCCATGAAATTATCAGCACTCATGGAATCATCGGCATTTTCGCTGGCTCCTGCTGCAAACTCCTGATAATTAGCCGCTATGATCGCCTGAACAACTTGTGATCCCTGCTGATAAGCAGGCGGAGTTTCGGTTCCGATGCTAACTGTTGCAACTTCACTGGTTGCGGCACAGCCGGTCAAAAGAATAACGGCAGAAAAAAGTAAAATATGTTTCATGATATAAAATTCCTTCAGTTTCAGGGTTTGGGGTAGGTACGGGTAATATTGGAACGGGGATTGTCATCCGGTGATGCCCAACGGCATCGGCCGACAACGATCAATTCTGAATTTTTAATACTTTTGGATTTGCTGGAAAAAAGATAACCTAAAATCGGAATATCAGACAACCAGGGGATCCCGGTAGATGATTCCACAACTTCTTTTTTGTTCAGATTGCCTATGACAAAAACGCCGTTACCGGTAAAGGGTAATGATACAGATTGTTTGACTACATTTCCTTGAGAAATACGCGGAGAACCATTGGAAAGAAAACCGATCAGACTGGTGTTTTGCAAAGTGACATCAAAACGGCACTCTCTCAATCCAACCACCGCATTATTTATTTGCATAGTAAATCCGTAACCGGTTGAAACTGTTGTGACCTGACTCGAACCTTTTCCGACCGGAATATCCGTTGCGTCATCCTGTCCATATTTTCCCTGAACTGCTTCTCCGATCAAAGTTGCAAGCAATTCATAAGGGCCGACTCCCATATCCGGAGCAGTGACAGAACCATCAACCGGTGTTGAATCATCCGCAAAAAATATTTGCGTAGTACGGCTGAATGTGCCGGATGTGTTGTTGCGTACCGTCAGTGTCCCGGAGTGAATGACTTCAGCTTTACCGTGAGAAGCCAGAAAATCCAGATAGCGTGTATTCCAACGCGGATTGAAGTTATAAAAACTGCTGCGTTCCGAACCGTAGCGCCGGTTCAAATTACCGGCGCCGCCATAGATTGCCGCCCAGTTGTTCCGATAACGTCCTCCCACTGAAAAGAAATCGGTTCCCTCATTGTTTTTCCAACTTTGAAAGTCGATGCCGATTTTATCATCGTTTTCGGAATATACTTCATATACCTGAATGAATATTTCCACTTGCGGAATCGGGACATCATACCTCGCCAACAATGCGGCAATGTTGTTGCAGGAATAGTTGGATACATCAAAAATCAACCAGTTCAGTGTATCATCAACTGTCACCAGATCCTGTCCCTGCCACAACTCAGTAGCATCACTGATATTCATACCGACGTTTTGGATAAGACTTTGCAAATTGGCCGCCGGAACAAATTTAGGCATGTAGATAAACATCTGTGATCCGGTACCAAGATTTTCCAGCGCAGGATTATCCAACATTGCGACAATGGAATCGATACCCATACCGTATTCATTATCTTTGAAACGGTATTCTTCGGCACTGACGATCAGCAAACCGGTACCGTCAACATACTTCAAGCACTCCACCGCAGTATTACTGCCCAGTTGGAGGGGCGGATTGAATCCGGGCTGGGATGAGGGGGAATTCAACTGGACCTGCGAAACAGTTGCGGCCACCGGATCACCGGCATTTCCCGGATAACTTTGTACAAGAGATGTGTTGCCGACTCTTTTGGCCTGAACCATCTGCCGTAAATAATCCCTGATCTCATAGGCATCGATATGACGAATGATATAAGTTTTGGTAACTACTCTGGGATCATTGTTGTCCCGGATAAAATGGATGACATCAGTATCCGGGGCGACTTCCACAATCAATTGTGCTTCAACTCTGGTTCCATCGTAACCGGCGGTGTTGCCGGTATTGGAGTCACGCGGCGTACCGGAAACTGTTTCCGCAAGTGCATGAAATGCTGACAACAGCCCCAAAGACAGAAAAAGTAAACGTTTCATATAAAATATTCCTCCGTCCCGGATTTACTTGAGTTGAAAAAGTTTACCGTCAGCCAGTTCTTCCGGCTTGGAAGCATCCAGAAGCCGTGCATGGACCGTGACGCATACATGGGTCTTTTCTTTTACAGTGGTCACTGTACTGAATAAATAACGCAATATCGGGATTTCAGAGAGCCACGGTATTCCTGTTACCTGTTCGACTTCAGATTCTTTATCCCACGCTCCAAGCAAAATTTCTTTATTCAGCGGAATAAGAATATTGCTGTTGATCCGGGATACTTCCACTAATTCTGCACCGACGTTGTTACGTTCCACTACGGCGGCTGATTGCAGATCATAAGCAAAAAATAATGTTCCCGGATACTGACTTGTTGAACCGGGAGTATACGGCGTGACAGTAAAGGCTTCGCTTGCCGGATAAGGTGTCTGCGGAGAACCGTAATGGATGTTTACCACCGGCCCGGTGATTTTCAGATAACTGTGATATATTCCCGGTTGAGTATTGAAAATACTGTCAGCCACCTGGGTTTGATCATTATTTTGTTTGACAATATTCTGTTGGGAAGGATTGAAGAATATTGAATACTCCGCCGTGTTGCTGTTTGCAACTGTAAGTGAAGCCCGATTGGTGATTTCCGCCTTGCCGTTTTGCTGGAGCATTCTGATAAAACTTGCATCAAATTGCGGAGCAAAGAAAAATCCACCCACCGGACCGGTAACAGCTTGAAGTGCAGAGGAACCTGCCGAACTTAAGCCGAAGGCATCCCAGCCGATTTGAAAAAGATTCAATCCCGGCCCGTTTTTCCATGCAAGATATTCAATTCCAATATCCCGCAATGTACTTTCCCGTATCTCATAAAGAGTAAACTCCAATGTTACCTGCGGGGCAGGGCGGTCAAGAAACGTCAAAAACTGATAGACATAAGCGGTGTTGGATGCATTATCCTTCCAGTATATCTGGTTGCTGTTGGCATCGTAAGCATAAACCGCACCGGCCGGACCTTCACCAATGACAGAATCGATCATTACCTGTACGATCTCAGCTCCGGAACGGTACAACGGCCGGTAAACGGCTCTGGTTATACCGGTACCTTGAATGATTTCGCCGGGGACTTTGCCATCTATTTCGATCGGCCGGTCGGCTTTGGCGATAAAATCATCAACGTAAGCGATCATTTTTTCAGGACACGTTACGGTGAGCAATTGACGGTTATCTCCGTAAGATATACTGTTGACCACACTGTTGATGTTGTAACGCATGACGATCCCGGATACAAATGGGATCAGGTCATTTGCTTGAGCATAACGCAAGGTGTAGATCTTGGAAACCATGTAATCCTGTGCATCATCCTGAATGAAGTGCAATCGTCTTACACCATTTCCCGGCGGATCATCTGCTGCCGGCAGCACTTCCCGGAACGACAATGCCGAAATCAGCAGAAGCGTCCGGAACAAATTGAGATTTTTCCACATAACTTGACTCCTCTTTCAAATTGTGGCTTTCTTCCCGGATTTATTCTCATTACCGGGTCTGAAAGAAACAATGTAAGCGGATTTGTGAAAAAATCAAGTTTTTATGGATCAATGGGTATTCATTGCAATATTTACGGCAAAAGTCCGCAATGCCAATTCATCATTGACATTGAAACGCAAAGTATATTCCAGTTCTTCGGCTTCTTTCAAAATTACGGCGGCTCTGACCTGATCGATCGCGGTTGGCAGTGCAAGATGGTCAAAAAGTTCACAATTGGGCAAACTCTTGATATCTGCACCATTGGCCAGTAAGAATATTTGTGAACAGAATGTTGTGATCGCAGCAATAAAACTTCGCCGGTCGCGGATGTAGGCTCCGCTGGCAGCATCCTGCTTGCGGCTCTCTATACGTTTGATGAAAACCGCATCTTCACTGCGTTTGGCGGCATCGGCAAGTTCGGTAAATTCACCTTCCGCATTTTCTTTGGCACTTTCTGCAAGAGATGATGCGATTTTTATGAGTTTCTGCGCCGCATTCTCGATTCGGACAAGATCACATCCGCATTGAAAACACAACTCATAAACAGCTGAACAAGTCTCTTTCACTCCCGGAAATTCAAATCGGTATTTGTTGTCCGGCAACTCTAAAAGTTGACAGCGGGAGCGGGTGGTCGGTAACAATGCCGATGGATTGGCCGCAGTCAGGATCATTGTGGTTTCCGGCGGCGGTTCTTCCAGAGTTTTCAACAAAGCATTTTGAGCTTCCACATTCAACCGGTCAGCATCGTGGATCAGACCGAATTTCCGGTGACTGCCGGAAGTATAAGCGATGTGTTCAAGTAAGTAACGCAGGGTGTTCGGTTCCGGATTTACTCTTTCACCGACTTTGATCTGATACATCTTGCCGACCGGGTAAACACTTTGACAATCTGCATAGGTATCATTGAGGATCCGGGTGCAAAAACGGCAAGAATTATCCGGATGACCATTGCGGAAATCCCGGCATCCGGAAATCAGCATGACGATTTTGGCAAAATCCCGACGTACGACCGGATCGGGAGAATGGATCAAAAAGGCATGAGAAAGCCGTCCGGAATTACGGGCATTTACCAGACAGTTTATCAGATCACCGAAACGTTTTGAGTAATCAGAATAAAGCGACATCGATCACCTGACGGATTTTTTGAGCAATAACTTCTTTATCCAAAGTCGCATCTATTACGCAGATGCGTTCCGGTTCAGCCTCGGCCAGGCTTAAAAAAGCCTGACGCACCCGGCGATGGAAATCGAGATTTTCATTTTCAAAACGGTCAAAACCTTCTTTTTCTCTGGATACGATTCTCCGGAAACCGATTTCCGGCGGCAGATCCAGCAAAACAGTCAGGTCCGGTTTGCGACCGGCCGAGGCGTAATCATTCAAATAGTTGATCACATTCTGCGGCATATTCCGAGCCCCCCCCTGATAAGCAATGGTGGAATCGGCAAAACGGTCACAAATCACAACGGCACCATCGATCAGAGCCGGCAGTATTTTTTCTCTGACATGCTGGGCTCTGGCCGCTTCCATAAGGAGTAATTCCGTTGCATCATGGACTTTTTCCTGACCGTTATACGATTTGACGACCTGCCGGATGAGTTCTGCAAGTTCTGTGCCGCCGGGTTCTCTGGTAATGACACAACGCTTCATCCGGCTGGTCAGGTATTGAGCCAGCAGGTTGACTTGCGAACTCTTACCGGCTCCCTCCGGGCCTTCAAAAGTGATAAAAAAACCGTTGCTTTTTGACATAATAACTCCAATTTTGCGGATTTTTTTCAAATAAAGCAAGAAAATCCGCTTTTTATAAGATAGTTCCATTTGCTCATAAGTTCAAATGGTGTTATATTGTATGAAATGAAAATTTTTAAAAAATCAGTCACAATACATCAAAGAGAGGCAAAAAATGGCAGAATTGTCAAGAAACAGTTATTTGGAAAAGAATGTCGGAACATTCGCTGATGTGATCGAAGTCGCCGGTAAACGTTATGTAAAAGTTGATGACTTGCGTTACGGCACCAATCCTCACCAGCCTGCGGCATATTACCGCCCCGCAGATGAGGCCGGTGTCATCGGTGGCATGGAAATTCTCAAAAATGGCAAAAATGGTCTTTCGCAAACCAACCTGGAAGATATTTCCGGGGCATTGAATATCGTCAAATTCTTTCCCGGCACTCCCGCCTGTGCGGTGATGAAACATGTCAATCCGTCGGGAGCGGCAGTTGCCTGTCCGGGGGAATCACTTTGTGATGTGTATCTTAAAGCCAGAGATGCGGATGCCAGAGCTGCATTTGGCAGTGTGATCGCTTTTAATGCGGAAGTTGATGCTGACACCGCCAATGCGATCATGAGTACTTTCGTGGAATGTGTCGTTGCTCCGGCTTTTACAGATGAGGCCCTGGCGATTTTCCATGACTCCGAGAAATTCAAACTCAATAAACACGTCCGGATCATCCGTTGCGGAAATCCCGATTTGCTGCCCAAGTATTGTTCAGATGCCGCCGCTGCAGTTGATACCGTTAAAGTTTTGAGCGATGGTTCACTGATCATTGCCGCTCCGCTTCTTACTTCTCTTAAAAGCGTTGCTGATCTCAAGCGTGCCCGCGGCGAAAACAGCCGTTGCGGAGTTCAGGAATCTACGGCACCTTGCAGTGATGAGCAGATGCGTGATCTGCTTTTCTCATGGTATGTCAACTTGAGTGTCCGCTCCAACGGGGTGGTTATCTGTTCCAATGGGCAGACGCTTTCAGTCGGTACCGGTGAGCAGGATCGGGTAGGGGCCATTGAACAGGCTATCGCTAAATTTGAACAGAAATATTCCGGTGAAGGGAAACTGGCCGGTTCAGTTATGTCCAGTGATGGTTTCTTCCCCTTTGAAGACGGAGTTGAAACTGCGGCCGGAGCCGGCATAAAAGCGATCATCGCTCCGGCCGGAAGTTTGCGTGATGCAGATGTCATCAAGCGGGCCAATGAGTTAGGCGTGGCTCTTTTCCACGCCCCGGAACGCATCTTCTCTCACCATTGATCAAAAATAAAATATTAAGGAAATCAGATTATGTCCAAAAAAAATGATCGTGTCAAAGTTCAGGATATCGAAAAAGCCCTTGATCAGGATGAGCGCATCGAATTGTGGATCAGTAAAAACTGGAAAAAATGTGCTGTCGGAACCGTTGTGCTGATCGCGGTTATCGTAATAGGTTTTGTTCTTTATTTAAAACACAATGAAGAAATCAGAAACCAATCCATTGCGATCGCAGAAGCATCACCTGAAGCATTGCCGGGATTGCTTGCAGAAAATCCGGATGTCCCCGGTGCCGGTATTGCCCGCATCCGTCTTGCCCATTACCTGCTGGATGAAAAGAAAGACTATGTCGGAGCCGAAGGTGTTTTCAATCAGATTGCTGCTGATACGACTTTGCCGGAATCAATTCGCAATAATGCCCGGATGTCGGCAATCAATTGCATGGTTTTGAATGGTAAAATTCAGGAAGCCAGTGAGGCTTTTATCGCTTTGAGCAATGATTCAACCCTTCCCATGTCTGTAAAAAACGAAGCGGTTTTGCAAGCGGCGAGACTTTTGTTGATCCTCAAAGAAAAAGCCCGTGCGGAAGAATTGCTTCAGAATCTTGCTGAAATGGAAATCCCGGAAGGCGATGAGGTCGCCGGCAGTGCGCAGATAAATAAGATGTATGCTCAAATCCTGCTGGTGGCAGTCCGCAATGGAGATTTTGACTGAGTGTTGACCGAATTATCCCGCCGGGAAGGGGCTTTGTTGCGGGCTTTGATGACCCGGGCCGGAAGAAAAAAATCCGGTTGTTGCCGTTGCGAAGGATTGCGTGCAGTCAGGGAGTTGCTGCATTACCATCCGGATAAGGTGCATTTTGTCGCCATTTCAGGTAAAGCGGAAAACGTACTGCAATGCGATGAAAAACTTTTGAGGATTGTGCCGGAAAGACTCTTTGATGAACTTTCCGGTACGGTCACATCTCAAGGCGTGATTGCAGTTGCAGATATACCTCATGAAAAAAACGGCCCGGTGGAGGGTGATTTTGTACTGGCTCTCGATCAACTCGGTGATCCTGGAAATTTCGGAACGATTGCCCGCAGTTTGCGGGCCGCCGGACAAAAAGAGTTATGGTATACCAAGGGGTCTATCGATCCATGGGGCGATAAAGCGATCCGTTCCGGAATGGGAGTGCAATTTTCATTGAATATACGCCGTTTTGATACGCTTGCAGATTTGGCCGCAGCGGGAAAAAAACTGGGGATGAAAGAGGTCTTTATCGCCGATCCCCATCAGGGCGAAAACTGCTTTAGTTGTGAAAAACTTTTCGACCGGTCGATCATTGTCATCGGCGGAGAACCCAATGGAGTCATGGGGGTATACCCGGGTGCAAAACGGGTGATCATTCCGATGCCGGGAGATTACGAATCGATAAATGCCGCCCAGGCGGCCACCGTGCTGATATTCGAATCAGTGCGGAGAAAAACAGTTTAAGGTGTGAAAATGTTGACAGATAAATGGTTGATCGTATACGGTCTGGTATTTGCCGGAGCATTTGCGGTAACGGCAATGCTCACTCCGTTATTCCGGAAACTGGCATATAAAACCGACTTGCTCGATCGTCCGGCGGCCAATCATAAAGGCCATGCCAAAGCAACTGCTCTTTTAGGAGGAGCAGCGATGTTCGTTTCGTGGCTTATCTGTATCGCAAGTGGAATTGTAATTGTTCAAAAAGGTCTTGTTCCGGAGTATTTCGCAGAAACTTTACCCCGGCATTCCGACGGATTTAAAGCAGTGGCAGACCGTCAATTACTGATTGTTGTCACCGGGGCGGCAATGGCAGTTATCCTCGGCTTGATCGATGATAAATGGGCATTGAAAGCCAAATGGAAATTTGCCGGTCAATTTGTTATTGCTCTGCTGGTCGTACTCTTTGGCGGGATCAGAATCAACTTGTTTATCCATAACGAAATCTTTTCGGTTTGTGCAACTGTTTTCTGGTTTATGCTGTTGATGAATTCGATCAATTTTTTTGACAATATGGATGGCTTGGCGGTTGGTACGATCGCGATTTCCATGGGATTTTTTACCATTATTGCCGCCTTGAATAATGAATTTTTCTTTGCGGTATTTTGCGCTTTGAATTTTGGTATGTGTTGCGGATTCTGGCTTTATAATGCCAATCCGGCCTCCATATTCATGGGGGATTCCGGCAGTCATTTTCTCGGGTATCTGGCGGCAGTCGTTTCGGCCGGAGTGTCGTATTTTGATATAAGTTTTTCCCAATCCCGCTTTCCGGTATTGATCCCGTTGCTGATTTTAGCGTTGCCGCTTTTTGATACGATGATGGTGGTAATTATTCGAACATTGAATAAAAAACCTTTCTGGATTGGGGATCACAATCATATTTCCCATCGCTTTGTCCGAATGGGGTTGAGCCGTAAAACGGCCGTTACGCTGGTGCATTTGCTGGCATTGAATATTGCATTGAGTGCATTGCCGGTCTATTGGGGGGAATTCAAAACTGCGGCAGTGATTATTTTGCAGATAATGGTTTTGCTGTCTGTCATTACATTGTTGCAATTCCGCCTGGAAGAACGTAAAGATGCAGTCGAGAAGGTTGAAAAAGATCAATAACAGGTATATTTTAATACAGTATCCGTAAGAAAGGAGAAATTATCATGTCACTGTCTATCATTACAAAAATGTCCAACCGCTACGGTTCAGATCCGGCATATGTGCTGGCCGGCGGCGGTAACACCTCTTTCAAAGACGAAAAATTTCTTTATGTCAAACCCAGTGGTGTTTCGCTGGCGGCGATCAAAGAAAACGATTTTGTCAAAATGGATCGGGAAATTGTCCGCAGTTGTTTTGAATTGCCCGAATTCGCTGACAAAGATGAACGTGAAGCTAAAGTAAAAAGTCTGATGGCTTATGCAATCGTAGGTGAGGGGCGCCGCCCTTCCGTTGAAGCCCCGATGCATGAAATATTGCCTTTTACCTATGTCGTACATACGCATCCGGCATTGGTCAATGGCATGACTTGCGGCAATGACGGCAAAAGCATCGCAGCAAAACTTTTCCCGGAGGCTCTCTGGGTGGATTACTGCGATCCCGGTTTCATTCTTGCGAAAGTAGTTTTTGACCATTGCCGGGAGTACAAGAAAAATTTCGGCAAAGATCCGCAGATAATCTTTTTGCAGAACCATGGCGTTTTTGTCGGTGCAAATTCTGAAGCCGAAATAGAAGAACTTTATGACGGCATGATGAAAAAACTGGCAGATTTCTGTGCTGCTGAAGGTGTTGATATCAGTGAGATCATCCCCGGTCAGGCCGATATCGAAACGGTTATGACCTATGCCCCGAAACTGCGTGGATATCTGCGTGGCAATGATAATGGCAAACCGGTCACGGTGACCAGTGTCGGCGGATTCACGATCCCCCGCGGACCTTTGACTCCGGATCATTTGGTTTATGCCAAGGCTTTCGGCGTGATTTCTGAAAATCCGGATAAAGCGGTGATCGATAATTTTATTACGGAGCGTTCTTATCCTCCCCGCATGGTGGAAGTCCCCGGTAAAGCAGTTTTTTGTGCCGGAAAGAATCGTGCCGGTGCCGGTACTGTTTTAGCTCTGGCTCTCAATGGTGCTTTGATCGAAAAAATTGCCGCAGCATTCGGCGGAGTCCATTATCTCAATGATGCCCAGCGTGAATTTATCGAAAACTGGGAAGTCGAATCTTACCGGGCCAAAGTCGCTTCCGGCGGAGCTGCCGGTTTGACCGGTATGGTCGCCGTCGTTACCGGCGGAGCACAGGGATTCGGTTACGGCATCGCCGAAAGCCTCGCCGCTCAAGGTGCTGATATCGTGGTCGCCGACATGAATGCGGAAGGTGCAGCAAAGGCCGCGGCCACTCTCGGTACCGGAGCCCGTGGTTTTGCGGTAAATGTATCTGATGAAGAGTCTGTCGCCGGTCTGGTGCAGAATATCGTAAAAGAATATGGCGGCGTGGATCTTCTGGTTTCCAATGCCGGTGTGGCCCGGGCCGGAAGTGTCAAAAGTTTTGCCATGAAAGACTGGGAGTTTGTCACTAACGTAAACTATAATGGCTTTTTCCTCTGCACCAAATATTTCGCCCAGGTTATGAGTGAACAGAATAAGGCTACCGGCCTGTGGAGCGATATCGTTCAGGTCAACAGCAAGAGCGGTCTGGTCGGAAGCAAGAATAATGGTGCTTATGCCGGAAGTAAATTCGGCGGTTTGGGCTTGGTCCAAAGTTTTGCGCTGGAATTGGTCGGTGACATGATCAAAGTCAATGCGGCCTGCCCCGGCAACTTCCTTGATGGGCCGTTGTGGAGCGATCCGGAGCGTGGCCTTTTTGTACAGTATCTTGCCGCCGGGAAAGTTCCGGGAGCAAAAACAGTAGCCGATGTGCGCCGCCATTATGAAAGTCTGGTTCCGATGAATCGCGGTTGTTTCCCTGCTGATGTCGCCAAAGCTATCGTCTATGCGGTCGAACAACAGTACGAAACCGGTCAGGCAATCGCAGTCACCGGCGGACAGGTCATGTTGAACTAATTGTAGATAAAGGATTTTGCAGATATGAAAAAAGGAATTGTCGGTGCCGGAAACTGGATTCAGGATCGGGTCAAAACCATTGACCGCTGGCCGGGTGAAGGAAATTTGTGCAACGTGCTTAAAGAGGAGGCCGCTCCGGGGGGTGGTCCTGCCAATGTGTTGTTTGATCTGGCAGCGGCAGGAAATACGATCCCGCTTTATGCTGCCGGCCGTATCGGCATGGATGCGGAAGGTGATTATATCCTTAATGAAATCAGGCAGCGTAATATCGATGACCGTTATATGCTCCGTACTCCCGGCAGAACCAGTTATACAGATGTGATGTCCGGCGAAGGGAAACGTACATTTTTCCATTGCAGCGGTGTCAATGCCGAATTATGTTATGATGATTTATGCAATATAGATGTGCCTGCGAAATATTTCTATCTGGCATATTTGCTTTTGCTTGACACCTTGGATGCTCCCGATCCGGAATATGGTACTCAAGCTGTCCGGCTTTTGAAACATATGCAGGCTAAAGGTTATGAAACGGTGGTTGACTTCGTTTCCGAAGCACCGGAAAAATTCCGGGCAAAAGTTCTTCCTGCTCTGCCTTATATTGACCATCTGATCGTCAATGAGGTGGAAACTGCCTGTTGCACGGGAGATGCTCTGCGTGATGAAAACGGTAAACTGTTGGCCGGTAAACTGCCGCAAGCTGTAAAATTTCTCTTCGCCCAAGGTGTGAAAAAGACGGTAGTGATCCATTTCCCCGAAGGTGCCTGTGCCGGATTGCCGGATGGGACATATCTCTATGTCCCCAGTTTTGATATTGCTAAAAAAGATATTGTCGGCAGTAATGGTGCCGGAGATGCTTTCTGTGCCGGAGTGCTTTACGGTTTGCATGAAAACTGGGATTTGAAAAAATGTCTGACTCTCGGTGGAGCTTTCAGCAACTTCAATCTCCGTTCTGCCACTGCTTCCGGTGGTGCGGTGGATTTGGATACCATGCTGGAATTTATGAAAGATGCTCCTTTGTCACCAATGCCGGATAATATGGAGTGATCAATGGCCACACCTGATATCTCCGTTGACGGAGGCTTGGAAAACAGTGCCTTTCTGATTCGTTCCAGAGAACCGGTCATATTCCCGTTTTCTCTGGCGACAGTTTCTGTGGATACCGCTGAGGATATTGCTGCATTGGCCGGAGCCATGGGAAACGAGCGGATCGTTGCGGTATTCAATGAAGTGCCGACCCGTAAAGAAATGGATCTTTTGCAAATAAAGGGAGTTTTTCCCCACTTCAAAGACCGCGGCACGAATCGTTGTTCTGTCGGAACTTTGGTACGCATTGTAAAAGTGCTGAATATGCCGGATGGAAGTTGCAAACTGGCCGTTCGCGGATTGAAACGTATTGTCGGTGTGTCGCTGCTGAATACGGCCGATGATGTGCCGATGGTGCGTTACAAGGTGATGAATGAAACCGGGATCGGTGATGTCACTAAACTTTCCGCACGTTTGAAAGCATTGCAACGGATGTATTCTGAGTTGAGCATGGTTCGCCGGGACCTGCCGGAAGAGTTGCTCATGGATTTTACCATTCCAAGTGCGCCGGTTCGGGGAGCAGATCAAATTGCCGATGCGGTCAGTTTATCTTATCCGGAAAAGTTGTTATTATTGGTTACTTCAGATGTCGATAAGCGTTTGGAATTGCTCTCAATCATGCTCAACCGTGAATTGGAGACGATGCGGATGGGAATGCAGTTGCAAACTGAAGTCCAGGAGGCTGTCGGTGCATCGCAAAGAGAATTTTTTCTGAGAGAGCAATTGCGGGCCATCAAACAGGAACTCGGTGAAATCAGCAGTAATTCTGATGTTGTGGAGTTGACTGCCAAACTGGAAAATTCAAAATTGCCGGAAAATGTTTCAACCGCAGTTAAAAAGGAACTTGAACGGCTTGAATTGCTCCCGCAAAGTGCCCCGGAGTATCACATCAGTTACAACTATATCAGCACGATATTGGATATCCCGTGGCTGAATTTCAGCGAGGATCAACTTGATTGTAAAGTTGCAGAAAAAATTCTTAATGCAGACCATTTCGGTCTGGAAGATGTCAAGAAACGCATTCTGGAATTCCTTGCAGTCATGCAACGCCGCAGTGATCAGAAAGATATCTGCCGGGCTCCGATTTTATGTCTGGTCGGCCCTCCCGGAGTAGGTAAAACTTCCATCGGCCGTTCAATCGCCAGTGCAATGAAACGTGAATTTATCCGTGTTTCTTTCGGCGGAGTGCGTGATGAAGCAGAGATTCGCGGACACCGCCGGACCTATATCGGAGCAATGCCAGGACGGATTGTTCAGAATCTGAAGCGGGTAGGCACTGCGAATCCGGTATTCATGCTCGATGAGGTTGATAAGTTGGCTCACGATTTCCGTGGCGATCCGGCCTCTGCGTTGCTTGAGGTTCTTGATCCGGAGCAGAATAATTCCTTTAATGACAATTTCGTGGAATTGCCGCTGGATCTTTCCAAAGTATTTTTTATTGCTACGGCCAATGTTCTGGAAGATATTCCCGGGCCTTTGCGTGACCGTATGGAAGTAATCAGACTTTCAGGATACACTGCATTGGAAAAGAAGGAGATCGCCAAACGCTATCTCATTCCCCGTCAACTGTGCGAAAACGGATTATCCAATTGCCGGATAACGTTTCCGTCAGCGGTGATCAGTGAGATCATTGAAGGATATACGATGGAAGCCGGAGTGCGCGAGTTGGATCGGGTAATCGCCAGAGTGTGTCGCCGTATCGCCATGCGGCTGATCAACGGAGAATTTGATGAAACGGAACCGATGAAACTGGATGTGAAAATGATCACAGAATTACTCGGTTCACGCAAATATCTTACTGATCGGGCCGATAATCCAAGGTCGGGGTGTGCTACCGGAATGGCATGGACCAGTGTCGGCGGAGTGATCCTGCCGGTTGAAACATTGGCATTGCCCGGTGGAAAAGGGAACTTGAAATTGACCGGTTCTTTAGGTAAAGTGATGTTGGAATCTGCTGAAGCGGCATTCAGTTACATCCGTTCTCACGCTCCCTCAAACATCAAGCCGGAATTCTTTACGGAACACGATTTTCATATCCATGTGCCGGATGGAGCAACGCCGAAAGACGGTCCGTCTGCCGGTATAACTGTTTCGTTGGCACTGATGTCTCTTTTACTGAATAAACCATTGATACCGCATCTGGCAATGACCGGAGAAATCACATTGCAGGGCAAAGTGACTGCCATCGGTGGTGTACGGGAAAAACTGGTTGGTGCGATCCGGGCCGGTATAAAAGAGGTGTTGATTCCCAAGGAAAATGAAAAAGATGTGGCAGAATTGCCGGAAAACATCAAAAAACTGTTGAAAATACATTTTGTCAGTTGTTTTGATGAAGCCAGAAGAATCGCTTTCAAATAATTTGAGGAGTTGCAGAAAAGTGAAAAAGTTGCTGTTGATATTGCTGTCAGTCATTCTTCTTCCGGCGATACTTAAAGCTGATGGAGATGTTACTATGGAGGAATTTGTTGCCAGAGCAAGACGGACAAATTTGCAAGCGACCTATGCACGTTTGTACGGCACTTTACTGCATCGCCGCCGGGGGCAGGAAAACTTGACTATGCCGGTCTATTTCGGAGCGATTCTGCACCCGGACCGGACCGTGGGACAATTAGTTCTCAATGGCACTGAAGGCTACACGATTTCTCAAACGCAAGGTTCCGGGGTTACCGGAGTGCGTTTGATGCCGGGAGCATCGACCGATGACAAGTTGGGATATGTCGGGGTGCGGGCTTCTGATCTGGTGATGAGTTTTCTCTTTTGCCGGGTGGAAAGAGAATTGGAAAGCGAATTGCTCCGGGGAATGGTGCATTGCCGGGTCTTTATTTTTGACGATCCGGACAACCGTGAAAAAATCAAGGTCTGGATCTCCAGTGAACACGCATTCCCACTGAAAGCGGAGTTTTTCCGTTACGGAGAAGACACCCGCTTCCGTGAACTTGAAGCCAGTGCATTGACTAAAAAAAATGATCTTTATTATGTCCG
>JAZNEV010000076.1:0-8567 GCA_045588835.1 Victivallaceae bacterium
CACAAGGCTTTGCCGTGACAAGGGGGTCTGGGGAATTTCTTCCCCAGAGTGGCACTCGTGGAGCAAATTTCATCCCTCCCGTCGCCATAAAAGGCGGCAGAGGGTGAAACTTTGCGACACATGAGTCGAACCACCACAACACACGCATACCACTTGCCAGTACAAATCCCGCACGCGCGGGCGCCAGGGGTGCAGGGGGCGGCGTTAGCACCCCTGCAAAAACACACAGGTTTTGCAACAGCCCCTTTTTGATTTTGAGCAACTCAGTAAATGAAAAGCATTTCCCGGTATTTGGGCAATGGCCAGCGGGAATCATCGACCTGATATTCAAGTGAGTCAACGGCTCTGCGGGCTCGTTCCAAAGCGGCGAGAATATCTTCCGGTTCACCGGAAAGGGAGCGTTTAAGGTCATCAGCGGCGGCATGGAGTTCATCGAGAGAGAGTCCCAGCCGGTCGGCAGTGCATTGCAGTGCGGAAATGCCGAGATTTCTTCCGGCATTCAGCACCTGATTCAGAGTTGAAGTTATCCGGTTCAACTCATCCACCGCCGCCGGAGTGATCATACTGTTGGCGATTTCCAGAGCGATCCCGGCTTCGATGCGGAGTTTCCGCAGATATTCTTCCATAAGGATCTCATATCTGGAATCGAGTTCAGATTTTGACAAAACTCCGTATTTGACCATCAACTGCTGATTATTTTCATTTTTCAGAGGGGCGATCGCCTCAATAGTACTGCGTAAATTGGGCAAACCGCGTTTAGCGGCTTCGATGACCCAATCTTTGCTGTAATTATCGCCGTTGAAGATGATCCGTTTGTGCTTGCAGATGATCTGCTGCAGGATTTTCTGCAGACCGTCATTGAAGTTTTCTTCCGGAACTTTTTCCAGCTGTTCAGAGATGAAATCAAAAGATTCTGCTACGATGGTATTGAGAACCATATTTACTGCGGAACAGGATTGACCCGAACCGGGGGCGCGGAATTCAAACTTGTTTCCGGTGAAAGCAAAAGGACTGGTACGGTTGCGGTCGGTTGCATCACGGGGCAGCGGCGGCAGCATATCGGCACCGATCTTCAATGCTCCGGGGGAACGTTTGGAACCGGTCACACTTCCGGCTTCAATCTGTTCGATGACTTCGGTGAGCTGATCGCCGAGGAAAATCGAAATGATTGCCGGCGGAGCTTCATTTGCCCCCAGGCGATGATCGTTTCCGGCACTGGCGGTCACTGCCCGGAGCAGATCGCTATGCAGATCGACTGCCCGGATGACTGCACAGAGAGTGGTGAGGAAAATCGCATTGCGATGCGGGTCGCTGCCGGGTTTGAGCAGACTCAAATCACCGTAATCGACCGACCAGTTGCAGTGTTTACCGGAACCGTTGACACCGAAAAAGGGTTTTTCGTGCATCAAACAGACCAGATTGTGGCGGTCGGCGACCACCCGCAGAACTTCCATGATAAGCATATTGTGGTCGACGGCGAGGTTGAGTTCTTCAAAACGCGGAGCGATCTCAAACTGTGCCGGAGCGGCCTCATTATGCCGGGTTTTTGCGGGGATACCGAGCTTCCAGAGTTCTCTTTCGACTTCGGTCATAAAAGCGAGAACGCGGGGTTTGATCGAACCGAAATAGTGATCTTCCATCTGCTGATGTTTCGGCGGCGGGGCACCGAAAAGGGTGCGTCCGGTCTGCATGAGATCGGGGCGTTGCAGATAAAAAAGTTTGTCGATGAGAAAGTATTCCTGTTCCGCACCCAAAGTGACCATGACCCGTTTTTCAGCGTGGTCAAAATTTTTCATCAGTCTGGTCGTTGAACGGTTCAGGGCCTGGATCGAACGCAGAAGCGGAGTTTTCTTATCCAGTGCTTCTCCGGTGAAACTGCAAAAGGCCGTGGGGATACAGAGCGTGGCACCGTTGCTGTGGCGTTTGATGAATGCCGGACTGGTGGGATCCCAGGCGGTGTATCCGCGGGCCTCAAAGGTACAGCGCAATCCGCCGGAAGGAAAACTGGAAGCATCAGTTTCACCGCCGATGAGGTTTTTTCCGGAAAATTCCATCAGGGCTTTGCCGTTGGCATCGAGTTCCAGAAAGGCGTCGTGTTTTTCGGCCGTGCCGCCATTGAGCGGCTGGAACCAGTGGGTGAAGTGGGTCGCTCCTCTTTCCATGGCCCAGTTTTTCATTGCCAGAGCGATATCCCCGGCCAATGCGGGGTCGAGCGGCCGGCCGAAGTGGATGGTTTTTTCCAGAGCATCGATCACCGAACCGGGCAGATATTGTCGCATGACATCAGTGGTAAAGACGTCACTTGCGAAGTCATTCATGGATACAGGAGTTCCCGGTATGGGAGTATATCCATTGCGAACAGCGATCAGATTGACCGCATCTGCCCGGTTGTTATTCATATTTTCTACCTTTCGATGATGAAATTGCGACATTCTTATAATATACTGTACAAGTGCTGGTTTCGCAAGTACTCATTTACGGAAAATATTGCACACTTGCTGAGGAGTATCTGCCGTGAGGATCTTTTGAATATTTTTCTCATCACCGAGAATGGCTGCGATGGTGGCCAGACACTCAACATGCGGAGAATCGGCACTTTTCGGACTTAAGCAGAGAATGAATATTTTAGTCGGTTGGCCATCCAGCGAATCAAAATCGTAACCTTTACGGTTGATACCGAGGGCCATGACAGGTTTCCTGACTGCATCCGTACGGGCGTGAGGAATGGCGATCCCGTTCTGCAAACAGGTGGAAGCGGCGTTTTCCCGTTTGAGGACCTCGTTGAAACAACTTTCCGGGTCGGAAATTTGTTTTTTCTCTGCCAGTATATCGATCAATTCCCGGAAAACTCCGGCCTTGTCACCGGATTTCAACTCCATGATCACCGGCAGCGAAACGAATGCTTTTTCCGGTAAGACACGGTGATGGTGGCGGTTTTCGGGGATGGAACCGTCAACGGATGAAACGAGGAAATCTTTGCGGATCTCTGCCGGGTCGGCGGCTTTTTTGAGATGTTCAAGTTCGAGGTGGATATTGACGATGGTCTCAAACATGATCGCTTTGATGAATGGTACTTCATCGGGGTTGGATTCAAAGATCAATTCTGAATTATTCACGATCAGGGCAAATGAAAGGTCATCTTTGCGGATCTGCATGACGCCGCTTTCTTTATCCAGTTGCGAGAGCATATAGTTTTCCCGCTTCAAATTTTCTTCCAGATGCCGGAGGATGAATTCCGCCAGCACTTGAGTCGGGAAAGGGAAACAGGTGTGGATAACTGACATATCCTTACCCTCTTTGCGTACCCCTGAACCGGGGATTTTGAGCATGAAACTCAAAAGTGGCGGAGCCAGCAGAGTGGTGAGTAAGGTCATGATGACCGCCACACCGAACATTCTGGCATCCAGTATCGGTTCCCCGTTGTAGATTACGGTCATACCGATCCCGGCAATGATCAGGGCCACTTCACCGCGGGGAACCATACCGGTACCGATACGCAATGCTCCTTTCCCGTTGAAGTTCATGAAAAGAGCCGGTGCCGCACAACCGATGACTTTGGCGGCAATGGCCAGTATGGCGTAGATCAGACCGATCTGCAAAACCTGCATATCGGCAAAGACCCGGATATCCACCAGCATACCCATGACGACAAAGAATACCGGTACGAGGAATTGATAAAGTCCGCGCAGTGAACGCTGTAAGGCGAAAGAGATGTCTGTTTTGGATAAACTCAAACCGGTGACATAAGCACCGATGATCATGGCCAGCCCCTGCTGTTCAAAAAGTCCGGCGGCGATCAACGCAATGCCGAATGAAAGTGTGGCATAGGTCAGAGGCGATTTGAAACGCTTGAGCAATTTGGCCACGCTTCCGGCGATAAGCAATCCGGCGGCCGTGGCGATCAGCCAGAAAAGAACGCACTTGAGCGAAATCATACCGATCCTGCCCCAGTCAGTTCCGCCGTCAACCGGAACTGACACGATACCCATGACCACGGCCAGACAGATGATGCCCAACACGTCATCGATCACGGCGGCGGCCAGCGTGGTAACACCTTCCGGAGTATCGATCTTCTTTTGTTCAGAGAGGATCCGGGCGGTGATCCCGACACTGGTGGCCGTACTTAAAATGCCCAGAAAGAGTGAACGGGGGTGCATCAGCGGCAGATCGAGCATCAATACTCCGATCCCGGCTCCGAAGGCGAATGAGACGATCACTCCGCCGATACCGACCAGCGTACCGGCCAGCGAATAGCGGATAAACATCCGCAGATCAGTTTCCAGACCGGACATGAAAAGCAGCAGAATCGAACCGATCGTGGCAATGGCATAAAGGGAGGCATGGTAACTTTGAAAAGTGATATTGCCGATAACCGCTTCACCGGCAACTGCCTGTCCGGAAACGGTTACTTCTTGCAAAATTCCGAAAAGTCCGTTTTCAAGTCCGTGCAGAGGTATCGGAATACTGCCGAGCAGGTAGGGGCCGATGATGATACCGGCGAGCAATTCTCCCAGTACCGATGGCATTTTGATTTTTTTGCACAAGTCACCGCAAAACCGGGCGGCGAAAATTATCACGCCCAGTTGCAGTACCAGAATGGAAATCTGCTGGACGATGGAAAGGTGAAAATTCAACATATATACTCCAAATTCATTTTAATTTTACATTACTTCAAATAAGGTAAGACATGATCCGGGCCATCCCGGCTGGCTATGGAGAATTTACATATTTGCCTGATAAAAATACCGCTGTTGTTTGCGGATGAAAATTGCAGTTTTTTTGAGGTTCCGGATGGAGTTTTATGAAAAATATCCGGCAGATCAGATGGAATTGGAGTATTTGCCGGTTCGTTTCTCTGGATTTTTGTGTGGCCGGATCGTCGCGGTGCAACCGGCAGAAATTCCCGGATTTGAACCGGTGACAGGGATGGGGTGGTTATATCCCGTGTCTGACGGGAAAAGTTATTGGTTGTTGCCGCCGGGGAGAAAAGCGAAAAAATCGCAAGAAAAACGATACCGTACAGGTACATGAAAATTTTATCGATCATGATTTGACGCCCCCCCCCCGGCCGGATTCAGTTTCTGAACCAGGTCCACAACCGCATGAGAGCGACGGTGATGAATAGTACCGTAATATTCCACGGAGTCAGCTGGATGATGCTGACAAGAAATGCTCCGGCGGCAAATCCCAGAAAACGTACCGGTTCGCTCTCATGATCCCGTTGATCGTAAAGATCACCATCCAATCCGGCGAAAGCAAATCCGCCGGTGAATAGAGAGACCAGGGCCAATATCCAGTTATTCAACCATGCTCCGGCCAGTGCGACCAGCGAGATAAATCCGATGTAACGGTTGCGGAAGTCGTGTTTGACCGGACGGCGGAAAATCCACATGACGGCACCGGCGATTATCAGCGAATTGATCGCCGGAGTAACCAGAGAGTTGGCCGTCAGCAAAGCGGGCATATTCAAAAGGGTAATCGGGATGAGCAGTGCTGCAAGCATGGTATAACCGGCACAGTTGAGCAAAATCCGGAATGTTTCAGTATTCTTGTTCCGTCCGGTTCGCCAAAAGCGGATAATGGCCAGTAAACACAATGCTCCGATCGCGTATTTGAGGAAACTGAAAAAGTTTTTGCTTACTGGCCGTTTTACGGTGAGCAATTCATCCTCAAAATCGATCAACATACCGGATAATCCCCCCTGCATCGGGGCGGCTTCCGGAGCTTTGAGAAAGTGGGCGGCCAACTGGGAATCCATGGTCACCGGGTCAAGATGCAATTCTCTGTCGGGTGAAGCAACGGCAAAATTGCCGTCTGAACCGGGGAGGATATGCCATTGCAAAGCCGGAAGCAAGTGGCAGTATTGCCGGGGCATGACCAATACTCCGTTGCGGCGCAAGGCCCGGCTCAAAGAAGAAACACTGCTGTTGCTGTCAGGCAGACCGCAGACGATTATCACATCGGATCCCGGCGGTACTGCACCGGGCAATTCCGGCAGAAAGAGCAGATCGCAGGCCGGATCCAACTCCCGGCTGCAACGCAAATGATCATCACTGCTGCCGCCGACAAAGACGATTTTAGGGAATCTTTCCGGATCATTTTCATCATGCGGTACCAGACCGAATGCACTGATGACGGTGCCGGTATCGATCCAATTATCATTGTTCCGGGGCGGGGCCGGAGTGAAACACCACAGATAAAAGGCACTTAACAGGAGCATTTCCAGTACGGTGAACCATGAGTTTTGCAAACCGGCATAGACGAGCATCAACACCGTCAGCACCGGGGCAAATAATTCATTGACCGCAAAGATCCCGGCCAGAAAACCGCCGATGACCAGACCGCCGCAGAAGTTGCGGGATATCCGCCAATCCTGGATCATCTGCCGGTTGCCGCCGTACCACAGACCGAATACCACCGGCAGGATCACAGAACGCAATTCCGACGTGGCAAGCAGTAAAACTACGCAGAAAAGCAGTGCCGGCCCGGTTTGCCGCCAGCGATCCGGCATGAAACGGGTCAAACTGATCCCGGCACCGATCAATAATGCATTGATGCCGATGAACCACCATTCCGGGCAGGAAAGGATCTCTATTGTCCACACATATCCCCAGCCGATGCCGATGGCGAACAACAGTAATCCTGATAATTTTTCCTTGAATTTCTGCATGATGATATTCTATTCAGGGGGATCTGCTTCCCCCTGAATAGAGATTTTTACCGGATTATTTCGCCGGAGCTTCGATCTTGTCGAATCCGGTGTAGGGCCGCAGAACTTCCGGGATGACGATTGAACCGTCAGGCTGCTGGAAGTTTTCCATGATACAGATCAGCATACGGTCGGTTGCTGCCGTGGCACTGATGGTATGGACAAATCCGCGCTCGTCACCGTCTTTGTAACGGATGTTGAGGCGGCGGCTCTGGAATTCGGTCAAATTGGTGTTGCTGGTAACTTCACGGTAACCGCCGAAACTGGGGAAGTATGCTTCGATATCGTACTTTTTGTAACCCGGGGCACCGAGGTCGCCGACGCAGACATTGACCACATGATAGGGCAGGCCGAGAGCCTGAAGCAGGGCTTCTTCATTTTCCAGACAGAACTCATGGTATTTGGGGGATTCTTCCGGTTTGCAAAAGACGATCTGTTCGACTTTGTGGAACTGGTGTACCCGGAAGATTCCTTTGGAAGCCCGGCCGTAACTTCCGGCTTCCGTGCGGAAACAGGGGGTGTAAGCGGTGTAGCACAACGGCAGAGATGCACCGTCGAGCACATCATCGGCATGGTAACCTACCAGAGTCTGCTCACTGGTACCGATCAATGCGAGGTCTTCGCCGGTGATATTGTAGGTCTGGTCAGCGAAAAAGGGCAGATAACCGGTACCGAAAAGGGTACGTTCTTTGGCCAGACAGGGGGTCATGAATACGGTGAAACCTCTTTCCGCAAGGAATTTCTGCACCCAGAAGAAAAAGGCCTGTGCGAGCATGGCTCCTTTGCCTTTCCAGTAGTAAAAACCGGTCTGGGCGACTTTTGAACCGCGGGCGATATCGAGGATATCCAGTGCTTCACCAAGCTGCTGGTGATCTTTGATCTCAAAATCGAATTGGCGGATGGTTCCGACTTTGCGGAGTTCCACGTTGCCGGTGTCATCGGTGCCCTCGGGGACATCCGGAGCCAGCAAATTGGGCATACGGATCAATACCTGACGGATGCGTTCCTGCAGAGAATCAAGTTTATTCTCTTTTTCGCCGAGCTGAAGTTTGATCTGTTTGACCTGATCTCTGGCGGCGGGATCTTTGGCACACTCTTTGCTCAAGCGGTTGCGTTCGCCGCGGAGAGTTTCGATCTCGCTGTTCAAAGCACGGCAGTCGGTATCCAGTTTGACCAGACCGTCGATGTCGATGGGATAACCGCGGCGGATGCAGTTCTGCCGCACCATTTCCGCATTATCACGGATGATTTTAATATCGATCATTTTCTATAATCCTTTGATTTTCAAAATTGCGGCATGGGGAAAGCTGCCATGAATGCTTTGACTTCTTCACCGATGGCGGCCAGAGCGGCATCATCGTCTTTGGCGGCCACGGCACGGTCGATGAATTCAGCGACTTTGACCATGTCGGCTTCTTTGAGACCTCTGGTGGTGATCGCCGGGGTGCCGATACGGATACCGCTGGTGACGAATGGTTTTTCGGGGTCGAACGGGATCATGTTCTTGTTGGCGGTGATGCGTGCCTTATCCAGAGCATTGGCCACTTCTTTGCCGGTGGCATGTTTCGGACGCAGGTCGATCAGAGCCAGGTGGTTATCCGTACCGCCGGAAACGATGCGGAAGCCGCGGGCGGCCAATTCGGCGGCCAGTTTGGCGGCATTGAGTTTGACCTGATGCTGATAGGCTTTGAATTCATCTTTGAGAGCCTCTCCGAAGCAAACTGCTTTGGCGGCGATGACGTGTTCCAGAGGTCCGCCCTGCAAACCGGGGAATACTGCGGAATTGATCGCTTTGATGTACTGCTCTTTGCAGAGGATCAGACCGCCGCGCGGTCCGCGCAGAGTTTTGTGGGTGGTG
>JAZNEV010000077.1:0-9661 GCA_045588835.1 Victivallaceae bacterium
AGCAGCATAACGCCGCACAGCATGACAAGAAGTTTTTTCATAATTCACCTCTATTCGGTTGTATTTTTTTTCAATTTACTTATTTACGGTAATCCCTCATAGTCTGCCTGTAATATAACGCAGAATCTGATGTTTGTCAAATGCCGGATATCAACTCTGCATACCAGTAAAAGTGCGGCAAACTCCCGCTGTCAGGGATTGGAGTTTACCGCTGTTTCCTGACAGGCATTGCCCTGTAAAAGCAACTTTTTTCTCTGCCGCTTCTATCCCTTATAAGAGTGCAGAGCAGAGATTTTCGGTTTCGCCAATAACATCCATCATTAAAAATTAAAGCCGTCAGGCTTCGCTTCATGGCACGCAGTGCCGCTTCATACGGCGAAACCGTGCTTCATACATTTTTGCTGCTTGACGAGCAAAGCTCGCAAGCACAAAATGTGCTTCATAAAACCGCCTGACGATGAAGCATTGTTCCACTATCATTCCACAATATGAAGCATTTTCCGCTTCGCTCATATGATGAAAATTTTGCAGCTCCGCCGCATTTGGCACCACTTTTCCGGCAAAAGTTCGCAGATTTACTTTTGATGCAGTAATTACTTCAAAAGTCGCATCCAACTGTTGTAAATAACGGCTGATGATGCTATATTATCACCGGCGGAATTGTGCATTGAATAAGAAAATGATATCCTGTTAAAAATGAATCTGTCAGACAAACAAAAATCATTTTTGAAAAATTGTCTATGTATTTGCATCTCCTGTATATTTTTGTTTTCTGCCGGATGTGTTCAATTTACCGGAGGGACATTTTCAATATTTTCTTTGAAAAACGGCGAAACAGTCACCATTCAAAAAAAATTCCGGGATGTACGGCTTAATTTTTTGGAATCCTGTGGGGATAAAGATACTGTTTTTTTGATTACCGGGGATCCGGAAAATAAAAACTGCTATATTATGCAATACAGTATGCAAGGTGAAAAACTTTTGGAATACGAACTGCCTTTCTTTACTCATTCGATATCAACTTACGGAGCAGAACCGTGTTGTGCTTTTTATCCCGATTTAAAACTTTTTTTCTATGTCGAAGATTTGAATGGAGAACCGCGAACATCCGAAGAAAGAGTTTTTTATTACGATCTTGATTCCGGAGAAAAAGGAATGATTGCCGGTATTGAGGGGAAAGATATTGCAATAAGCCGTTTTTATGTTGTAAACGAAACTCTCTTATTAGTGGATGCATGTTGTCATAGTGCCGATAAAGGGATGCTGTACCTGATTGACACCAGAGAGAAAAAACTTGTTGCGGTACAGGAAATCCCATACCCCGCCAAGGTGTCTGCGGATGTTTCATTGTCGCGTCTTGCTGTGTTTACGATAAACAGCAAAGTTATTGATATATATGATTTAAGAACGCTGAAACATCTCTTTGGTATTCCGCAAAATAACGCATTATATCTCACCGATTGTGCGTTTTCCCCATCCGGAAATATTATGCTTCAAGCGGGCCTTGGTGACAACGGGGATGAAATATGTTTATCAGGCGTTAAAGACGGTCATTGGGAAAATTCTCCAAGCATATTTTTTGTGTCAACAGAAGAGTATTTTATACTTGAACCGCAATTTTATTCAGACCGGATCATATTATTTCAATTGTCTGGCAATCAAAACAAATATGCTTGGCAGCAACTGTGTTTTTTTGACTTTAACGAAAAGAAAATCGTCAGGAAATATCCTGTTTCGGTATGGGGGTACAGCAAACTTCAAGGCGATTATTTCATTTGGGAAAATTAATTCCAGATACCAGGTGGCAGAAGTATGTCTGGTGTTTGAGAGTATTATTTAAAATAACGAATATTTACACCGGGAAAGGCCTTTATCTATTTTTTGATTTTTTTTCTTTTCTGGTTCTTTCAGATGTGTAACTCTGTATGAAATCTGTTTTCAAGCGGCGAAAGAACAGTGTTTTTAAGTTCAAAAACAAGTGTTGAAAAAATCGTCAGCCGGCACACCTGCTCTCCCTGAAATACCATTAAAAGGGCTGTCGCAAAATGATGTGCACTTCAAAAGTTGTACCCCACTATTGGGGTGTACTTCACCCGTCAGAAGTTTTTCTTTTTGCGTTTGATCATTTTTTCAAGGTTGACAAACACCTTTTCCGCGTGTATATTATTTAGTTATGGCTGCGATATTAAAAAAAGATATGATCCACGTTTACGATCGCTTTGAGCAGGAAACCGAGGAGCAGATCCTCAATGGTTCACTCAAGGCGGGCGACTGCATTATATCAGAACATGAGGCCGCTGCCCGGTACAAGATCAGCCGCCGTTCTGCCCGTACTGCCATCGAGCATCTTATTGCCAAGGGGTTGCTTGTGCGCCATCCCGGCAAAGGTACTTTTGTTTCCACTCCTGTTCCCGGCAATGGTTCATTACCGGCACTCTGCACTTTTACGGTTATTTTGCCGGACTTGAGCGATGTTTTTCTGCTGACCGTCTGTGAGGGGATCCAGAAAGCCGCCACCGGATGCAACTGTGATCTGATCATCAAAACTTCTCACGGCGATGTGGAACGGGAAAATCAGAATATCCGCTATTGTCTGCAGCGCAACGAAGCCGGTGTGATCATCTTTCCCAACTACGGCCGGGGCAATCTGGAATCTTTGCTGAAACTTAAAGAAGCCGGTATCCCGTTCGTGCTTATTGACCGCAAATTTTATGATATGGAAACCAACTTTGTCGGCGTTGATAATGTCGCCGGCGGTTATATGGCCTGCGAATATCTGATCAAAACCGGTTGCCGCCGCATCGCCCACCTCTACGGCACCAACGGCAGTGCCAACAATGAACGTCTGGATGGCTACCGTCGTGCTTTGAGCGATTACGGTTTGCCCGGCAGTGAAAAACTTATCCGCCGCTTTTCCGACCTTTCTCTGTCCATCGGCGGCCGCAACAGCCGCTTTGAACCGGATATGGAAGCCGGATACGAAAATATGAAATACTTTCTGGCACAGAAAAAACTGCCTGACGGTGTTTTTGCCGGCAACGATTATCAGGCTCTCGGTGCGATCAGGGCCATCCGGGAAGCCGGTCTGCACATCCCCGAAGATATTTCGATCGTCGGTTTTGACGAATTGCGTTTCAACCGCTTTCTGGAATATCCGTTGACTACCATCCGTCAGCCGCAGATGGAATTGGGCAGTACCGCTTTGGAAATCCTCGTGCAGGCCGTTAGAAACAAATCTGCCGCACCTGAATTTGTTACCAAAATACTGCCGGTCGAATTGGTCGTCGGCAAAACCACCCGGCCCTTGGCTGCAGATATTTGAAATCCCCATTCTCAAAAAAAGTGATATTTTTTTGGGGTATCTGCTTGAAAAATATAATTTTGACCAGTATATTAATTTTCAGTCAAAGATGATACAGGTACGATACAGGTTATATTTTTTATGTCGGAAATTTCAAAACATCGCCTCTCATTCGAGGATTATGCCACCTGGCTCGGCTATGCCGGTTATGCATCAGGTTCGGTGATAATTCCTATGGTACTGGTCTGTATGTCCGGTGAATTGGGCATGGATTATGCTTCCGGCGGGGCATTGCATCTGATCCGCAGCGGTGTGATGGTCGTTTCGATGATGCTTGTCGGCCGGGTGGCGGGGTTTTTTGGTAAAACCCGGACTTTGGGCAGTGCGATGATATTGATCTCTGCCGGTTTGCTGCTCTGCAGTTTTGCTTCGGGGTATTGGCTTCTGGCCGGGGCGATCGTGCTTATCGGGCTGGGGAACGGATTTTTTGAAAGTCTGGCCACCGGATTCATCCAGGATCTTCATGCGGAGAATAACCCGGGGCGTTATATCAATATCACTCACAGTTTCTGGCCGCTGGGCATTTTGATCACAGTGATGGGGGCCGGATTTTTTCTGGAAAACGGCGGGCAATGGCGGAAATTGCTGATGATCGCCGCCGCCTTTCTGGTGATCCCGGCTCTGCTTTATCTACTCTGTTTGCGGCACAAAACTGCAGCAGGGTATTATCCCCGGGCCGGATTGAGTGCCGCACCGTTGAAAAATCCCCGCTTTCTGCTCTTTTTACTTGCCCTCTTTCTGGCCGGCGGCAGTGAACATTGTTTCAACTTCTGGCTGCCCAGCCTGATTGAAAATGAGTTGGATGGCAATGGTATTCTTTGCGGTGCCGGAGTGGCATTTTTTGCCGCCGGTATGTTCATCGGCAGATTTTTCAGTGGTGTACTGGTCAGATCGAAACCGGTGATACTGATTTTCAGTTGTGCCGTATTCTGTGCGGTCGTTTCGCTGGTGATCCCGCACATCGATTCGCAATGGGGATTGCTGACGATCCTGCCGCTGCTGGGTATCGCTACCGGACCGTTGTGGCCCAATCTGCAGTACTGCTGTGTATCGCTGCTCCGGGAATACGATTCGACCACGCTTTATATTCTGATGCCTTTATTCGGTATCCCCGGCTGCGGATTTTTAACCTGGCTGCTGGGCCTGATCAGCGAATATACCGGATTGCGCAACGGATTTTATATCGTATTCGGCTGTAATCTGCTGATTGCGGTATTGATTATGATTTTGACCAATATGCAAAAGTGCAAGGAGAAAACAGTATGAGTAAAACTCCGATCTTTTCGACAGTGGTCTTCGATAAATTGCCGGAACACGACACCTGTTGGGCTTTTATCGAGGGAACTGACGGCAAACTCTATACCGGGGTTTGCGGAGAGATCACCGGCGGACTTTCTGCTTATGTCGCCGGTTATGACCCCAAAAGCAAACAGATGGATTATCTGGTGGAAATGGCTGCCGCCGTCGGTCATCCGGCAGATAACGGTGAAGCGACCCACTCTAAAGTCCACAAATGTCTGCTGCAGGATGATGACGGCACCATCTATGCCGCCACTCATTGCACCGGCGCGCCCGACGGTGACTGGCTCTGGCGGCCGTGGGGATGTTGGAATCATCCCCGTAAATTCTTTTCCGGTGCCGGTCTGGTCGCCTGCAGACCTGACGGTGAGATACTTTACAGCAAGATCATCCTCAATAAAGAGGGGGCCCGCTGTATGGCACTTGCCCCCAAACGCCGCAAAATTTACGGTATGAGTTATCCGAAAAACCACTTTTTCATCTACGATCTGGAAACCCGGGAACCCCGTGATCTCGGCCGTATCGGCAATATCAATCCGCAGGCGGTCTTTACCGATGCCGCTGAAAATGCCTACACCACTGATGATTACGGAAAAATCGTCAAATATGATGCCGATAAAGATGTGCTGTATGATACCGGTTTGCAGATTCCGTATGTTTCATGGCGCAACGGTTATCACAACACCCTTTATGATATTGTCTGTGATCCGGATGAAAACAAGGTGTGGGGCGTGACCTGGACTTGGGGCCAACGGCTCTTTTCGCTCGATTTTGATACGATGAAACTGACCGATTACGGTCCGGCTTTGGAAGAAGCCTGCCAGTGGAGCCACATCATCCACACTCACGTCGGCGGTATGGTTTTCGGGCCGGATAAAAAATTGTATTTCACCGCCAACCGCCAGACTCCTGCCGGCAGTCATCCGGATCTGATCCGTTTTGATACTGTTTCCGGTGAAAGAAGTAATCTTGGTGCACTGGTGGTTGACGGTGCTCCGGCGGATCATATCGCCCGGGGTGCATTGGGTACGGATGGTTGTCTTTACTTTTCTGAAGCGGGCAATACGCCGACCAAACTTTTCTGTTGTGACCTCGGTTTCGGTTCGAAACCGGTATTCAAGAATCATCGTTACTGGGGGTAAAAAATGGTAGATTTGAATAATAAAACGTGGCCCTCATCCCCACTGAAAGAAAAAGATCTCGATGAGGAACAGCTCAAACAGTTCCTGACGATCCGGGCGGAGTATGAAAAATGTGCCTTTGTCACTTCCGGCCATCTGGAAGTGCGCGCTCTGGGTGCGAAAGAATTCACCCGGCCCATCGAACCGGATGAAAGCGGCATTACCGCATTGGTCAAACATCCCTGCGGTCATATTTACGGCGGTACCGGCGGCAAAGCGGCACATCTTTTCTTTTACAATCCGGCGCCGGATGCCGATGCCGTGGCGGATATCGGGATCATTCCGGGGGCAGAAAAGGTGGCAGCTTTGACCGTGCTGCCCGATGGTTCGATCATCGGTGCGGCCAATACATTTGAGAAAAAATCGCTGCTTTTCATCTACAAATCCTGCGAAGTGCTGTTGCGGGAAAAGAGTTTCGCCGGTATGGGGGTGCGTGAGATCTTTGATCTGCCCGCAGAAGATCAACTCTTTTTCAGCACTATTGACCCGTGTCACTCATCCGGCACGATCGAAGTGATCGCTTCTCCGGTCGATGGGGAGATCTGCGACCTGATCTCCGCTCCCGGCGGTGAAAGCGTTTATATTCTTGCCGCCGGCAAAGGCGGGATCATCGAATACCGGATTGCCGACGGTACGGTGAAAAAGATCGGTACGCTCGACCCCAACGGCAATTTCAGTCCGAAACTGGTGCTGGATGGTCAGGGCAGACTTTACGGTGCCGGACTTTACGGCCGCATATTCTGTTATGACCCGGCCGCAGATAAATTTCAGGCAATGGATATTGCCGCATCGACCATCAAGGGCTGGGAACTTTACAATCAGGTCACAGCGTGGTGCAGTGACAAAAAAGGCGAGATCCTTTACGGAGGAACCAATGCCGGCCAGATTTTCCGTTTTGATACCGTTGCCGGTAAAATCACCACTTTGGGCAAACCGTGCATCCAGACCCGGATAACCGGCATGAGCCGTTCAGGGAAGAAGATCTATGCCATTGTCGGTGAAGCGGATGACTGTGCCCATCTGGCGGTATACGATGATGAGAGCCGGGAGTTGCTCGATCTGGGCTGTCTGCTGGCCCGCTCGGAGCGGCCGTGGAATGGCTACCGGTTTGAGGCGATGACCACCGGGCGCAACGGAGAAATTTTCCTTGGTGAATATGATCGTATAAGTCAGTTGTTTATTTATTATCCCGGTATAGAGGAGTGAAAAGATGAAAGTTTTAGTTATCGGCGGAACCGGTTGGGTCGGTCACAATATTGCTCTGGCCTGCAGCCGGGCAGGATTTGACACCACGGTAATGAGCCGCAACCCGGATGCCCGTTTTTCTGCGGAAGTGGCATTTCTGCCCCGTGTTACCGGCGACAAAAGCGACCGGGAATTCATGTATGAAACGCTCAAATCCGGCAATTTCGACTGCGTGATCGATTCGGTACCGACGGTCGGAGCCATTGAAATACTGGCGGAATTCAGCGACCTTTATGACCGTTATATCCAGTGCGGTTCGGTGGGTGTCTACACTCCGCTGCAATATATCCCGGCGGACGAATATCACGTTTGGGGTGTCAAGGATTACGATGGATTTCAAGGCAAAGTCAAAGCCGACGCGGCGATGTTTGCCGCCAACGGAGCCGGGACCCTGCGCGGTACGGTGTTGCGCCCCAGTTGTATTGCCGGTCCGGGAAAACTGCCGCTGGATAATATCGGCGGCAGAAGGGATGATTTTTTGAGCGACATCAAAAACGGCAAAACTCTGGAATTGCTCGATGGCGGCACGGCGCTGCTGCAGATCGTCCATGTGCGGGATCTGGGCCGGGCGTTTGCGTTGGCGGCGGCCAATCCGGATACCGTGGGTGAAGCGTACAATATTTGCGGTACTCATGCGGTGACGGTGTGCCGTTACTGTGAGATCAATGCCGAAGCCATGGGGTGCAAGGTGAATTTTGAATCCTGTTCATTTGATGAATTGATCGCCCGTCACGGCGAAGATATCCGCGGAGGATTGACCTTTCTGGCTGAACATATGTGTTTTGATATATTCAAAGCGGTCAATGAACTCGGTTGGGAACCGGAATACTCCGTGGAAGCCGCCATTGCGGAAACGGTGCGGTGCAATCCGGTTGGCTGACATTCTGATAAATTCCGGGATGGAGGGAAACGATGATGAAAAAAGTTCTGCTGACATTGTTGAGTTGGATGGTTGTTTCGGGCGTGACTGCTCAAGATCAGCCGGTGCGTGTCGGCATCATTACCGATACTCATGTGACCCGGGATGCGGCCAGCTGCCGTTCGCTGGAAGCGGCCATGCAGTTATTCAAAGCACATCAGGTCGATCTGATCATCAACTGCGGCGATGTGGCGGAGGTTTACGATGAAACTGCCTACGCCAATTATCTGGCGGCGGTGAGGCGGGTGTTTCCGGATAATAAACCATTGGAATTGTTCGCCTTTGCCTATCACGATATTTTAGGTGCAGGCAACTGGACCACCGGCTGGGACCGGGCGTGGCCGGGGTTCAAAAGAGGTTTGGCCATCGGGCATGAAAGATACAGCAAGCACTGTGTCGGCGGTTATATCTTTCTGACCTTTCCGCAGAAGCACGATATGATGCTTTATGAGCAGATGGTAGCAGAAGCCTGCCGGGAAACTCCGGGGAAGCCGGTTTTTCTGATTGACCATGTGCCGGCTTACAACACGGTCTACAATTCGCAGAATGACGGAGATATGGAAGTTCGGGATCTGCTGAATAAATATCCGCAGGTCATTCAGTTATCCGGTCACACCCACGGGACATTCCGCAATGAATTGAATATCTGGCAGGGCGAATTCACCGTGATCAATGCCGGTTGTACCAGTCAGCGCTGGATCGGCAAACTGATCGGCACCGCCCCCGGCGGCAAACGGGCCGATGAAGCATTGCTTATGGAAATTTATCCTGATGAGATCGTGATCCGGCGTTTCGATCTGGTCACCGGCAACGAGTACAAGCCTGACGAATTGTGGCGTTTCCCCTTGCCTTTTGATCCGGCGACCGCCCCATATCGTGCTGAAGTGCGCCGGCAGATTCCGGCCCCGGAATTTCCGGAAGGCAGTGCAATAACTGTGCGGGTGAACCGGGAACCGTTTACCTCATTGCGGGTTACTTTGCCTGAAGCGGCAGGTAAAGACGGTACATTCGTTTACCGTTTCTCTCTTTACCGCCGGGATAACAATGGTGCATGGGAGCGTTTTGCCGTGCAGGAAAATTTCGGTGGATTTCTCCATGAACCTGCGGCCCGCCGGAGCATTGCCCACAGTTTCAGCAGCGGATTTTTTGAATCCGGCAGAGAATACCGGCTCGTGGTCGAACCATTCAACTTTTACGGCAAAGCGGGCAGGGCTCTGGAAAAAGTTTTCACTGTGCCGGAAAAAGTTGTCGGGACGGTGGTTTTTGAGAGTTGTGATCCGATGAAAGATTGTCCGTTTCTGACCGGATTATCCGGCGGTGAACCGCTGGTTACGGCAGATGGTTTTTATCTGCACAATGTGGCTGCTGCCCGGCTGGTTTTCCCGGAAAATGTCTGGGCGGGAGCCGCCGGTACCCAATTCCGGCTGACGGTGGATATGCACACTGTACAACCGTCAGACCGTCGGCAGTGGACATTGACGTTGCGCCATCCGCATCCGGTGGAAAATGCCGGTCACCGGATCTTTACGATGCCCGGTGATCCGGGAGTCCAGCGTTACGTTTTTGATTTACGCAAACGGATCGACTCGTTGAATTTTTATCTGCTGATCCGGGAGGGTGATCCCGGAAAAATCCGTTTTGAATATGTGAAAATAG
>JAZNEV010000078.1:0-28269 GCA_045588835.1 Victivallaceae bacterium
TACCGCAGTAGACCAGCGGTTTGCCGATATAACGGTCGTCGAAGTATTCCCAGCCGTTGCCGTAGGGGATACCGCTCTGATTGCCGCCGTCGATCACGCCTTTATGCACGCCGTCACGCAGACGGCGGGGATGAAGCAGACCTTCCGGCACATTGCTGTCATCGGTAAAAGGCGAACCGAGGCAGTAACCCCAGACGTTGATGAGCAATTCCGCACCCTGACCGGTTCCCATGGGGTCACGGTTCACGCCGACGATACCGGTCATGGCACCGCCGTAGGGGTCGAGGGCAGAGGGGCTGTTATGGGTTTCGACTTTATAAGCGATATCGCATTTGTCGTTGAAGTCGATCACACCGGCATTGTCTTTGAAAACGGAAACCAGCCAGTCAACTTTACCGGCGATCTCTTTGGTACTGTCTTTGATAAAGGTTTTATAGCAGGAATCGATATTCTGTTTTTCACCGGTTTCGGTATTTTCGTAATCGATCTGTGCGCTGAAAATTTTATGTTTGCAGTGTTCGCTCCAGGTCTGGGCAAGAACTTCCATTTCGACATCGGTCGGATTGGCATCGAGGCCGAATTCCTCACGGCCTTTGGCATTTCGGAAGTAGTTCTGGATGGATTTCATCTCTTCCAGACTCAAAGCGAGAATACCTTTTTTGCTGATTTCGACCAACTCTTCATCGGAAACTTCGAGATTGTATTTATTGACCTGAACTTTGTCGGAAGCATTCATGTAGGGCAAGTTGTCCGGTACATTTTCGCTTTCTTTGCCATCAAGGACGAGAGAACTCTGGATCAATTCATTGGCCAGCAGTTTGGTACCGATGATTTCGGCATCGCTTCTGGCGATCCTGCCTGAGATCAGATATTCGGTGGAAGAAAACACATACTCGTCATCACGCAGTTTGCGGCCGAGAATATCGGCGGCCGCAGTGCGGAATGTACGGCTGACGTTGTCGGTCACACCGGGTTTGAAGCCGATACGGATCAAATAATCGCAGTTTTTTGCGACGGTGAAATTGTCAGATTTGTCCTTGCCGCATCTCCACATCTGCAACACCGGATTGTAAAGTAAAGCGGCGATTTTGGCTGCTTCGGCATCGGTGCAGTCAGCGACGAGTGTGAATACATCGCGGGTATAAACGTCATCAAGTTTGATTCCGCAGACGGCTTCCGCCTGCCGTACCAGAGCTTCGCCGCGGGGGTCGCGCCACACCGGCAGCGGAGCGAGTTCAATCCGGTAGTTTTTCATCGGGAATGGACCTCGTGTTATTGGTTGATATTTGAATTGAAAATTGGACAAATGCTTCATCGCACCTTTCGATCACCGAATGGTACGATTTCTGATAACGCTCAAAGAGTTCTTTGCTGAAATTTTTGACCGCATACTGGCGGTAACGGGCGATGCGGGCCCGCACCCGGTCAAAGTATTCGCAGAGTTGTTCGAGCAGATTTTTTTCGATATCGGATAATCTGCGGTTGATCCTGGCGGTGCATTCGCTGTCGAATTCGTTACCCGGATCATTGGCATAGAATGCCGCCGCGGTGTGCATCCGGTCTTCGAGGATGCGGAATTCATCCAGAGATGCGGATAATTTTGCCAGAATACCGATGTGCAATGCCAGACGCTGTTCTCTGGCGATGGTATCCTGATTATTGAACATACCGCTGAGCCGGGTGGTATTGAGGTCGGCGGCGGCGAAAAGTTCATTGAGGTAGTGAAAGAGGGTTCTTCTCTCACTGTCCGGGGTGTTTCTGGCGATTTTGATCAGTGTTTCGGCGGCATCCAGAACTGCGTCGCGTCTGCCCATCAGGGGTGCAAGATTACCTCTGACCAGCGCACCGGCCCGGTGCTTGCGGACAGCATCGACAGACGGACATTGCCGGTTGCGGCAATCCGTGGAACTGGTGGTGATACCCTGCTGACTACTCAATGATCCGAAACTCCATTGTTGAAAAAGGTAATTCCCGCTCCGTTTTTTTCCGGAGCGGGATGATTTTTTTTACAGCGGCTTCAGCCCTCAAAAGAGAAGCTGAAAGCTTTACTGGCATTGACCGTTTCGCGGATCTTGTTGATCAGCATTTGCGGCACTTCGACATTGGTGGTGATCACGCTCAGAGAACGGCCGGTTTTGAGGTTCTGCGGGGCACGGATATCCACGATGTTGATATTTTTCTCACCGAGGATACCGGCGATGCGGCCGATGACACCGGGTTCATCGGCATATTCGACGAAAAGGTGGAAACCTGCCGGATTGAAGTACAGTTTGTCGAAGTCATCCAGACGGGAGATCATCGGATTGTTTTCCGTGATGGTACCGCGGGCACCGGCTTTGAAAATGCTGTTACCGTTTCCGGCAAAGAGGTCGATGGTCATGGCTTCGCCGTACTGTTTGCTGTTATCCACCATGCGGTTGATAACTTCCACACCGGCATCAGCGAGGAATTGTTCGGCTTCTTTGGGGCCCTGTTCCACGGCGAAGTCTTTGGCGATGGCGGCCACGATGGGCGGCAGCAGCCATTTGGCATATTCGGCAAGTTTGCCGTAGAAACTGGTTTCGATGCGGGTCGGGTTGGCATCGCCCAGATAGGCACGGGTGAGAGAAGCCAGAACATAAGCCAGTTTCTGGAAACCGGCATCCAGGCCATCCGGCAGAGCTTTATTGACCACGCAGTTGGTGATGCCCTGATCGAAATAGGCAATGGTCTGTTCGGCGGCCCGTTTGGCGGCATTGAAGTTGGCTTCAAAGGTATTTGCTCCGAGGTGCGGCATCATGATATCGGCGACATCGGCAACGGTTTTTTCACCGGCGGCGTCTTTGGGATAGACGTCGTTGCAGTAGATGATTTTCTTTTCGGCTTTGACGGCACGCAGATCATCTTCATTGATGATTCCGGCGCGGGCACAATTGACGAGCATGGCACCGGGTTTCATCATTTCAAAGAGGCGGCGGTTGATCATGCCGCGGGTCTCTTCGTTTTCCGGAATGTGCAAAGTTATGCAGTCGGCTTCGGCGAAAATGCGGTCAACGGTGCATGATTCCACGCCGATCTCCTCTGCTTTGGCGGGAGAGATCATCGGATCGTAACCGAGGAATTTGATATCAAAACCGCTCAAGCGTTTGACGACCAGTTGACCGATGTGGCCCAAACCGAGGATACCGACGGTTTTACCGGTAAGTTCGTGGCCCATGAATTTGCTCTTTTCCCAGAGACCGGCTCTGGTGGAAGCATCGGCGGGCAGCAGATGGCGGTAAGCGGCGAGCATGAGAGCGACCACCTCTTCGGCCACAGCGTTGCTGTTGGCTCCGGGGGTATTCATCACATCGACGTTGCGTTTACGGGCATATTTGGTATCAATGGTGTTGTAACCGGCACCGGCACGGACGACAAGTTTCAGTTTCGGCAGGGCATCAATGATCTCTTTGGTAACTTTTTCACTGCGGACGATCAGCACTTCCGCGTCGGAGTTTTTTGCAACCTGTTCTTCGATGGGGATTGAAGCATCCAGAACCACTTCATAACCTTTTTGGGTGAGCATATCGGCGGCGAATTTGTCCAGTTTGGTCGGAATAAGTACCTTGTGCATTCTTGTTGTCCTTCCTGTTTTATCCAAGGTGATGCTATTTGCATAATATACAATACATTGTTGATTTTTGCAAGTGCCGGAACTTGATTTATCCGGCTCTGATGTCTATATTATAGACAAAACCTGTAATTTTAGGAGATGAAACGATGTTGAATCGGGATGAATTGGTTGATTTTCTGAATAAAACGCTGGATCTGGCCGGTTTTGCCGGGGATCATTCCAATAACGGTTTACAGATCGAGGGCAAAGACAGAATAAATAAAGTTCTGTTTGCGGTGGATGGCTGTCAGGAGGTTTTCGATATTGCGGTAAAGGAGCAGTGCGACTTTATTTTTGTGCATCACGGCATAAGTTGGGGCGGTGGATTGAAACGGTGGGTCGGTATGGATGCCAAAAGATTCCATACGTTGTTGGCCAATGGTATTTCACTTTATGCGGCTCATCTGCCGCTGGATGCCCATCCGGTTTACGGCAACAATGCTGTTTTGTCTGATCTGGTTGGCTTGTGTGACCGGCAGGGATTTTTTGAATATTGCGGAATCGATATCGGTTTTTGCGGAAATTTGAGCGGGAAAAACCGCCTCGGCGAGATTGCGGCACGATTAGGTGAAACGCTTGAGGTCGAACCGCTTTTGCGTGGAAATGCCCAAAGGATCATCCGTAAAGCGGCGATCGTTTCCGGCGGCGGCGGAGTGGATTCACTTTATGCGGCCAAGGCGGCCGGATGCGATCTTCTGATCACCGGTGAAATGGTGCATGTCATGCACCATCCGGCACAGGAACTGGATGTTGCGATCATTGCATTGGGGCATTATGCCAGCGAAACGGTCGGCCCTCTGGCCATGCAGAAACTTGTGGCGGAAAAATTCGGTGTGGAAACACTCTTTGCCGAAGTCCCCACCGGATTGTGAGGGAACCGTATGGCCGGGAATACCTATTCATGCAAGATCACCGATCCGGAAGCAGCCGCCCTTAAAAATCTGCTTGAGGCAAGGGGGTGGGAGTTTTCCACTCTGCCCTATGCCCGTTACAAGGCGGTGGGCAATCAGGTCAATGTCGTTGCCTATGAGAGCGGCAAACTGGTGGTACAGGGCAAGGGGACAGAGGAATTTGTGCTTTTTACTCTGGAACCGGAAATTCTGCATACATTCACTTATACCGGAAAGACGGAAGTTGAGGCCGATCCGTCGGAATCGACCATCCACGGCGGGATCGACGAAAGCGGCAAAGGTGATTTTTTCGGGCCGCTGGTCATTGCGGGGGTGGTGGTCACTCCTGAATCCGCCCCGAAACTCCGGGAGTTGGGAGTGTGCGACTCCAAAAAGATCACTTCAAGTGAAAAAATCATCCGTTTGGCTTCGGAAATCAGACGGATCGCCGCCGGGAATTATTCCACGGTCACACTGATGCCGGAAACCTATAACCGGCTTTACAGATCCATCGGCAATTTGAATCGGCTTCTGGCATGGGGACACGCCAGAGTTATTGAAAATCTTTTGGAGTTGAATCCGGAATGTCCCCGGATGCTGTCAGATAAATTCGGTGATGAGCGGCTCATCCGCAATGCCCTCATGGAACGGGGCAGAAAGATAAAAATGGAACAGATGGTCAGAGCCGAGAGCGATGTGGCAGTGGCTGCCGCCAGTATTCTGGCCCGGGACGGATTTCTGCACGGCATGAAAAAACTTGCTGAAATTTCCGGTATCGAATTGCCCAAAGGAGCAAGTTCTCTGGTAAAAAGCACCGCACAGGAGTTGTTTTTCTCTCAAGGTGGAGAAATTTTCAATAAAATCGCCAAACTCCACTTTAAGACCTGGACTGAAATCAGCAATTGATTTCCGGCTGATGACGGTTCGGAAAACCGGGCCGTTTGACAGTCAGGAGGATTGGTGTTTTTTGCCGGAAGGGGATTGGGGCAAGCCGTGCAGATCGCTGATCAGTTCTGCGGCGTGCCGCAGGGCGGATTCTCCGCCGCCGAGCATTCTGGCCAGTTCCGGCACGGGGTCGCTCAATTTTTCCACCTGTGAAACGGTTTGGCCGTCGATGGTGCTTTTGGCCACCAGCAGGTGATTATCACCTCTGGCGGCCACCTGTGCAAGGTGTGAAATACAGAGTATCTGCCGTTTTTTACCCAGAGCATGAAGTTCGGCGGCCACTTTATTGGCGGTTTCGCCGCCGATATTCATGTCGATCTCATCGAATATTACTGTCGGCACCGCATCGGCATCGGCCAGCACGGTTTTCAAAGCCAGCATTACTCTGGATAATTCCCCGCTGCTGGCCACTTTGCGAAGCGGCCTCAACTCATTGCCGCAGTTGGCATTAAAGAGCAGTTCGATTCTGTCCATGCCGCTTGCTCCCGGTTCGATTTCCGAAAATTCCACATCGAGCATGGCATTTTCAAAGCCGATGGCCCGGAGTTTTTCCATGGATAGAGTCAGAAATTTACCGGCCGTATTTTTTCTTGCCTGCGACAAATCTTTGGCGGCGAGGGTAAGTTCCTGGAGCAAACTTTTTTCTCTGGCGGCAAATTCTTTGCGTCTGGCCTGGGCATCATTGAATTTTTTCAGACCTTCCCGGGCCCTGTCCAAGGTGTCGAATACCTGTTCCAAAGTCGGGCCGTAACGCCGTTTAAGAGTGTGGATCTCACCGAGCCGGGCTTCGATAACGGTCAAAGATTCCGGATCGAGATCGACTTTTTCGGTCAGAGCGGCCAGACGGCCGGATAATTCGGATACGGTATTTTGCAATTCGGCACAAATTTCACTGGCATCACCGGTCAGAGCGGCATCGATCTTTTCCAGTTCCATCAAATAGTGATAGACGGTGCCGAGTTGATCGGCAATGCCGTTTTCATTTTCGGTGAGCATCCCGGTAAGCATATTGAGGGTTTCCAGCACCATCCGGGCATTGGCTCCGAGCCGTTGTCTGGCGGCCAACTCCTCATCTTCTCCGGGGGCGGGATTGACCCGGTCGATCTCCTCGGCGATAAGAGAAAAACGGTCTGCTTCAGCGGCATCGGGCAAATTTGCTTCAAAATCCTCTTTTTCTTTGGTCAGGCTCCGCAATTCATTGCTCAATGCGGCACATTTTTTCCGCATGTTTTCCAGATTTCCGAAGTTATCGAGCAATTCCAGTTGTCTGGCCGGTATGGTCAGGGAAAGTTGTTCATTGGCACCATGCAGATCGATCAACCGGGAACCGACATCGGTCAGCAGTTTGGCACTGACGGGGATATCATTGATGAAATTTCTGGTCGCTGAAGTGCTTACCACCCGGCGCAGTTGCAAAACAGCTTCATTCGATTCAAAACTTATTCCGGCCTCATCCAGCAGGGAAGATATTTCCGCAAGCAGGGCCGGAGGGATGGTGAATTCACCGCAGACGGTGAATTGTTTGCAGCCGCTCCTGATCCCGGCCCGGTCCACCCGGCCGCCGGTGAGCAATTCGATGGAACTCATCAGGATCGACTTGCCGGCACCGGATTCACCGGTGACGACGGTAAAGCCGCCGGAAAACTCCACAGAAGCACTTTTTATCAGTGCGAAGTCTTTGATTTGCAGGAAATTCAGCATACATCATTCTCCGGACGCATCAAAAGTTCCCACAAGAGCTGCAATGCACCGGCGGCGGCTCTTTCCCGGATCATTCTGCGGCTGCCGTGCAAGTGCAACTCTCTGACTGCGGTCAATCCGTCGATACAAGCGGCCACATATACCAGACCTACCGGTTTTTCTTCAGTGCCGCCATCCGGACCGGCGATACCGGTGGTGCTGACACTGCAACGGCAATTCAGGGCTTTACAGGCTCCCAGAGCCATGGCTTCGGCACACTGGGGACTGACAGCCCCGTGATTTTGCAGAATATCCTGCGACACCTTGAGCAGATCATGTTTGACTTCATTGGCGTAAGAAACTATGCCGCCTTGAAAAACTGCAGAGGCTCCGGGAAGCGAAACGAGCGAATCTGCGACCAATCCGCCGGTGCATGATTCGGCTGTGCCGAAAGAGAGAGCCCGGGTGTTGAGTTTATCCAGAATGGCTGACGGCAGATCGAAACATCCGGCCTCAAGAGCATTGACACCGATCGCGGAACGGGCTTTTTCGGTGGCGGCATCGATCAGAAGTTTATCTGAACCGCTCAAAAAAAGTTTGGTGCCGCCGGGCACCGCGGTATAAGAGATTTCCAGCGGCAGATCTTTCAGAAGAACCTCGACGGTTCTGGCGACCATGACTTCGCCGATGCCGCAAATGAAAAAGCCGTTGGTGTAAATTTTATCGGCCGCATGGGAAACGATCTCATCCAGCATCCCGTTGGCCAGAACCGTTTCAAACTCGGCCGGAGGGCCGGGCAGAAGGTAGACGTGACGCAATATTCCACCGTAAACGACTTCAAAACCGATACCGGAAGCGACACCGGCGGGGTTGTCGAAATATTTGCCGTTTTCGACGATCATGGCCTGTTTGTACTGGAATTTCGGACAATGTGAATTATGACGCAGGGCCCAGCATTTTTTTACTTTTTCTTTCAATTCCGCAACTTCGATGGTTTTCACTCCGAAAAATCTGGCCACGGTATGCAAAGTGATATCATCGCTGGTGGGGCCGAGACCACCGGAAATGATGATTGTGTCGGCATTTTTCAAAGCACAGGAGAGGGCAAAACACAATTCCCCGGCGTGATCGCCCACGCTCAATTCCAATACCGGACAAAGGGCATTTCCGGTAAGTTTGGTTCCCAGCAGCTGCATATTGGTATTGCAACAGCCGCCTTTGAGCAATTCAGTTCCGGTACAGATTACGGCAATCGGCATAAAATTCTCCCTTGATTAACGATGTTTACAGTATAATATAGTATGCTGGAAAGGTTCTTGCAACCCGTAGTTGTAAAATTGTCAGTGAAAGGCCGCTGCTTTGGATCATATATTGAAATTAAACGTTAAAAAATTGTATGGCATACATTGACAGTTTTTGGCAGATAAGATATATTAAGTGCATACATTGTTGTTAACTGTATGGAAAATGGAGTAAAATTTAATGAAACGGGTTCTTTCGATCCAGGATATTTCCTGTGTGGGAAAATGTTCTCTGACAGTGGCATTGCCGATCATTTCGGCGGCAGGTCTGGAAACGGCGATCCTGCCGACGGCGGTGCTTTCCACGCACACGGCATTCAGCAGGTTTACTTTCCGTGATTTGACGGATGATATCCAAACGATCACCGATCACTGGCTGGAAGAAAAGATCAAGTTTGACGGTATCGCCACCGGCTATCTGGGATCATTCCGACAGATCGAATTGGTGGAGAAGATTTTTGAGGATTTCTATCATGAGGGAATGCTCCGTTTTGTCGATCCGGCCATGGGGGATAACGGCAAACTTTATGTGGGATTTGATGAAGCATTTGCCAAACGCATGGGGCAGTTGTGCGGTAAAGCGGATATCATTGTGCCGAATTTGACTGAAGCGGCATTTATGCTTGGTGAAAAGTATCCGGAAGCGGGCAGTTATACGGCCGGTGATATCAAAGGATTGCTCAAGCGGCTCTGTGGTTTGGGGTGTCCGGTGGCGGCGTTGACCGGGGTTTCTCTGGAACCGGGCAAATGCGGTGTAATGGCCTATGACAGTGTGAATGATACATATTGTGAATATTACAGTGAAAAAATTCCGGTATCTTTCCACGGTACCGGGGATGTATTTTCGAGTGCCTGTTTTGCGGCTTTGATGCGAGGTCAGACCTTGGAAAAGGCATTCAAGACAGCCGTGGAATTCACCGTGGAATCCATCCGCCAGACGATATCTTACGAGGGACACAACTGGTATGGAGTGGATTTTGAAAGTGCCACGCCGCTCTTGCTCAAACTGTTGGAAAATTGACCATTGATTGCAGTTTGAAAAATATTGTATGAATGAATTCCCGGCCGGAAGCGGGTGTTTCCGGCCGGGAATTTTTTTGTACGGAATCTGAATCAGTTTTGATTGACCGCTTCTTCTTGATTTTTCCTGCTGTGTTTATAGAGCCACAGCGGGATCATGATGAATACGACAGTACCGATCAGCAGAAAAGCGATGTAACTTAATATATACGCCGCACCTCCGGCCCGGACATCCGGAGTCGGGATGAAACCGGTGATGATGGCAAAAAGTGAGGTGAGAAAAGCGATACCTGAAACCAGCCACATTCCGGCTTTGCCGCCGGGAACTTTGTATGCCCGGGCCACATCCGGCTTGCTGTAACGCAGTTTGATCGCAGCGGCGAACATCAGCAGATACATTACCATATACAACTGGGCGGTCAAGGCGGACATCAACCAGAATGCTCCGCTGATGGTCGGCATGAAAAGCACCACCAGAGCCAGCAGTGAGGAGATCACTGCCTGAATGATCAGGATCGTGGTCGGCATCCCCGCTTCATTCCGTTGCTGCCAGCATTTTGGCAGATATCCTTCTTTTGCGACTTCCAGAACTCCTTTTGAGGGACCCAGAACCCAGGTCACCACCATGGTCAATGCTCCGTATGAGAGCAGGAAACACATGACCGGAGTCATCCACGGAATGCGGAAGATCCGGAACATTGCCGCAAATGCCTGATCTGCTCCGGCGGCAAGACTGATCTCTCCGGGCGGGATCACCAGTGCAATGGCCAACGCACCGAGAACGCTTAAAAGGATCACCAGAAAGCAGGCTGTAAAAATCGCTTTGGGGAATTCCCGTACCGGGTTTTTCATTTCAGTAACGTGGATCGCCGACATTTCCATACCGGCCAGAGCGACCATCATACCGGAAAGCAGCATGAGTTGATTCCAGTTGCCCAGATCGGGGATAAGGGCCTCTCCGCTGAAGGTGATCTGCGGCGTTTTTCCGGCGATGATATAACCGGCAGCCATGAGAATGATCGCCGCTCCGGGGATCAGAGTACCGGCCAATGCTCCTGAACTGCTCAACCATGCCGACAATTTCATTCCCCGGAAATTCAGAAAAGTCGCCAGCCACAGCATGACCCAGATGGTGATCAAAACGAACCAGCGGTTTTGGGCCCATTCCGGATTGAATACATAGGCGACAGATGAAGCGACAAAGGTCAGTACCGCCGGGAACCACGGCAGATTTTCCACCCATTGCATGAAAACAGCCACGAATCCCCATTTCGGTCCGAAAGCCTCTTTCACCCAGAGATAAACGCCGCCATCCTCCGGCCAGCCGGAGGCAAGTTCGGCTGAAACCAGTGCTGAAGGCACAAAGAAGCATATCGAGGCCATGACAAGATAGAATATCACACTGTAACCGTATTCCGCTTCCGATGGCAGATTACGCAGGGACAATACCGCGGCCACGGTCAGAAGTGACATCGTGGTAACGCTCATAAATGTTTTTTTCATATTTTCTGTTCCTTATTTTTTGATGCAGAGCGTACGGAAAACTTTCCGGCCATGCCGTTCTTCCCGGGTGATACCGTGGATGTCACCTTCGTAACCGGGGAAGGCATTTTCAAAATTCTCTCTGGCCAGCAGATATCCGGCAATGGCTTCGGCTTCTCCGGAAACGGTTTCTCCGCCCATCATGACCGGGATGCCGGGCGGATAGGGAACCAGCATCACGGCCACCGTGCGGTTATCCAGTTCGGCTACATCGACCATTTCCACATTGCCGCGAACCACATTGGCGGAGGCTTCCACCGGGAGCATCGACGGTGCGGGAATGACCTCAAAAGCCCGGTGCATCAATTCCATGATTTTATGTTCTTTCAGGTAATTATGCATGGAGCGGCAATGTGATTTCAAAGTTTCGCCCCGGTAGCGATCCGGATGATCGGCCACCAATTCCGGGAATACTGATTCGAGCGGAGCATTTGAATCGTAAAGTTTTTTGAATTCAAACAATGCCGCCAGCAGTGAACCCTGTTTGGCCCGGTTGGTTCCCAGAGAATTCAGCAGTAAAAATGAGTAATAATCGGTTTTCTCACATACGATATTGTGTTTGATGAGAAAGTTGCTGACGATGGCCGCCGGAATACCGCAGTCGGCAAGCAGTTGACCGTTATCATCAATGCCGGGGGTGAGGATCGTAAGTTTGATCGGATCGAGCATCACATAATCATCCTCTATATCCTCAAAACCGTGCCAGTTATTCTGATCGTCAAGTACCCACGGGTGCTGATTTTTTTCCAGATAATCCGTCGGACAATCGGCAAAATCAATCATTGCACCATTGTATTTAACTTTATCCGGTTGCCACATTTTGAAAAACCAGTCGCCGTTTTTGCGGAAATCCCGTTCCAGATCCGCGATTTTCCGCCGCAGTTGTATCGCTTCACGGATAATATCACCGAGGATGGTTTTGCCGTTATCATCCATCATTTTGGTTGCCACATCCAGTGAAGCGATCATGCTGTACTGGGGCGAGGTTGAACCGTGCATCATGTATGATTCATTGAACAGCACCGGATCGATCTTGCGGTCAACTCCGTTGCGGATGTGAAGCATTGAAGCCTGGGAAAAGGCCGTCAGCAGTTTATGAGTGGATTGGGAACAGAAAACCGGGTGTTTGCAACTTTTTGCCGCCATACCGTAATGGCCGGTATAGACCGGATGAAAGTGGGCGTAAGCGTACCATGCTTCGTCAAAATGAAAGTTTTTGATCATATCGTTTTGGGCACATTCGGCGAAGATCGTTCCGGTGTTGTAACATACGCCGTCGTAGGTCGAATTGGTCAATGCACTCATTTTGATATGCGGCTTTTGGTCTTTGATCAAAGGGTGTTCATTGATCCGTTTTTGGATCGACTCTGCGGAAAATTCAGAGCGTTTGACCGGACCTATGATACCTCTGGCATTGCGGCGGGGGATCATGTAGACCGGAGTTGCCCCGGTGATGACCATGGCATAATTCAGTGACTTGTGGCAGTTGCGATCGACCAGTGCGACGTCACCGGGGAGGACCTGACTGCGCCAGATTATCTGATTGACCGTACTGGTACCATTGAGGACATAGTAGGTTTGATCGGCACCGAATACTCTGGCGGAGTTGTGTTCGGCATCTCCGGCGGCTCCCTCATGATCCAGTAAAGATCCCAGTTCCGGGACGGATATGGAAAGGTCACTGCGGAAGGCGTTTTCTCCGAAGAATTTGAACATCGCCACCCCGGCCGGAGCCCGGAGAAATCCCTGACCGCCCAGATGGCCCGGAGTATGCCATGCGTATTTGTAACGCTCGGAATACTCCACTAATTTTCCGAAAAATTCCGGCAGGATATTTCCCGAATAACTTTTTACCCAGTTTGCGATACGCCCGGCGATGAATTCGATGGTGTCGGCGGTTTTCCACAGGCAGTCATTGATCTGTGCAAGAACATCTTTGTCAAGGTTTTCGGTTTCCAGATGATCGGTGAGCAATATGACCGGGATTTTTGAGTTACGCTTCCGGATGGTGCCGAGCATTGTTTCCGGAGTCATTTTTTCGCAATTTTGTTCAAATTCCAGATCCCAGTCAACCACCACAGCTCCGATGTCGGCCCGGCTGATGAATATATCCAGAGCATCTTCATAACTGGTTGACGTAATAACACTGCACTCCGAAGTTCTTTTCAGCTCTTTCAAGAGTTCCCGTAAGCGGTGTCCTTCATTATTTCCGGCGGAAAATTCCCCGGAAACGATCAGAACCGGCCAATCTGCGAGTGTCATTTTCATAATAATTTCTCCTCTTTGCCATCCATGGATCTTCCATACCGTTTCCTGCTTGAGCAATTCATCGGCCATGCTCTCTATTCAGCAGGGAGATCCCGGTTTGGAAACCAAATCCATGCTCCTCTTCTTCTTCCCAATATAATGTATCGGAGCGAAATTCCAATTTGCAGATCAGAAAATTTTTGATTCTGCCAATATTTCCGGCAGGTTTGAAAATGCTCCGCCGCAGTTATGAGTCCGGTGGGGAAACCGTGATTTTTTGAGGAGAAAATACCGATCATTGATCCGGTGAATTACCGGTGAATACTGTTTCGTCATGGATTTGTCCGAAAAGCCGGTCAATGTTTTTTCCTGCGGCAGATATGAGAAATACCGCTTTACCTGATCTCAAAGCCCGGATCGCGGTATGGAGCGTGCCGTGACTGCGGGAATCGCCATTCCAGATGACTAAAAGTGCGTTGCATTCCCGGATGATTTGCAGATTTCTTTTCAGAGGAGCCCCTTTTTGATATCTGGCGTAATCCGGACGGATGATTTTACAGGGGATATTGAGTTTTTTCGCACACACTTCCGCCTGCCGGTCAATTCCTTTGGCTCCGCCGGTAATAATGGCAGTGATCCGCCGTCGGCCGAGAAAGGTATTGAATAAACTGATTTGACGGGTGAAAAGATCAGTGAAATCAAAAGAAGAGTTGCTTCTGCTTCCGGTAATGCCGAGTTTCATAATATCTCCGGGGGCATTGGGTTGAGTTTTTCACCATGTCGGGAAATTTACCTCATTTGTTGCTGAAATAAGGTGCTGGAATAAAAAATAACGACCTTGACTCATTGTACCAACGAGGCCCGCCAAGGCCCACAACAGCGCAACGAGTCAGGCCGTAAAATACGGACTGCTCTACAGCGCGCTGTTGTAGAAAATTTGGCGGTTTCGTTGGTGCGCGTATTATGTGATCCATCCCCACACGGGATGTATTTTATGTTTTTTCAGTTATAAAATTGTGAATTTCACTTTCTGTATTCTGTTTCAATACCTTATGTTGTCAAGATACACTGGTTTGGTGTATTTTTCAAGTTGTTGTTTCAACCGGAATGGTTTTTTATTGGTTCATTACTGCGATTCCCGGATAATGGCGGTATTTTTCGTTTGAATCCATTCCGCAACCGATAAGGTAACGGTCATCCATTAAAAATCCGACCCAGTCGGCGTGGGCAATACCATCCGGCCGGGGCAGTTTTTTCTCTACCAGTACCGCTGTTTTGACGCTCAATGCTCCCATTTCCAGCAGTGTATTCCGGATCGCTTTAAGAGTTCTTCCGCTATCGAGTACCTCATCAACGATCAGAATATTACGGCCTTTGGGGTCAAGTTTCAAGGTTGAACGCAGTTGTACCGTGCCGGTGCTGGCATTGTTTTTGTAACTTCCGGCGGCAATGGAATCGATATAGAAGTCATCCAGTTTTATAGCTTCCGCCAGTTTGGCGGCAAAAAAGAGTCCGCCATTCATTATTACGACCATGGTCAATGGTGTCTTTCCACAGGCTTGGGTGATCAAGTTTCCCATTTCGTGAATTTTGCGTTTCACCTCATCCGGTGTTTTGATGATTTCGATACTTTCCATAATACAGATCCTTTGATAAAACCTGCTGTTTCAGTTTACATACATTATTCCAACTCACCTTTGCGGTAACTGATCGACTCAAAGAGATGTTCTTCTGTGATCGACGGAGAAGCGGCAAGGTCAGCGATGGTACGGGCGACTTTCAGGATTCTGGTATAGGCCCGGGGACTTAATTTAAAGTGATTGATGGCATCTTTGAGCAGTTTTTCTCCGGATGGCGGCAGGGAGCAAAATTGCTGTAATGCTTTGGGCGAAAGTTGACTGTTACAGAAGAAACCGAATTTCTCATAACGTTGCAACTGGATCTCTCTGGCGGCACAGACCCGTTGGCGGATGGTGGCACTTGATTCTCCATCGGGGGCTTTGAGCAATTCGCTTTCAGACAATTGGCGAACCGGGACCCGCAGATCGATACGGTCGAGCAACGGTCCGGAAAGTTTCTTGAGATAACGTCTTTTTTCTTCAGTTTTGCATTGGCATCCCAACTCCACGGCTCCCCTGCCGCATGGACACGGATTCATTGCGGCACAGAGCATGAATCTGGCCGGGAAACGGCAACTGCCGGAGGCTCTGGAAACGGTTACGACCCCGTCTTCCAGCGGCTGACGCAAAACTTCCAGCACATTGCGTTTGAATTCCGGCAATTCATCGAGAAAAAGCACGCCGTTATGGGCCAGACTGATCTCCCCCGGACGGGGATCTTTGCCGCCGCCGATCAATCCGGCATCGGAAATCGTGTGGTGCGGTGAACGGAATGGCCGTATATTCATCAGTGGATTATTGCCTGACAGCAGACCGAGTACGCTGTAAATGCGGCTGGTTTCAAGAGTTTCATCCAGAGTCATCGGCGGCAGGATGCCCGGCAGACGCATGGCGAGCATACTTTTTCCGGTTCCCGGAGGCCCGATCAAAAGGGAATTGTGGGCTCCGGCGGCGGCTATTTCCAAGGCTCTTCTGGCCAGTAATTGCCCTTTTACTTCATTGAAGTCGCAGCGGCATTTCGGGATGGCAAGATTTTCCAATGCGGCTTTTACCGGCACTCCGTGTCCCTGATTGACCAGAGCAGCGGCTTCTTTGAGAGTATTCACGGCGAAAACCGGCAGATTTCCACCGGTGGCCAATGCGGCTTCTCCGGCATTGGCCGCCGGGACGAGCAATGCGGATACCGGGCGGTCAGCGGCAAGCCGGGCGGCGATCGGCAAAGCACCTTTGACCGGACGCACCGAACCATCCAAACCCAATTCACCCAGAGCGGCGATCCTGCCGAGGCGGTCAATATCAACTTCGCCGGTCGCACCGAGGATACCGAGGGCGATACCCAGGTCAAATGCCGCCCCCTCCTTACGCAAATCTGCCGGAGCGAGATTGACTACGGTAAAACCTCTCGGCGGAATAAATTGCGAACTGATGAATGCCGAATATATCCGGTCACGGCTCTCTTTTACCGCTGTATCCGGCAGGCCTACGATCGAGATGGAATTTTCTTTGAATCCGGCAGTTGCGGCACCGGTTATGCTGACCTCGATTTCGATCAGATAGGCATCTACACCGATAACGGTGGCAGAAAAGACTTTGGCGATCATAAGCGGTATAATCCTTCCATGATAAAAGGTGATGCGGCAACTTTCTCAAGATCATGCAATTCCGGCAGATCACCCCGGCCTGCTTTCCACTGTTCCGGGGCAGTGCTTATGCCGTAGAACGAGAGTCTTTCGATCATTTCATTTACGGCATCTTCCGGGGCGGGGCGGCTGCCGGCCGGGGCGATCGATATGGATGAATCTGATGGCGAATAACGCAGTACCCGGCGGTGCGGGATTCTGATCAGATGCAAATAAAAGTGTGCCAGAAAGTATGGCAATCCCCGTTCCTGCCGGATGGCCGCCGGGAATTCTTCTTCTTTGGCATCCCGGTCAAAGAGTTCTCCATCCAGACAATTGATAAATTTGGGATAACCATTCAATATCTGTTCCCGGCGGCGGTGCCACTCTTTGCGGATGTGTTCTGCATCCCGGATGAATATTTCCCGGTAGAATTTTTCCGGATCATCGATATCAAATTTATTGAAAAGCCGGAGCAACGCTGCTTTATTCAGTACCCCGCGGAATTCGGTAAGCAGATGAAATTTTACTTTCTGCGGTATGAATTTGCGGATAAGGGATATCGGGCGGCATATCGCATCGGTATCAACGAGAGCAAAACGTTTTTCTGCCGGAGAGTAAAGCAGGTTGCCGAGGTGGAAATCTTTGTGGATGAAACCGTTATCCAATATGGTTTTCAACAGATCGGCAACTTGATGCAAAAAATTTTCATCCGGCAGATTTACTTTGAGGTATTCTTCAGTGCTGATCCCGTCAAAGGCTTTGGTTATCAGATAGTTGCCTCTGGCGGAAGCGGCGAAGCACACCGGTTCAGTAACCGGAATACCGGCTTTTTTCAACATCTGGATCGTGTTGAATTCTTTTTTGAATGAGTGATTTTTTCTGCGGTCAAGTTTCAGAAAAAGATCTCCGGCCCGGCGTACTTCCCGTACATTATTGACTTTTACGGTCTGTGCCTGATCGAAAAGTTTGTCGATCTCTTTGGTAGTCATTTGATTATTCCTGTCAGAAAAACGGTTTTACCGAAGCGGCGGAATTGACTTTGAGTCAAGGCCGGAATGTTGATGAATTGCCCCATCGCTCCCGGGGTATCGGGAATTTCCCAGATGATCCTGGCCTGATGGTTGAAATCAATAAAATCTTTATTTTCAATGATTTTATGGAATAATTCCGCAGAAACGGCATAGGGCGGATCTGCGAAAATATAATCCGGGCGGCCGGGAAGTTGCCTGCTGTAACGCTGAAAATGAAGCATATCAAAGTCAAGGATTATCAGATCCGTTTCACAGCCGGCGGCGGCGACCCGGCGGCAGTTTTCCCGGATACACTCAATGTGGAGCGGATCTTTTTCCACCATGGCCGCCCATGCGGCACCCCGGCTGGCTGATTCCAGAGCCAATGCTCCGGAACCGGAACACAGATCGAGTACCCCGCAAGTTGAAAAATCCCCCAGACTGTCAAAGAGGGCTTTTCTGGCTCTGCCGGAAGTCGGCCGCACTTCCATGCCCGGCAGATCGGTCAATTGCAGATTTCTGGCTGTACCGGAAATGATGTTCATAACTCAGATGTAACTTTCAATAAAAAATATTTGCGTTTTGTTAAAATAGCATGGCAAAGGAAATATTTCAAAGGCAAAGGCCTTTAAAAAGTATGATTTCGGTGATATTTTATATAGTATGCAGTCAATGATACAAGGAGTTTGATGGTTTATGAGTGATGAATTGCTTTATGCGATCGATTTGGCTGATCCCAGCGGTGAATTTGAACCGGCTTCTGAATTGCTCAATGCTCTGGAAGTGGAGTTCAGCAGTTTTTTTGACCGGGAAAATTGTACCGTAAGACACACGGTTTACGCTTTGACGATGGAAGGTGCAGAGGAAAACCGGACCAGATTGAGTGCGGCATTGGATGAGTGGCGGGAATTCGGTGTGGAACTGACTATGGGGGAAATATTCACCATCGCCAAATCAGATTGGGCCGAGGCGTGGAAAAAATATTTCAAACCGGTGGCCATCTCCGGCAAACTGCTGATCCGTCCGGCATGGCTGGATGATGAACCGCTGGCCGGTCAGAAAGTTTTGGAGATCAATCCGGGAATGAGTTTCGGCACCGGTCAGCATGCCACGACCAATTACTGCCTGAAGTGTATCGACCGGTTTGCCGGTCAGAAAAAGAGTCTGCTGGATGCCGGATGCGGTTCCGGGATTCTGGCTATCGCCGGAGCATTGCTCGGTTACGGCCCGGTCGATGCATTTGACTTTGATCCGGAAGCCATTGCGGTTGCGGAGGAGAATGCTCAATTGAATAAAGTGGCATCCCGGATAAATTTGAGTGTGGGCAATGCCGCCGACTGGCAGGGCAGGGCGGAAAAATACGATCTGGTGTGTGCGAATATTCTCGGTCATTTGCTGATCGCATTCCGCTTCAATATTGTCAGTTGGGTCGCTCCGGATGGTTTTCTGGTACTTTCCGGGATCCTTGACCGGGATTTTGATAAAGTCAGTGCCGCCTTTGCCGAAGTGGGGATGAAAGAAGTTGAACGCTTCAAAGATAAAGACTGGACCAGCGGGATTTTTACTTTTTGATACATAAACGATTTGAAAAAACAACTCCGGCAACTTATATTAACTGTGATATTGAGTTTCGTCAAATGTAATTAAAGAAAGAAAGTTGTTATGAAAAAAGCAATTACACCATCCCGGCGGACTGTGGTTTTTCAATACAGTGATGCTCCGGGCAAAAGTGTCGCAGTTGCCGGCAGTTTTAATGATTGGCAGCCGGATAAAGTGTTGATTGACAAAAACGGAGATGGGCATTACAGCTGCCGTATGATGCTTTATCCAGGTGAGTATCAGTATAAGTTTCTGGTTGACGGCGAATGGCGTTCGGATTCGGAAAATCCGGATTTCGTCCCCAATGAATTCGGTTCGCTCAACAGCGTATTGACGGTCAAAGCGAAGTAATACAATAATTTAATTCAGGAATTTTTTATGGAACTTCAACTTTACAATGTGGCTCCCCGGATCCCGGCGGAGTTGGTCTTTCTGGAAAAACTTGCCGGTAACATCTGGTGGTGCTGGCATCATTGTGCCATTGAGTTATTCATGCGTATCGACCCGAATTTGTGGCGGGAAGTCGGCGGTAACGCTAAAATGTTCCTCCGCCGGGTTTCCGGAAGCCGTCTTGAAGAATTGGCCCATGATGCCGGATTTCTGCGGAATCTTAAAACCGTGCAGAATGAATTTGAACGTCAGATGGAGTCGGTACTGCCTCCGGAAAAACGTAATGTAGCTTATTTTTCTCTGGAATACGGCATCCATGAGAGTATTCCGATCTTTTCCGGCGGTTTGGGGGTTTTGGCCGGGGATCATCTGAAAGCCGCCAGTGACATGCAGTTGCCGCTGGTCGCTGTCGGTTTGCTCTACCGTCAGGGCTACTTCCGGCAGGTGCTTGACCGTACCGGTTTGCAGACGGAACATTACCCGGTTTCAGAGATCCATGATCTGCCGCTGGTTCGCGGATGCAATGCCAAAGGCGAAGAAGTGACGATCTCCATGCGTCTGGGTGACCGGGAACTTTTTGCGGCGGTCTGGGTACTGTGGGTCGGCAATGTGCCGCTGCTTTTGCTGGATACGGAATTGCCCCAGAATCCTCCGGATTTGCGTTCAGTTACCTGGCGGCTCTACGGCGGTGACAAAACCATGCGTCTGCATCAGGAACTTCTGCTGGGTATCGGCGGCGTCAAGGCTCTTCTGGCCATGGGATATGATCCGGAAGTGTGCCACATGAATGAGGGCCATGCCGGATTCCTTTCTCTTGCCCGGCTGGAGCATCTGGTGCAGGATCTGGGTTACGAACCCAATGTGGCTCTGGAAGTGGTGTGGCGTTCCAATATTTTCACCACCCATACTCCGGTTCCGGCCGGTAATGAGGTGTTTGATATCAATCTGGTCAAGCCGTATCTTGCTCCTTTTGCCGCTTCTGCCAGATTTGATCTTGACCGGGTCATCAGTTGGGGTATTCCCATTACCGAGCGGGGCAAGACCGGAGAGATGTCCATGACCGTTTTCGGTTTGCGTATGGCGGCCAATTACAGCAACGGAGTGAGCAAACTGCATGGTGAAGTCGCCCGCAGTATGTGGAAGCATCTGTGGCCGGAGCGTTCCGGTGCGGAGATCCCGATCGGTCATATTACCAATGGCGTGCATATTCCCTCCTGGATATCCGCCCGTCACAACCGTTTGTTTGAAAGATACCTTTCTTCCAAATGGTTCACCAATCCGGAAATGGTTCAACTGGTTTCCGATCTGGCGGCGATCCCGGATGATGAATTGTGGACGGCTCATGAGTTGTGCCGTCAGAGTCTGGTCCGTTATACCCGGCGTCTGGTTCAGCGTAATTTCCGCTATATGATCGACGGTTCGATCGGAGTTGATAAACGCCGTCCGTTGCTCAAACCGGATGTGCTGACTATCGGTTTCGCCCGCCGTTTTGCCACTTACAAACGCGGAACACTGCTGTTGAGGGATCAGGCCAGATTGCTGGCTTTGCTCAAAAATGAGGAGCATCCGGTGCAATTCATTTTCGCCGGCAAGGCTCACCCGGCGGATCAGGGAGGTAAGCAGCTTATCCGTCAACTTATCGAGTTTGCCCAACGGGAAAACGTGCAGGATAAACTGCTCTTTCTGGAGAATTACGATATCGGCATGGCACGCCATCTGGTTCAGGGCGTTGACGTTTGGCTCAATACTCCCCGCCGTCCGCAGGAAGCCAGCGGTACATCCGGTATGAAAGCGGCGATCAACGGCGTTATCAACTGCAGTATCCTTGACGGCTGGTGGGCCGAAGCATATAACGGCGAAAACGGTTGGGCGATCGAGGGCAATGACTACTATACGGCTGATGAGGACCGGGATAACTTTGAGAGTCAGCAGCTTTTCAATCTGTTGGAAAATGAGATCATTCCCTGCTTCTATGAGCGTCAGGAAGGTGACTTGCCCAAACGCTGGATCGCCCGGATGAAATCATCCATCGCCACCGGTCTGGGATTTTTCTCCAGTGCCAGAATGGTGGGCGATTACAACCGTAAATTTTATATCCCGGCGGCGGCGGCATTTGAAACACTCACCGCCAACGGAGCGGCGGAAGCCAAACGTCTGGTCGAGGCGAAAAAACGTCTGGTTGAGAATTTTGACGGCGGTAAACTTTATATCGGAAATCCGGCAGTGGCCGGTTCGCTCAATAATCTGCACATCGGCGATAAAATCAAAGTTTCTGTGGAAGTTTATCTGGGTAACCTGCGTCCGGATGAAGTGGAGGTCGATGCTTACAGCGGCAGTGCCGATGCTCACAATGCGATCATCGACAGTACCTCTGTACCGTTGAATATGCTTGAGGATCGGGGTAACGGCAACTATCTGTACGGCGGCGAAGTAGAGTGTTGTATCGCCGGCCGGTTCGGACTTACCGCCCGGATCAAGGCTGCCGGTACGGCATGGGACAACAGTGTCCCCGGCTTTATGTGCTGGCCCAAATGATCACTGAAAAAACGGAGTAAATTGAAAATGCGGAAAAGCAGGAAATCCAATCCCCGGATTCTGGTCGTCACTCCGGAAATAACCTCGTTGCCTTCCGGAATGAGTGTCATGGGAGCCTATTTGCGGGCCAAAGCGGGGGGCTTGGCTGATGTATCTGCGGCTCTGGTCGGTGCGCTTTACCGTCAGGGGGCCGATGTGCATGTCGCATTGCCCCACTACCGCCGGATGTTTCATATCGATGTAGGTAATCTCATCAATGATGAATTGCGGGTTTACATGAGCAATTTGCATAACAGCCGCATCCATCTGGCTGAAGATCGTATTTTCTATTACCGTGATTCAGTTTACAGTACCTATGACGGCGATACATTCATGCAAAGTCTGGCATTCCAGCGTGAGGTCATCAATAATATCATTCCGCAGGTCAAACCGGATCTTATCCATTGCAACGACTGGATGACCGGTTTGATCCCGGCGGCAGCCCGCCGGATGGGAATACCGTGTCTTTTCACTGTCCACAATATCCATACGCAGAAACACACTCTGGCCCGGATCGAGGATCGCGGGATCGATGCGGCGCCTTTCTGGCAGAATCTTTATTACGAAAGGCCGCCGTATAACTATGAAGAAAGCCGCGAAAGCAATCCGGTGGATTTCCTTACCAGCGGTATATTTGCGGCACACTTCATCAATACGGTCAGTCCCACGTTTTTGAAAGAGATCGTGGATGGCCGGCACAGTTTTGTTCCGGAAAATATCCGCCGGGAAATATCCGGTAAATATTATGCCGGTTGTGCCCAGGGGATTTTGAATTCTCCGGATGTGAGTAATGATCCGGAAACCGATGGTTTTCTGGAGGTGAAGTACAACAGTACCAATTGTGCAACGGCCAAGAAGATCAATAAAATTGCATTCCAGTCAAGAACCGGTTTGAAATGCGATCAGGATGTGCCGCTCTTTTTCTGGCCTCACCGTCTTGATCCGGTGCAAAAGGGGTGTCAATTGCTCTCTGATCTGGTCTATGAGATCATCCACCGTTACTGGGATAGCGGATTGCAGATCGCCATTGTGGCCAATGGGCCGTATCAGAAAGTTTTCCGGGATATTATCGCATATCACAATTTCTATGAAAGAGTGATGGTTTGTGATTTTGATGAGGAGTTGTCCCATCTCGGTTTCGCGGCTTCAGACTTTATGCTGATGCCTTCACGTTTTGAGCCTTGCGGTCTGCCGCAGATGGCCAGTCAGTATTACGGCAGTCTGCCGGTGGTGCATGATACCGGCGGCTTGCATGATACGGTCGATCATCTTTCGGATGATGGCAAAAGCGGCAACGGCTTTGTTTTCCGCAATTACGACCACGGCGGTTTGTTGTGGGGCGTGGATGAAGCGATGCGTTTTTTCAAGCGGGATGAAGCGTGGCGTACAGAAGTGATCGCCAGAGTTATGGATGAAGCAAAGCAACGTTTCAATCTTGATGTCACGGCTCAAGCCTATATCAATATTTACGAATCCATGCTGGCCCGGCCGCTGGTGCAGAATTGATGATGGATCATCACAAAAATTCCCCGTGCCCTTTGATGCAAGATGCTTTCCTTGCTCCCTACGGCGGGATCCTGCGATCCCGCCGGGACTGTGCCCGGCAGGTGGCCAAACGTATCTCCGGTGGCAAAAAACTGGAAAGTGCGGCAAAGGAATATGAATTTTTCGGCTTGCATTGCCGGCGTGACGGATGGATTTTCCGGGAATATGCTCCCAATGCGTCATATATTGCTCTGGTCGGGGATTTTTCCGGTTGGCAGATCGATGAAAAGTTTGCACTTGTTCCGGTCGGCAACGGCATTTGGGAGGGAAAATTTCCGCTTGGAGTGTTGAAACACGCCATGCATTACAAGATGTTGGTGCGTTATCCGGGCGGAGAGGGAATGCGTATTCCGGCGTATGCAAGATATGTGGTTCAGGATGAAAAAAGCAAACTGTTTTCTGCCGTGATCTGGCAGCCGCCAAAGAGGTATAAATTCCGTTACCGAACTCCGGAAGCGACAGTTCCTTTGATTTATGAGAGCCATATCGGTATGGCCCAGGAGGAGGCGAAAGTCGGTACGTACCGGGAATTTGCAGAAAAGATCCTGCCGGAAATCGCCGCCAAAGGTTACAATACCATTCAATTGATGGGCGTGATGGAACACCCTTATTACGGCAGTTTCGGTTATCATGTGGCCAATTTTTTTGCCGTATCCAGCCGCTTCGGTACTCCGGATGACTTCAAATATCTGGTTGATGAAGCACACCGTTCCGGTTTGCGGGTGATCATCGACCTGATTCATTCGCACGCCGTAAAAAATGTGGCCGAGGGACTGGCGGAACTTGACGGCAGCCGTACCACTTATTTTCATGCCGGTCACCGGGGAGAGCATCCGGCATGGGATTCATTGTGCTTTGATTACGGTAAAAGTGAAGTTTTGCGTTTTCTGCTTTCCAACTGCCGTTATTTTTTGAAAGAGTACAATATCGACGGATTCCGTTTTGACGGAGTCACCAGTATGATGTATACCCATCACGGGTTGAATCGTTGTTTTACATCTTATGCAGATTATTTTTCTGCGGATGTGGATGATGATGCTCTGGCATACCTGACTTTGGCCAATGAAGTTATCCACAAGGTGCGTCCGGATGCGGTGACGGTGGCGGAAGATGTCAGCGGCATGCCCGGACTTGCGTCGCCGGAGGGGATCGGTTTTGATTACCGGATGGCGATGGGGGTGACGGATATGTGGTTCAAAATGCTGGATATCCCGGATGAAAAGTGGAATATGTTTCAACTTTACGGTGAATTGATCAACCGCCGTCAGGATGAAAAAAGTATCAGTTATGTGGAGTGTCACGATCAGGCGATCGTTGGCGGCCAGACGGCATTTTTCCGGATGACGGATGCGGAAATTTATTATAATATGCACAAAAAATCCGCAAACGGAGTGATCGACCGGGCAGTTGCATTGCATAAGTTGATGCGGTTGGCGACGGTCAGTACTGCCGGTCACGGATATTTGAATTTCATGGGCAATGAATTCGGTCATCCGGAGTGGATAGATTTGCCCCGCGAGGGCAATGATTGGAGCATGAGCCATGCCCGGCGGCAGTGGAGCCTGGAAAAGGATGAGGCGTTGCGTTTCGGCGAATTATCGGCTTTTGACCGGGAAATCATCAGAATCGCCGGTACAGATGGATTTTTTGACCGTCCGGTGCAGACGGTGAGGATCGATGATCAGGGTAAAGTTATCGTATTTGAACGCAACGGATATTGGTTCTTTTTCAACTTTCATCCGGAAAATTCCTATACGGATTATGAGGTGGAAGTTTTGCGGGGCAGTTATGAAACGGTTTCAGACAGCGATGCGGCTGACTTCGGCGGTTTTTCCCGGCGGGAGGCCGGTCAATGTTATTTCAGCATGGAGCGGCCTTACGGCGAAGTGATTTCGCTCTATCTGCCCAGCCGGACTGCACTGGTATTGAAGCATATCAAATAAAAAACAGATATGGTTCTGTTTTTCTGTAAAAAATATTGCGGTGGATACATTGCGGGCAATCTCCTGCCGCACACTGCATCCACCGTTTGCAATACAAAATTTTGGATGTTGTCTGTTTTTCAGAAGTTGACTTCTGTATCAAAATAGCAGCAAAGCAGCAGTTTTTCCATTTCATCCACCGTCAACTGCCGGGGATTGGAACCGGTACAGGCATCGCCGAGGGCATTGACGGCGATATCGTGGAGCCGGGTGCGGAAAACATCTTCCGGAATGAAGCCGTTATCCGTCGGGAAACTGTCTGCACCGTAATTTTTGATGCACTGGGGGATGTTGAGGGCATCATTCATTTTGCGGAGCATGGCGATCAGAAGTTTGACTTTTTCTTCATCGCAATTGCCTCCGAGATTCAGCGAGTCGGCGATTTCACCGTAACGTTTGAGTGCTTCCGGATTTTTTGCATTGAAAGCGATCACTTTGGGCAGATACATGGCATTGGCGGCACCGTGGATGATGTGTGCTCCCAGATCGGCAAAAGCCGCACCGGTTTTGTGGGCCATGGAGTGAACTATCCCCAGCAGTGCATTGGAAAAGGCCATACCGGCCAGACACTGGGCATCATGCATGGCATCACGTTTTGCCATATCGCCGTTGTAACTTTCCGTCAGATCGGTGCTGATGGTTTTTATGGCAGCGAGGGCCAGGGGATCGGTGTATGCACAGTGGGCGGTGGAAACGTATGCTTCCACCGCGTGAGTCATGGCATCCATGCCGGTATGGGCGACCAGTTTGGGCGGCATGGTATGGGCCAGTTCCGGATCGACGATCGCCACGTCGGGAGTGATCTCAAAGTCGGCAATGGGATATTTGATACCTTTGGCATAATCGGTGATAATGGAAAAAGCGGTAACTTCAGTTGCCGTACCGGATGTGGAAGATACGGCACAGAATTTCGCTTTGGTACGCAGTTTGGGCAAGCCGAAAATTTTGCACATATCTTCAAAGGTGGTTTCAGGATATTCGTATTTGATCCACATCGCTTTGGCCGCATCGATCGGGGAACCGCCGCCGATGGCGACGATCCAATCCGGCTGAAAAGCGATCATGGCATTGGCCCCTCTCATTACGGTTTCCACGGAAGGATCCGGTTCGATACCTTCGATGAGTTCCACCTCCATACCGGCTTCTTTGAGATAGGAAACGGCCTTATCCAGAAAGCCGAATTTTTTCATTGAATTTCCGCCGACGCAGACAACAGCCCGTTTGCTTTGAAAACTTTTCAGGGCTTCCAGAGCATTTTTGCCGTGATAGATGTCGCGGGGGAGGGTGAAACGTGCCATGATAACAGATCCTTTCCAAAACGGGTTATGAATTCAGCGGAAGTGTGCCGCTGTATTAATATACATCTCAATGCAGTTTTTTACAAGATGATTTTGTGCAATACAGACAGCACAAACCGTACTGAATATCGGGCAAAAAGCGTTTTGCAACAGCCCCGGATGATCGGATTGGTCGGGCAGAAGTCAGAGCAGTCCGGTTCTTTCACACCATTGCAGGGCAATTATCAGACCTTCCCGGGTGGTTTTGGTGGGGGCATATCCCAATATCCGTTCCGCTTTGGAAATGTCAAAACACATATGACAGAGCAAAAAGTCCATCCGGTAGTGCATGGTTACCTGCGGATAAATATCAGCTAATTTTTCCGCAGGCACGTGAGAAACCGGAGATTTACTGTTGAGATAATCCATGGCGGTACGCAGATATTCGCCGAGCGTGATCGCCTTTTTACAGGAAATATTGAAAATTTCTCCCCGGACTTCTTCCGGATGATCCAATGCCGCAACGAAGGCCGATGCCAGATCCCAGTTGAATCCGGATTGTACCATGATATCTTCGCACGGGGCGATGGTGATCGGTTCTCCGGCTTTCAATTTCCGGAAAAATTCAATATCTCTGGCACCCCACAACTCCAGAGGGACGCGTCCTTCGCCGATGATATTGGTCGGGCGGAAAATCGTTACCGGCAATTTTCCGGCGGCACATTGTTCAAGAGCGTGAGCATCCCGGAGAGACTGCTCGTAAAAATTGTACGGAGTTTTTTCTTTCCACGGATGATTTTCATCAGCGGGGAAGTATTGCAACGGAGCAAAAGTGCCGACTGAACTGCAAAAAAATACGTTTTCAACGTGAGGAAAAGCATTGGCATAGAGATCCACGGAATCATAACGTGGAACGCTGTCGATAATGACATCGAAGTTATTTTCTGCCGCCAATTGAGCAAGAAAAGCCGGATCATTCTTATCTCCGTGGATAAAATTGATTCCGGCCGGATCCCACTCAAAACGGCGGTTGTTCCGGGTGATCCCGGTGACCTCATGGCCTGCGGCGGCGGCGAGAAAAGCGATTCTGCCGCCGATTTCGCCGGTGGCTCCGAAAACAGCGATTTTACGTTTCATCGGTTGATACTCCAATTAGTTTCAGGATTATGGTTTATGATATACTATATCACCGGATTTGTCTTTTTCAAGACAGATCCGGTTTGAAAGAAACGGTGAATGCCTGTTTCACCGCTGCCGGCAGAATAATTATCACATTTATCCGGAAAAGCAAATGCTTGCCCTTGACCGTTTGAATAGTTTATGCCGGTATCATACCCTGAAATATCTGATCGACTGCACCACTCTTAAACACCATGAAAAGAATAACGGCGGATG
>JAZNEV010000079.1:0-8774 GCA_045588835.1 Victivallaceae bacterium
ACATGGCTACGATCCGACTTGTTGGTATCGGCGAGGGGGATCATGCTGGCGGTGCCGACCTTGGCGGAAAATCCGCGGCCGTTACCGGTCAGGGCGCTGACGGTCTGAACTTTGTTACAGACGGTTTCGCAGCGGCGGCACATGCCGCACTTGGAAAGGTCGCGCATGATGGCTTCGCTGGAGGTGTCAGGCTCAAAACGGTTCTTGGCGCCGGAGAAGGCGACCTCTTCAATGCCGAACTCAGCAGCGAGCATACGCAGTTCGCAGTCCTGGTTCTTGGCGCAGGTCAGACACTTCTGGGGGTGGTCGCTGAGCATGAGCTCAAGGACGGTGCGGCGGGCATTGAGAGCACGCTGGCTGTTGGTGTGGACCACCATGCCTTCCATGACAGGAGTGGCACAGGCGGGAGCCAGATTGCGGCGGCGTTCAACTTCGACCACGCAGATACGGCAGCTGGCGGGCTGGTTGGAAATGCCGCAGCCGAGTTTGTCCCAATAGCAGAGGGTAGGGATCTTGATATTGAGCTGACGGGCGGCGTCCAGAATGGTGGAACCGGCAGGTACAGTGACCTGTTTCCCATTGATGGTAAGATTGACAGTATTCATTGTTGCACTCACTTTTTGACAATTGCTTTCTTGGGGCATCCGCCAATACAGGCACCGCACTTGATACACTTGGCAGTGTCAATGACGTGAAGCTGTTTGATTTCACCCTTGATGGCGTCCACGGGGCAGTTGCGTTTGCACTTGGTACATCCGATACAATCTTCGGTGATGGTAAGGGTGTACAGCTTGGGACAGGTACCTGCGGGGCACTTCTTGTCAACAACGTGAGCGACATACTCGTCACGGAAATAACGCAGGGTGCTCAGGATGGGGTTGGGAGCAGTCTGACCGAGACCGCAGAGAGCGGTGTCGCAGATGGTCCTGGCGAGGGATTCAAGTTCATCAAGCATTTCCAGAGTACCGTTGCCGTCGCAGATCTTCTCAAGCATTTCCAGCATACGGCGGGTACCGATACGGCAGGGGGTGCACTTTCCGCAGGATTCGTCTTTGGTAAAGTCCAGATAGAACTTTGCCATGGCGGGCATACAGTCTTTGTCAGAGAGCACGATCATACCGCCGGAACCCATCATGGAACCGATCTTGGAAAGGTTGCCGTAGTCGATGGGGGTATCAAGGTTCTCTTTGGTGATACAACCGCCGGAAGGTCCGCCGGTCTGCACCGCTTTGAATTCTCTGCCGCCGGAAATACCGCCGCCGATCTCATAGATGATCTCACGCAGAGTGGTTCCCATCGGCACTTCGACCAGACCGACGTTATTGATCTGACCGGCCAGAGCGAATACTTTGGTACCGCTGTTACCGCTGATGGTGCGTTTGAAGTTGCCGTTCTCATCCAATTCGGGCTGCCAGTTACCGATCTTGGCATACCAGGCGGCACCTTTATTGATGATGACCGGGATAGAGGCATAGGTTTCCACATTGTTCACGTTGGTGCTGCAACCCCAGTAGCCGCCGCCGATGTTGGCCGGGAACGGCGGTTTGGTGGTCGGTTCGCCGCGCAGACCTTCCATGGAGTGGATCAGAGCGGTTTCCTCACCGCAGACGAATGCACCGGCACCGAGTTTGATCTCGATATCGAAACTGAAGTCGGTTCCCATGATGTTGTCGCCGAGCAAACCGGTTTCACGGGCCTGATTGATGGCAAGCTGCAGACGGTTCACTGCGAGCGGATATTCAGCACGGATGTAAACCAGACCTTTCTGGGCACCGATGGCATAAGCACCGATAGCCATAGCTTCGATGATACTGTGCGGGTCGCCTTCCATGATGGAACGATCCATGAATGCTCCGGGGTCGCCCTCGTCAGCATTACAGACGATGTATTTTTCATCAGCCTTGACACCGGCGGCGATCTTCCATTTCATACCGGTCGGGAAGCCGGCACCGCCGCGACCGCAGATACCGGAATTGAGAACTTCCTGCACGACCTGATCGGTGGTCATATTGAAAAGGCATTTGGAAAGGGCCTGGTAACCGTAATTGGCGATGTATTCTTCGATGTCTTCCGGATTGAGCAAACCGCAGTTACGCAGAGAGATACGCTGCTGTTTGGCATAGAAGGACATTTTGGCATAATCCTGCACACGTTCTTTGAGCAGCGGCTCAACGAAAAGCAGACGCTCAACCAATTTTTTGTTGACGACGTGGCTTTCGATGATCTCTTTGGCATCATCGGGAGTTACCTGCACATAGAAGACGTTATCGGGCATGACCTTGATGATCGGGCCCTGGGCACAGAAACCGAAGCAACCGGTCTGCCCAACACGGACGTCATTTTCCAAGCCGTTTTCTTTGATGTACTTATTGAGATTGTCCATCAGTTCCTGGGCGTTGGATGCGTGACAACCGGTACCGCCGCAGCAGAGGATATCTTTTTTGACGGAATTGATGTCATGTTCAGCAGTGCTGCGCAGAGCCAGTTTGCCCTTGGCGGCATTGAAAGCACTCATCAATGCTTCCTGTGAGTTGATCTTATTCATGGTGAATTACCCCAGCTTCTTATATTCGTTGACAATCTCGACCGCTTTGGCCGGAGTGACTTTGCCGTAGACTTTGCCGTTGACAATCATCACCGGAGCCAGACCGCAGGCACCGACACAACGGAGTGCGGAAATGGAGAAAAGACCATCCGGAGTCGGGTTGGTGTCGGCTTTGATACCGAGAACACGCTCGATTTCGGAAAGAACTTTTTCAGAACCTTTGACGTAGCAGGCAGTACCCATGCAGACATCGATGCAGTATTTGCCTTTGGGCTCGGTGGTGAAGTAGTTGTAGAAACTGACCACACCGGAAACCTGTGCTTCCGTCAGGAAAAGTTTTTTGGCTACATGGATCTGTACTTCGCGGGGCAGATATCCGAAAATATCCTGGGCGCGATGCAAAACCTGGATCAGACGGCCACGGCGGCGTTCATCGTCGCGATCAATGCCAAGCGTATCGATGAATGCATCGAGTTCGGCAAATTTGGCAGCTGCTCCTTCCGACAATTTGTTGCAACACATTTTCAAACCTCATTTGTTAATGAAAACCACACCGCACACAGCGTGCGGTATAAACCACTTTTTTGCAGACCGGTCATCTTCCTCCCCCAAGACATCCGGCGATAAAAATTTATATACTGTATTCACGGACTTTTGATAAAAAGTTCAATCTTTCAACAGTTTATCATGCTTGCGTTTCACCGCCAGCATGGCCAGACCGCCGGCGATAACTTCACGCTGGACCACCACTCCCGGAGGCACTTCCAGAGAAACATTGGCAAAATTCCAAATATACCTGATCCCCAGAGCGACCAGCCGGTCCGCCACACTCTGGGCGGCAGTATTTGAAACACAGATCACGGCAATTTCCGGCATATTTCCGGCAAAGCACTCCGGCATTTCGTCGATATGACAAACTTTGCGGCCGTAGACATCCCGGCCGACTTTCTGCGGATCACTGTCAAAAACGTGCTTGATGCAAAAGCCGTAATGCTCAAAATCGTTGTATCCGAGCAGAGCCGTACCGAGCGAACCGGCACCGATCAGAGCCGCCGGAAGCGGTTCATTCCAACCCAGATAATTTTTGACATAGCGGATAAGTTCATTGACGTCATAACCGACTCTGCGCTGGCCGGATATGCCGGTGAGGGAGATATCTTTACGCACCACGATCAATTCGATGTGCATATATTCGGCAAGTTCAGTAGATGAAACACTGCTACGCCCCTCTGCTTGCATTTTCAATAACTTATGCAAGTAAGTCGGCATCCGGCGGATCGCCGGAATATTGAGTATTTTATCCTGACGCATAACAAAGAAAATCCCTGTACCGTTATTCCGGGATCCGGAAAAAACAGCTTTTTCACCGCTGCGACGACCACGGTACAAAATCTTCTTCACAACGCCGCAATCATAATATAACACCAAAAAACGCTATTTCAAACCGCCGGACATTAAAAATATAAAAAAATATCTATTCCTTTTTCCGGCATTCACATACTGCTCTGAAAAAATCTTTTTCCTCATTTGCATTAACCCGCTAACGGAGTTATATTATACTATAGGATAATGCTGAAAGGCCTTTTTACTTATGTTGTACGGATTTTTCAAACGATGGCGCCCTGCGCCGGAACGATACTGACCACCGCAACAGGATCTGTTTTCTGTTGCGTTCCGTACATATTCAAAAATGATTTCAAACTTGCCCGAGATCAATTATTTTATTCAAAATTTTTACATAAGGATATATTTATCATGGATTTCAAACGTTATTTCCGGGATTATCCCGATCAGAATGGTTTTTTCGGTCCCTACGGCGGTATCGAGATTTCCGATGAATTGGCCAAAGCCTGCCGTGAGATCGATCAGGCTTACCGCACCATCTGTCAGTCATCCAAATTCATCAGCGAATTGCGCCGTATCCGCAAAGAATTCCAGGGCCGTCCCACTCCGGTCTATCACTGCAACCGCCTTTCCGAAATGCTCGGTCACTGCCACATTTATCTGAAACGCGAAGACCTCAACCACTCCGGAGCACACAAACTCAATCACTGCATGGGCGAAGCATTGCTCGCTTCATACATGGGCAAAAAGAAACTGATCGCTGAAACCGGTGCCGGTCAGCACGGTGTGGCTCTGGCCACCGCCGCCGCTTATTTCGGTCTGGAATGCGAGATCCACATGGGCGAAGTCGATATCGCCAAACAGGCTCCCAATGTCGCCAGAATGCGTATTCTCGGTGCTGAAGTCGTCCCCGTTTCCCACGGCCTCAAAGCCCTCAAAGAAGCGGTCGATTCCGCTTTCGAATCTTACGCCAGACAGTATGATACCGCCATTTACTGTATCGGCTCGGTTCTCGGCCCCCACCCCTTCCCGATGATGGTCCGCGACTTCCAGTACTGCATCGGCGAGGAGGCCCGTGAACAATTCCTCGATATGACCGGCCATCTTCCTGATGCCGTCTGTGCCTGTGTCGGCGGCGGTTCCAACTCCGCCGGCAGTTTCGCCGCATTCCTCGCCGATCCGGTCGATCTGATCGGCGTCGAACCCCTCGGCCACGGCCCCGCATTCGGCGGTCACGCCGCCAGTCTGACCTACGGCGAACCCGGTTCCATGCACGGATTCCGCAGTTATATGCTCAAAGATGAAAACGGCGATCCGGCCCCGGTCTACTCCATCGCCAGCGGTCTGGATTACCCCTCCGTCGGACCGGAACATGCTTTCTGGAAAGATCTCAACCGCGTACAATACGAAACCATCGATGACCAGGAAGCCGTCGATGCCTTTTTCAAACTTTCCCGTTACGAGGGCATCATCCCCGCTCTGGAAAGTTCCCATGCCATCGCCTATGCCATGAAATGGGCCAAACAGCATCCCTACGGTTCGATCATCGCCACTTGTTCCGGACGCGGCGACAAAGACCTTGATTACGTCATCGAAAACTACGGCTTCGGTGAAGAATACAAGTTTTAAGGGAGGATCTTCTCATGCCTTTTGACCGCGGTTCATTCACCTTTACCATGTTTGAGATCATGGGCGACATCCCGGAAAACTTCGCAAATTGTTTCCTGCCCGGCAAAGCCGGTACTCTGGATTCAGTTTCCGCCGAAACCCAGCTCGGCTGGGTCACCGGTAAACATCTGCTGGATACCAACATCGACGAAACCACCATCTCCCGGGGCGGAGCGTACTGCCTGACTCTGCGTCAGGCCGTCCGCAAGATCCCCGCTTCTTTGCTCAGCGCCCTCTGCATGCGTGAAGAACAGGCCTTCCTCGCCGCCAACCCCGGCAGAGAATACGTTTCCGGAAAAGACAAAAAACGCATCAAAGAAGATGTTATCGAAAGACACATCAGCAAAATGCCCCCCGCCCTTTCCGGTATCCCCATGGTGCTTGAACCGCATACCAAACTGCTCTATCTGGGTACTGCCAGCCAGACCCAAATCGATCTCTTCGTCGATCAATTCTACCGGGCCACCAAACTGGAACTCATCCAGTTGACCCCCGCATTGATCCCCGACCGGGAGTTCCACACCACTCCGGCCGCCGTGCCGGTACTGGAACTTTCCGGCAATCCCAATGCCCCGACTGAACCTGCCATCGGCCGGGACTTCCTCACCTGGCTGCTCTACTACTGCGAAAAGATCGGCAAAGTCACCATCGGCAACAACGATTTCGATGCCATGATCGAAGATCCTCTGCTCTTTTCCGGCGACGGCGATGCCCTCGGTTCGGGTGAAGCCACCATCAAAAAAGGTGACAGCCCCATCCGCAGTGCCGAAGTCAAAGCCGCCCTTTCCGTCGGCAAAAAATTACGCAAAGCCAAAGTTTCACTCACCCGGGATGACAACAGCGTGTGGAGCGGTACATTCGATGCGGATAACTTTGTTTTCGGCTCATTCAAACTGCCCGAAAGTGAAGAGATGAATCCCGATGAGATCTTCGCCGACCGCATCCGGGCTCTGGGCGACTTCCGGGAAGCATGGATCGAATACTTCAAACTTTTCGCCAAAGCCATGCTCGAAAATTACGATCAAACCCTCGCCGGAATGCGGCAGTGGGTCAAAGACCGGGAGGCCATCTGAACCATGCCCACTCATCCGGAAGATCAAAAAATCAATATCCTCACTTCCGCCTACTGCCATGTCATTCCCCAAAACAGCCACGCTGAATTGGATATGGGATGCGGTGCCGGAAGTTTCACCGTCGCTCTGGCCGCCAAATATCCTGATCGGCAAATTTTCGCCGCCGATGTCATGCTCGGCCGTCTGCGGAAAGTCGTCAGAAAAATGGAACAGGCCGGTTTGCAGAATATGACCATCCTCCGGGTAGAGGCCCGCAACCTGATCGCCATGATGCTGCCGGATCGTTCTTTGAACCGCATCCATCTGCTCTGCCCCGATCCGTGGCCCAAAAACCGCCACCGGGGCAACCGGCTCATTTGCAGCGATTTCACCACCCAGTTGCACCGGGTGTTGAAAACTGACGGCATCTTTCACTTTTCCAGCGACGATGAATATTACTGCGATGCAGTAAACAAAGTCATCGCCGCTTCCGGACTTTTTGAATTACATCCGGCTGGTATCGCCGACCTCGGCGGAGTAAAAAGCGATTTTGAAAAACGCTGGCTCGCTGAAGGCAAACCGGTACACCACCGGGCATGGATCAAACTGCCCCTGCCCCGGATCACCATCGGACACTGACACCCCCTTTTTTGGAGAATACATGTTATGAATATCTATCAGGAACTCAAAGCTCGCGGTTTCATCTATCAGGAAACCGACTCCGCCCTTATCGAAAAAAAACTCACCACCGGAAAAGTGGTCTTTTACTGCGGATTCGACCCCACCGGTGACAGTTTGCATGTCGGCCACCTGCTCCCCGTAATGGCCATGCGGATGCTGCAGAAAGCCGGACACGTACCCACCGTACTTGTCGGCGGAGCCACCGGAGCCATCGGAGATCCTTCCGGCCGCTCCACCGCCCGTAATATGCTCACTTTGGAAACTGTTGCCCATAACGTCGAGTGCCTCAAAAAACAGCTTGCCCGTTTCATCACCCTCGAAAACGGCGAAGCCAATTTCGTCAACAACTATGACTGGTTCGGCGAAATCAAACTCCTCGATTTTCTCCGGGATATCGGCAGCCGCTTTTCCGTCAACCGGATGCTCGCCCAGAAATCCGTCGAAAGCCGCCTCGAAAACGGCCTCTCTTTCCTCGAATTCAGTTACTCTCTGCTCCAGGGCTACGACTTCTACCACCTCAATAAAGTTTACAACTGCACCCTGGAGATCGGCGGTCAGGATCAATGGGGCAATATGGTCGCCGGTACTGAACTTATCCGCCGGATGTATGATGAAGAACGTCAGGCCGACTGCCTCACCATTCCACTGCTGATGAATCCGGCTACCGGTCAGAAATTCGGCAAATCCGTCGGCGGCACCAGCGTCTGGCTCGATATCAACCGCACCAGTGCCTTTGATTACTACCAGTTCTGGCGCAATTGCGACGATGCCATGCTCAAAGAACTCATGCTCAAATTCGCTATCGAATTGCCGCTGGATGAGTGCATCGCCATCGCAGAGCAGCCCAATATCAACCGTGCCAAAGAGATCCTCGCTTACGAAGCCACCAAACTTGCCCACGGCGAAAAAGCCGCCAAAGATGCCTTCCTCGCCGCCGGCAGCAAGTTCGGTTTCGCCGATCCGGAAAATAAAGTTTTCACCACCAGCACCATCGCTCAACTCTCGGCCAAGGATGCCGCCGATACCCTCCCGGAAACCATCATCCCCGCCGCTGAATTGGAGGGTAATCTGACCATCCCCCGGCTGCTGGTTCTTTCCGGTATCTGCAAAAGCACCAGCGATGCCCGGCGACTCATCCAGGGCGGTGCCGTTTCCCTCGATGATGTCAAAATCACCGATGTCAATACCCCTGTCACCACTGAAACTTTCGCCGCCGGTTCCGTCACTTTGCGTGCCGGAAAGAAAAATTTCCGTAAACTGGTGTTGAAATAATCTCAAACCGGTGCTATATTAATAGATATACGGATGCCAATGTAGCTCAGTCGGTAGAGCAATTCACTCGTAATGAATAGGTCATCGGTTCGATTCCGATCATTGGCTCCATACTTTCTTTTCACGGGAAAAGAAAGTAGGCAAAGAAAAGCGGAATGTCGCGGCGGCTTCGCTCGCCTTGATCGATTTTTTTGCGAAGCAAGGTCGAAGTC
>JAZNEV010000080.1:0-5437 GCA_045588835.1 Victivallaceae bacterium
TGCTGGTAAATATCGTATTTTTCTGGCTACTGATGTTTCCAATATAGTTGCGTGTCAAGATATATGCTTTGTTGACTTTGGTGCACAAAGTATAAATGTTGCATTGGCAGGAATGTGATTCTCCTTTACATAGAAAATATCTCTGCAAACAACAAAAAACGAAAGGAAAATGATTATGCCGAATGCAAAAAGTTATATTCAAGCGACAGAAGATTATTACAGCTAAATGTCTGATGCGAAATTTGTTAAAGAGTTTGAGAAAATCCATAAAAAAGACATCAGCGAAAATTATACAGTAATCCAGGCGAAATTTCTTCCTTTTGCAATGACCTCTGTCTATTCGCGGATATAGCTGAAAATGGTCTGTTTTTACAAGATGAAAACCTCAAACGGTACTGAACGGTACTGTTTGAGGTAAAATAAGCACAAAAATGGCGGAGAGGGCGGGATTCGACGGAGGAGCGTAGCGACGACGAGCATGAGTAACGCAGACCGCAGGTCGAGTAACGCAAGGCAGCCCTTTAATAGAGAGCAATCCCATTTTTTGCACAGGCAAAAAAAACTGAAGTAAAAAGAAAAAGCAATGGCGCGAAAAATTTATTTTTCCAAGCCGTTGCTTGCTTTTTACAGGGGATTGCCTGATGAGTTTAAAATAAAAATGGCGGAGAGGGCGGGATTCGAACCCGCGGTACGGTTTCCCGTACGACAGTTTAGCAAACTGTTGCTTTCGGCCACTCAGCCACCTCTCCGCTTCGGGGTGCGTTTTAAGTCTGCACCGCCAAGGACTCTATATGATCGTGACTGTGATCATTTGGCACGGCGGATGCCGAGCTCGTCAGTCAACGAGATGTATCTGGCACGGTTTTCACGGGCCAGGTAACTCAAAAGTTTTTTCCGCAAAGCGACCATTGCCAGCAGACCGCGACGGGTGCTGTGGTCTTTTTTGTTGGCACGCAGATGCTCGGTCAGAGCGGAAATGCGGTTGCTCAACAGAGCGATCTGCACTTCGGGGGATCCGGTGTCACCCTCTTTACGGGCATATTTCTTGATGATTTCCTGTTTTACAGCTTTGTCCATTTTCCAGTTCTCCTTAAAATTTATTTCCCGCATCCCACAGCACGATGCCGGACATTCAGCGATCGCACCATTGCGGAGCGTTAAAGTATAATATAACCCTCATTAAAGTAAAATGCAAGGGCGTTTTTCAAATTTTTTCAACTAATTTGATGATTTTTCCGGCAATACTTCCGGCATCCAGTTCCTCTTGCTTTCTGATCACGGCGGTTTCACCGTGGGGAATGATCTTTTCGCTATCCCAGGCAAAGGCGGTGATTTTGCCATGCGTCATACCGGCCAGCGTTTCGGTCAATGCGGAATAAAGCCCCCCGCATACGCAGTGATCTTCGATGGTAAAGTGCCGGTTGGAAGCGAATTTTTCAGCAAGTTTCCGGTCAAAAGGCTTGAGAAATCTGGCATCGATCACGGTGCAATCCATACCGCAGTTCCGGAGGATTCCGGCAACTGTCAATGCGGTTTTCACTTCCGCTCCGCACGCCCAGATCACCGGATCATCGTTTTTCCCCTGATGGCGGATGACCGCCTTGCCGTATTCAAACTCCCGGAATTCCAGATCGCTGCCTTTGCCTTTGGGGTAACGCAATATTACCGGAGCGGCCCGGTGCAGGGCAAATTCCAGAGCGGCAGTCATCTCATTTTCATCGGAAATGACCATGGTGGTCACATTGGGCAATGCCCGTAAAAAAGCACAGTTGTATATGCCGTGGTGGGTCGGCCCGTCGGCGACCGCTCCGCAGCGGTCAACGGCAATTATCAATGGCAGACCGGCCAATGCTGCATCGTGATACACTCCATCCAGAGCGCGTTGTAAAAATGTATCATAAAAGGCACACACCGGGCGTTTTCCGGCAGCGGCCAGACCGGAAGCAAAGGTGAGGGTGTGGGCCTCGGTGATGCCGGTATCAAAACAGCGGTCGGGAAAAATCCGGGCAAATCCGGTCAATCCGGTTCCTTCCAGCATGGCCGGACATACCGCCGTCAACTCCGGATATTTTGTTCCCAGAGTTATCATTGCCCTGCCGAATGCTTCTGAAAAACCGTTTCCGGCAGCCGACATTTCTCCGGTATCCGGATCGCATCCGGAAATTCCGTGATACCGGGTGGGATCTTTGGCGGCGTAGTTGCAACCGTGACCTTTTTCGGTGATCACATGGAGCAGGATCGGGCCGTCAAGTTCTTTGATCCGGGTCAATGTGGGCAGGAGTTGTTCCAGATCGTTGCCGTTGACTGCCCCGAAGTAACGCAAATTGAGTGTTTCAAAAAATAATGCAGGCGGCAGCAGAACACTTTTTCCGGCTTCATTGAGCCGGGAAAAGAAATTTTTGATTTTGGGCAGATGAGAGAGAATTTTTTTCAATCCCCGGCGGAAGCGGTTGTATGACCGGGCGGCGATCACCCGGTTGAGCATTTTGGAAAGGGTGCCGACATTGCCGGAAATAGACATCCGGTTATCATTGAGAATTATCAGCAGCCGTTGGGCTCCGGGCAGTGTGGCGGCATGATTCAATGCTTCGAGGGTGACACCGCACCCCATTGCTCCGTCACCGATGACGGCGATGACCTTTTCTCTGGCTTCCGGATGGGCGGCGCAATGTCCCAGTGCGGCGGAAAGAGCCGTTCCGGCATGGCCGCAGACTGCAGGATCGAATACCGATTCATCCGGGTGGGGAAATCCGCTGATGCCGCCGGCCCGGCGCAGACGGTCGAATTCTTTTTCTCTGCCGGTGATCAATTTGTGGGCGTAAGCCTGATGACCCACATCGAAAAATATTTTTTCATGCGGAGTATCAAATACCCGGTGCAAAGCAGTGATCAACTCCACACAACCGCAACTGGAAGCCAGATGGCCGCCGTTGCGGCTGACGGAATCGATGATCATTTTGCGCAGTTTACCGGCAAACTCCGGTAATTGCTCCGGTTTGAGCGAACGCAGTTCATCCAGTAATTCCGGCATTATTTCTGATTCAATCCGCCGAAACGCCGTTCCCGGCCGTCAAATGATTCGACAGCTTTCTGCAGCTCATCTTTGCCGAAATCCGGCCAGTAGGTCGGGGTCACATACAATTCGCTGTAAGATATCTGCCATAAGAGGAAATTGCTCACCCGCAGATTGCCGCCGGTCCGGATCAGCAGATCCGGGTCGGGCATATCCGGCAGATAAAGGTAGTTGCGGAATTCCTCTTCAGTGACCGGTTCGCTGCTTTTGCGTTCTTTCAAAATTTTATTTACCGCATCGACGATCTCGGCTCTGCCGCCGTAACTCAAAGCGATATTGATGGTAAACCGGGTATTGTTTTTGGTCATATCGATCGCTTTGAGCAGAGCCAAACGGGAAGCTGCCGGCAGATCATTGGTACGGCCGATGGTACGCAGACGGACACCGTTTTTCATCATGGCGGGCAATTCGGAAGTGGCAAATTCCTTTAAGATCTGCATTAAAGCCGTCACTTCCGGTTCCGGCCGTTTCCAGTTTTCGGTACTGAATGCGTAAAGGGTCAGTGATTTGATCCCCAATTCAGCGGCGGCATCGACGACTTTGCCGATCTGTCTGGCCCCGGCCAGATGTCCTTCACTGCGGCTCAAGCCCCTTTCTGTGGCCCAGCGGCCATTGCCATCCATGATTATAGCGACATGTTTGATCATAAGATTTCTCCGGATTACGATATTTATTTTACATAAGATACCACGGCGATGGGGATTTGTCAAGACGGTAAATCATCCGGGCAAAAAAAAATGGAGCGAGTGACCGGAGTCGAACCGGCGACAATCACGTTGGCAACGTGATGCTCTACCAACTGAGCTACACTCGCATCCTGAATGATGATATCACTTAATATAGCACCGGAAAGATAAAATGCAAATTGTTTTTGCGACAAAAAGCAGATTTTTACAATAAATCCAACTGCCGGTGCCGGAAAAGCGGGGATCCCACCGTATTCTGCCGGTGCAGATTATTTCACCAATTCGGTGGTGGATATCCACTGAACTTCCGGATTTTCATCCAGTTTACGCAATTTATCTTCAAACTCCGCCCAGAGTTTTTCATCATCCATCATCTCGTAACTGTGACCCCAGAAATAGAATATCCCGTCGGTGGTTTTGGCCTTTTCAAAAATTTCCCAGAAATTCGGATTGAGAAAGTGACAGCTGGAATGAAGGATCATCGGGTGTTCAAATCCGGAAACCCGGTCGGTATTTTTTACGGTACGCCCGTAGGTGAATCCGGCGGCCTGAAGCAGATCGGCGGTTTTTTGCGTATATTTGCCGCAGGGCCAGGCAAAACCGGTACACTCTTTTTGAAAGAGATCTTCCAGAATCATTTTTGCTCCGACCGCTTCAGTGAGAAAGACCTGATCATCGACATCGCCGGCGTTGCAGTGGCACATGGTATGAGAAGCCACATCGAAACCCTCATAGACACTTTTGACCTCGTCCCAGGCCAGTTTGCCCGGACAATATCCGGTATCCCGGAATTGCCATCCGTCGGTGATGCGTTTATGTGCCGGATGCAAAGCCGGATTCAAATTGAATGTGGCTTTGGCATTGTACTTGCGGCACAAACCGGTCAATCTGATGTCATTGAGAACTCCATCATCCCAGCATTGAGCGACTTTGATCATAATTTTTTTCCTTAAATTTAATTATTTATGTATCGGTGGTGTCTTGCGGGCAATCTCTTACCGAATCGGCGGTCGTTGGCTCGGTCGGGCAGGTTTCCTGCACTTCCTTGCACCGCCTTGATTCAGCGGCGACCCTGCCTCGCAATCCATCCACCGTGTGGATCGATCATTTTTCTAACCGGTGATCCGCTCCGGGACTGTCCCTATTTAAAATACCACTTTGTTATCAGAAATGCAATCTCCCGCCGGTGAAAAGTTTTGCAAGGTATCTCCTGCCTTTGCCCATCGTTGCATCAATCGCAAAAAAATGCCGAAACTTCATAAATATCATCCGGATGTGAATGCCAACTTGAAAAAAAATGTTTTAAGAGGTATATTTTACAGAAAGCAACCCGGAAAGGAGAAATTTGTCAATGAAATAAAAAAATACGGTTAAAAATAACTGGAAGATAAACAGTGATATCTTCAAGTGATGATTTTGCAGGAAAACGCCAAACTTTCAAGGAATATCATCTACTTGCCGGATACGCCTGCACATACGTGGGCGTACTCTTGTCTTGTGTGGTATTCCGGGCATTGGCGTGCCTCCTGCAAACACGAACAGGGGTACGTCTTTTTTTGTGCCCATGTTCTGAATAAAAAGTTTCAAACAAATAATTTCAAGAGGTGTTTAAATGAATAAAAAACTAAAAGGATCTTGGTTGTCACGTATATCTTCATTCAGCGGATTGTTTGGATTC
>JAZNEV010000081.1:0-19233 GCA_045588835.1 Victivallaceae bacterium
GGAGTAACACCCGCTGGGTTTTTCTTTTGCGGGGTGTCGCACCGTTGCGTTGCAACGGCTTGATCAGACGGGCTATCGCCCTTAACAGGGGCTTCGCCCCCGTACCTCCGGTGGATAGCAGTCTGCCGGGGTTGTTTTGTATCTGCCAGCCACTCATGGTCGTATTGGTCACGGGAAACCGCGCAGACCGCAGTCGAATGCACTTTTGCCCGGTAAGAGGAGCAAAAGCCGACGCGACAAGTGTCGCGAGGATGAGCAAGCGGTCAAGCAATAGCCGGCATGCGCAGTGGAAAGGCCGCCCAGGCGAAGCGTTTGCCTCCCCTCAAGCGTGCAAGAGCCGGTAAATGCTCTACCGGCACGGTAAACGGCAACCAAACACGCCCCGACACCAGACAAAATCAGCAGACTGCTTTGATCGTCCGTATCGTCCGTATCGTCCGTATTGTCCGTTATGTCCGTTATCCACCAGCACATAAACGGCAACCAACAGCCCCCCCTGTACCGTTTTGAAAAAAAATCATTGCCGTCACTCTTCCGGTGCCGCTGCCGTACTGTTGCGTAGAACCAACAGAGGCTTGACCAGAGCCAGTGAACGGACCGGAGATTGCAGATAATCAAAATTCGCTTCAAGTATTTTACAGGCCGCCCGGAAGTGTCCCACCAGGTCAGGGTCGTAACAACTGACCGGCGGATTATTGTATTGGCTGATCACCGTATTGCCGACTGACATTATCGAAACATCTTCCGGTATACGCAAACCGTGATCACGCAACGCCGCCTGTGCCCCGAACATCATCACATCGGTCGCACAAATCAACGCCGTAAATCTCACCCGGAATAAAGCGTACTTTACCGTATTATAAGCCCGGCAGATCACATCATCATTACCCGGCATTTCCGGCAGAAAAAGTTCTTTTCGCCAATCACCACCCATGGCCTCTTTCCACGCCCGGAACTGCTTTTCACCAACTACTGATTTTCCCCGGGCGGAAAATAAAGCAATATCCTTATGGCCGAGTGAATGTAAATGCTCCACCATCATTTTTATTCCCACATTGTCGTCTGCCGTCACACTGGGGATACCCCGGTTATCGGCCCGGAGCCCGGCCACCGCGAATAATCCGGGGGCTTCCTGCATTTCACGCAATACTTTAAGCACGATGCGATGTCCCGGCAGGCACAATGCCGTAGGCTGACGGTAAAGAATGCTGCTGCGGATGATATCCGGCATCTCTGCTGCTTCCGCACGGACGATCCGGCAGGGTATCTTATCTTCCGCACTCACCAATTGAATGGCTCCGATCATTTTTTGCTGTACTGAATCATTCACCGAACGATCCACCACGGCACACACACCGGAATAAGGCTTATTCAAATCCAGCTTATTATTCAGATAAGTCCCTGACCCCACCTTTTTCGTCACCACATCAACTGCCAGCAACTCCCGGAACGCCCGGCGGATGGTCAATACGCTCACATTCAATCTTGCCGCCAGATCCCGCTCTGACGGCAGCCGGTCTCCGATCTCAAACCGGTCGGAATTGAATATTTCCACCAGAATATCCCTGATCCGGCGATATTTGGTTTCTTTCTGCTCTGAATTATTTATCATTACATATTCCCTGTGTAAAAAAATGATATACATATCATTTGAATTTGCAAAAAATATATCTGCGGTTATAGAAAAATTCAACCTTTTTTTCAACCTTTTTTTACAATTTTTCTGTTTTAAAGTTGACAATCCTCATTTTTTAACTATAATTTGTCCAGATGTTATCAACAATGTATCAAATTCACCACGGTGAAAAAATCAAAACTCAACAGAAAGGCTTTGTCATGAAACACCGTCACTTCACTCTTATCGGATCGCGGCTGAAAGATCTCAATTCAACAAATAAAGGCTGTTACTCTGCCCGCAGGCAGAGTAAAGCATGCTTTACTCTTATTGAACTTCTGGTAGTTATTGCCATCATCGCCATTTTAGCGGCGATCCTGCTGCCTGCCCTCAATTCCGCCAGAGAACGCGGCCGTACCGCTTCATGCGTTTCCAACTACAAAACCATGTCCACCGGAGTATTGAATTACGGCAACGATTTTGATGATTACACTCCATCGGCAAGAAATAACGATGAAGTACCCGGCAACTGGGGTCTGGTCAATCTCGCACCCTATGTCGGACTTCCTATCGGCACCAACGGCTGGATCGGCCCCGGTCTGGGACCGGAAACCGTTTATACCTGTCCCTCTGACCCCAGAGACTTCCTCGGTGAATACGAAACTCTCACCACCGCCCAAAAGTGGGGTTATCACCGGAAAGGACGGAAAGGCAGTGTAGCAACCAATGCAGTCCTGATGGTCAATTACGGCAACGCTTTCCGGATCAAAACCACCAAACTGCCCTCACCGACGACCACGATCTTTCTGATCGAAAACACCCAGTATTCCGTACGGCATGACGGAGAAGGGCAAAGTTACACCCAGTTGGGCTTTTACCACAACGACAGCATCAACGCCTCTTATATGGATGGTCATGTCGCCACGATCACCAAATCCGCTTACGATGCCCGCGACAACTCTAAATTCTGGAACCACGGCAATTGATCATGAAAATCATACTTTCCATCACTCTCGGATTTCTTGCAATTTTCTGCCATGCGGAAAATTTTCTGACCGCCGCCAACTGCCGCTTTTCCGGCGGCAGCGGCTCGTTTGCGGATAATCAGGCGGTATTCACCACCGACAAACAGGGAGTTGTCTATATAAATAACATCCCCACCCCGGATGTCGGCCGACTCTACCGGGTGAAAATCGGATTCATCGCCGACCGCGGCATGAGAGTGAGAGCCTACATGGAAAACGGAACCAACTGGGAAAATTCCGCCAGTCCTTTCATCACGACCGATGGCAGTCAGCAATATATCACGCTCAATTTCCGCCTCACCAAACCGGTCACCAAACCATCTTACGCAGCGATCAATGTCAACAGCAAAGGCACTATCCGCATTACCGAAGTAACGGTAACCGCCGGTGAAATTCCAACTGCCGGCAGCGTACTTTTTCAGGAAAACTGCTCTTTTTCGCCCCGTGATGCCGGCAGATTCGAGGGAAACACCCCGATCCTCACGGTAAAAGATGACAAAACCAATGCTCAAATTTACATTCAGAAGATCGCCACCGCAAGCGTGGAACTGACCTACAACATCACTATTGAATTCACCGCCACCAAAGGCATGAGGGTATTTTCATATATCGAAAACCCCGACGGCTGGCAAAACGCTCCCGGCCCGCGGCCCACCGCCACCGGTGAAAGACAGACTATGCGTTACTCATTCCGTTTACGCAAGGCTGTTTCCAAACCGTCATACATCGTATTTCAGGCTCAAGGCATTCCCGGAACAGCCACGATCCACAGCGTCACGGTCCACGCCACCAGCCCCGATGCGATCCACGATGCAGATTTTTCCGGAAACGCCCAATTCTGGACTTTGGAAAACGGTGCGAAAGTCATCGATGATCACGGCAATAAAAAACTGGAGATCAGCGGCAATGCCGTCGCCTTTTCTCCGGAATTTGAGTTGCAGCCCAACCGCTCATACCGTATTACCTACGATGTACAGGGCATTACCGCCCCCGGCGCGGAAAGTATGTTCAGTGAATACAAAGTGCAGGTGCTTTACCGGCAGCTGACCGGGGCTCTGACTCCGATGCCGGGTACAGACGGAGCATGGATACAGACTTTCAGTTCCGGTCAGAAAAAGATGGTAACGGTCACCAACGGCCCCAAAGTGGCCAAAGTCCAGCTTAAAATTTTCGGCAATCCCCCAGCCACCATCCGCTTTGACAATTTTGCCATTGAAGTTCTGCCGCAGGAGGTCATTCACGGCAAAGTAGAATTGGATCTGCCGTTTCAAAGAGGCATTTTCTCCTCTGCTCCGACCGACTTCATCACCGGCAAGATCCGGGAGATTTCAGCAGATGTCAAAAGTTTCTCCATCACGCTCAAAGATGCTTCCGGCAAAGTCCGCCTGACCCGAAACGGCGAAATCACCCGGCCTTTCACCGCATTCCGCATCCCTGCTCCGGAAGCAGTCGGCACGGAGAACCTCAATATCACACTGCTCAATGCCGAAGGAGAAACTCTCGCCTCGATCGATACTCCAATCATCCGGCACGCCCCCAATCCCTCGGAAGTTACATTCCGGGATGACGGCGTGACTCTGGTCAATGGCCGGCCATTCTTTATGATCGCCCACTGGTGGTACACCCGCAGAGGAGATTTCGACGGCCGAACAGTAGATTTCTGGTACAATTCCCCGGAAGATGTTGCCGCCGATATGAGATTTTTGCGGGAAGCCGGATTCAATACCGTTTTTCTCGGGCATGAACGTTTCGGACACATCGACCTTGCCCATCAAAACGGACTGATGGCCATTGTCGAAAACCGCCGCATCCGGGAAAAAGCCACCTGGCAGCCTGAAGTTGCCCGCCACCGGGGACATCCGGCCCTGCTGGCCTATTTCGGCAGAGATGAAGCTATGGTTTTCGGCGTGATGGTCGATGAACTTATGGCCGAAACCCGAATGCTCCGGGCGGCCGATCCTTATCACCCGCTTTTTCATAATGAGGCCCCCAACGGCACTGTGGAGGAGCAACGGGCCTATTCCATTATCTGCGATGTCATCGGCCGGGATATTTATCCGGTCGGCATGACCCGGCACGGTCATGGCGATCTGCCGGATAAAACCATGACCGCCGTCGGCGCTCATACCGATATATGTATGCAGTCGGTCAACTTCAACAAACCGGTCTGGATGATCCTGCAATCTTTGAGTTGGGGACATATCAACGCAACCAACCGCAATCAACCTTACGAAGCGGTGCGTTCAAGGTATCCGACCTATGCCGAAAACCGGTTCATGGCTTTCAATGCCATCATCCACGGAGCGACCGGCATCATGTATCACTATCTGGGGTACACCATCCATCTGCCGGAAGCCTACTGGTCAAGTCTGCGTAAAGTCACTCTGGAACTCGAATATCTTTCTCCGGTACTGGTCTGCCGCACGGTAACCGATCCGCAACTTAAATGCAGTGATGAAAATATCCGTTTCCTCGTGAAAAATTTTGAAGGAAAAAACTACTACTTCATCATCAACGAATCTGCGGAACCGAAGATCGCCTGTTTTGAAAATGCTCCGGAAACTACGCTCAATGAGTTATTCAACCCCATTCCGGTCATCATCAATGACGGCAAATTCACCCTTGAATTGCCCGCTTACGGTGTAGCGGTGCTTTCTGAAGCACAATTCAAAAGTGCTGATGAAATTTTCAAACCGGCCACCTATACTCCGTATTCACGGCAAACCCCGATCCGCAAATAATCTTTTTGCACTTGACAAAAGCCTCATTGGATAGTATATTTGACCATCGTCTGTTCAATGAGGTTTTTATATATTATGGAATTGCTTTCTCCGGCCGGAAATCTGGAAACGGCTCTCGCGGCATTCGACGGCGGTGCCGATGCCGTTTATTGCGGTCTCGGCCGTTTCAATGCCCGGGAACGTGCCGAAAATTTCACTTTTGAATCACTGGGCAAACTTCTGGAATTTGCCCATACCGGCGGCAGAAAAGTTTATCTCACCTTGAATACTTTAGTCTGGCAAAATGAGTTGGGTCCACTCTTTGAACAACTCCTCGCACTGGATAAACTCCGCCCGGATGCCCTCATCGTGCAAGACCCCGGCGTGGCCGCCATCGTCAAAGAATATTTCCCTGCTCTGCCGTTGCACGCTTCAACTCAAATGGGCATACACAACTCCGCCGGAGTAAAGACCGCCGGAAAACTCGGCTTCAAACGGGTAATCCTGGAGCGGCAGATCACCTTGGATGAATTGACTCTCATCGCAAAAAATTCTCAACTGGAACTGGAAGTTTTTCTGCATGGCTCACTATGCTGTTCGCTTTCCGGCCGTTGTCTGCTTTCCCATGCTCTGTACGGCGAAAGCGGCAACCGGGGCCGGTGCAAACAGCCCTGCCGCAAAGCATTTTTCCGCAACGGCCAACCATCACGTTTTCTATCTCCGGCCGACCTCGCCGGAAATACGATTTTAACGCAACTGGATAAACTCGGCATCGCCTCATTGAAAATCGAAGGACGTCTGCGTACCCCGGATTACATCTGGAAAACCGCCAGAGCCTACCGGATACTGCTGGATAATCCGGATGATCCCGATGCCGCTATCGAAGCCGATGCGATTTTCCGCACAGTTCCGGGGCGTAAAAAAAGCACCGGGTTTTACTTCAAAAAAGATTGGAAAACTCTGATCGATCCGGCAGTCAACGGAACATTCGGCGGGCGATGTGCCGAAGTGATCAAATGTATCCGCTCCGGAATATTGGTCAAAGTAAATTCATCTCTGCATCTGGGCGACCGCCTCCGGGTGATGCCGCCTGATGGCGGCGAAGGGGAAAGTTTCACTCTTGCCGCCATGGAAAATTTCCGCCGGGAAAATATCATCCGGGCCAAAAGCGGGGAAACGGTCTTTATTTCCGGCAAATTCCATGCGGCAAACGGTCATGAACTGCGCCGCATCGGTGAGAATGGTTTCGATTTCTCCCGCCGGGCATCCGCACTGCCGGAATACCGCCGGGAAATTTCGTTGGATTTGACCTGCAGCAACACTCTGTGGAGCGGCAAAATCGATGGTTTGAAACCGGTATGGCAATGTCAAACCGGCTTTGCTCCGGCAGAAAAACAACCGCTGTCAGCAGATAAAGTAAAAACGGTTTTTGCCGAAGCCCTGCCCCCCGGATTTGCCGTAAAAAACATTTCCGTAAATATCAACGGCAACTTTTTCGTTCCTGCCGCCATACTCAAAGCTCTGCGGCGGCAGTGCTGGGATTTTTTTGCCCCGGTTTTGCAAAACCATGACTTCTTTCCGGAGCATCCGGCAAAGATGGAAAAATTTTATGCGGAATCCACCCGGAAATTTGATTTGCCCCCGGCTGATATCCCGGAAAATTCCCTGACCACAGCCCCATTCATCCCGGAAAATGAATTACCGCTCTGGCGGCAGAAAATCGCTGCCGCCTACGCTCAGGGGATCCGGCACTTTACGGCAAATTCGTGGCACGCATTTGAATTGCTCAAAGATTTGCCGGATATCCGAATCCATGCCGCTTATCCGTTTCATATTTCCAACTCATTTGCCGTAAAACTTGCCGCCGCACTCGGAGCATCAAGCGTTTCTGCCACACCGGAATATCCGGCAGAAGAGTTTGAAACGCTGAAAAGTGCCTCCTGCCTGCCCCTGACGCCCGCCGGAAATGCTCCGCCGCTGCTGGTCAGCCGTCTGCCGTTACAAGATGCTTTGTGGCACGATGAAAACGGCAACACATTCAAAATCGTCCGGCACGACGGCATTTCAGAAGTGCATTTCTCCTGCCCCGAATAAAAAAAAGGGATGTCGCTCCCCCCTTTTAAGGTTTGGCAACATCCCCTGAAAAACAGTGATCGTTTCAGAAACCGATCTTTGCTTCCAGACAGGCACGCAACTGGGAAATATTGACCCGTTCCTGCTGCATGGTGTCACGGTCACGGATGGTGACGGCATTGTCGTTCTCCGTGTCAAAGTCAAAGGTCACGCAGTACGGAGTACCGATCTCATCCTGACGGCGGTAACGTTTACCGATACTTCCGGTTTCATCATATTCGCAACGGAAATAACGGTCAAGATCTTTGTAGAGTTTGTAAGCATTCTCTTTGAGTTTCTTGCTCTGGGGCAGCACTGCGACCTGGATCGGAGCGACCAGCGGCGGCAGATGCAGAACCACACGCACATCCTCATCCATACCGGCTTTCTGCGTAGCGGCACTCTCTTCATCGTAAGCCATGCTCAACAATGCCAGGAAAGTACGGTCAAGACCGACACTGGTTTCCACACAGGTCGGCATGATCTTACGCTGATTGTCATGATCGACATAACTCAAATCCTGACCGGAAAATTTACTGTGCTGGCTCAAATCCCAGACGCCGCGGTGGTGGATGCCCTCCAGTTCGCCCCAGCCGAAGGGGAACTTGACTTCGATATCCACGGCCGCTTTGGCATAGTGGGCAAGTTTTTCGTGTTCATAAATACGCATGCGGTCTTCGGGGAAGCCGAGTTTTTCACGGTAATATTTGATCCGCTGTTCTTTCCAGTACTCGAACCACTCCATGCTGCCCTCATCCTCGCAGAAGAATTCCATTTCCATCTGGGTAAATTCCCGGCTGCGGAAAGTGAAGTTACGCGGATTGATCTCGTTACGGAATGCTTTTCCGATCTGAGCGATACCAAAGGGCAGTTTCTGACGGGTGGCGATACGCACGCTGTGGAAGTCCACAAAGATCGGCTGGCAGGTTTCCGCCCGCAGATAAGCGACATGTTCATCATCAAACACCGGACCGACGAAAGTTTTCATCATCAGATTGAATTCTTTGGGTTCGGTAAGATTTTTGGATTTGCAATTGGGACAGGTCGTGGGATCTTCCATCTGATCCACCCGGTGACGGGCCTTGCAATCTTTGCAGTCGGTCATCAGGTCGCTGAATTGATCCAGGTGACCGGAAGCCTTCCACACCGTCGGATTGCAGATGATCGTGGAGTCAAGACCTTCCACATTATCCCGGGTTTCCACCATTTCACGCCACCAGAGATTCTCAATGGCACGTTTCATGCGGGAACCGTACGGACCGTAATCCCAGAATCCGTTGAATCCGCCATAGATCTCCGAACTGGGAAAAATGAAACCTCTGCGTTTGCACAGACTGACGATCTTATCCATCAACTGTTGATCTTTGCAATCTTCCGACATGACTACTCTCCTTGTTTTCAGGTTGTTCATAAAGAATATTTCCATATAATATATACCGTGATTGAATATTTTACAATCTTTTCAGTTGTAAAACACAACTTATCGTGCTATATTTCGTAAGCAGTAATGAAAAAATGAGGATTTTGATATGAAATTGGATAAAATCAACCTTTACGGTAAAGTCGGTTCCATGCGGCAGATCGCCGGGATCCGGCGGTCAGTTCTTGATGACGGCCGGGCCAGAGGTATGCGGATACTTGATGTGAATAACGGCAGCGGTTTAAGTTTCACCGTCTACCCCGACCGGGGCATGGATATCGGTGAGGCGAGTTTTTGCGGTATGCCGCTGGTCTGGCTGCCGGCCGAACCGGGTATCGCCGCTTCATACGAAAAAAACGGCATCGACTGGCTCCGTTCATGGGGCGGCGGTATGCTCACCACCTGCGGATTGCTCAATGTCGGCGGCCCCTGTGAAGTTGACGGAGAGGCCCACGGTCTGCACGGCAGGATCTCCCACATCCCGGCGACCGAAGTAAACACTTCGGCTCAATGGATCGGCGATTCATATATGCTCACCGTTTCCGGCAAAGTCAATCACTCAAGAGTTTTCGGTGAAAACCTCACCCTTTCCCGTAAAATTTCCGTCGCCGCCGGATGCAATACCATTTGCATTGACGACTCCATCGAAAATTCCGGCTTTACCGAACAGCCATTCATGATGCTTTACCACATGAATTTCGGCTGGCCGCTGGTCAATGAAAACTGTTTCCTCACCCCGGCCGGTCAAAAAGTCACTCCACAGGGCGAAATCGCCGCCGCCGGACTGGATTCATGGAATAAAATGCAACCTCCTGCGGCCGGATTCGCCGAACAGGTATTTTATCACGATATCCGCCCCGGCGCCGACGGTATGGCCGCCATCACCCTGACCAATCCGGATGAAAAAGTCCGCATGACCATCGCCTGCAACAAAAGTGAACTGCCCTATTTCGCAGAATGGAAACAAATGGGGCTCGGTGAATATGTCCTCGGTCTGGAACCGGCCAACTGCGTACCGGAAAATCAGAATTCCAACCGCCGGAAAGGTATTCTGCGTACCATCGCACCGGGACAGACCATCCATCACAAAATTTCTGTAACTCTGGAAAAACTGGATTGATCATGGCTGAAAATCATCAATTTTTCATTGCTGCACTGGGGTGTCCCAAAAATCTGGTGGAATCCGAATTGATCTCCGGAGCATTCCTCGCCGCCGGTGACAGCATCTGCTTTTCCCCGGAAAATGCCGATGTCTACATCATCAACACCTGTGCTTTTCTTCCGGAAGCCAGAGCCGAAGCTGCCGCCGAATTGACCGATGCCGTCGAATGGAAAAAAGCCCTCCCCGGACGCAGGATCGCCGTGGCCGGATGCCTGATGAATCATCCGCAATTCCCCGAATTTGCCGAATACTTCAAAGAGGTCGATCTGTGGTGTCAGGTCAATGATACCGCCAGAGTAAGAGAGTTGCTTTTCAATAATGCAACTCCATCACCCGCCGGAGAAAAATGCACCTATTTGTGCAATGAAAATATGCCCCGGATCCAGTTGACACTGCCTCACGTCGCCTATCTGAAAATCTGCGACGGCTGTGACAACCGCTGTGCCTATTGTGCCATTCCTGATTTGCGGGGCCCGTTACGTTCCCGCCCGCAGGCCTCAGTTCTGGCCGAAGCCAAGACCCTCATCGGGAACGGCGTGAAAGAATTGATCGTCATCGCCCAGGATATCACCGCTTACGGCCATGACCTTGACTCCGGCGAAAATCTCGCTTCTTTGCTGACCGCGCTGGAAAATATCCCCGGCAATTTCGTCATCCGGCTGCTCTACACCCATCCGGCCCACTACACAGATGAATTGATCGGAGTGCTGGCCAAAAGTTCCAAGATCCTGCCCTATCTGGATATGCCTTTACAGCACATTTCCGACCGGATCCTTGCGGCGATGAACCGGCACACCAACAGTGCCTCCATCCGCAATCTTATCGCCAAATTGCGAAATTCCATACCAAATCTTACTTTGCGTACCACCTTCATCACCGGTTTGCCCGGTGAAACTGAAGAAGAATTTGCCGAACTTTGCGAATTTGTCAAAACTTCAGGCTTTGAACGTATGGGCGTTTTCGCCTTTGCCCCCGAACCGGGGACTCCGGCCGCAGAAATGCCCGGACAGATACCTCTGGAAACCGCCGAAGCCCGGGCCGCCAAACTCATGGATATCCAGAAAAATATCATGAAACGGGCCCAACGTAAAAAAATCGGTTCCTCCATGCGTATCCTAATCGATCAAATCGACAACGGAACCGCCTGCGGCCGTGGTGCTTCCGATGCTCCCGATATTGACAATATCGTGATGCTCAATGCCACGCGTACCATGAAACCCGGCACTTTTGTCAACGTCAATATCATCAAAACCGCAGGCAGTGATCTGATTGCGGAAAAAGAGAGGAAATAAATCATGAAAAAGTTGTTCGCTTCCATTACCGCCCTGATTCTCCTTACCTCACTTTACGCCGCTGATCCGGCATTTCACGGCACATTCCTCGATGCCATGCAGGAAACCGATGACCGCACCAGAGTTGTCAAATTGATCGATGCCATCGAAATTTCTGCCAATTCCGGCCCGGTCGATACCAACGCCATAAAAATGCTCAAACTGGAAATGGATAATAACAATCCGGCTCTCGCCGAACTTCTTCCCCGTTTGATAACTCTGCTTGATAAAAATCCCAATGATTTCGCTCTGGCCGGTTTCTGTTTCCACGCCGCTGCCAAATACAACCAGCTTTCGCCGGAAAATTTCGCCGTCTTTGAGAAATCCCTCTCCTCTGTCGACATCGCCAAACTTTCCGCTGACGATCTGACCGGCGTCACTGCCATTTTCAAAAGTTATGCCGAATCGTTCATTTTCAATGAACAATATGACCGGTGTACCGCTCTGCTCGATGCCTTCTCTTCCAAATGCCCCGGCAATCCCGCCATTCTTCAGATGCAAGCCGAATTGATCTCCCGGATCTGCTTCATGCTCCACAACACCGCCCCCGGACTCAACGGATACGATGAATTGTCCGCCGATGACCCGTGGAAAAACAGACTCAATACCCTCGGTACCCAATTGCTCAACTTGCCTATTTCCTCTGCGGAAGATGCCGAGATCCAACTCCTCTCCGCCGCCGCACTGCATCTGACACAAACCCCTGAACTGCTCCGTCAGTACGCCGGAAAATATCCTGCTCACGATTGGACTATCATCTCCGCCGCCATCGCCGCCGCTTTCCGTCAACCAGAATTACTCATCACCGGAAACATTAATCTCATCAACTTCGTCGCCGCTCTCCACGCCGGAAATTTTGCCAAAGCCGAAACCTTTATCGCTGAAATGCCGGAAGCTATCCGGCTGGTATTCAATATCATCCTCGATTCCGCCCGCGGCAACCATCAGCAAGTTACCAGAGCGATCTCTTCCGGTCAGGTAGAACTCGAAGATCTCTCCTTATTTGCCATGCAATTTGTCATCAATTCCGCTTTCATTCAGAAAGATACCACTTTGATCCGCGACATCCTCAATATCATCTGGCAGAATAAAGATGATATCGCCACCGAAAATCCCGGCCTCTGCAACAGCATCGGATATATCGCCGCCGTATTCAATATCGAACTGGATAAAGCCGAAGCCCTCATCCGTATCGCCGTACAATCCGCACCGCGAAACCCCAGTTACCTCGACAGTCTGGCCTGGGTCCTTTTCCGTCAGGGCAAAATCGAAGATGCCGAAAACACCATCATGACCGCCCTCAAATACCGGGAACCCGCCGCCGCCATCTGCGTGCTCTATCTGCATGCCGCCGAAATCAAAGTCGCCGCAAACAAACACGCCGAAGCCAAAACCATGCTCAACAAAGCCAAACAACTCTACGATCCGGATGACGAGGCCTGTTCTGAATACAACTTGCAAACCGAAAAACGGCTCGAAAGACTTCTGAAATGACCCCGTTCCTCGCCGCCGCAAATCTTGATGAATTGAAATCTTACTGCCACGATCACCGCTTCCCGGTATTCCGTGCCAGTCAGATACACTCGTGGCTGCATTCTCACAGCGTGATCGATCCGGATGATATGAAAAATCTGCCGGCCGATCTCAAGACCGCTCTCAAACAGGATTTCCATGCTCCGGGATCGCGGATTTCAGAAATCTCTTCATCTCCCGATAAGGTCGAGAAACTTCTCCTCAAACTCCATGACGGCGAAACTATCGAAATGGTCATCATCCCGTCAGACAAACGGCTCACTTTCTGCTTGAGTACTCAAGTCGGATGCCCCGTCGGATGTCTCTTCTGTGCTTCCGGAAGAAACGGTTTGACCCGCAACCTTTCCGCCGGAGAAATGATTGAAGAATTCTGCCTCGGCACTCTCCGGGCCGGCAGACCCGACAACCTGGTCTTTATGGGCATCGGCGAAGGTCTGCTCAATTTCGATAACCTCGCCATCACCCTCAACCGTCTGGTCGATGAATTCACCTTTTCCCCACGCCGCATCACCGTTTCCACCAGCGGCTATGTGCCGGGAATGAAAAAATTCACCACCCTTAAACGGGAATTCAATCTGGCCGTAAGTCTGCACGCACCGGATGACAATACCAGAGCCAAACTCATCCCCGCCAAACTCCGGTTCCCCGTTGCTGAAATCCTCGCCGCCGCCGATGAGATCGCCGCCGCCAATAACCGGCAATACACCCTCGAATATACCCTCGTCGCCGGAATCAATGACTCCATCGATCATGCCGTCAAACTCGGCAAACTCGCCTTTGCCCATCATGCCAAAATCAATCTGATCCCGTATAACGAAACCGGCGGAGCATTTCACCGCCCCGCCGCACAAGTCATCGACGATTTTGAATCCGCTATCCTCAATACCGGTGCCAGAGTCACCCGCCGTATCGAACGCGGTTCTGCCGAAACCGCCGCCTGCGGTCAACTCCGGGCCACCCGATCTGCCGGAGGAAAACTATGAAACTTTTACTGCGTCTGCTCATTTTTACATCGCTTTTTATTGCTGCCGGATGTACTTCTTTTTACTCCCTGCGACGTACTTCCCAACGCCGCTCCATCCCCGCCCGGCGTCAGGCCGCACCGCAACAGCGGCCGGCCGCTTCAACAACTTCAAGACGTCAGGCCGATGTCGATCTATTCAATACCGTCTTTAACCGCAATCCTCAGGATTTCAGTGCAGAATCACACCTCTCATCCGCCGAAAGAGACGCCCTGCGTCAGCATGATATCAGCCGCGATCCCGCCCTCCGGGAAATCCGCCACCGGGAACAACGTCCCGGCAGCGAAAGATCCGACTGGGTTTTCGGTACCCGCAACGGTTCATTTTTTTAACCAGGTGATATAATAATATGGATAACGACTTCGATCTTTTTGACTTCGCTATGGCACAAGCCGCCGCCATCCCCGAACCGGAAACTTCACGGGAACCCGATATCATTCCACACCCGGTATTGACCAAAAACGAACTCCGGCAGGCCGCAATGGCTTTCTTAACTACTTTGAAACCGGCCGCTATCGCCGCCAATGTCCCCACCCGGCGCAGCAAATACCGGGTCGCCGCCGCTGCTTTCTGGCGGCCGCCAACCAGCCGCAAAACCAACATCATCACCCAAACCGCACTCATCGTCATGTATGATGACCTCGATTGCTGTTTCAGCGACTGCGCCGGCAGAGATCAACGCATCGCCACTATCAATGCCATGCAAGCCGAAAAACTCCTTCTCGAAGCCGATATCCGGAAAAATGAACCCCACCTCGGTGCAACCGATGACCTTTTCGGCGAATTTCGCTCTTGGGACTACAACTCCACCACCAACTCCAATTACCGCAAACTTTGCCGAAAACTCGACCGCGAACTCAAAGCCCTTACCCAAGGCAGTAAACTCGAATACATCCGCCGTGCCGGAAACGCCGACCTCTGCTTTCTCGCTATCCCCGAAAATCTCGTCGATCCGGCCGTCATCCCACTCGAATGGGGCATCGTCGAACTTACCGCCAACCCCAGAGGCTTCAAACTCATCCGCAACGCTTCCCCCATCCCCGAAGTCACCCCGGATGGCCGCTTGCAACTCGCCCTCAATATCGCCTCTTCCGCCTCTTCCGCCGCCTGTTTCGCCAACGGTATCGATCCCAACGGCCGCATGCGACGCCCTCCCCGCAAACGCCCTTACTTCTTTTCACGGGAAAAGAAGTAAGACAAGAAAAGCGAAATTCCCTACTTTCTTTTTAAAGAAAGTAGGCAAAGAAAATGTATTTTTATTTTTCACGGGAAAAGAAGTAAGACAAGAAAAGCGAAATTCCCTACTTTCTTTCTAAAGAAAGCAGGCAAAGAAAATGATTCATTTTCACGGGAAAAGAAGTAAGACTGGAAAGCGAAGCTGCAGGAATATTTCTCTTGAAAAATCACCAGAGCAGGCGTAAAGATGCAATGATTACCAATGCCTGGATAATATTCTCAAATATCTTCTGCGGCAATTTCCGCAACAGCACGATTCCCAGAAATCCGCCCAGCACGATAAACGGCAGCATACACAAATCCAGTTTCACCGATTCCAAAGTCACCCTGCCCTCAAAAGCGAAAACCGGCAACTTTATCCAGTTCAAAATCAGAAAAAACCACGCACAGCATCCCAGATACTTTTCTTTAGGCAGTTTCATCGACAGAAAATAGATCGATGAAACCGGACCGGCAGCATTGGCCAACTGGGTCGTTGAACCGAGCAGAATACCGTAAAATCCTGACCATCCGATACCACTGGGGATTTTTTCCGGATCAAGTTTTTTCCGGATGAAACTTAATATCATCAAAGCCAATACGATTCCGCCGATCGTCCGTTTCATGATCACCCCATCGGTCGGGATGAAACGCAATATCACGCTGCCCAATGCAATACCGGCCAACGCCCACGGCAGCAGCCGCAATAAAATTTTCCAATCCGCCTGCTTGCGATAATAGGCCACCGCCACCAGGTCAGCCATAGCCAGCATCCCCAACTGGATCCCGGTGGATAATCTGGTTTCAAATACCAGCGTCAGCATCACCACCGGCAACACCCCCAAGCCGGGAATCGCCGTCTTATTGATACCGATCAACATGGCTCCAATGATCAGTACCACCAACTGGGTCACATCCAGTGAAGTTACAATATCCAACATAAACACGCCACCGCAAAATAAAAAAGCGGCGCACAAACGCCGCTTTCAAACCACTGATCTTACAGCTCCTTACCGGAAAGCATCCGGTAAGCATCCAGATATTTGGCCGCAGTTTTTTCCACAACTTCATCGGGCAGTGCCGGAGCGGGAGGATTCTTATCCCAATCCAGACTTTCCAGATAGTCACGGACAAACTGTTTATCCAAACTGACCGGACTGGTTCCTTCCACATACTGATCCGCAGGCCAGAAACGGCTGGAGTCAGGAGTCAGAACTTCGTCAATGAGAATGATCTCACCGTCGATCTCGCCAAATTCAAATTTCGTATCAGCCACGATGATGCCGCGTTCAGCAGCATAATCACGGGCCGTGGTATAGATATGCAAAGCCAGATCACGGACTTTGGCGGCCTTCTCCTGACCGATGATCTCCGCCACGCCCTCAAAACTGATCGCCTCGTCATGATCACCGACGGCAGCTTTGGTCGAAGGAGTGAAAAGCGGTTCATCCAGTTTGGAAGCCTGTTTGTAACCGTCACGCAGTTTCAAGCCGGAAACCATACCGGTTTTCTGATAATCTTTCCAGCCGCTGCCGACCAGATAACCGCGCACGATACACTCCACCGGAAGAACTTTCGCCTTTTTCACGATCAAAGAACGACCCTGAAGGTCTTTGGCGTAGGGTTTCAACTCCTCACGGGAAGTAACATCCGCAGAAATCAGGTGATTGGGCACATCTTTGAGCAGATCAAACCAGAACAGAGAAATCTGGGTCAGAACTTCACCTTTGCGGGGCACACCGGTAGGCATAACCACGTCAAAAGCACTCAAGCGGTCGGTGGCAACAAAAAGCAATGCATCACCGAGATCGTAGATATCCCGCACTTTACCGCGGTTGACCAGTTTGATGCCGGGCAACTCAGTTCCCAGCAAAGCACCATTGGCTCCGTACTGCATGATTATACCTTACGCAATAGCGGTGATCTCAACGCGGGTAAGATTCTGACGGTGGCCCTGGGTACGGCGATAGCCTTTGCGGCGTGTCATTTTGAAAACAACGATCTTTTTGGCACGGAAGTTATCAAGAACTTTGGCTGAAACTTTGGCACCTTCGACCATCGGAGTACCGATATTGAGTTTACCGTCTTCACCGGCCACGGCGAGCACCTGATCAAAGGTGACTTCGGATCCGGCTTCAAGACCGAGTTTTTCGACTTCGACGATGTGGCCGACGGGGACTTTGTACTGTTTGCTGCCAGTCTGAATGATAGCGTACATTTTTACACTCCTGTTCTTATTAAAACTTGAATTGTTTATTTTTTACACAAATATTCTACAATTCTAATAATATAACCCCGTTTTACGATTTTTGCAAGTGAAATCTGTGATTTTTCATCGAAACAGAAACAAATCAGCAGCAATAGATTTCCAGCCATTGGAATAACAACTGTAACGCCCGGAAAGCATCTCCGGAAAAATCTGTCCGCTGCGGATAAAAAAACTTTGCGAATAGCCATTGCGTACGACATAATGTTTTCGGAACAACTCCAGTTTTTCACTTACACTGCCGGAAATATTCTCCGGCAGTCTGCGAAGCAATTCCCCGGCAAATTCGGCGGTGCGGAATAGTGAATTTTTCTTGCGGGCCCGGCGGGAAAGTGCAGCCTGACCGGCAAGACCGGCAAGTTCCGGAGCCGAAAGACTACGGCCGTGGACCCGGTAATCGGTCAACTCCTCTGCAACGGTCGCCCATTTGCCCGTTGCAGCGATCAGCAGACCGAGAAATGTGTCTGCATAAAAGGGATCCAGATACGGGAACGGCAGAGCGGCCTCCAGAACTTTGCGCCGGATGGCGATATTGTGAGTGGAACAGGTAACCCTTTTGAGAAATACATCCAATTGTCTGCCGGAAGCAAATTTTTTCTGCATTTTTGCAGAAAATCCCCGCATCTGCCAGAGAGAAAATCCCTGTGGATGAAGTTTTTCATCCACCACGGTACTGTTGCAGGAAACGCCGTCAGCACCGGTTCTTTCCAGAGCATCGACCATTTTCCTGATCTTTTCCGGCTTCCAGAATTCCCGGGGCAGATAGTCGCAAGTTGGCAAGAGGACTGGAAAACGGTATGCTGGAGCCGATTTACATCCCGAGTCCGGAAAACTTGGAATTACGAAATCTGGTTCGGCGGGAAACTCAGGCAGTGAAAAACATCGTCAGGGTAAAAAACAGAATCAAAAGCCATCTGTTTTTCAATGGGATCAAGTTTTTATCTTGGTCAGGACGCTCTTTGAAAATTTTAGAATTGGATGCTGAAAATCGGGATGATTTTGCATTGTTGAGCTTGCTTCGGAAACTTCATTTTCTCCGGTTGGGACGGTTAAAGATCGTTGAAAATGAAAAGAAATGCTTAAAAAAGCATAAACGTGAAGAAGTTCAATCACATTTGCAAAGCATTCCGGAAATCGGTTTCAGGACGGCAGTAATTCTGCAAGCTGAAATCCGGGCTCCTGAAAGGTTTCAAAAGAAGGAACATTTAGGCTCTTATTCCGGAGTGGCACCTCATCTGGTTGGCAGCGGGGAACACGAGGTTGTCCGATCATAGTGAATACGGTGAAAAACTGTTGAAACTGTTTTGAATATCTGACTCTGTTTGCTGTATGTAACAAGAGTACGGTTTTCGCGGTAAGCTGCCCATTACTTTCTTGAGCAAAAGTCTCCTGAACAAAAGTTTGCAATTACCGCTTTTTGAAGAGAACAGCAAAATGCAAAGTCGAATACAGAAGTATTCTTCGGTTGCCAATAATAGTATCCGATTTCAGTTACGGAAAGTTGCAGATAAAACTGTAAAAATGATATTGCATAGAAAACTGTGCAGACAGGATTTTTGTTGCTTTATAATAGAAAACAACAAACACAAGGGAATCAGCCCTTGACTTTTACATAATTAGAAAGTTGGGTAATCCGCTTTTCTTTTCTTACTTCTTTTCACGGGAAAAGAAGTAAGAAAAATTCCCGGCATCGCCCCGCCCGGCGGGGGGCGAAGTGTCGCGGCGGCTGCGCTCGCCTTGATCGACGCTTTTTTCAAAAAAGCTTGGCAAAAATCCCGCTTGTTATCATGCCGCTAAATACCAATGGCCGCA
>JAZNEV010000082.1:0-20418 GCA_045588835.1 Victivallaceae bacterium
CCTGAATTTCCCGCATCAAAACGCACCTTGAAAGGAGTATAAGCCGTCAACTCCTGATAAATAAGTTTACCATCCCAGAATATTTCCGCCCGCAAACCCAAACCGTCACACGACAACTCAACCATATTTCCGCAAACAACATTGCGGGTATAAGTTCCTTTGCCCTTGCAGAAACGCAAGGATGGAACTGTATCGAAACATCCCGGCACCGGAAGTTTCATATTTTGACCGTCGGCAAAGGTAAAATCCCACAAGCCTGCAAGAGATAATTTATCTGACATCGGTTATACCTTGTAATCGGTTATTAAAAAAATTCTTCCATCACCGGCCAGGCATCAGCCTTGTAAAAACGGTGTCCGGCATTGCCGATGACCATGCGGCAACGATCCGGGAAGCCGGCAGCCCGGTAGATCAACTGCGTTCTCTGAAACTCCGAACAGGCCGGACCGATCGGAAAAATCGTATCATCTTTACCATTGACGATCACCAGATATTTCGGGGCACACAATCCGGCCAAATCCCCCATTTCCCCCCAATTCAACATCCCGCTAAAGTAATTGCACGGACAATGAGCCACCGCCAGTATGGAATCCTTGTAAGAGGAAAAACAACTTGACGGCATCACATGGGTCAAACGATCCAGTATCGCTCCGGAATAGATCGCTGTCGTACCTCCGCCGGAGTTGCCGACAATGCCTATCATATCCTTACGTAAATCACTTCTGGTATAAATAAAATCGATGGCCCGGTCAATATCAAACACCCGATTGCCAATCAAAGTTTCTCCGAACATAAAAGCATGGGAAGCCAATCTTTCACACCCCGGCTTATGGTTGGCCATACAACTTCTTTCCCCGAAAGCCCGTTGTTCCACGCAAAGAGCAGCATAACCTTTTTCAAGGCATTGGATCGCAAAATCCCGGTCGCCATTATCATATTTGAAAGTTATCTCGTCCTGCCATTTTACCGAGATCGATGCGTGCATCCCCGTGCCATGCCCCTGCACACATATCCAGACCGGGAACGGCCCCTCGCCATCCGGCAGACAAAGATAGACCGGAAAATCATATCCTTCCTCCGACTGCAAAAGGATTTTGGTTATCGAACCGTTGGCCACTTGACGCTGCCACAGAACTTGCGGATTCAAAGCGGTTCTCGGTGCTGAAAGTTTCCGGGCAATTCCCAATCGCTCAACCAATCCCCGCCGGGCTGCCCGCTGCCAGGTTTGAAAATCAGTTCCCGGCTTGAAATAAAATTCACCTTGAATTTTTCCAGCCCTTTCCATACTGCGGTTATCCGGCAACTCCACGGCCGCTGCAATACTGCCTGTCACCAATGCAATAAAAAATAAGATCTGTATTAACTTCATTTTCAATTACTCCATTTACCGATCAAAACTGCACAATCATGTCTGCCGATAACAAATTCATTATTCCCGATAACTGTTCCTGTTTCAGCATTTTGCAACTCCCGAACCCGGATGCCGGAAAAATTCAGTCTGACCGTTGCCGCCTCACCCAAATTGCCGACCAACAGCATGATTTGACCGTCATTGCGTTTCAAAACAGTGATCCGGACTTGTGACGGTTCGGCAGTTACCGGAGAATCCTGTGGAGCATATCCGGGAAAATGTTCCACTTTATCTGTGCCGTAACCGAAATTTCTGACCAGCAGCTGCATTGCATTGAATAACTCACTGCCATCTTCCTCCCGGCTGCCCGGATCCCAGAAGTTGAGCATATCAAATGCAAAACCTACTGCATAAAGTGTCCGGTGCTGATGCAGACGTTCTTCCCGGCTGCCGCTGGTGGAGGTGATCGCCACCGGCACCGTACCGGTCTGTGTGCCAAGCGATTGAACCAGATGGAATGCCTCAGAGAAACGATCCTGATAATCCTGACGGCCGAATTTCATTTCCCAGCCCAAAGTTACCGACAGCAATCCCGTCACCGGCACGATATTGGCATCAGTCATGTGACCGATCAGCCATGCATAATCCGGATCGGAAAGCAGGAAACGCCGTTCCTCAACTGACATGACCAGCGTTCTTTTAACCAATTCACGCAAAGCAAATATATCTCCGGTAAATGTATATTTGCCGGGTGACAACTCCCTTGCCCCCCAAAACGGTGAAGCTGTTCTGCCGGGATAAAGATTGTCAAAATACACTCCGCGGCACCGGGGATAACGGCGCAGAAAATCTCTCGTTTTGAAAAGCAGCATATCCACATAAGATTTGACCGGATAACGGTGGTAATGACTGTCATCCGGATTGCGCCAGCCGGAATACATCCACTCATCATCGTACATTTCCGATTCCACCCAGCAACGGTAACCGCCACGGGGATTCAAATAGATCCCCAACTCTTTGCGGCGGGTAAAAATCGCCCCCTGACGCATTCGGGCCGTCAAGGAAGATGTATCATGACCGTTGCCGAACATATCCGCCCAGATCTGATCAGTAAGTCCATGCCCGGCCAGAATCGCCGTGATCCGGGCCATGATCTCATCGCGGGACTCATGATCCTGCTCCCCGCTGAATATATAATCCAGAAAAGAGTAATCATTGCCATACGGCACCAATACCTGTCCAAGACTGATATCCGAAAAGAAATGTTTTGACCACATCAACGGAAAAATCATATGCATATTGGGAATAGCTGCCGTCCAGAAGTGACCGCCGTAGTTGCGGAAACCATCGGGACGTGGCTTGACCGGAGTCCCCTGAAAACCGCAAACCCATTCAAAAGCTTCAAACTTATTTTCTCCCGGCGGAACAAGATGCACTCGCAATGTCACCCGGTCACTCTGCCGTAAAATCTCATGGGAAACAAAACCGGTTCTGTTGTCAAAAAGCGGCGGTGTCATATCCGTAAAATAACAGAACCCTTTGAATATTTCCCCGAACCAGATATAAGACGGATAACGCAACGGCTGCCACGGCAGACTCCAAACCGTGCCATTGCCCTGCGGTATAAACTCCGACGGATTGCTGCGGATGCCGAAACCGGTGTGATGGTAAAGCCGGGCATATTCCGGTTTCAAAGGTATGTCGATATAAAGTGAAGTAACGGTCTGACCGGATGCCGGTTTGAAATTCAGTGTGGTTTTACACATTCCGTCAAATTCGTACTCATGCCGCACCTGCACATCAAGCCCTTCGGTACGGCACTCGGCGATCCGCACCACCTTATCTGCGGAACGTTCGCTCCAGTTTTCACCGGTACACTGTAACGTTTTGCCGTTGAAAACCAATGTTACCGGAGCGGCCAGAATATTTTCATTTTCAGCATAGACTGCATCCCAGAATACGCCGGCGGCCCGGTATCCGGTCAGCAGTGCATGGACTTCATTGCCCTCACTGCGTAAAGGACGGAACGGAACCGGCACGCTCCCGGTCATACCGACATTACTGTTCTGCCACTCAAAATTCATGATCCGGAAACTTTTACTCAAACTTTCCCGGCGGCCGTCTTTACGGAAAATTTCTGCGGATAACGTATATTCCCCCGGCGGCAAAACCGGATAATGCCAATCTTTGAAATAAAATCCGGGATTCCGCCTTTCCGCCTCCACTTTCTGAATTATCACTCCATCGGCATTGACGATCTGAAATTCTATCTTTTCCACATCGGCAAGTTTGTCTGCCCGTGCCGATTCAACTTTGGCGATCAGTCTGCCGGCCGACGGATTCAAACCGAAATTCATCACGACCGGAGGATCGGGATTGTAAAAAACCAGCCCGTGATTGATATTCCAGTTGAAATTGCGTGAATATATCACTTCATCTGATTTCTGATCCGTAACTTTGATATCAAAATTACGGTCTGTCGCACCGCCAACCATAAAATACTGGGAAAAATCGACCGTTCCGCCGCCGGGTACGGTGATCTCCTTGCTCAAGTGATGCGGTACTTCCGTAGAACGGATCATAATATCCACATTGAATTTCCGTGCTTGGGGTGACGGATTGACCACCTGACCGCAGATCCGGGCATTGACCCCGAATAAGGCGATCTGTGACAAAAATGACGGAGCATCCGCGGCAAACACCAGAGAAGAGATATTCAAAACAGTACTTTCTGACGGATTTTTCCAGTTACGCCGCACCAGTAAACTGCATCGCCCTGCCGGCGGAGCAGTCAATCCCACCGACCGCCACGGGATCGCCAATTCCTGCACCCATTTACCGGAAGATGGAAAACCGCTGCCGATATTCAGTTTGCCATAAGTGTTTGCATTATACAAAGACCCCTCCGGCAAATCATGTGTACCGCCGAATGTGACGGTAAATTTCAACACTTTATTCTGCGGCAAAGTCAAAGTCAATTCCAATGAATCTTCCGGAGTCAATACCTGCGGACGAACCGGTATATCACTAAGTTGGCAGAAATAAAAAAATTCATCATCGTATCCGTAATACACGAAAGTATTACGCAAAGCCTTGCAACCGCTGTTGTCAGATACAAAAACGTGATCGGATGCACATCCCGACCACTCATTTGCGGTAAAAATCCCGTCAATTACAGGTTTTTTTTTTAACATTGTCAAATATTGACAGTGCGACACTTCACCGGACGATGCCCTGCCGCCGGATGTGTCACGCCCGGAAATGTGTAATTTCCGGATCCATGCTCTGCCGTTGGGAATGGATATGGTAAGGACCACTTCCGTGATCCCCTCCGGGACCCGGATCGTCTGACGCATCGAACTCCAGTCGTTACTGCCGGATACCGGCGGCCGGTGACAATAAGTTTTTCTGCCGTCTGCGGTATAAACAAACATCACTTTGAACCCCTGATTTTTATTGGCCGCCGTGATATTCTCAATCTTATATTCGTAATTGATATATATGGTCCGGCCGGCAAAATCCGCCGGATCCAATTTGATGCTCCAGGTACTGTGACCGTTAAGCACAAGACAGGGAGATCCGTCACACTCGCCCAAAGCGGCATTTCGCTTGTAAAAGGCTTTGGCAAAATCCTCCTGAACCGGATTGAATTCATATATCACCGTTTCTGCCGAGGCAGTAAATAAAAGAGCAAACAATACTCCAAATACCAGAGAAAACAGTTTTTTCATTTTCGTATATCTCCTTATGCAAATCAATTTTTACTTAAAAATCCGGCACTTTTGTCATTGGTGATCTCCGCCCGGGGCAGCGAAGAAACATGGCCGTCAACAAATCCGATATTGGCCAGAGAATTGTGACGGGTATCCAGATACAGCATCGTACCGGATTTAGTGCCGTTGTCAACATGATCGCTCGGCACAAAATAGTCTCTCAATTTATTGCTTGCCACCGCTCCGTCACCAACAGTGAAAGTCGAAGAAGGATTGCGGATGCCGGTCACTTTGCTCATTTTGGCAACATTGACCCAGATGCTGGCCGTCACCGGGACATTGTGCGAGGTCTTGGTCGTGCCGCTGCCCTCTCCGCCATGCATGAATGCCCCATTATAAGCGTAATTGGAAAAGTTGTAACCGGCCATGATCTTACCCGGATCAGGCTCTGACAAACTGGCACAGAACCATACGTCAAGTTGGTTTTGCAATTGTCCGGAAGTAAACGCACTGGAAGTCCGTGAACAACTCAACGAACCGTAACGCTCCGCCAGAATATATGACCAGCGGTTCGGATTGCCGTAGGCCGATACCATGTAAAGTTTGCCATTGTCATAACAGGGGATCATATAATCGTCGTTGTCATTGGTATAAGAATTGAGAAAAGAATTGAGTTGCTTAAGATTATTCAGACAACTTGCTGCCCTTCCACGCTCTCTGGCACTATTCAAAGCCGGTAACAGAATCGCCGCCAGAATAGCGATAATGGCAATGACCACCAATAATTCGATCAAAGTAAAACATTTTTGTCTGCCGCAGATTTTCATTTGATGCTCCTTTTTTTATCTTTGGGTTTCACTCTGCAAAAATTATACACCGCAAATAACTTTTTCACAACAGATGTGCTGTAAAAAAATCTGATTAAATTCGTTGAACATCAAAAAGGAAACAGAAATTGACACAGTTTAGGTAAATCCGCCAAACTGTGTTGTTTTTTCAATTTGGTCTGCTTGAAAATTTTACCGCAGGCAGTATATTAATTTGCAGTTCACATCTCCGGCAAAAAGGAAATACCTGATGGATCACTCTACTTGGGAATTGGCATATTCAGAACTTGAAAAATACGGCATAAAAGCAGATCTTATCATCGATCACGCCCTTACAGCATTTGAATTCCGGCACTCTTCCGGCAACTTGATCATTGCCGCCCCCAATAAGATTGAGTTACTCTACGGTGTCTATGATTTTGCCGAACGTTTCGGCGGATACAGTTTTTTTGAGCCGGGCAACGACCGTTTCGATCCGGCCCGAAAAGTCAATGATCTGCCGGAGGGCATATTATTCAAATCCCCGGCCCCCTTGCTCAAAAGACGCGGATTCATTCAGGAGTTTCCTTTTAATGATGAGACTGAAGAACTCTTTGACTGGATGGCCAAAAATAAACTCAATTACCTTTTGGTATGGATGAAATACTACGATGATCTGCCGGAACATCTGAAAGATTCCGCCAGACTGCGGGGCATCGAAATCGAAAGCGGCCACCATAACTTCAACTACTGGATCCCCGGTCAACTCTACGGCTCAAGCCACCCGCACTTTTTCGCTGAAATAAATGGAAAACGCATTACACCATCAAACCACAGTGAATTGCTTTTAAGTGAACAACTTTGTACCACCAACCCGGAATTGCGCCGGGAAATCGCAGACCGCATGATCAAATATTGTGACTCTCATCCGGAAGTGAAGACCATTTCGCTGGTTCCCAATGACGGTTTCGGCTGGTGTGAGTGTGAAAATTGTGCCGGATTTTATGATCCTGAACAAAAAGGTGATCTGTACAGCGTTTCCCGGCACGTTTACAAGGCCAATACCATTTATCACGATATGGTCAAAGATATCGCCGCCCGGTTCCATGCCCGAAAGCCGGATATCAATCTGACCTTTTGTGCTTATGTCAATTATTGTGCCCCGGCGGAAAACTTCACCCTCGATCCGGGCATAGCCGTTCATATGGCCCCATACTGGCGGTGCATAAATCATGCTCTGGATGATCCGGAGTGTCCCGTCAATGCCGGTTACATCAAAGATATTGAAAAGTGGTGTTCGGTAAAAAACGGCGGTGAAATCAATATCTACGAATATTATATGGGGATCAATTTTTATCTTTCTCTGCCGATGATCCACCGGGAAAAGATGTTCCGGGAAATACAGTACTTCCGCACTCATGGCATCGATGGATTGCTGACCCAGTTTCACCTTGCCCACTGGAGCGTATACGGGATGAATTACCGTTTGATGGCTCAATATCTCCGGGGCGAAGATGAAAAGACCGCCATCTGTCAGATGATGGAGGAACTTTTCGGCCGGGATGCCTCCGAAGCGGAAAATTTTTACCGGGCGACCGAAAAGATCATGCTTGATATGGGTTCATGTCACATCCCCTATCCCCGCAGTATTTTACGCAGAACTGAATTGAGTCAGTTTGAGCATATTCATCAACTGGCATGCCAACTGGCCCAAAAGGCTCCTCAGGATAAATTACGCCAAGAATTAACCATCTGGTGCGAATACCTCATCCGTTTCAAAAAACTGGCGGATAAACTCTTTGCCAATCAGGCAACAACAGACGAAATAGATGATTTTCTGGCCTGGATAAATAATTTTAAAGCGTGCAGAATATTTGTATTTCCCAAGTTTGACGTTTACTTCAAGGCAGTAAAAGAAGCCGTTAAAGCCGGAAAACCATGGATACACTTCAATATCGACTGGGAAGATAAATATATTCTGGAACATGATACCTTATTGAAGTGACTGTAATGATCAAACCGTGTAAAAAATCCTCAAAGAACTGGAAAATAACAAAATGTCAGGCGGAATACGGAATCTGAAAGTAAAAAAAGTTGTCGAATATCTGCAAAATGCCCTGTTCCCTCTGGCTGCCGGAGCAAGAATGCCGGGCATCCGTACCATTATGGCCGACACCGGAACCGGCAGACGCACCGTGGCTCATGCTCTGGAGCAACTCATCGCCGAAGGAATGATCCGGGTCGATCCGCAACGCGGTATTTTCCGGATCAAACCTACTGAAAAAAGCAATGAGATCCGTCTGTTGCACTGGTCTTTGAATTCGCTCGAACCAAACAGTTTCACCAGTTCGCTGTTCGATGCCCTGTTAAGCGAAGCCGCCGCAGACGGCCGCCTGATCACAGTCGAAAATGCCCTGAACCGTTCACCGGAAGATATCTGTGATGAATTGATCCGTCACGGTATAACCAACTGTATCGTATGCGGAGCAATGAATCCGGATTTTGCCGTAACTCTGAAAAAAAAGATGAGTGTCTGTATGGAGCTGCTCCCCCGGCATACAGCCGATAATGTCACCTGTCTGCGGGATTCTCCGGATATGACAGTGCTTCAATTTGAGTATCTGATGAATCTGGGTTATACCCGTATCGGTTACATCCATTTTGCCGGCAAAGATGTTTCATTGTACCCGGTTCAGGTAATGCGGTTGCTGGATTACTACCGGATGATGGCAGAAAACCACCTTTATATAAATCCGGCATGGGTATTCCACTGCACAGAAAGATATGAAAATCTGGAATCCGGTCTGCAAAAGCTCCTCGCCGTAAATCCATCCCCACAGGTATTGATCGTGCCGGGAAGTGCATTGAAATATCTCTATCCATTGTGCCGCAAATATTCTATCCGCATCGGCAAAGACCTTGCCATATTCAGTTGTGATGAACCGGATGAAAAATTTGTACCGGAAGTCACCGTAATAACCAACTCCCCCAAAAGCATCGCCAAACAATGCCTGGAACTTTTCACGGCTTTGAGCCGGGGGGAAAAAGTCGCAAGTTGCAACACCGGATTATGCATCAGGATCGGTCAGACGGTTCCGAAATTGAAAAAAACAAGTCATTTGCGACCTGTTGTCAACTGCCATATTGACAACGAACTTTACCGGTAAATAAAAATTTCATATTTTTTTACAAACCGCCTTGAATATTGGTAAAACAGGTGTTATCTTATTTACCGGTAAATAAAAAAACTACGGGGAATTTATGAACATCACTGCAAAACAGATTGCGGAAATGGTCAACGTTTCAAAACAGGCGGTTTATTCGGTATTGAGCAATAAACCCAAGTGTCTGGTATCCCCGAAAAAAAAAGAAAAAATACTTTTCCTCGCCAAAGCATATCATTACAAACAGAATACTGCGGCAGTCAGTCTGAATGGCAAATCCACCTTTCAGGTCGGTGCAATAATTGATTCATTTGCCGGTGTAGAGGGACGTATCGTTTCTCTGCTTGCATCAAAATTGGAAGTTGAAAATTATACTCTTAAAATATCCAAGATCACCGGTATCAGGCAGGGCATGGAAATGATCAACAATTTCATTTCTTCCGGAATGGATGCGGTGATCTTTTCCGGAAGAAAACTGACCGATGTCAATTATGAGAATTACCGGGTGCCGCTGTTGGCAATCGACCGGGAATTCGGCACGGATTACTTTGCCGGAAGCAAAGAGATCACCCGGCATCTCATAAAAGCACACGGTCACAAAAAAATTCTGCATGTCGCTTCAGAATCCGGTCTTTTCCCGAAATATCAGGGCTACTGTGAAGCAATGAATGAAGCCGGATTGAAAGCACTCCCGGTTCTGCATACCATTATGAATCCCAAATTCAGCGAAAATTTAAAAAAATATCTGGATCAGGGAGTAACGGCATTTGTCACCACCGGTGATGAACACGCCTCATTACTTATATATTATTTACGCAGTATCGGGATCCGGGTGCCGGAAGATGTCGCAGTCGCCGGTTTTGACGGCTTCGGAAATTGTCCGGAAATCACCTCTGTGGTCGATCCGGTCGAGCAAGTTGCGGAAAACGGCTGCCGGGTGCTGATAAAAAAGATCCGGGGAAAGATCCTTGCTCCGGTCGAACCGCAACTTATTGTGCCGGAAATACAGTGTTCCTCAAGTTGCGGCTGTCCCCCGGTCGTATTTGACCATATTGCTGAATTTTATTCCGAAAACGGTTTGGTTTCCAGATAACAAAAAAATCACCTCAATAAAGAAAGGAACCGGAACAAATGAAAAAGGAATTACTCCACCGTGGTGGAGTAAAGCAGATCTGCTCGTCGTCATCGCTATCATCGCCATTCTGGCGGCGATACTGCTCCCGGCACTCAACAGCGCCAGAGAACGCGGCCGGGCCGCCAGTTGCGTCAACAACCTCAAACAAATGGGCAGTGCGGCAATGCAATACTCCAGTGATAATGAAGACTGGACGTTGCCCCGCGGCGGTACCGGTTCGGTACTGGTCGATGAAATTATCGTGGAAGAAGTAAAATAAACCAAAAACGATGTTGGTAAAATGCGTATTCTTTCAAATTTCAAAAAAGTGATTTTATCCTGTTTTAGTGCCATGACTGCGATCACAACAACTTTTGCCGGAGAAAATTTTTCCGGTTGGTCCATCGCCTTTGATAAAGGCTTCTCCTTTGAAGATGCCCGGCTTTTTTCTCTGCCCGGCAATGACTTGAAAAACGGTCAAACGCTGCTTCTTTCTTCGGATAATATGGCAGATCTCGGCAAACTTGCTCCCGGATTCATCCCGGCAGAATCCAAAGCGGTGGTCAGAGGCGTTTATAATGCACCCAAAGCCGAAAAACTGGTCATCGCCGTCGGTGCCGACTGGTGGTTTCATGGTTTTATCAATGGCGTGCCATTCGGTGATACCGAAGTGACCGGCAACCGTTCCTACCCGATTTCAGCACTCGATCAATTTTATCTGGTCGATGTAAAAGAGGGCGAAAACATAATCTCTTTTCACCTGCGTGCCGGAAATAACTGGCATTTCGGGGTGACGTTGCTGCCCATGCCGGAAAATCTGCCGGAAAATTACCGGGTGATGCTGCGTTTTGTGGAAACCATACTGGAAAAAAATTTCCAAATGGAGCGTGACCCGCTGGTTTTCAACCTTTCCACCGATCAGGCAAGTGTGGCAGTGGAATTTTCTATTCCGGCACTCTGCGGAATACGCTATACCCCCGCCGGCGGCGGAAATACGATCACCCGCTGGAGCAGTATTTACGGACAGCGCGAATGGCGGAATATCCATCATTTCGATCTGACCGGATTGAGCGGAAACACCGCTTACAACTACGATATCCTGATCCAAAATGAAGCACTCGGCGTGGAAAAAGTGATCTACTCCGGTAAATTCACCACCCTTTCCGCCACAACTGCCACGCACCGATTTACAGTATTCAGCGATGTGCAAGTCCCCACCGCCGCCAAGCGGCAGGCAATAATGGATTTCGTCAGAAACACATCAGTAAAACAAGCTGATTTTGTGGTCGCTCTCGGCGATATGGCATCAGCATTCAGCAACTTTGCCAAAGAATATTTTACCGATTTCACCGATATTCTGCGGGCAGAGGGGGTTGTTTCTCCGGTAGCTTTTGTACGGGGCAACCATGAGTTGTGGGGTTTGGAATCAGATTTGTATACCCGGTATCTGGGAAGACCTTACGGAGCATTCACCTGTGGGGATACTTTTTACATCCGTTTGGATTGCGGCGAAGATCAACCGCGAAGACTGACTCCTTACAATGTGACCCAGCGCAGCGATATGGCAGAATTTTTCGCCGAAGAAGCCGCATGGCTGGCAAAAGTGGTCGCCAGTCCGGAGTGTCAAAACGCCAAAAGACGCATCATTCTGGCCCACACCACCCCCTTTGAAGCCAATAATAGTCACATGGCACAAAATCTGTACAATATGCTCGCCGATCTTTTTTACGGAGAAGATCCGGTTTGCAAAATCGACCTGTGGATCGCCGGACATATCCACCATCCTCTGCGTTATGATCCCATCGCCGGAGAACTCTACGGACTTCTGCCGCCGGGAGCAAAATTATCTTTGACAGAAAATGATATAAAGAATATCCATTTCCCGGTTTACACCAATGACGGCCCCCGTAACGGGGGATTTGATTTGAGCGTGCTGGATGTCACCTGCCGCACCGGGGATATCCAAGTGCGTTTCTGTCTGCCCGACGGCCAGGTGGCCGATGAAGTACTCATCGCTCCGGGAAAAAAGTTTGAAGTAAAAAATACCGTATTTAAATTGTTGTGGAAGAAATAAATCAGCGAGAATCAAAAATGAAACCTCTGTCTGAAGAAATCTTGCGGGATACAATAAAAGGCTGTTTTCTCGGAAAAAAATGTCGGCGGTACCCTTGGTGCCCCGTTTGAGGCCGACAAATCGTTTCAAAACGTTTCCTTCTATACCCAGAAACTCGACGGCAATCCCCTGCCCAATGATGACCTTGATCTGCAAGCTGCCGTGGCTGATCCTCGCCGAATATTACGGTCTGGAACACCTTACGTCACGTCATTTCGGCGAATACTGGATCAATGCCCTTATCGGCCCGTGGGGTGAATACTCCAACTGCCGCTGGAATTGTCTGGAAGGCTTCTTCCCGCCCTTATCCGGTGCTTGCGAAAATGATGGGCTTTGCGAAAGCAACGGTGCATGGATACGCAGTGAGATCTGGGCCTCTGTGTGCCGGACATCCCGAAACAGCGATCCGTTATGCGTGGATGGATGCTTCATGCGACCACAAAGGCGATGGTATCTATGCGGAAATGTTCATCGCCGCCATGGAAGCCGCCGCATTCTACTGCTCTGATATCCGGGAATTACTGGATGAATCCGGTGAATTTGACCTTACCGGAAGTGCTTTTGCCGCCCTGATCCGTTATAAACTGGATAAGACTTTTGAAAATGTCCCTGCTCTGGATGGTCTGGTGCTGACGCTTACCGAGGCGGATTATTCGGCAATACACAACTCCGATACAGAAAAGTATCCTCCGGAAAAGGTGGTAAGTTTCATCATCAACATTTTTGCTTCGGAATTGGAAAAGCGGGGCAAACGTTTCATCATATATGAATGAGGGTATACGCTGTCATAAGATCTGGATCTGGGATACCTGCTTCATGGTGCAATTCTGCCGTTATGCGGCGGATGTATTTCCCGGTATTCAAAGTCTGGATAACTTTTACCGGGTGATGCATGACGGGGAAAATATGGTCTTGAAAGTACATATCCCCGATAATCCGCCGTTATTCGCATGGACGGAGTATGAATATTTCAAACATACCGGAGATGTGGAACGGATAAAGAAGATTTTGCTTGAAAAACAATATTTACAGCGTCACTACCAATGGCTCAATGAGTGTAAAGCCGGAGAACTTTACGATTATGCCACCAGTATCACTGCCGCCGAATTGGTGCCGGGAAAAGGTTTCAAATGGCATGGCGGTTCCAGTGGTATGGATAATACCCCGCGGGGAGATGACGATTTCAGATCGATATATTATTGCTACCTTTCCTGTCAGCAGGCTTTGAGCGCACTCTATATCGCCCGTTTGGCGGAAGCGATCGGAGAAAATGTATTGGCTGATCAATGGTATGCTGAATTTGAAAATCTGAAAAAGTTGATCAATGAAAGATTCTGGTCGGAAAAAGATCAACTTTAGCTTGACCGTTTCATTGATGAGAGCGTTTTTTGTACTTTGCTCACCCCGGCTTCATTGTGGCCGATGCTTGCTGAAATTGCAGACGATAAACAAGTTGCGGCATTGGCAAAAGTTATTGCCGATCCGGAAAAACTCGGCGGCGAGCGGCCGCTTCCCAGCATCAGCCGTGATGATCACCGCTTTTCGCCGATCGGAACATACTGGCGCGGCGGCATCTGGATGCCCAAAGTTTACATGACCGTAAAAGGTCTGGAAAAAAACGGTCAGCAAACTCTTGCCGACGATGTGGCACGTAAGATGATCGCCCTGCAGTACCGTACATGGAAAAATTTTGAACCGCATACCATCTGGGAGTGTTACTCACCGACCGAAGATAAACCGGCGACCAACAAAGTCGGCGGTTTTTCCCGTCCGGACTTCTGCGGTTGGTCTGCACTGGGACCGGTTTCCATGTTCATTGAAAATATTCTGGGTATCCGGGAAGTCAATGCCCTGAGCAACCGCATCGTCTGGGCCCCCTCCTCTCCCCGTACCAACGGTATAAAAAATCTGAAAATGGGCAAACATAATATCTCATTGATCGCTTATCCGGCTGAAAACAAAGCCGTGGTCGAAACTTCCGGGGATTTCACATTATGTTTGAATGGCAGAGAAATACACTGTAAGCAAGGAGAAAATCTGATCTCACTGAAATGTTGATTTCGATAGTACACCCCAAAAGTTGTGTCCGGCTTTCGGGGTGTACTTCCGCAGATATGACACTGAGGTGACAGAAAGATGTAAAATCAAACCGTCACGATCCGGTCAGATGCTCCAGATACCGAATCCGATACCGGAACCATTCAATCTGATACTCTTTGCACCGGCTTGGGCATTCATATTTTCCAGACAGACCGGAGTAAGAGTTTTTATGCCGGGCAGCTGGATCTTGCAATCAAATTCCCGGTCAGCCGGTTGCAGGGCGATCAGGAAACGCTCTTTACCGGATGTACGCAAATAGACCGTCGGATAATCGCAACGGAGCAATTCGATTTTGCCGCAGGCCTGCAATGCCGGTTTCGCAAGACGCAAATCAATCAATTTTTTCACGCAATGCCACAGAGAATCCGGATCTTTCTGCTGTGCTTCCACCGTGGGAGCATCGGCAGCCGGATCGGTCGGCAAATACAATTTTTCCGCATCTGCCTGGGAAAATCCCAGATTTACGGAATTGTCCCACTGCATCGGAGTTCTTGCCTGAGTCCGGGTGTAACCGCCCTCTTTGCTCAACAACTCTTTCTGATTACGCATACCGATCTCATCACCGTAGTAGATAAACGGCACGCCGGGCATGGTCAAAAGAAAGGCAAACACGGTTTTCAACTCTTTTTCACTGCGATAATCGCTTACCCGTGGCAAGTCATGATTGCCCGATGGAATACTGATAAAACCTTTATTCCGGGTGCGTTTCCAATGATCCAGATAGATGTCAAAAAATATTTTCGCACTGCCTTTGCCATTCGCATCAAAATAACTGTTGCGATTGGGGGTGCGATAGTCATTGCCATCAGGTTCAAAGAAGCGTTCACGGGTGAATTTATTGAAAATATCCCGTTTGCTTTCATTGCGGAAAAGCGTGGTGTAAGCCGGAGTGCCGCAATGGATCATAAAGTCACAGTGAAATCCGGCTTTCAATGCCTGAGGTGCGTATGTCCACTCGGAAATCAGCACCGCTTCAGGATATTCCCGGTCAAACATTTCACGCACTTCACGCCAGAGTTTGATGGTCTCTTTTTTGCCGGGATCTTTTTTGACCAGTGAACACGCCATATCCACCCGGAAACCATCTGCACCTTTGGCCAGAAAATAACGGAAAAGATCTTTCAACTCATTTCTGACCTTTTGCACATCCGGATGATCCACGGGCAGCTGCCACGGCTGTTTGGGGTCGGGTTTGGCAAAACCGTAATTCAATGCCGGCTGCACGGAAAAGTAGTTGATAAGAAAACAACCGTTGCGGTCGCCGATGCCGGCTTCCATCTGAAATCCGTCGGTCTGACGCATCCAGTCATCACTCCAAATGAAGTAATTGGAGTATTGATTGGCCTCGGCCCGGGCAGATGCCCGGAACCACGGGTGATCGATGGAAGTGTGTCCGGCGACGATATCCAGACAGACCTTGATATTGCGTTTGTGAGCTTCGGCAATAAGTTGATCCAGATCGCTGTCTTTGCCGAAACGCGGATCGACATGCCGGAAATCGGTAATATCATAGCCGCCGTCACGGAAAGTCGAACAAAAACACGGATTGAGCCAGATGGCATTCACCCCCAGAGAAACGAGATAATCCAGTTTGCCGGTGATACCGGGCAGATCGCCCATGCCATCGCCATTGCTGTCAGCGAAACTTGACGGATAAATCTGATAAAAAACGGCTTTTTCCAGCCATTTCGGACCGAGTTTACTCATTATTCAGTCACCTCTTTAAAGAATACTTTTACCGGATCATCCGGCGAAAATCCCATTCCGGCTGATGCGTAATCGCAAACGGTAAAATCCCCCTGCCGGAAATTGAGAATTGTTCCGCATCCACCGGATGTTTCAAATGTTTTTGCCGGATCAGGATCACCAGCATCTCTGCCGCCTGCCGCCAGCACCACGGGACCATATTTCAGGGCGAATACGCCCGAAGTTCCCGCCGGACGGATGACCCTTACTGCCGGATGAAAATCCAAACACAGGCGATCACCATCTGACCAGAGCCGATCAATGATGCAATATTTTCCGGCACAAACCGGAATATTTTTGCCATTGAGCGTAACTTCACACTCATCTGCCCATGCCGGGATCCTCAAAACGACTTTGCGTTCAAGCGGCTGCTCCATGCGGAAAAACAACGAACTTTCACCGGATGCCGGATAGTTGCCGCGGTTTTCCACGGTGTATTTTTCACCGGTGGCAATACTGTCATGCAAAATGAAATCTTCATAAAAATTCACCATGATCCCGTCGGCAAGTTTCAATACCGCATGGGCGGCTCCGAAAGCAAGACCTTCCGGGCCCTGGGCACGGCAGCAGTCGTGACCGTCAAAGGGCGTATTGAACCAGCGTTCGATCTGATCCGGCGGAGAGGCTTTCCAGCCGCCGCCGGTAAGCGGGGTCGGATTGGCATGGGTCCAATGTTTCCCATCCGGATTCATTGCGCCGAGCAAGGCATTATAGAGGGAATTTTCCATCTCATCAAACGGTTTGGGATCATACTCATTCAATGCCGCCACCGCCTCACAGAAACGCATATAGGTCACGGTGACACAGGTTTCACCCAATCCGCACCCCGGATCGGCGGATGCCTGATTTTTCACTCCGTCAAACCAGTATTCGCCGCAATCATCTTTCCCCCCGGCAGTACCGGTAACAAAGATCTCTTTTTCCACAATGGCATTGAAGTATTTTTCGACCGCCAGTTTGTAACGTTCCTCGCCGGTGATGCGGAAAAAGGCGGATGCCGCTTCAAAACATGAACTTAATTCATAGGCTTTGGCATTGCCGATATCTTTGGGAGCAACTCCATTCAAAGCGGCATCAAAAACATTTTCTTTAAGCGAACAGCCTGACTCAAGCAGAGAACGGGCGAAATCCAGAAACCGTTTTTCTCCGGTCAACCCGTAAAGTTCGATGATCGCACCGGCAATGGAGCATGAGGCAAGACCGTCATGCATACCGCAAGTACGCAAATCGGCTTTTTCCCCGGTAAGCTGACTGATAAGATGATCGACCAGACGGCAACACGCCTGTAAAACTTTTTGTTCCGGTGAAATCAGCCGGCAGTAGCGGAGCAGAGCAAGAAGTACATACTTTCTGCCCCATACATCCCAACTGCTGATCTGTTGGTCTGCCGGGTAGGAACTTATACAGCCATCCGGAGTCTGAGCGGATAAGATATCGTCAACTGCCGAGCGGATCTTTTTCAAAAGTTCATCCGACGGAGACATGTGCCATGCCAGAATGGCTCCCCGGAGATTTTTACCCCAGAATTCACATCTCCATGCTCCGTCATTTTCGGAACGTAAGCGGAATGGTTCAGCCATCAACGCATAATCCAGCGTTTCCAGACGGCAACGGATATTTTTGACCAGAGCCCGGCCCACCGGGCCATTGAGAGTCAATGCCCCGGCAGGAAAAAAATCATAATATTTCATTGGATACTTGCAGATTAAAATGTTGCCTGATGGGTGCCGTTGGCGGGGTACGTTTTCGGAGTCAATGCCGGCCATTTGATTAAATCAGGCAGCGGACGCATATGATCATTCATCGGATTGATGACCTGGAAGTAGCCGTATTCATTGGCGGAAATGGCATTTTCCGGCAGCAGCCAGCCGAAACTGCATTCACGCATGATCAGCGATGCCGGAGCATCCTGCGTGCCGCGGATACTGGCAACGACACCATTGAAAAGGGAACTTTCGATCGTGACACAGGAACCCGGCCCGATATCACAAAGCGGAATGGCACGGGTCGGTGTGTGATTATCCGGCCAGCCGACCTGACTGTCATCAAAGTTGATGAATTTGATATTCGCCTGCTGGTAAGAGGGATAACTGCGAACCAGCACGGTACGCTCTTGGGGGCGGTTTTCCAGACGGATATTCATATTGAGATAAGTGCCGATACAGCGGCCGCCCATTTCAATATTGAGATATCTTTCACAACTGGTCAATGTGGCATTGTGAACTTCCAGATTGCCACCGGCTTTGAAATCCAAAACCGTGCCGCAGGAGTAAGCATTTATGTAGTTGAAAATGTAGTTCAAGGCCTGCGTATTCAACGTGCGGAATCCGGTCTCAAGTTCATACATGCCGATCGAATAAAACTGCATATCGGAATTGCACATATCCACTGAGTTGTCACCGCCCATGACAAAACCGACTTTAGCTTTGTGCAGTGAGACATTGCGGAATGAACTCCAGCCGGAACCGTAACCGGGCAGAGAAACCGAGTGAAAGAGTATTCCGGCTTCTCCGGCACTTTCAGGTTTGTTTTCCGCTCTGCCGGCAAGATTGAAGCACTCGAAACAGACATTGCCGAAGCCTTCGGCACGGATGAGAGTGCCGCCATCCGGACCATCCCAGAATAAGGTGGTTGCACGGGTGGATTTGGCATTGTAAACGCTGTCACCCTGACCATACATACGCAGGATACGGGCACGGCGCAAAAACAATGTACTGGTGATACGGTATTTTCCCGCCGGAATAAATAACTCACCGCCGCCGGAAGCCAGTGCGGCATCAATGGCTTTTTGTATTGCCGCTGTATCATCGGCCACGCCGTCACCGACCGCACCGAAGTCGCGGGCATTGACGATGTTGGCATTGTATGAAGCAGCGGCAGCCGGAGCGGCAGTTTCCGGGATCTCCTCAAATTTCAGATTGCGGAAATCGAGTTCCGGGCAGTTGGTCATGATCACCAGATAGACTTTGGCAGTGCCGCGCCAGAAAAGGTTGCCATTGCTGCCGAGGGGATTTTCCCCGGCGATCTCACTTTCAAAGGTACTCCACTGACTGCCGGCTTTTTTGTAGTTGGCTCCGGCAAAGATGTAGGTGTTTCCGTAAGAGTGCTGACGCAGAGCAGTGCCTTTGGCCCAGGCACGATTCAAGGGTCTTTTCAAAGTGACGGTGTTGCCATTGATCTCAGCAATCTGGATAATATCAAAATTCGGCAGGTCACTGAAATCGGCTTTACTGCCGAATGCCACGGCATAAGTCGAACCTTTCTGCCATTTTGAAGTATCTTTCACCTGGATCTGCGTTGCTCCGGCGGCAGCATCGGCAAGTAATTCGCTATCGGTGCCGCGCAGGGCATTGACATGCACCGAGTAGATCAATCTGCCGCGGGAATCCACCGGTGCAAGACCGTAACATACGACACCATTGCCCGGATTATCGGATTTGAATTCACCGGAAATACGGTAACGCTTACCCGGCGTAACGGCAAAAGATCTTTTGCTCATCCGTACTTGAAAACCGGTGCCGGAAATATGACTGACTCCGTCATTGACCGTTACTGCACCGCCATTCCATCCACCGGAAATATCTGTGCCGGAGCAGATCAGTGAGGTCATAAAAATACCGGCACTTAACAAATTTCTGAAATTCAACATATAATTCTCCTGCTACTGCGATCCGATATTTTAGCCGGACCGCAGTTATTATTTGCCTTAAATCATTTTTATTGTCACAACTCTTGGCCGCAGATCATGACTCTGGTCAATGAATCTTTCTTTATACTTTCAACATGAAAATCCGCAAATAACGTATTGTTGGAGCCGTTATGACGGCCGATGGTATCGATCACATCGGTTGACCAAAGGGCCTGACCACTGGTGATATTACCGACAAATCCGTGTGAATCAAGTTTTCCGCGATCAGTTTCAGACATCACGATCGTGCGGCTGTGCTGGCTGAATTGATTAAGTTTGCGGGGTCGCATATACTCTGAATCGGTTGCACTGTTGCTGTTTCCGAAGCGTGCATTGTAGCAGTAGTTTGTATTGGTATCCGTACTGATCCCTTCTGTCAGCGACGGACAAACCAGCATGGGAATTTGAGTACGGTAGCTGGGGGCGTTGTAGTAAAAGAGTTTCAATCCTCTGAACCACATCAGCGAAATGGATCCCTCTGTCTGAGTTACGATCTTTGTGCTTGTATCACAATATGGCATCAGATAATCTGCGTTATCGTCTGCATAACTTGCCAGATTCATCCCCATTTGCTTCATTTGATTTATGCAGCTGGCGGCACGGCCGCGTTCACGGGCGGAATT
>JAZNEV010000083.1:0-49327 GCA_045588835.1 Victivallaceae bacterium
ATTCAGACACAAATCCCCGCCCAGCAGTACGGTGCTTCCGGGATAAAACAATGGAGAATACAGCATCGAATTATTGATCGTGGGATTATGAACAACATCCGGAAGGGTATCTCCGGGGCGATATTCACTCCGTATGAAGTCCCAAGATGTGTTTTGATTCCAAGAGAAAATTGTCAGGGCAGGATTTTCCATAATACTTCACGTTGCTTTATTATATATCGCTTAAGCATAATTACTGTATAAATAAAATATCATAAAAATATCTTTTTTTAAATAAAATATGATACTTTATCTTGATGATTTCTGATACACCAATCGGAAAATCAGAACACAATGATATTTTACAGCCTGCCTCTGCCGGAAGGAGGCAGAGGAGGCGGAAGAAGTGATCCGGGATATAAGACGTTGGAGAGAGGCACGAGGATCTGGATGCGGGCGGAGCTTGGCGGCTGAACCATCATCAAACCGGTGAGGACGGCAAGCAGGAGAGTATCACTATTTCCGAAGTGCATAATCATTTATATGAAAGCCGTTTGTTCTTTGGATCATCTTAATTTTCCCCTCCGGATGTGCCAAAGAGCAAAACGGCGTTACCGATTGCAGTTTTTCATGGGTAACGTTGCGGGGTGGAGCAGTGGTAGCTCGTCAGGTGAATAAAGTTGCTTGATTTTTTTCAAAGCAGTGTTATTTTAATGTCACGGCGGGAATTTTGCACACATTTTGCACACATTTTGCACACAGATTGAACACAAAAAGCGGTAGATTTCCCGGTTTTCGACATTAACAGAGGATCATTCAAAACAACAAAGGCAGCGTGGAAAACCAAGGCGTTTCTGCTGCAACTTCCGGAATTTGAGCATAAAAAAAAGGAACTTACGAATTGTAAGTTCCTGAATCTCGTTGGTAGCGGGGGCTGGAATCGAACCAACGGCCTTCAGGTTATGAGCCTGACGAGCTACCACTGCTCCACCCCGCAACGTTTTTTGCGTTACGTGTATAATATACTGCCGTTTTACAGCTTTTCAAGTTTATTAATGAAAAAAATTTCACTTTTGCTGCCAACTTTTACGGTAGGCCGTCGGTGTCACCCCATTCAACTTTTTGAAGTGCATCGCAAAATAACTCCCATCCGTAAATCCGCACTCTTGAGCGATCTCCCCGCAACTCAAATCCGTACTCCGCAACAAACGCATACTCTTATTCACCCGCAACCGTAACAGATACTCCAACGGCGAAACCCCGTAGCAATCACCGAAATAACGGAATAACGCCGCCCGCGACATCCCCGATTGACGGCACATTTCCGCTATCGGAAAATCCCTTTCACAATGTCTCTCCATTTTCGCTACTATATTGCCCAGACGGAAGGGGATCGCCCGGATATTTTTCCCCTCATTGCCGCAGCAATCGCATAAAAATCCCACCAGCAGCATGAATTGGGCAATCGCTTCAAAACGGCGGGATGGAATCGATCCCGCTATCTGATCAAGCATTTTTACCGCTTTTTCCAATTGTTCCGGAGTCAACCGGAAGCGGTTGGCAAAACGGTCAGGTGCCGTATTGCGGTGGTCGATGACAAAAAGTGTCTGGTAGCCCGGACGGGCCGGCAGATCGCCCAACGGCAATTTCAACGCATCCAAATCCATCAGCACATTGCAATAACAGAAGTTCTCCGTTTCCGAATATGCGTGCATCCGGTTTTTGCCGATCACGAAAATATCGCCGCTGGTCAGTTGATATTTGCGATTGGCGACCAGATGCGTGGCACGTCCTTTTAAAATGATCACCAATTCAGAAAATTTTTCGTGCAGATGCGGCACGATCTCACCGGCATTTTCCTCTATACGCACTGTCAGCGGGAAATCCGCCGAATCAAATGCGTAGGAATATTCCACCTGATTGCGGTTTCTGGAAAGTTTTTTCATTTTGAGACTATCATTATAATTATTAAGACTATCATTATTGTTTTTTGGGTTTTATCCCTGTATATTTAATATAGTTCCAAATTTACAGGATTCAAATTATGTTTATAAAAAACTGGCAGAACCCACCGGCGGAACTGCGTTCAAAACTTTTCTGGGCGTGGAACGGTGAACTTGATGAAAAGATCATCCGTCAACAGATCGTCACTCTGCACGATATGGGCATGGGTGGTTTTTTCATGCATTCACGCAACGGTTTGAAAACCCCTTATCTGGGGAAAAAGTGGTTCGATATCGTCCGTTGTGCGGTTGATGAGGCCGATAAACAGCAGATCGAAGCGGCTCTTTACGATGAGGACCGCTGGCCGTCGGGAGCGGTTGGCGGCATGGTTGCTGCCGGCAATCCGGAATTGTCTGCCAGTTGTCTGAAACTCCGGCGTGGCGGTGAGGTTCCGGATGATCTGATCCATTCTGTGGAAATGGATGGTATGATCTGGCACTTTTACCGGGAATTTCCGGTAAAAAGCGAATGGTTCAACGGCAGTTGTTATCCCGATCTTTTCAATCCGGCCAGTGCTGAAATTTTTCTGCGGTTGACCCACGAAAAATACCTTGCTCACTGCGGCAGTTTCCCGGAAGCCGGGATCCGGGAGATATTCATGGATGAACCTTATTACGGTTCAGATACTTTGAAGCACGGTAACGGTATACCGTGGACTCCGGAAATGCCCGAACTTTACCGCAAGCGTTTCGGGGAGGATCTGCTGCCGCTTCTGCCGGGACTGTTTGTCACTCTGCCCGATGATTCCCACATCAAAGTCCGTTGGCAATACTACTTGCTTCTGGCGGAACTTTTCCGGGAAAATTTTCTGCTTCCGGTGGCCGGCTGGTGTGAAAAGCATCACCTCAAACTCACCGGTCACTTCCTCGGTGAAGACACCCTCATTTCGCAGGCCGCCTGCCATGGTTCCAATATGGCCGCTGCCGCTTGTCTGCAACAGCCGGGCATTGATTATCTGACCGGTCAGCGGCGGCACTACACCACCGCCAAACAATTGTCATCCATGGCCCGTCAGTTGGGCAAACGTGACCGGCTGGCGGAAATTTACGGTTGTACCGGTTGGGAATTTCCGCTTTACAGCCAGTCGGCAACCGGGGATATGCTTTTTGCTTTGGGGGTGAATAAGCACTGTCTGCATCTGGGGTGGTATACTGCTGCCGGGGAAGGCAAACGGGATTTTCCGGCTTCCCTTGCGTGGCATGCTTCGCACCGGGATGAGCATCACCGGTTGGAAGACCGTTTCGGCCGTCTGCACGCCGTTTTTGCCGAATCTGATGAAGTGCGTGATGTATTGATGCTCAATCCGGTGGAAAGTGCCTACACTCTTTTGGAAGAAGATTTTGAAACTTCATTCAACTGCGATTTTCTGGAAAATTCCCGGGTGGAAACCAGTGATGCACTCTTTAATGCCAATATTGATTTTGACCTCGGCGATGAGGAAATTATTGCCCGGCACGGTGCGGTCAGAGCAGACCGTTTCATTGTGGGCAGGGCCGCTTACCGGGCAGTAGTGATTCCGGAAACGGTGACGTTGCGTTCAACGACCTGGGAACTTTTGAAAAGATTTTCTTCGCATGGCGGCAAGGTGCTTTTCACCGGCCCTGCTCCCGGCTTTATTGACGGCCTTGCCCGGCAGGAGGAGTTTCCCTTTGAATATTGTAAAGCTGCCGGATTATCTGACCGGCTGGACTTTTTACGCCGGGTGTCGGTCAAAGATGGTGACGGCCGGGAAGTGCCGGGGTTGCTCCACTTGCTTTTGCACCATGAAAAGGGCAGTTTTCTCTTTATCCATAATTCCGGTTACACTTCAGAAACGCTGGCCGATGCGACCAACTGGCGCGGGGAGCCCATCCATTTACGTGACCGTGATGTGAAAAATGTGAAAATATCTCTGGCCGGCACTGCGGGAACTCCGGAAATCTGGGATCCGGCTGACGGTTCATGCTGTGCTGCTCCGGAAGTTATTGATCTGCCCGCCTGTTCATCCTGTCTGCTCTTTTTTGCAGATGAACCGCGTAATGTGACTGAATGTGCCGGATATCACCCGGTGGCGGTAAAAGGTCCTTTTGAGGTGAAACTTACCGAGCCGAATATTCTGCTTTTTGACCGGGCGGAATTGGCCGCTGACCACGGCGGATTTCATGCTCCGCAGGAGTTGCGGCGTCTGGATAATTTTCTGCGGAAACGCGGCGGTCTGCCGTCGCGGATGATCCTCCGCCGTCAGCCGTGGGCCGATCAGAATGAGATCAGACAGATCCCGGTGATCCTGCGTTTCAGCTGTTATGCCGATGTGCTGCCCCGAAGTCCGGTATACTTTGCCTGCGAGGATCCGGATGCGGAAATTTTCTGCAATGGTACTTTATTGGAGCGTGCCGATTACCGGTGGTTCGATCATTCGCTGAATTTTTCTGCGGTCAAAGGTTTGACCTGCGGTTTGAATCACTTTGTCTGCCACACGGTCATCCATAATCAGCGGACTTTGGAAAACTGTTTTCTGCTGGGGGATTTCGGGGTGCGGATCGACGGATTTGATCTGCATCTGACGGAAAAAGTGGAAACGCTTGATTTCGGCAACTGGGTCGGTCAGGGATTGCCCTTTTATTCCGGGGCCGTGGATTATAAGATCCATGTGGAACCGGGCAAAAACCGGAAATTTGATCTGGATATCTTGTGCAGTTATGCTTGCGTGATGGAAGCAAACGACCATAACTGGCATGAGAAGAATGATTTGCAGATACCGGACGAACTGGATGAAGTTACTTTACGGGTCTATGGCAGCCGCCGGAATTCACACGGTCCGTTTCATGTGGTCCAGCAGTTGCGTTACTGCAATCCGGCTTCATTCACACCTTTGCGTGAGGAGTATCATCCGATGTGGCAACTTGAATCTTACGGTATATTCAACAGGAAAGGGTGATTATGAAAAAATTTCTGATCTTGAGTATGATACTGTTTGCGGCACTGACTTTGCACAGTGCCCGGTGTGTGGTGGTTTCAGGCGATACTCCGGGGGAAAAGAGTGCCGCCGCCATACTCCGGGAATATCTGGGAAAATTGACCGGAGGCACTTATGAAGTGAGTGTTGACGGCGTTAATCCGGTGATATTCCGCATCATGATTTCCCCGGAATTGGCAGACAAACCTGATGCATGGTCGATCAGCAGTCAGGGGCGGGTGGTAACTTTATCCGGCAATAATGAGCGTGGCACGGTGTATGCGGTATCGCATTTGCTGGAAGATTTCTGCGGTGTATTTTTCTTCACTCCTTATGAAGAATATGTGCCGTCACACGAGGTGCTGGAGTTACCGGCATTATCGGCGGCCGGTCAACCGTATTTCATCTACCGGCACATCTACCGGGGCAACACCCGCAAGCAGGATAAGGGCAGATTTGCCGCACTGCGGATTTTGAATAACGACAACACCGGCGAGATCCGGAGTGAATATGGCGGTTCATACGCCTTCGGGCCGCCGAGATTCGTCCATACGATGTGGAGTTATGTACCGGAAGAGAAATATTTTGCCGATCACCCGGAGTATTTTGCTCTGGTCAATAATTCCCGGCGGGCGGGGCGGGAGAGCCAGTTGTGTTTTTCCAATCCTGATCTGCCGGAAGTTATTTACAATCAGCTGGTAAATTATATTGCCCAGGGCGACCGTTCCACCGCCGGCCGGCGGATACCCCGGCCGCTGTTGTATGATATTTCCATCAATGACAACTGGAATTTTTGCCGTTGTGAAGCGTGTACGGCATTGGCGGAGCGGCATGGATATTCCGGGGCGTTACTGCATTTGCTCAATGCAGTGGCAAGGAAGTTGAAAGTTTCCCATCCGGATATCCGGATCACCACGCTGGCGTATAACTTCACCATTGAAGCACCGAAAGATATCGTTGCGGAAGATAACATCATCATCCGGCTCTGCCCCCGGATGAATCAGGCGGCATCCATCATGGCAGAGGAGAACCGGGGATTCCGGGACCAGTTGATCAACTGGTCGAAAGTTTGCAAGAACCTCTTTATCTGGGATTATGCAGTAACCTATATCAAAGGCGGTACGGGTATGCCTTTTGCCAGTGAGTTGTATTACGGTGAGCGTTACCGTTTCTATGCCGACAATATGGTGCGGGGGATAATGTGGGAGCATCCCTTTGAACCGGAAGCGGATATGTATGAATTGAAGTTCTATCTGGAAACCAAACTTATGGAAGATCCCTACGCAGATGCGGCGGCATTGACGGAGCGTTTCATGCGGGCGTATTACGGGGCGGCGGCACCGGAAATACTGGCTGCCAGACGGGCATTGGATGCGGCAAGGGCGGCCAGTGGAGCATATATCCGCTTCATGTCGCCGCCGGAAGAGTTGCAGTATGCCACGGTGGCACAGTTGCAGAATATCCAGAGTTGTTTTGACCGGGCGGAAAGTGCGGTCGCTTCCGATGCGGTGCTTCTGGCAAGAGTACGCCGGGCACGCCGGGGTATCGACCGGGTATGTGTTTACCGGGCTCTGCCGCCGGTGGTGCGTCAAAGCGGTCAGCCGGTCGCCTTTGACCGGGATTTGGCATCAAGTGCCATTGTCCGGCTCCGGGAATCGTGGCTGCCGTATTTGGAGCGTTATCCGAAAAAAGAGGAGTTGATCGCCGCGGCACAGCATGAACTCAACCAGTATGAGATGGTCTTGTCGGGCAATCTGCAAGCTGCCAAAAAATTTGCCGGAGTCATGCACTATGACTTTACCGCCGCCAGATTTCAGAATCATGACCTTAAATCAATTACCATGGTCATCGACCCGGAAAGTGAAGCAGGCTATGCGGCAAAGATCACCGTCAGCGGCAATCCGGCGATGTACGATCCGCCCTTTGTCATGGGTTTCCGCAACCGGGTGGCAAAGACGACGGTAAATGTGAAATTGGAAAATTTTCCGCAGGAAAAAGGTTATCACTGGTACAAACTCGGAGTATTCACTCTGCCGGCGGCGGCGGATATATTCCTTTCCCGTTCATGGGGAATAAAACTGCATTTATCCAATTTCCCGGAGAGCAGACCGCTGGAATTCTGGGTGTCGATAAAATTCACCGGCCCGGCATTCCGCAGTGGCGATACGGCGGAAAATGCCGTTTACATTGACAGAATAGTTGCTGTTCCGCAAGAATAATCACAACCCAAGGAGAGTGTTATTATGAGAAGTGACAAATTCAACAAAAAGAGTTTCACCTTAACTGAGTTGATGTTGATCATCACCGTATTGATCATCAATGCCGCGATACTTTTTCCGGTGATCGCCGGAGAAAATGCTGCGGCCCGGCATGTTGCCTGTGAAAACAATCTCAAAGATCTGGGGGAGAAACTGGGTATGTACTCCGAAATCAATGACGGATTCATGCCTCCGGCATGGAGTGGTGCCAGTAAGGAAGTGCGGGACAGTTTCGGCAGAAAAACCGGATTCTGGTGCGATTTTCTGGCGAGAGACGGCTATTTCACCGGCTGGGTCGAGGCGAAAAATTCTCCGGAAAAAGCCAGAATAAATGCGGAAAATGCCATGAAATCCCTGATCTGTCCGGCGGATGATGCTCCGGCATTGCTCAGTCACACTTACAGCATTTACACTTCTTACGGCTTTAATATGGAATACGGCAAAAATCCGGCTTCTCTGGTCAGATGCACTGCCATTACCAATGCCGGCAATGCTCCGATGGTGATGGATTCATGGGGCGATAAAACCGGTCATCTGCCGGTCCACATGCGGGCGAGGGTATCTTCCGGCTGTCTGCAGAGCAACCGGTATCCGGCACACGGTTTCAATAACACGCTCTTTTTTGACGGCCATGTGGAAGCATTGAGAAATAAAAAACATCCGTTCACCATAAAATTTTAACCACATAAACAGAAAGGAAAATGACAGATGAAAAACCAAAAACTCCACCATGGTGGAGTAAAGCAAAGTTGCTTTACTCTTATTGAACTGCTCGTAGTTATCGCGATCATTGCGATACTTGCGGCAATTCTGCTCCCGGCCCTCAACAGTGCCCGTGAACGCGGCAGAGTGGCGGCGTGTGTCAACAACCTCAAACAGCAGGCAACGGCCATGAATTTCTACGCTGATGCCCATGACGATTATCTGCCGGCAGCATGGACGGGGGTGACCGGAGTAAAAGATATTGTCGGTATTTATTCCGGATTCTGGTGCGATGTGCTGGCGAAAGCCGGATATTTCCCCGGTTGGCAGGAAGTTGCTTCAAGCAGTACCGATGTTTCCATCGCCAAAAGCAATGCCGACGGCCCGACCGCGATTTTAATCTGCCCGTCTGACCCGGAACCGTATTTGCTCAATCACACCTATTTGATGTACTCATCTTACGGTATGAATGACAAATATGCCGCCAGTGTCGATTCCTGGATCAAACGGGGCGGGATCGGCAGATTTTCCACTGCTCCGATGATCGCTGATTCCTGGGGCGGAGCAAGCACCATGGCAGCCAATGTCAGAGGCAGGATCACTTCCGGCAACTTGCAGGCCGGCAACTATCCGGCACATAACGGAGTGGTCAATGCTTCATTTTTCGACGGTCATGTCGATGCGATAAGGGATAAGAAACACAAATTTGATCTTAATTGACGACCGGTCTATGAAGGCATTTCACTTTGATTTCAACACCGCATTTTTCCGGGTGGACTACCTGAAAGATTTCATCCGGAAACTGCATTCTTACGGCTATGATACCTTGCTTTGGGAATTGGAGGATTTTGTCCGTTGGGAAAGTGTACCGGAGTGCAGACAAAGTGATTCCGTAAGCAAAGAAACATTGCGTGAATTGCTGGATCATGCCGGGGAACTGGGCTTTGAAAATATTCCGCTTCTGCAATGTCTGGGGCATTGCGAATATGTTTTGAGCCATCCGGAATATGCTCATCTGGCTGATGCTCCGGGGGAGTGGTCGCCCTATTGTCCGAGCAATGCAAAGGTGTTGGAATTTTTGAAAGCGTGGATTTCCGAATATATGGAACTCTTTGCGGAAAGCAGATTGTTTCATCTGGGGTGCGACGAGGTGTGGCATCTGGCGGAAAAGTGTCCGGCGTGTCAGAAGCGGATCGCTTCCGGCGGCAAGGGCCGTCTGATGGCGGAACATATCAATTTTTTGAGTAAGATCGTACTGGATGGCGGCAAACTGCCGGTCATCTGGGCGGATATGCCGCTCATCCACCCGGAAATGGCCGATGTGCTGGATAAAAAGATCATCATGGCCGACTGGCGGTATGAGTTGCGCAGTGACCGGGAAAAATTGTGGCTCTGGGACGAAAAGGGCGGTTTCCTGACTGATGAAAACGGCATTACCGCCAAAATGCGTGATGATTTCGGTAAATATCTGTATGTCAATGGTAAAGTCAATATCCATTATACCACGGATTTTTTGAAAGACCACGGTTTTGATGTCATCTGTGCCGGAGCATCGAGTTGTTATCCGGATAATTTCCTTCTGGGCAATGCTTCCAATCATATTGCAAACAGTTGCACCATGATGCGTAAAGGCAGAGAAAATCTCGGCTATCTGCACACTTCGTGGACGGTTCACCTTTTCCCCTACGAACTCCAACCGGCGATCGAAATGGCAGATGATACTGCTGATTTCCGGAAAGTGATGGATGATTACACGCAGACGCACTTCGGCATTGACGGCGGAGAATTTTTTGAAGCTCTGGATATGCTTTCGCCCCGGGTGCTTTTTTCCGGAGCGGAAAGCACCGGCTGCGGCAAGGCCGTGAAAGAACCGGTTCCCGGCATCATCCGTCAGCGTCTTGCTGAATATCAGCACTCCGGTATTCTGCGATCCCAACTGGATACAACGGTAAAGTCTCTGCCGCTTTTTGAGGCGGCTCTGGCCGGACTTCTTGATTTGCAAACCCGGATCATCCGGGGAAAAGAGTTGTTTTCACTCTATATCCTCGCCGCCCGGACATTGGTCAACCGGGCCCGGTTCGGGATACTGGCCGCTTCAGAGTTTCTGGATATGCCTCATGACATCGACCGTCAGGCGGTCAGAGAGGAACTGCTCCAACTCAGAGAATGTTTTCTGCCGGAATATATGAAACGGCAGACGGAGGAACACGCTCAAAGAATGATCCGGATAATCTTTGACACTTTACTGGAATATTTATAACGGCAAATGAGCCGCAGCCGGTATTGGCGACTTATCTGCCGTTTTGCGTTGTTCCGTACTTATCCGTACCCGCCTGTACCGGGCATCAAATGCGGTCCGCCTTATCGTAATTTTTTTTGCGGTCAGGCGGTAAATTTTTGCAATTATCGCAGAAATGTGTTATATTAAGAAAAATTTTAATGATAATTCTTAAATTCAGGATGATGTGACCTATGGATAGCGGAAATCTCCGGGTGGAACTCGGCGAACGCAGTTATGATATTATTTTCGATGCAGTTGATTCACCGCAGACCATTGCCGCCTTTGCCGCTTTGCCGCAGAAAAATGTATTGATCAGTGCTGACAGCAATACTGCGAAGTATCTGCCGGTCTTGACTGCCGCACTGGAAAAGAGCGGTAAAACGGTCTATTCATGGGTCTTTCCGGCCGGAGAAAGTTCCAAAAATATCGATAATGCCATGGCGTTATGCGGTTATGCCAGTTCGCTGAATTTGGGCCGCAATGCTCTCTTTGCCGCTCTGGGCGGCGGAGTTACCGGGGATCTGACCGGATTTGCCGCTTCGATCTTCATGCGTGGAGTGGACTTCATCCAGATACCGACTTCACTTCTGGCCATGGTGGACAGTTCCGTCGGCGGCAAAACGGCGGTCGATACGCCCTACGGCAAAAATCTGGCCGGTGCATTTCACCAGCCCAGACTGGTGATCATAGACTGCGATCTTCTGCAGAGTTTACCGGCAAGAGAATTCCGCAGCGGTCTGGCCGAGATCATCAAAACCGCCCTGATCCTCGATGCTGATTTCGCTGAAAAACTTTATTCGGCCCCCGGAAATATCGCCGATGATCCGCAAATGCTCCGCTATGCCGTCAAACGCTCCTGTCAGATCAAGGCGATGGTCGTTTCGGCGGATGAGAAAGAATCCGGTGACAGCGGCCGGGTGTTCCTCAATTACGGACACACTTTCGGCCACGCCGTCGAACACCTTTCCAACTTCCGTCTGGCTCACGGTGAAGCCGTGGCCGCCGGTATGGATATGGCTGCTTTCATGGCACTCAAACTTAACTTGTGCGATGAAAAAACCATGCTTTTTCAGTACCGTCTGCTGCAAAAATACTCCATCGCCCCGGAAGATCTTCCCGCTTCAGCACTCAGACAGGATACCGCCAAAATCATCGGATTGATGAAAGGCGACAAAAAAAATGGCGACGGCCGCTTCCGGGCGGTTCTGCCACTGAAAACCGGCATGGTCAAAACCGTCGATCTTGACCCGGAATACACCCGGAGCGTGCTTGATGAGTACTACTCGTTGCGTTTGGATCCGGCCGCATTTCCCTCGGATGAGCGGCCGTTGGTCGGTGTCGCCGGATTGGGTTTGCTCGGTTCATCCCTGATCCGGAGCCTTGACCGCCGCTTATACCGTATCGCCGTCTGGAACCGCAATCAGATTTCCTGCCGTCTGGCCGTGGAAAAGGGCTTGGCCGACACCGTTTGCGATACTCCTGAAGACCTCTTTGCCTGTTCGGATATCGTGGTTCTCGCTCTGCCGATACCTGTTACAGAAAAATTTATCCGGCTTTATCATGACCGCCTGAAACCCGGTGCCGTGGTGACGGATGTGGCCAGTGTGAAACGTCAGATCATGGATGCCGCTGAATCTTTTCCCGGTTTCAACTTTGTCGGCAGTCACCCGATGGCCGGTACGGAAAAAAGCGGTTTTCAGGTCGGATTCAAAGGCTTGTATGACAATGCCGACGTATTTGTTGTGCCGGGCAGATACTCCACTGCAGATGGTGTCGCCGCCGTGGAACAGCTCTGGCAGAGTTTGCACACTCATATCCGCCGGATAAGCTCCGCCGGGCATGATGCTCTGGTGGCTCACACCAGCCATATGCTCCATATCATCGCTTCCGCTCTGACCGCCAGTATCCTTGACCGGCCGGATGCCGTTGAGACCCGGCGGCACTATTCCGGTTGTGCCACCGGCTTCAGGGATACTTCCCGGATCGCCTCAAGTTCACCTGAAATGTGGAAGGAGATCTGCATGGCCAATACCGGGGCGATCCTGCCGGCACTTGATGAGTTTTCCCTTAAACTCAATGAGTTCCGTCAGTGCCTTGAAAAGGCCGATGGTGAAAAATTTGCCGCCCTTTTCCGGCATGGCCGCAATTTGCGTGATTCGTGGCTCTGTTACAAAAATTCCCACCGTCTGCCGGAAAATATCGTGCTTTGCGGTATCAAACACTGCGGCAAAACCACCGTGGGCAACGAAATGGCCGCCATTCTGGATATCCCCCTGACCGATACCGACCGGGAAATTGAGAAACTTGACAGCAAAAACCGCACCTGCCGGGAAATTTTTGCCGCTGACGGCGAAGAAAATTTCCGCAAACTGGAAGCACAGGTCTTGACTGAATTGATCCATTCCCCCCGGAAACAGGTGATCGCTCTGGGCGGTGGAGCATTGAGCAATCCTCTGGTTTCCGATGAGGTGAAAAAACTTCTCGGCTTCAAGGTCTGGCTCGATACGGATGAATTTATCGCTTTTGAACGCATCAAAGCCAATGGTCTGCCGCCTTTTCTGGCCGATGAGGTTGATCCATTGGCCGCTTTCTGCCGGATGAATACGGAACGTAAAAAACTTTTTGAAGCGTGGTGCGATGTCCGGGTCGTGCCGGATGGGTCTGCCCACCGGACGGCTCTATACATCTTTTCGCTTTATAAGGACCATTACCTCCTTTAACGGCGGCGATTCGCGGCCGGTATTTACCGGCTTGCGTTGCTCCGTACCCATCCGTACTTATCCGTACCTGCCGCCTGTTGAGCAGAGTAAAAATCACAAAAAATTAAAAATTTCTCTTGACAACCGGGCAACAGTGGTGTATTTTTTTGTATGTTCAACATATTTAACATCAAACTTATGAGGTATGATCATGTTCAAAAAAATCAGTTTGTTATCCGCCGTTTTCGGTGTGCTGCCGCTTTTGGCCGTGGTGAGGCTCGCTCCGGTATTCAAGGACAACATGGTTTTACAGCGCGAAGTGAGAGTTCCGGTCTGGGGCACGGCCGCTCCCGGTGAAAGAGTAGAGGTAAGTTTCGGCGGCCGCAGTTCTGCCACTGTCACCGGCAGTGACGGCAAGTGGCTCGTATATCTGGAACCCATGGCCGGTTGCAAAGAGAATCGCACTTTGACCGTCTCCGGTCCGGATAATACCGTTACGGTCAAAAACTGTCTGGTAGGTGAGGTGTGGCTGTGCAGCGGTCAATCCAATATGGAAATGCCCATGTGGACCACCAATACCAGATGGCGGGCCACCAATGGTGACAAAGATGTGGCCGCCGGAGCCAATCCCCTTATCCGCATCATGACCGTCCGCCGGGCGTGGGGCGGCGTGCCGCAGGATGAGATGCCTTCACCGTGGCAGATACTTGATACTCAAAACGGTCTGACCTTTTCCGCGGTGGCGTTTTATTTCGGTCAGGAACTTTTCAAGGCTCTGGATGTGCCGGTCGGTCTGGTCGTTTCCGCCTGGGGAGGCACCATTATCGAACCGTGGATCCCGCCGCAGGGATATGCTTCCATGCCGCAATTCAGTCAAATCAGTCAAATGCTTGCCGGTGAATACCGTCCCCGGGGCAATCATCAGCCGGCGACCCTTTTCAACCGCATGATCTATCCTTTTGTCAACTTCAAATTCCGGGGCGTGATCTGGTATCAGGGTTGCTCCAATCTGGATGACGGAGTGCTTTACAAGGATAAAATGCAGGCCCTGCTCAATGGTTGGAGAGAGGTTTTCAACGATCCGGAAATGCCATTTTACTTTGTCCAGCTGGCCCCCTGCGGTTACAGCGGTTCACCGTATCGTTTGCCGGTGATGTGGGAAACCCAGACCGCCTTTGCCGTTGCCAATGAAAACAATCATGTTGGTATGGCTGTGATCAATGATGCCGGTGATGTGGGCAATATCCACCCGGCCAACAAACGGGTGGTCGGCAACCGTCTGGCCCGGCTCGCTCTGCGTTACACCTACGGTCACCAGGAAGTGAAAGCCGATTCCCCGTTACTTACCTCATGGAAAGTCGAAAACGGCCGCTTCATCCTCTCATTCAGAAATGTGGAAAGATGGCAGGGAACTGCCGACCACTTTGAAGTTTCCGGCAGTGACGGCAAATGGGTCAAGGCTCAAGTGGAAATTTCCGGCACCGACCTGATCGTTTATGCTCCGGAAGTATCCGCTCCGGTTCAAATGCGGTATTTGTGGCATCAGGCTCTGGCCGGAGTGCTTTTCAATGAAGCCGGTTTGCCGGTCAGTTCATTCAGTTGCAAAGTGGACGACTGACCGGTAAGATCACCCACTGTTTTTTGCCGGGTGCGGTGTATGGCCGGTGGTATGCGGCTGGTGGTGGTGGTGGTTCGGCTCATGTGTCGCACTCCGTCACACTCTGCCGTTTTTTATAACGGCAGAGCGATTAGGATTGCGACACGAAGTGGCCACCATGGGGGAAGAAACTCCCCCAAACCCCCTCGCACCTGCAGCCCTCCGGCCTCGGTGTAACTCTTACTTTGTTTGAAACCAAGTATCATTGCCCCAAGCAGACATTTGGGAGAATTGCATCCGCTGCTTTTTTGCCGGGTGCGGTGTATGGCCGGTGGTATGCGGCTACCATGGGGTAAGAAACTCTCCCACCCCCCCTTGCACCTGCAAAGTATTCCAAGATAAATTGTTAAAACATAAAAGGGGCCGTTGCAGTTTTGCAACGGCCCTTTGAAGTGTGTTATTATCAGTAGTTGGCAGCTTCGATTTCGAAGTAGGACTGGGGATGTTTGCAAGTCGGGCAGAGTTCCGGGGCTTTTTCGCCGACGTGGATGTGACCGCAGTTACGGCACTCCCAGCGCTGGGGACCGGTTTTGACGTAAACTTCGCCTTTTTCGAGGTTTTCGATCAACTTGTTGTAACGGTTTTCGTGGCGTTTTTCGATTTCGGCGACTCTGGCGAGTTGGCGTGAAAGTTCCGCGAAACCTTCTTCGGCGGCCACTTCGGAAAATTCCCGGTACATTTCGGTCCACTCCTCATGCTCACCTTCGGCGGCGGCTTTGAGGTTGGCCAGAGTGTCACCGATACCGCCGAGAGCTTTGAACCAGAGTTTGGCGTGTTCTTTCTCGTTGTTGGCGGTGGCTTCAAAGATGGCGGCGATCTGCTCGTAACCCTCTTTGCGGGCTTTGGATGCGAAATAGGTGTACTTGTTGCGGGCCTGTGATTCACCGGCGAATGCGTACCAGAGATTTGCTTCAGTTTTGCTTCCTTTGAGTTCCATGATATTTTCCCCTTTTTTTTGGTTGTCCGGAATCGGTGATTCCATGATGTTTTATTGATTTACGGACGGATCGTCCTGTTGACACTTTTCACATAATCCGGTAAAGCGTAGTTCCATATGGAGTACTTTCCCCGGAACATCTCCGGCAAATGCTGCCACATCCTTATCCAGTGAGAAGTCGGCGATTTCTCCGCAACTCTCGCAGATGAAATGCCCGTGCGGATGAGTATTGCTGTCATATCTGGCACTGCTGACATGATCCAGACGCCAGATGATCCCATGCCCGGCAAATTCATTGAGGATGCGGTAAACGCTCTCCCGGGTCATCGTCGGCAGTTTGGAGCGGACTTCGGCCCAGACTGAATCGACATCCGGATGACAGCGGTTATCGCAGACACACTCGTAGACGGCCAGCCGCTGCGGAGTGCATTTCCACTTGAAACGGCGGCAGAGCCGGACGAAGTTTTTCTGTTGCAACTTTTCCATTTTTCTGCCTCCTGAAGTTTGTTTTATTTTGTTTACAATTAAATATAACATTTATTTAGAAGTAATGCAAACAGTTTTTTAAAAAAAATGAAAATTTTTTGAAATGATCAGATTTTTCTGCATCCACCGGTTGGATCAAAAACGCGCAGGCTTGTTTGACGAATCACAATTTATGTGATATTTTTTATGCGTTAAAAGAAATATTTATTTACAAGCTTATGTTTCAGTTTCACAAAATTTGGGACATTGCCTCTTTGTTTGACTTTTGCAATTAATTCCCTTGACAAACGCTTTGGGCCATGCTATATTATTATAAGTTTATTATGGCAATCAACCTTAAATGGAGGTATATTATGAAGTTCAGCTCAAAATTGTTTCTGTTTGCGGCGATTTTCGGTTGCACATTTTTCTGTGTTGCTGACGATGATCAATTTGCTTATGACCGTGAAAACAACGAGTTTTACGAAGATGCCGAAGCCGGCGATCCCCGGGCCCAGTACAATTTGGGTGTTTGCTACTTTACCGGCAAAGATGTTGAGCGTTTCAATCTGAAAGTTGCGGTGGAGTGGTTCACCAAATCTGCCAATCAGGGATATGCCAATGCGGAATGCTTCCTCGGTCTGTGCTACACTTTCGGCCGGGGTGTGACTCAGAATTATGCTACCGCCCGCAGCTGGTTTGAGAAAGCGGCGGCCAAAGATGTCGCTGAAGCCCAGTACAATCTGGGTTGGTTCCATGAAACCGGTAAAGCCGGTTTTGCCGAAGACCCGGTTCAGGCCCTGGTCTGGTACCGCAAGGCGGCACTCAAAGATCATGCCAGAGCCAAATCGGCGATCGAGCGATTGAGCCGTCGTGACGGTAATGAATCCAATACCCCCTCTTATTTGCAGTAAGATTTGTTGAAATAAAACAGGGATGCGGCAAACCTTTTTGAGGTTCTGCAACATCCCTGTTTTTTTATTGAGATAATTTATCAAATCAATTCAACAAAAGGTTTTGGCAAAACGGTTTGGCAACGGCCTCTTTTTTTGAACTCCGGGCAGACGGCATCAATTCCCGGTGTGACAGTTTTAATTTTCCACTTCGTATTTCACGCCGTTACCGGGCAGACTATCAGCCTCTTTATCTGAATAATTGATAAAGAATTTCACCATCCGGCCATCATCAAGGATATGCCGGGTCACGCCGACTGACGGGGATTTTTCCGGGGTGTCGATCCCGGCGAGTTGAGCCAGTTTACGGTAGATGATATAGAAGTTGTTTCCCGGAGTGAGGGCCTCATTTTCCAAAGCGGCATTGACGTAGATCAAGCGACCTTTGCCGTATGCTTTGCCGGTGATAAAGGGCGTGCCGTCATCCAGTTCGGCCAGCACTTCGGCACCGGAAACTTTCATTCTCCGGGTGAATGCGGCATTGAATGTATAGTTGCGGCCATCGACAGAAAATTTGAGGGTTTCGGGCAATTCAGCGGAATATTCCACCGTACAGCCGAAAAATTCTTCAAAAGGCTGAAGCATGCCGTTGTCGGCGGAAACCACAACGGTCGCACCTTTTTCAGCGGCTTGTAAAAGCAGCTGATATTTGTGCAGATCCATCACCTCATAACCGGAAACCGACGGCACGATATAGAATTTGCTTTCCGGTAATTCGTCGATGGTGTCCATATTGCAATATTCGATCTCAAAACCGGCTTCTTTACTCAGAATGAATGTGCCGTAGGCGGTTTTCCACATATCTTTAAGTGAAGTTATCACTACCGTGGCATCCACTTCTCTCGGCGGCAGGATGCCGAAAGGCATGGATTTCAATTCATCCTGAAATTTTTTCATCGCCCGTCCCGGTCCGGCAATGCTCCGGTCGGAGTTCCATGCTCCCAAAGCCCTTTCCATGGCGATCCAGCGGTAGGGATACTGATCGCTGCACCGGCCGAAAGAAAATCCGCACCACCACAGTACCGAACCGAAACCGTGAACCAGTGCAGAATACAGCACGGTATAGAGGTATTTTTCACTGCGTTCATCGGAAATGTAGCCGTTGCCGAATGAACCGATCTCCTCGACAAAAGCCGGTTTTTTACCGATTCCCCGGTACATGAGGGTTTCAGCGGTGGAATGATAGATCGCCGGAGTGTTGTTGAGAGCGCTTTTGCCGCAGTGCTGGGTGAAAACCGGATAAGGATGGGTGGTCAGAGCATCGCTGAATTCACCCTGAACCATCAGACTGAATGGCTTATCCGTATAATTTTTGCCGCTGTGCATACCGGCATAGACCGGACGGGTGGGATCGGCCAGACGGATGGCGGAAGTGATATACGCCATCCAGTGCCACGATTCTTCCGGGGTGAATGGAGCCAGACAGTTGCACTCATTGCCCGGTTCCCAGACTGCGATGGCCGGATGATCTTTCATTTCCGAAACGAAACCGTCAATGAACATTTTTTCGATCCGCAACGCAGTGAAGTCATTGCCGACATTTTTATTGGCCATGACCGGCGGAGCAAAGAAACCTCCGCTCATCCAGCCGGTCAGCAGTCCCACGATCAATTGGAAATCATACTTGAGTGCCAGATCGGCCACCTGACGGAAACGGGCCATCATCACCGGATCAAGACCGTAACGGCGTAATCCGGTATCCGGCAGCGGGGTGCCGTCGGTGAAGACCAATTCCAGAGGGCGGTTGCTGGAACCGGCGGCCCACATGACCGGCTGGAAATCCGACCACAGGGGAAAGAGTCTTACCGTATTTACTCCGGCCGACTTCAAAGCGGCGAAATCCTGATCGATCTCATCGATATCAAACTGCCTCCACATCTTTATTCCGGCATGTGAGGCCCAGTAGTTCACGCCCACGCTGAAACGGTTCATGCCCGGCAGAAACTTATCCATTGGAATCCCCCGGTTCAGATATTGAAGTATTCGCGGTAGCGGTTGTAAAGGTGTCCGGCGGAGTGATAACTTGAATTCGGGCTCATGAAGTGCGAAAATTCAAAGGTGATCACTTTTTCCACTCCGGCCTGTTTGGCCGCTTCCAGTTTCAGCAGCATCTTTTCCCACTTGATCGGCAGGAAGCGTATCGGCATATCCCGGTCGAAACTCTCACAATTGCTCCAGCAGGTAATGCCGTGTTTGCGGGCCAGACGGCTGTTGATTTCCAGATATCCGGCCAACTCGTCAAATCCGCAGTGGCCATCCTGAAACGCCATGATATCGATGGTGCCATTGAGGGCATCGAGGATATTATCCCACTCTCTTTCGTGTTCTTCCAAAGTGCCGGAGTCATTCTGTTTGATACCGGTGATAAAGGGAGAGATCAGTACCGGTTTATCTCCGGAAAGTTCCTTGCAAGTCTGGCTCAGTCGGCGGTAGATATCCACCACATGAGCCTTGCGGCGGCTGATTTCCAGAGAGAGATACCACCCGGCAAATGATTTATGGTGGCCGTAACGTTTCCACGCTTCTTCGACCACCGGCAGATTGACTTCGATCTCTTTGTCATATTCGCCGTTGTGCCAGAAACAGCCGGAATCGTAAGTGCCGAAGTAGAACTTCATATCCAACTCATCGGCCAGATCGAGGAACATTTCCACCAGATCCACCGGCGGAGTGAATCCGCCTCTGGCGATCAGAGTCGGTGACGGAAACGTCATCCAGCGTTTGTGGCCGCAACGGATCAATATAACGGTATCTATGCCGATGGCTTTCATGGCCATGAAATCTTTTTTCCACTCTTCTCTGCCCCAATTCTGATGGGGGATGTCGTGACTGATCTCGTCAAGAAAAGTTCCGGTGATACGCATGATATTCTCCTTGAAAAATTACTGTTCTTTATTGCCAATGGGGGTATTGCCAATGGGGTTGCCGTCTTTATCCACCATCGGTTCATTCAGAGTCCAGACGGTAAGGCCCTGATACTTCTCTTTGGGTTGTTTCGGGCAGAAAAGCAGTATGATGAATGCTCCGATCAGTGACACCGGCAGGAAGAAGTAGAAACTTCTGGCCTGCGGAGCATCGGTGATAAGCGTATTACTGCAAATGTACCAGACGAGGATCGCTTCGGAGTAACCGACCACCGCAGTACCGGTGACGGCACAGATTTTACCGATCCATGTGTTACGCAATTTTTTGACCGCATAGGGGATGAGGATGATCAAACCGGTGATCAGCGGGATCAGGACCATACTGAAATCGATCTTTCCGGCATAGCCCCAGGGCAGAGAAGGATCTTTTTCCCAAGCCTGCAGATCGGTGCGGGAAAGAGCGTACCACATGTTCCAGCCCCAGCCTTCACCGAATGCAAAGGCGGTATAGCCCCAGATCAGTTTGGAATTGGCCCGGCTGGAAAGCACCGCAAAGAGAAATGCGGGCAAAATCGCCGCACCGAGCAGACCGAAAAGGGTTCCGACTTCGGAAACCGACTGGCTGAACCATTTGCCGGAAACTTCCAGAGCCAGAGCCAGCAGAATGGAAAATATACCGATCCAGAGCGTTGCCAGTTTGGAAATGCGTACTTCACCGGCATCATCCAGTTTCTTATTGATGAATTTGACGTGGAATTCTTTGAGCCACACGGTCGCCATAGAGTTGATCCCCGCACTCAGGGTACTCATGATCGCCGCCAGCATACCGGCCATGAAAAGTCCTGGCATCGGGGTCGGCAGATGGTTGGCCATGAATACAAAAAATGCTTTGTCGCCTTCGTTGGCTCCCGGGGCTCCTTCCGGATTCTGGCAGTAGTAGGTGTAGATGGCCAGTCCGACGAACCAGAGCATGAGTGTAAAGATCAATGCTGAACCGGTGGCGATCAGTTTGGCTTTGAAGCCTTCTTTCCAGTTTTTAGTTGAAAGATATCTCTGAATGGTGATCTGATCACTGCATGCACTGGTCAATGGAGCGATAAAGGCATTCCAGATCATCAGGATAAAGAGCAGTCTGACATAGGGGGAAAGCGTGTAGAAATCCGGATCGGAGAATTGCGGGATACCGTGGCCGTTGGCAAAGGCACAGCGTACCGCTTCGACCGGGCCACCGTCGATCTTGCTGCAAACCAGAATGATCAGCAGCACGAAACTGCCCACCAGCACAAAGAACTGCAGCACATCGGTCCACACCACCGCTTTGGCTCCGCCCTTGACGGTGTAGATCATGCCGATCACCCCCACTAAAAGAATGGAAAACCACGGGGCCCAGTGATAGGAGGCTTCAAAAATCTTGGCAGTCGTGTAAAGCACCATCGCCAGATACATGGTACGGGCATAGAATGCCGAAACAGCCACGATCGCCCGCACGGAACTGTCATAGCGGTACTCCAGATATTCGTAGGGAGTGAAACTGCCCAGCCGGAAGTAGAAGCGGACAAAGAGCAGAAATGCCGGTATATTCAACAGCATTCCCAGGGTGCCGCTGATGATAAAGAGTGTCAGACCGTGATTGTAGATCTCCCCGGGCACCTGAACCAGAGAGATCGAACTCAAAAGAGCCATCATACAGGCCAATCCGACGGCAATGGCCGGCATTTTACGGCCGCCGAGCAGATAATTCACAGAAGTTTTTTCACCGCGTGAGCAGTAGAATCCGATGGATAATACTGCAATGAAGTATGCCACGATGATCAGATAGTCGATCCACGATTGATTCATAATATTTTCCCCCTGTGATTATTCATATTTGGCGAGGATTTCCGCATATTCCTGAAATTCCCGGTCGCCGTAAAGTTTGATGTATGCCTCATCCTGACGCACCGCAAAGGTGGTGATATTGCGGATACCCAGAGAGGTGTAGAAGCGGATATCTTCTTCGCAGATTTTTTTATCGAATGGCGATTTGTGTCTTTCATCCTCTTTGCCGTACAAAGAAGCATCCAGCCAGTACTCCAGAATATGGATCTTTTCCGGACCGAAGAGGGCCAGTTGTTCCATTAAATGCTGCACATATTTCCGGTTGGCGGCACTGCGGCGGTCGCAGATGGCATAATCGAAACTGCGCAGATAGGGGGCGAATTCGCAGAAAACGTTTTCTTCGGGTTTGACCAGTTGTGCCGCCGGCATGGTAGTATAGTAAGCCAGATAAGCGATCTGATTTTCCGGATCATCCTGCCGGAGTTTCCGGGCCATGGCATTGACTGACAGCAAGTGCTGTTCGCTGAATGAATAAATACTGCATTCCGGGCAGTGGCACCACTCTCTGCCCGGTTCGATATCGCAACCCCAGAAAAAGTAATTTTTCGTGGAACTGGGCAATGCTTTGGCCAGTTTGGCGGCATTTTCAGCGATGATATTTTCCAGCAGTCCCGGAGCGGTGACGCACCAGTTGAGGTTGCGGGCCCGGATTTTGGAACGCAGGGTCTGGATGAAGTACTCCGGATGAGTTTCATAGAGGGCATCCGGAAGCAGATTTTTGGAAGCATGAAGTTCATATTCACAATCCAGCCCCGCCGCCGCCACGCTCTGACGGAATTCATCACTGCCGTACCACCCCAGACCGGCCAATACATCATGACTGTCGCCGCCGCCGGAGTGCATACCCAGAGTATTCAATCCGTTGGATTTGAGTTTCCCGATCCAGTCGACCCCTTTGAAGTCGCCGGGAACGAGGACGACTCCTTTTTTGAATTTTTTCATACCCGGAAATCCCATATATCAATAAATTCTGACATTCATCTGATACAATTCGCAAATGCCTTTGACCGCCACACTGCCGTCGCCGATGGAAACGTCCGGTTCCGATGCCGGGGCATTGAGTTTGAATGCTTTGTGGCGCAAAACCGGGGCCGCCCCGCCATTGATATAGACTTCTGCGGTCTGACCGGCGACATCGATCATGATCCTGACGGGTACTTTGCCATCTTCCGGCAGGGTGAATGTAACCGGTTTTTCATCGAGGAAACGCACACTGTTGCGGCCGAAACGCAAACCCCACAGAATACCTTTGCCATCCGGCCCGTTGAGCGTGATCAACGTCTGCTGCTGGGGGCCGGGACAATTTTCATCCGTACCGCTGTAAACCAGATCGATCACGATGAATTGCGGTTCTCCGGTCAGCGCATGGTGCAGAATCGGCCCGGCGACCTGACTGTTGAGCGTGATCGAAGTGGAACTGTAAAGCAGATTTCTGCTGTTGAAACTCAATTTTCTCCAGTGGCGGTGATTGGTCGGAGTAAGCGTGATCTCCTGCACCGGGTCAGTCGCCGGCACCGTCAGAGTTTCCCCGGCAAATGCTCCGGTACCCAGACACATTGCCGCCAGAAGTGCGAATGATTTTTTCATATTCATACCCTTTTTAAATTGTTGGTGGTCAATAAACTTTTACTTCAGCACCGTAGAAACGGCAACTGCCTTCCACGGCGACACTGCCATCGCCGAAAGTGATCGTCGGATTGCCCCGGTTGATCTTCAAAGCCTTGTGGACCAAAGCGGGGAAAAGCGAATGATTGAAAAAGATTTCCGCCTTGTCATTTTCCCGGTCGATCAGCAAAAGCACATGGATCCGGCCGTTGGCATCCGGCCGCACCGGAAGAGGTGCTTCATCGAGGAAACGGAAGTGATCTTTGCCGAAACGGAAACCGTAAAGATAACTTTTGCCCTCTTCCACGGCATCCACGATGATGGTGGTCTGCAACTGGGCTTTGGTGCAATTTTCATCGAGGGGTGAAAATTCAAATTCCACCGCCAGAAAACGCATATTCCCGGCGGCAAAGGTGTGGCGGAGCATGGGTCCGGCAGTTTGGTTATTGAGTTGGAAATATTCACCGGTGGTGATCAGATTGCGGCTGTTGAATGAGAGTTTCTGCCAATTCTGCAATTGTCCCGGAGCCAGCATGACGGTGCCGGTCGCTTCGGCGGGCAGTTTATCTTTGATGGTTTCCGGCGGCCGGACATCGTGCAGAATGACTGTCGCTCCGTGCAGTAAAGTTTCACCTTTGATGGCCACACTGCCGTCACCGAATGAAACCGCTTCTGCCGTGCGGTTGATGACGATCGGGCGGTGACGCAGAACCGGTTCAGCGGCGTCACCGATGTAGACCTCGGCCGCTCCGGAAGCCGGATCGACCAGAATACGGCCGGTGATGTGACCATTGACGGCGGCGATCCGCACTTCCGGATCATCGACGAAACGCACCGTATCTCTGCCGAAGCGGAAGCCCCACAAGTTGGATTTGCCGGGAATTCCATCAAGTACGATCAAAGCTTGCAACTGGGGATTGGTTTCATCGGCATCGGTCACGGTGAAGTCGAATTTCACTTCCAGCATACCGCATTTGCCTTTGAGCAAGTGGCGGATGACCGGACCATTGACCCGGTTGTTGAGCCGGAAACCAGCCGGAGTGAGGGTGTAATTGGCGGCACTGCCGGCTTTGATCCAGTTGCTGTGATCATCCGGAGAGAGCGTGACGGTCAGTTTTTCGCCGTCAGCGGGGATCTGACCGGCGAGAGTGGGCAGCAGGGCCACCGGCAGATCTCTTTCATTGGGCTTGTGGATGACCAGCAGCGCACCATCGACCAGATAGCCGCCGACGGAACTGTTCATCACGCTCAAGTTGCGGAAAGCAGTCCGGCTTTTGCCCTGCGGCGAAAGTGAACCGATGATAATGCTGTTTCCGGCCAGATAACCGGGTTTTTCAGCAGAATGTTCCATCACCACTTGAGCATCGTCAGCGAAACGGGTTTTCATTCCGCCCCGGTAGACCTGACGGCCGTCGATGGTCAAAGTGAGGACATTATTATGAATATTCATCGCGTAGGTGTGGAAGTCGCCGGTCGTATCGCAAGCGTGGAAAAATCCGGCATTTTTCAATTTCACTCCGTTGGCATGGAATTGCAGAGTTTCAGTGAAAACCCCGTTGGCAATACGCATGACAGCGGCTTCCGGATCGGTGGAAAAGCCCAGTTTGACCTCCGCACTGACGGTGATATTGCTGTCAGGGCGGGCCTCCAGCGGATGCACCAGATTGGAAACATGACCGTCGGTCACGTCGCAGAGGACATAGGCGTTATCCTCAATGTATTCAGATTTACCGGCGACGAATCCCTCGCCGCCGAAAAGCCGCCGCCACGCCCCCTGATTGCTGCCGTAGACCAAAAGCCGGTCACCGGCCAGCAGGATTCTGGGGACGGCATCGGCCACGGTATTGACCGAAACGGTATTTTTACCCGGATGCCAGATCTCCTGTGACACTTCATAGACGGCCAGACCGTCGAGCAGACGGCCGTTTTCCAGCAAAGTGCCGTTGAAGCGGACTTCGATATTTTCTTGGGCGACATCCCGCAGTTGGAGGATCAGCATCATCTTTGCTCCGGGATTTTCCCGGCCGCAGTGCAATTCGATATGTTTCACCGTGCGGCTGACCGGCATCGGGGAAACCGGTACGACTTTGGGCATGATCTGGAATCTTTCCCAATCTCTGCCGTAAGTACCGGCATTGGAGTAGACATGGGAGAAGTAGTAGTACTTATTGAGCCCCATCAGGAGTTTTTCATCGCCGATCTCATTGAGGTAACGGGCGTGATCCAGACCGGGGAAGTACTCGTTGAATGAGTAGATACCCACATTTTCATAATGGGCCAAAGCCGCCTGACCGCGGAAGTTGAGCGGATTGTTGTTGCGTTTGAGCATGGGGTGCTGACCGACCATCTGGGCTTCGGTCTGGGTGGTGAAAAACTGCACTCCGGGATATTTCCGAGCCAGTTGAGCCATGTAATTTACCTGATTGAGCCGGATCTCACTGCCGCCGGCAACGATATCGATCAGGCCGTCGGCACACCATTTTTCCAGATCGATGCCTTGAGCCAGACACGCATCGGCCGAGTCGAGTACTCTGACCATCAGCAAAATGGGACGGTTGCGTTTTTTACCGGCTTCATCGCAGATGATACGCATCTGCCGGATCATATCGGTCATGCCGTCGATCTCCGCCTGAGTGACCTGATCGCCGAATGCGGCGGATTTGAGAAATGCCCAGTGGCGGCAGAAGTCAAGTTCGATACCATCCAGCGGGTATCTTTCTGCGATCTCCCGGATAAAGGCACAGGCCAGATCCCGCACCTCTTTTTTGCTGTAATCCACGCCGTTCCAGTAACCGTAAGGCGGACGGCGGTCACGGGTGGAAAAGAGCAGATCGGGGCGTTGGGTTTTGAGCGGCGGCCACAAATCTTCGCCGCCGGTAAAGGAGTCGTGGCAGTCATTCATGCGGATGGAAAGGAAACTTTCCATATTGTGGGCATGAGCGAAACGCAGACTTTCCATCATCGGGTCGGTGCCATTGGCGTAGAAAAACTCCAGAGCCGCCCGGAATTTGGAATGGTTGGTCAGATCGTTGAAAATTTTACTGGGAAAAGTGACATTGCCGAAGCCGGTCGTCACCGGACAGTAACTTATCACGTCAACGTGGGAACCGATCAGGCCGTTATGCCGCAGTTTGAGGAAGTTTTCCACCGATGGTTCACGCAGAATGGCGTTGGAAATCTCACATCCGTCATTATTGAATATCACCCGGCGGGGACGGGATTGCAGTTTTTCCCGTCTGGCTTGAGCCATTTCCGGGTCGATGGTATCACCGGCAAAGAGAGCGAGGCCCAGAACAGTGCCGGAAATGAGCATCAATTTTTTGAAAAATCTCTGTTTCATACCGTTTTTCTCCTTGAAAATCCCGAATCCGGGCAAAATAATCTCCGGACATAAACCACTGGTTTACGCCGGAGCATTATCATAACATCACACTTCAGAAGGAAGTTTTTATCGTATTATCCTGAACATACACTGCCAGCACCGGATTACCGGCGGAATCTTTGGATTCATCTCTGGCTTCCTGCGGGGTCATGCTGGAAACGTGACCATCAGACCAGCCGATATTGGCTTTGCCGCCGTGGTCAAACGCCGCAGCATTGGCTCCAGTTGCACCAAAGTTTTTATTCCCCCATTCAGATGTTTGCCGAGGAACGTCTAATTTGGGATTAAATGTATCAGCCATAATCATTTTAGTACCTTGGATTGCATCAAGATGGATTACATCGTAATAGCCAATGCGATCATTTGGCTGACTGGAACCAAGATAATTTTGCCAAAGATTGGTCGAATTACACCGCATGATACCGTAAGAAGCGGTATACGCGGTAAAAATAGCATCATTGCTGTTTCTGTCATAAGCCATTGGCTCATGAGAAGGACAAAGAATGGTGCTGGCATCAAAACTGGAATCAAAATCTTTCATCCATTTTCCCCAACCGTTTGCACCACTCTGACTGGTAATGAAAGATCCGCCAGATGCGTCGCAATACATCCGTATCGTAGTCAGACACTGTTTCTGGTTGTTGATACAACTGGCGGCACGGCCGCGTTCACGGGCGGAATTGAGGGCCGGAAGCAGGATAGCAGCCAGAATAGCGATGATGGCGATGACAACGAGGAGTTCGATCAATGTGAAGCCGGCCGGCTTCACTCTCTGGCCAGAGAGTGAATAATCTTTCTTAAGCATAACAGAAATCCTTTCCTTTTTTGTTTTTACGGAAACAGAATTAATTTTTGAATGACTTGCTGAAATTTCAAAAATTGCAATTTTTTATTTGACACCACCATTTTTTTTCAGGTTTTATCCGGTGGTTTCACCTTGAAAAGTGCTTTTCTGTTATTCCAACTGTCATTACACCTCAAAACAATATTTAATATACTACATTTTTTTATTTTTGTCAAATGATTTTTTTAAAAAATTTTTCCGGCAACGATTATGAGCCGGTGGATAACGGACATAACGGACATAACGGACATAACGGACGATACGGACGATCAAAGCAGTCTGCCGGGGTATTTTAGTGGTATTGGGGCGTGTTATTGGTTGCCGTTAATTACCCTTTGCAGTTTGCCGGGGGTTATGCTTCAACCACGCACCATGAGCCGATGGGCATGGTCAGTTTGCGGCCGTCGATCTCTCCTTTTCCGGCGATGATTTTGCCGCCGTCAAAGGGCAGGATCAGGTGATCCTGCGGACAATCTTTTTCCCGGAAAATCAGCACATAACCGGCATCGGAAGTCAATCCGGTGAAACTTTTTCCATCCGGTTCACTGCCGAAAGCGGTGATCACGCTTTTGAATATCTTTTTGCGTATTTTGCGGTGCAAAGCGGTCATATCCCGCAAAGTTTCAGCATATTCCGGCGGTAATTCCGACGGAGCGGTCCAGATCAGCATATTGGCAAAAAGGGCGATCGCACACCAGTAATCAAAGGCGTAATCTGCCGGATCGGGGGCATCGGCCGTCTGATTGCGGATGTCTGACGGTGAGGGAACTTCGATCTGCAAGGTCTGCGGCCGCACATATTTGCTCAACTGCCATAAATTACGCAGAGTTTTTTCCGGATGATAGGATATTTCACCCGGCAGATAGCAGTAACGGTTCTCCAGAAAAATGTTGCCGTATTCGAGAAAACAGAAGTATCCCGGCCGCTGACCATTGGTAGTATCCAGATTGAAAAAGACCTTTTTGCCGCTCTTTTCCCGCACTTCACGCAAGAGTGATTCCAGATTTTTCTGGGCCTGATAACTTTGCATCCGCACTCCGTCGATCTTGACCGTGGCAAAGTGGTATTTCCGGTGGTAATCCAGCAGTAATCGGGCAAATTCAGCATGGTCATTGAAAAGTTTGGTGTATGACGGGGCACACCACAATCCCAGTTTTATTCCGGCACTTTCAGCGGCATCGGCCAGCGGAGCAAAGCCATCCGGCAGTCTGTCGTTATTGACTTCCCAGAAATCCATGCCGATCGCCAGATTATTGCCGGTCAATTCGTTAAGGCCCTTGCCTTTTTGCCAAGAATCGTCGATCTGATAGATTTCCGCACCGATCGTCCCGGCGGCTTCGATCTCATCCAGCAGGAATTTTTCTCCGGTCAATTGCGGAAATCTGCCGCATCCCCACGGATTGACCAGGATCGCCGCTTCAGATTCCTCCATCGGGAAACGGCCGGCCAGATAACGGTGCAACGCTCCGGAGTGATCATCTGTGTCACTCAAAGCCAGATAGGTCGTGCGGTAACTTTGCACCGGTTCGCCAGGGAGCAATTCCCCCGGAGCGATCCCCCATGAGCAACTGCAAAAATTTTTCTCATCGATCCGGAAGTCGTATTGCTCAAAATCCCGTCTTTCCGTGCTGGGCGGAGCCTCCTGCAAAACGAGCAATCCGGCGGCATTTTCCCCGGAAATCAGCAGGATATTGCCGGAATAACCCCCGCAGTTTTCCACAGTTCCATGCTCCGTTACCGGAATATTATGGTAGTCGGTTCTTCCCCGGAATTCCACACTTTTGACCACCTTGTTGGCGTGGTCAAAAGCGAAGCGGTCCACGGCACTTTCCAGAGTGCTTTCCGGAAAACGGCTGCAGGATCGCGACAATTCGCGGCGAAATGTCCAGTAACAATTCGGAATACTTCCTGATGTCAGTGAATTTTGCACCGAGATCGCCCCGATCTCCGGATAGACCCGGAATATCCGGGTGAATTCAGCCTGCTGAAACTCCTCTTTAAATGAGAATACCACCTCGATGTGCGGAGCATCAAATTGCGGAGCATCCACGACTTCGGCCGCAACTTCCTTTGAAATGTGCCACCTGGTTTCATTTTTTCCGGGCATATTCAAGCCGAAAAATGAGCAGTCGCACTCATCATTTCCGGATACCGCAAATTCATTGCCGTTTCCGGTGAAAGAAACCGTCCGGGGATAACCGGCACTCAAATCGATCTTACGTTCCAGAAAACGGTTGCCGACGGTCAATACATCACCATCCCACCGGGCAAAAGCATCATGCAGAAAAATTTCCTTGCTCACGGTCAAATCCCCCACGATTGCAAAGAGTGGTGCATCCGGTATTCAGCAAGCAGCTGCTCAATGCCTTTGACGCAAATATGTGAATTAAGCATTTTTTTGGCCCTTTCCGCCTTACGCTGACAGAGCAAAGCAGTGATTTTCTGGTGACCGCGGATCTTGGCGACTGTACCCTCTTTGACTCGGGGAACCAACGATTTGCCAATGGCAAAAATCGCCGGACACAAATATGAACGCACCCGGAAAAAGGGCATTTGCCGACGCATATAATCGTAGATCGCCGGAGATTTGGATAAACGGCACAAATGCAAATGAAATTCATCATCATACTTCAATGCCTCAGTGGCCCCCACGATACGGTCGGCATTCTGGGCCGGGATATTCAGTGAAGCCAACTCCTCATCTGTGGCATAACGGCAGGCCAGATCGACCGCCTTTTCCTCAACGGCCAGACGCAACTGCATGGAGTCCCAGACATCTTCCGGTGAAAGCAGTGCAATGCGGGTGCCGGAACGCTTTTTCGTAACGATAAGCCCCTCGCTTTCCAACATTTTAAAGGCGATGGAAGCCGGTTGGGTGCTTACCCCGAATATCTGGGCCATCATCCGCAGAGAGATCTGTTCACCGGGGGTGAGAGCCCCCTCACTCATCATCCGGATCATCTGAGTGATGATCAATTCGGCAAAATCGCAATTTTCATTCATTTTTCTATTTCCAAATTTTTTTTCCGGCGGCGATTCGTGGCCAATCTCCTGTCAAACTGTCGGACTCAAATCCGGTCGGGCAGTTTTTCTGCACTCCCTCATTTTCGCCCCGGTTTGACTTCGACCCTGCCGCATACTGCTCCGCAAAATACAGTTGCCCGATCTCCAGTTGAAGATTCAGTCGGGATCGCAAAAACTGTGATTACAAAAATAACAAATATCTGTAATTTCAGTGTCAACCCTATACTATACTCATTTTACCTTAAAAAATCAAGTTTTATTGACTGTAAAAGGGTAAAAAATTGTAAAAAACAGATTTTTACTCCCGATATAAGAGCATTTTTTTACAAATAATATGAGCGAAATAAACACATAATTGAAAAATACCCGTCAAATCAAAAATTCTTTTCCTCATATTTTGCGTGCTTTTCATTGAAAAATCATCTCCGCTGTGCTATTTTAACAGCAAAGGCTTTTGATGACCGGCAAATCAGCCGCAAGCCGGAATATCCGGCTGCCGCCGGTTGGATTTTTCATAAAAAAACAGCAATTCAGGAGAAAATAAAAATGGATCCTTCCAATTGGAGTGCCTCTACGGATATGCTTACGCCCATGTTCAAACGCGGTTCGGAGTTTCTGGGCTGCCGTTACCCGATCATCTGCGGTGCGATGACGTGGGTTTCCGAACCGAAACTGGTTTCAGCAGTCTGCAACAACGGCTGTTTCGGCTGTATCGCCGGGGGCAATGCCCCGACTGATATTCTGGCCGGACAGATCGAGCAGACCCGTACTCTTACCAAAAACAACTTCGCCGTCAACCTTATCACCATCGCCCCGTCTTACAAAGAGCATCTGGCCATGCTCAAAGATGCCAAAGTTCCTTATATCGTCTTTGCCGGCAGTTTCCCCAGAGAAAGTGAAATCGCCGCCGCCAAAGCCACCGGAGCCAAAGTGATGTGCTTTGCTTCGACGATCTCCATTGCCGACCGGATGATCCGTTTCGGTGCGGATGCGATCATTCTTGAGGGAAGTGAAGCCGGTGGTCACATCGGTCATGTTTCGTCGATGATCCTGATCCAGCAGTTGCTTTTCAAATACGCTGACACCGTGCCGATCTTCATTGCCGGCGGTGTGGCCACGGGTAAAATGATGGCTCATCTGATGCTTATGGGAGCCGCCGGGGTGCAGTTGGGGACCCGTTTCGTCATGACCGAGGAGTGCGGTGTGCATCCGAAATTCAAAGAGGTCTTTCTCAAAGCCAATGCCCGTGATGCCATGGCCACTCCGCAGTACGATTCCAAACTGCCGGTGGTGGCGGTGCGGGCGTTGAAAAACAAAGGTATGCAGAAATTCGGTGCCTTGCAATTGCGTCTGCTCCGGGAATTGGAAGCCGGTACGATCCACCGGCAGGAGGCTCAGGAGGAGGTCGAGCGTTTCTGGGTCGGAGCATTGCGTAAAGCGGCCATTGACGGCGATGTGGATGGCGGATCGCTGATGGCCGGCCAGTCGGTCGGTCTGATGGATAAGATCACTCCGATCGCCGATATGATCTGCGAATTGCTTACCGATGCCAATAACGAATTGATCGCGGTTAAAAACCGCCTGTCCTGATGACCGGAAAAAAAACGTCTTTATCCCGCCGGCTCACCCCGCTGGCGATGAGCGGATTTTTCAATTCGTTCACCGACAGCGGTTTCAAGGTATGGGCCGTATTGCTGATCCTGCAGAAAGCTCCGGAATTATTACAGAATCCGGTGTATTTATCCGGTATGGCGGCCGTGTGTCTTTTGCCGTCACTGCTTCTGCCGTGGCTGACCGGATTCACCGCCGACCGTCTGCCGGGGCGGTGTGTGATCGCCCTGACCGCCATGGTCAAGATCATTCTGCTGTGCTGTGCGGATGCGGCACTGGGGGGCATGTCGCTGTTTTTCTGGGTATTGGCGGTACTTTATTCATTGCTCAATGCCTTTTTCCCACCGGCTTTCGACGGGTCGCTTCCGGAAACCTTCACCGAAAAAGAACTTTCCCGGGCCTGCAGCCGCTGTGCCTCGGCTTCGACGCTCGGTTTTATCTGCGGTATCGCCCTGATGCCCGGAGCATTTTATTTCCACATTCCGGCATTGACGTTGATCACTGCGGCTTTCGGATTGCTTTTTTCAGCAATAATGATCATTCCGGTAATTTCGCCTTTGCAGAGAAAACGGGAATTGGCCTATCCTCTGCGTGACACGCTCCGCCGGGGACTGGCGGCCTTTTGCAACCGGGCCGGATTGTGGACTTCGGCTCTGGGTGAAGTCTGTTTCATCGGCTTGAGCCTGACGGCTTTGCCGCTGGTGGTTCTCTTTGCCCGCAATGCGTTGCATATGAACAGCAACTTCAGCATCATCCTGCTTTTGCTCGCTCCGGGGCTGGGCTTTGTTTCCGGTTGTTTTGTTTCCGGATTGTTTTCCAGAAACAAGATCGAACCGGGTCTGATCCCGCTGGGGGCACTGGGGGTGATTGCCGCTCTGCCGCTGATGATCTTTTTTCCGGGCGTTCCCCGGCTTTTCATGCTCAATTTTCCGGATGGTTCATCCGTGGAAGTGCTGTTTTATGCCGGAGCGTGGTTCTGGGCGGCCTTTGCCGGATTTGCCTGCGGCATGTTGTTTGTGCCTCTGCGTACCTACATCTTACAGCGGTTGGCTCCGGAAGTACGCGGAGCATCTCTGGCTTTGCGGAATGCGGTAACTTATGCGGTTTCCGCCCTGGCGATGCTGCTGGTCATCTCACTGTCATCCGGCACTGTGCCGGGGATCCCGCCGTTGCTGGGCGGCATTGCCGGAGTACCTTATCAGATATTGCTCGGCGGCTTCGGCATACTGGTGATGGCATTTACGCTTCTGGCGTTGTGGCAATTGCCGAATTTTCTGCTCCGTTTTCTGATACTGACGGTGGGGCATTTATTTTACCGCATCCGGATAACCGGCGCGGAAAACATTCCGGAACGCGGCCCGGCTCTGCTGCTGTGCAACCATGTATCGGCGATCGACAGTATTCTGATCAGTGCCTGTACCAGCCGTCAGATACGTTTTCTGCTTTACGATGACTACTTCAAAGTGCCGTTGCTCGGTTCGGTGGCGAGGATGACCGGATTTTTCAAAATCCCGTCATCCGGCCGCACCAAAAGTCTGGTACGGGTCTTGCGGAGCATCCGCAAGCATCTGGCTGACGGCGGCTTGATCTGTGTTTTTCCGGAAGGAAAACTTTCCGGTAACGGCCTGCCGGGAGTATTCAAGAACGGTTACGAAAAAATGCTGCCGGAATCAGTGGATGTACCGATCATTCCGGTGAATATCTCTTTCGCATGGGGTTCGGTGTTTTCCAACTTTTTCACCCGGCCGGGCATCCGCAAAAAACTGCATTTGCCCTTTTATCCGGCGGTGACTTTCGGCAAGCCGCTGCCGGTGGGTACTCCGGTGTTTGAGGTGAGGCAGAAGATCATCGAATTGGGTTCGGAAGCTGCCGGCAACGCTCTGCCCGGCGAATTGACCTTGCACCATGCCGCAGTGCATCAGGCCAAAAAGAACCTCTGGAAAAAACACTTTACCGATGACAGCGGCAAAGAATCCGCCACCTTTGATCTGGTGTTGTCCGCCGCTCTGGTCAGCCGTTATCTGCACCGCAAATTATCCAGTGACCGCCGTTATGTGGGGGTGCTGCTGCCCAATGGCATCCCGGCGGTCAAAGCGATACTGGCGATCCTGATGGCCGACCGGATCCCGGTGGTACTCAATTACAGCACTTCGCAGAAAATATTGGATATTTCCATGGAAAAAGCCGCTTTGGATATGGTCATTACTGAAAGAGATTTCCTGAATGGTTTGCGGATATCTCCGGGAGAAAAAGCGGTATTCATCGACGAGATCGAAAAGAGCATTTCTCCGCCTGCCCGCTGGTTCATGGGGCTCGGATTGCTGCTGCTGCCGACCAGAGAATTTATGAATATGCTCTCTCCTTTGAGTGCCTTTGAGCTGGATAATGATGCGGTACTGCTCTTTTCCAGCGGTTCGACCGGCAACCCCAAAGGGGTCAGATTGTCGCACCATAATCTGAATACCAATGCCCGGAGTGTGGCCAATGCTCTGACCATCGACCGCAATGATCTGATCGTGGGCAATCTGCCGTTATTCCACTCATTCGGATTGAATGTCTGCTTCTGGATACCGGTGATGAATGGAATTCCGGTCAGTTTCACTGCCAGTCCGCTGGATGCCGCAGCGGTCTGCCGGATACTCGTGGAAAAAAAGCCCACACTGCTCTTTGCCACGCCCTCATTTCTGCAAAAATATCTGCGTAAGTGTACCGGTAAAGAGTTGGGATCTTTACGCCTGATCGCCACCGGAGCGGAAAAACTGCGGGATGATATCGCCGGAAAAGTCCGGGAATTGACCGGCGGCCGTCTGGAAGTGATCGAGTGTTACGGATGTACCGAATTATCGCCGGTGGTTTCCATCAATCTGCCGGCAGACAGTGCGGAAACCGGAAGCAGATCCGGCAGTAAAGACAGTATCGGTATTCCGCTGGAAAATATTTCTGTGCGGATACTTGACCCGCTCTCTTTCACCCCGGTCGAACCGGGTGAGGAGGGTATTTTGTGCGTAAAAGGTTCGCTGGTCATGCAGGGATATCTTGACGATGAAGTACAGAGTGCTGAAGTGATGGCCGGAGAATATTACAAGACCGGCGACGTGGCCAAAATGGATGAAAATGGCTATTTGCACATCTGCGGACGTCTTTCCCGTTTCAGCAAGATCGCCGGAGAAATGGTGCCGCATGAACTGGTCGAAAAGATCATCAACGAATTGTGTTCCTGCGACAGCCGGGTGGTGGCCGTGGGCAGTATTCCCGATCCGGTGAAAGGTGAAGCACTGCTGGTGCTGTATACTCCGGAAATGCCGTTCACCCCGGAGAAAATCGTCGATCAACTGCGTGAATGCAGTATTTCCAACTTGTGGATACCCAAAGCGAAAAACTTTTATCCGGTGGAAAAACTGCCGCTTCTGGGCAGTGGAAAGTTGGATCTGGCTGAATTGCGCCGTATGACGGCGGCTTGCGGGCAATCTCCTGTCAAACCATCGGATACCGGCTCGGTCGGGTAGGAATTTCTACACTCCCTCGCCGTTACCTCGGTTTAACTTTGACCTTGCACTACAATCCATCCGTCGGTGTGACGGCGGCTTGCGGGCAATCTCCTGTCAAACCATCGGATACCGGCTCGGTCGGGTAATGATTCCGCATTTTTGTCCGCCGTTGCTCCGGATTCATCCGTACCGGCGGTGTAAGATGGGGGACGGTCAGATATTGCGGCTGGGATAGGGCAGAGAGTTGATGAAATCCCGGCCGTATCTCCGGGTGATGATCCGGGAATCCAATACCGCCACGATACCCCGGTCATTGCCGGTGCGTATCAGCCGCCCCGCTCCCTGACGGAACTTCAATACCGCTTCCGGCAGAGAGTAGTGGGTAAAAGAACTTATTCCGGCACTGTCGAGTTTCTCCATTCTGGCCGAGGTCAGCGGTGAACCGATGGAAGCAAACGGCAGCCGGGTGATGATCACCAGAGAGAGTTTATCTCCCGGCACATCCACGCCGGTCCAGAAACTGTCCGTGCCGAAAAGCACCGGATTGTCAACACTTTGAAACACTCTCAACATCTCACTTCTGGTCATGCCTTCACCCTGAACCAGCAAGGTCAATCCCCTGACGGCAAAGGTGTCACGCAGTGCTTCATAACAGTATTTCATACTCTGATAACTGGTAAAAAGCACAAAAGCATTGCCTTCATTGGTCAATACCAATTCGCTGATGGCGGCGGCCAGTTTCGACTGATAATCCGGTGAAGACGGTTCGGGCATACCGCTTTTAAGCAGTAATTCCGCCTGATCCGGGGCAAAGGGGGAATCCAGTTTGACCGTATTGCCGCCGGCGAAACCGATCCTGCCGGTAAAGTAATCAAATTTTCCGGCGACGGTCATGGTGGCACTGCACAGCATCACCGGCAGATCGCTGTTAAAGAGCAATTCACGCAGTAAGTCGGAAACATTCAAAGGTGCGGCACAACAGGTCACTGAATCCTGATCATCTTCGACAAAATATACGGCATCCCGTATCAGCCGTCCGGTGAATGAGGCGAGCATATTCACGAAATCCCGGCACCGGTCGGCATTGGCGATCAATTCGGTGCGGAAACTTTCATCATCTTCCTCTTCAATAAGTGCATCGATATTTTCTGCGATGTCATTGAGCAGTTTCATCAGCACTTCCGGTGAAGTATCGGCCGTTTTTTCATCCAGCCGCACTGAATTGCTGCCGGATTTTTTCAGTATCTCACAGTAAGTGGCGAAAAATCCGTAGATCTCATCCCGGACTTTCTGGGCCATGCCCCGCAATTCAAGCATATTTGCTCCGGGACGCATGAATAATCCTTTGGCCCGTTCCGGATGGTAGAGGCGGTTGACAGTACTCAACATGGCGTTGCGGGAAAGGTGAAGTCCCAGATGCATGGCGGCATTATTCTCCAGCGTGTGAGCCTCGTCGATCATCACTGCCCCGTAATCCGGCAGTAAAGTGCCGCCGTTGCCGCTTTCCTGCCGGATGGCCAGATCGGTGAGAAAAAGGGCATGATTGGCGACGACGATATCGGCTTCATCCCACTTTCTTCTGGCTTTGAAGTAGTAGCAATTGCGGTAAAATTCGCACTTCGGCCCGGCACAATTGCCGCTTTCACAGCAGACCATATGCCAGATGCGGTTATTGGGGCGGACGCCATTTACAAAACTGTCATCCCGGCCGTTTTCCAGATCGGAAATGAGTTTTTCTGTTTCCAGAACCATTTGCGGCAGAGGCAGAAGCATATCTTTCTGTTCCCCGGAAAGTAACGCCAGACGGCGGCGGCAGAGGTAGTTGCTTCTGCCTTTGGCCAGAGCGACTTTGAAGTCCATACCGGTCAAATTTTTGAGAAACGGCAGGTCTTTTTCGATCAACTGGTGCTGTAAATTGATCGTTTCCGTGGAAACGAGGACCGGGCGGCGGCTGTTGACGGCATAGCAGATCAGGGGGATTAAATAGGCGAAACTTTTGCCGACTCCGGTGGGGGCTTCGATACAGCAGTTGGTCTGCGATTCCAGCGAACGGGCGATTTCCAGAGCCATTGCCAGCTGCTGCGGCCGCTCCTCGCATTCGATGCCGTTGATCATGGCACTTTGCATCAGCGTACCGCCGGGGGAGAAGAACTCCCGGCAGAATGTCTGCAAATCAATATCGCATACCTGGCCGGATTCATATTCCACGGCAAACTCATCCATGTCAAAGGGAACATTTCCCGGAATGTCGATAAACATATCAGCGGCACTCCAGAAAGGTGCTTATGGCACTTTGAAACCGGTCAAGTTGTTTGTCAGGCAGTTGAAACTGTTCACCGATGCGCCGCAACAATCTGGCGGCATGATTTTCCTGACCGCTGATCAGGTCGGCGGCACTGCGGCGGATCTCGGCGGAAACCTCTTTTGCCGTGGTGCGGTATATCGAATCGATCACTGCTTCGTCGGCCGGGGCGATACTCAATTTCAAAGTGAGCAATTCCTCGCTCAAATTCAATGTTTCGGATAATTTTCCGGCGAAGTGGGTGCTTTCGGCACAGAATCGGGCCAGTTTTTCCAAAGTCAGTTCCGCACTTCCCGTATCTTTGAAATAGCAGAATAATCCGTCATCGAAAAATTGCCACATCAGAGGTTTCTGGCCGGATAAATACCGGATCGAACCATTGGCGGTCTGTCCGGAATCCGCTTCATCGCGGCTCAAAAATTCCGGTTTGCTGCACGGGAATACCGAAGAAGTTATTGCATTGCGCAACTCTCCGGAAGATAACTCCGATGAGAGTTTCTGTGCGGGGAATACGGAAAATTTCAAAATGACACCGCTGCGGTGGCGGCGTTTGCAAAAGTAGCGTTCGGCATCCAGCATCAGATCGCTCATGCGGCTGGTCTCCTGAATGGGGGTCTGCCGGGTCTCATAGAGTATTCCCCGCAGGATACGGCCCAGTTGTTCTCTTTCATTACGCATACAGCGGCGTAAAAGGGATTGCATTTCGTGGGCCCGGCGGGCCGGCCGGCTGGAAGCTTCGGCAGTACGGATGTAGAATATCCCCTCCTGCAGCTCATTTTCCACGCCTCTGGAGCAGACGTGCGGCAGATTTTTGAATGGCTTTACCACAAAGATCACATAGCGTTTGCCGTCGATCAGCGGCCTTTCGATAGTGTAATCCAGAGCCGGTTCGATATGGGCATTGATGAAATCCCCCACCGGAGTCGGGTCGAATGAACCGGCCTGTTCCTCGCTTACGCCGGTATAAAGCGACGGCACACCGGAAGCATCTTCCGACACCCCGATGACCAGAAACCCGCCTCTGGTATTGGCAAATGCGGTCAGATGACGGACGATTTTACCCTTTTCCTGCCGGGTCATCGTCCGCCATGACATAGCGGATTTGTAATCAAGTTCATCGGATTCGACTTTCCGGTAAACCAGTTCGGCAAAGTCATAAGACCTCATGGAACTTACTCCGGATCGGCATAGAGCAGATGCTGGCAGTTGTCGCAATGCTCGATTTTGCCTTTGGATAACTCATTGGCGGTCTGCATGGTGACTCTCATGTGGCAATTGCCGCAACAGCCGTTATCCAATTTGGTCAAAGGTGCGGAATTATCCTTGCTTTTGAGCAGACGGTTGTAGGTGGCGAGCAATTCGTCACGGACATTGGCGGCCAGAACCGGCCGGTCGGAAACGGCTTTGGCGATCTCGGCTTTTACACTTTTGGAAAAGGCCAGCAACTCTTCAAATTCCGCTCTGGCGTTACGCAATTCCAGAGCGTTGGCCCGTTTGACTTTTTCGGCATTTTCCTTAAGTTCGGCGACTTTGTCGAATTTTTCCAACAATTCTTCCTCAAGAAGACCGACTTTGCGTTTATTGTCGGCGATCTGCCCCAGCATGGCCTGATACTCATTATTTTTCTTGACCAGAGCGGATTGCTGCTGCAATTTCCGACTTTCCTCATTGAGCCGGGCGATTTCGGCTTCGCACTTTTTGACGGCCAACTCCTCTTTTTTGAGCAGATCGGCGGCCGCGGCAGTTGCGGCATTGAGCCGGTCGCGTCTGGCGATGATGGCATCCATCTCTTTGGGGAGCAATTCCAAACGTTTTTCCATACCTTTGCGCCGCAGATCGGCTTCCTGTAAAATCAACAATGCTTCCAAATCGGGATCGGTCATGGTCTTTCTCCTGCTGTGATAAATTGATTGTAAAAGAATATACGGCATATTGTCTGTGATGTCAAGTTATTATCGGCTTAAATTTTATGAAAATATCTACTTGCGGCGGCGATTCGTGGCCAATCTCTTGTCACCCCATCGGCTGCCGGCTCGGTCGAGCAGTTTTCCTGCACTTCTTCATCACTGCCTTGGTTTAACTTCGACCTTGGCTCACGACTCCACCGCCGCCTGCGGCGGCGATTTGTGGCCGATCTCTTGTCACACCATCGGCTACCGGCTCGGTCGAGCAGGTTTTCTGCACCTTCTCCGCCGCAGGTTGTCCATTCCGGATTCAGAAATGATATTTTACATCGTTGTAACAAATCTCCATCGAATTTTGCGTAAAAATCTTGCATTTCTCGATCGACTTTTGCAAATGTTCTTGCATTTTTTATTTTAGTTACTATATATATATTTATAGTCACATAACCCAAGTGGAGTTTTTATTATGAGTTTTACAAATCAGGAAAAACAGGAACGTTTCAGAAAAAAGGAATATCTCAAAAAAGTTGCCGATAAAATTTTTCGCGACTGGCAATTTTTGGGATGGAGAAATTCTCAAAAAGATCCTAAAGATGTAAAATTGGAATTGGAAAAAATCGCCAATCTGCCGTCTGGATGGAGTGATGCCGATTACGATCAGGCATTGAAAGCATTTCAGATTTTCAGTGATGAACTTTATTCCGGCAATCCGTACTTATTGCAAAATGACATTTATGCCGGACGGGACAGCGTGTGTGATCCAATGACATCTCCTGATGGGACACGCTTGATCAGAGAACAGAAAAATGCAGTATGGCAAGCCAAAAAACTTGTTTCACATATAAATTCTGCAATGGATTTAAGTGGCGGTATTGCTTCTGATAACGCAGCAGTCGTAATGGAATTAGCCCGTAATACCGGTTTATCACTGCTCAAAGAACGTATGGTTCCTAAATCAAAAGCCGCTACGATTTGTTTATTGATGACAAATCCGCTGCAACAAAAGCCTGGATGGCTTATTGATGAACTTGCCGTAATTTTGAAGGAACAACTTGGTGAAGATGGTATAAAATTGCTTAAGGAGAAATTATGAGATACGCTTTAATAAACGGAGAGAGACTGGAAGCAACAAAAGGAGCGATGGGACGGTGTTTGTGCTGTGGGGCAGATGTTATTGCCAAATGTGGAAAAATCCGCAGCAGTCATTGGGCGCATAAAAATAATGAAGAGTGTCCTTATTCACAAAAAGAACCTAAAACCCAATGGCATATTGATTGGCAAAATAACTTTCCCAAGGAATGGCAAGAGGTTAGATGTGCTGATGAACAAACCGGTGAAATCCATATTGCTGATATAAAAACTCCTAATGGCTTAGTTGTAGAGTTTCAACATTCCGCCATAAAACCGGAAGAACGCTTGGCCAGAGAGAAATATCACAAAAATATGATATGGGTGGTTGATGGGACAAGACTGAGTAATGATTTAAAGCGTTTTACAAAGAATTTGAAAAATTTGCATCTTGTAATCGATAATTCAGAAACCTCATTTTATACAGTAGACAGGATAGATGAAATTTTACCCAAAAGCTGGTTATCTGCAACAGTTCCATTGTATTTCGATTTCAGGATTGATGAAACAGATGACATGGAAAATGACCGGCAACAATTATTACGGAATCCTATGTGGGGATTCTTCAGAACAGGAAGCACAGTTTTTGCTGTATCAATGCCGCATAATCGTTTTGTTGACTATGTGCAAAGAGAAGTTATAAGAAATATTGAACGGTACATTATTTCCCTCTTGCAGAAAAAAACAATAGCATCTCCCACTATTTCTGTACAGCCAGCATTTTACTCCCCAAAAATGATGTATCGCAGAGGAAATCTTGATCTCAGAATGAATGCCCGACAAATCAATCGCATAAAATCAAAAAATCCAGGCTTCCGTTTTTGACAATATCAGAAGGTGATTGATTTTTATTCTGTTGCGACTCGCCAGTGATAGCATTTATCATCGCCGGTAAAATAAAACTCTTTAATGTTCTTGTGAAAGCGCAATGGGGTGGAACGGTATGTTGTATGAGGAACATTGTTATAATAAGTTGTCACAGGATAAGAAGTGCCTCCTGTTGTATATGTTTTCTCCCATACATATATATGTCCACCTTTTCCATCGGTGGTCACTCTCGTAGGAGCGCCAAATGCTTGAATAACGGCTGAACATGGTTTGCCGGTAAAAGAGTCGTAATACAGGTAATCTGCATATTTGCGGAATGATGCTTCACGCTCTTCAAGTAAAACAACTTCAGAGAGTCCCAATGTTAATGGAAAAACCAATACTCGTCCGGTAATTTTCATTGTTGTCATAATACCGCTGTCTGACGGTTCAATATTAAGCCCGCCTCGTGGATATTTTTCAATAGCTTGTAATTGTTGTTCTGCCGTCAAACCATAGGTGCTGGCACAACCGCATAGGAAAATAAGAGATAATACAAATGCGGAATAAAATATTTTTTTCATTATTAAAATCCTTTGAATTTAATCAAACATGTTCCTAATATATCTTCTGTTTGAAACAAATCAAGATTTAACAACAAAACAATCCCGGCACACTACCATTTTCGATACCTCGCCGGGATTGTTTTTGCCCTTTTGCGGCATTCCGGGGAATTTGCATTGTTCCGTACACATTTGTTCACTCTGATTTTTTACATTAATTTTATTTCACTGCTTGAAATTTCCGGCATAAAGATTATATTTCTATATGGCAGGAGGTATTTATTGCAATGAGTGCGGAAAAATTTCCGGAAATATCGTGGTCATTGAGTCGCAGACTGCAACGCAGTTTCTGCGAAAGGGCCGCTCTTATGCACTACCGGGAAGCACCATTGGCACTGCGTGAAAATCCCTCTCCGCTTCAGAAACGGATCGGATCACTTCACCGCCGGATAAGCGACCGGAAATTCATCCGGCAACTGCTGTTGCACACCATGCAACAGCAATTTGTCACCGGCGAATGTGATAAATCTCTGCTTCTGCCAAGGCTGTTGGAAAGTTTCGATCTGGAATTTGAAAGGATCCTGACCGGGCGGGCGGATAATATACTTGTGTCACTGTGCAGTGCAGAGTTTGATTTTGAGGACAAACGGCACGAATTATCCGGCATACTTCAAAGGTATTGTGCCAATCTGGTCAATGGTGACTGGCCGCATCTGCTGGCCGTATTGCCGGAAAAACGGCGTACATTGCCCAAAATTCTGGATCTGTATATCAATGATCTGCACTGTTTTGCCTCGCCGCTGTGCATATTCAGCGATTGCGGCAAACTGCATATTGTGGAGTTGCGCGGCGGCGAATTTGCCGGATTTGAGAGCGAAACGGCGGTGATCCACCGTTTTTATGCGATGAATTTCTGCGGCCGGGAACCGGATATGGTGGAATCGTGGGTCCTGGATTATGAGAGCGGAAAAATCCGCCGTTTCGGTGAGGATTTTGACTGTTCAGACGGATTATCCAAAATCGCCATGGAGGCCGCACTGTGGAGCGAATTGATGGATAAAACTTTGAGTGATGTTCTGCCGGATGATCCGGGAAAGTGTGTCAATTGTGTCTTCGGCAGTATATGCCGTGATTTATAAGAATCATCAACCTGTCCTCAATTCCGGACGTTGCGGGAACAACGACCGGATTCCGGACGTAAAATCAAGGAAATCGAAAAATGAAAAAACTGTTACTTTCACTCCTTGCCGCACTCTTTGCACTGACTGTTTCTGCCGGTGACGTTCCAAGCGGCTGGACCACCGACATCAATGCCGCTCTGGCCAGAGCCAAACGGGAAAACAAACGGGTGCTGATCCTCTTTACCGGATCGGACTGGTGCGGATTCTGCATCAAATTGAAAGATGATGTACTCAGTAAATCGGCATTCAAAAATCTGGCCAGAGAAAACTTTATTCTGGTCTATTTTGACTTTCCGCACCGCAACCCGCCGGATGCGGCCCAGATGCGTATCCAAAGACAGTGGCAGTCGCGTTTCGGTGTCAGAGGATATCCCACGACGGTCATCGTCGATGGTGAAGGTAACAAAGTCGGCGAGATCGGCGGTTTCCGTTCGAAAGAATCATGGCTTTCCGATTTGAGAAAATATGTGCCGCAACGCCGGGACAACCGCGGCAACCGGGGCAACAGCGGCAGTCGCGGTAACCGCGGCAACCGGGGCAACAGCGGCCGCCGATGAAATACCTGACCATACTTTTGCTGGTTCTGACCTTTTGGGCGGTCAGAGCCGGTGATGCTCCACCGCGGGTGGTCTGCGATGAGGAGACCGGTGTCTGTTATCTGGTGGAAGAGCCAACGGATGAAAGTGCAAGTGCCGATAATAATGCCGGTGAGTTGACTTTGGTCCGCCGCCATGTCGGGACGGCAGATAAAGCGGAATTTCTCAATTTCCTCCAAGGCGGCGAAGCCGTCGAACCGGCGGCAAGTGCCACATTCTGGGGTATGCTGATCATCGCCCTTTTGGGGGGGATCGCCCTGAATCTCACCCCGTGTGTACTGCCGATGCTGCCGATCAATCTGGCCGTCATCGGGGCTGCCGGCGGCGGCACACAGGGTTTCCGCCGGGGATTGCTTTACGGTACAGGCATGGCTCTTACTTACGGGATATTGGGAGTATTGGCGGCCTTTGCCGGGGTCGGTTTCGGCACTTTGAACAGTTCCCCGGTTTTCAATTTCGCCGTCGCACTGATCTTTCTTCTCTTAAGTCTGGCGATGGCCGGAGTATTCAATATCGATCTGCGGTCAAAATTCAACTTCAATGTGACACAGTTGAATCTTTCCCGGGATGCCGCCGCTTTGGTGATGGGAGCGGTTTCCGCTCTGCTGGCCGGGGCGTGTGTCGCTCCGGTGGTCATCAGCGTACTGATTTTCGCCGCCAACGGCAACTGGTACAGCTGCTTTGTCCCCTTTGCCCTGGGGATCGGCATGGCTCTGCCGTGGCCGCTGGCCGGAGCAGGATTGTCAGTCTTGCCCAAGCCGGGAAAATTCATGGTGGTTATGAAGTACGTTTTTGCCCTGATCATCTTCGGGGCAGCCGGATACTACACTTATCTGGGTATAAAACTGCTGCCGGATGATGAAATTTCCCGGACACAGGATGGATTTGCCGCACTTGAAGCCGCCCAAGTTGAGTCCCGTGCTTCCGGTAAGCCGGTTCTGGTGAAGTTCACCGCTTCATGGTGCAAAAATTGTCACGCCATGGATAAAACCACTTTGAGCGATCCGGAAGTAAAAGAATATATCGCAGAGAACTTCATTTACGTTACCTTCCCCGCCGAAGATCCCAGCCAACCGGAAGTGGCCGCCTTGCTTGAAAAATATGGCGTGCCGGGATTTCCGGCATTCGTGATCCTGAAGTAAAGACAATCACTACGCAGGGGGCTGACGCCGCCCCCTGCAACCCCTGCGTCCGGCTCGGCCGGGTGCGGTGTACGGCCGGTGGTGTGCTGTGTGTGGTGGTGGTTCGGCTCATGTGTCGCACTCCGTCACAGCCCAACAGGCATTTGAGAGAATTGCAAAATCGGCCGTTACTTACTGCCTTTTCCGGGGGCTGAATCTGTTTTTGGTAAAATTCGTCCAAAAAAGTTATAAGTACATATTTTTTGCCTTAAAATACATGATTTTGCGGTATTTTGCAAAAAAAAAGCCTTTTTGTTTCAAAGACCTATTGACAAAACTGCTTTTCTGTGGCACATTATATTATTTCATGCGAAAAATAGACGATTTACATAAATTTATCTGATCAATAAAGGAGAGAAAAAAATGACCAAACGTGACCTCGTTGTCAAAATCGCCAAAGAAACCGGGATCATCCAGAGTGATGTGGCCAATATCGTTCAGCGTACCCTCGACAGCATCGCCGGAGAATTGATCGCCGGAAACGATATCGAATTGCGTAACTTCGGTGTTTTTGAAATCAAAGTCCGCAAAAGCCGCAAGGGCCGCAATCCCCGCGATACCAAAAACGAAGTTATCATTCCGGAGCGTACCGTGATCAAATTCCGCGCCGGTAAAGAACTCAAAGAACAGGTTGAGAAACTCAACCCCGCCGACTTCCGTTAATTTGCGGAGTTGAATAAAATTGCCAAAGCACGCCTGACGAAACACCGTTATCGTCGGGCGTCTTGCTTTTTTTTCGGAAAAAATCAATAGGTAATGTCCCGAATTTTGTGATAATGTCATAAGTGTTTGTAAAAACATCATATGGAATACACCGCCCGGGTCGTAATTTGTCAAACGGCCGATAACGGTTTGTAAGCATCCGGCGGATTGACTGCGAGATGCCGCCGCAGTAAAGATTTTTTACAAAGGGACAATAACAATCAATATTTTGGAGGTTTGATATGGCTGCTTTTGCTCCCCCTCCGGGTACTGCGGATATTTTCCCGGCTGAATCCGGTTCGTGGCGTTTTCTGGAAAACACCGCCGCCAAAGTCTTTTCCGGCTACGGATACGGTGAATTGCGTACTCCTGTTTTTGAATATACCGAGGTCTTTCAGCGCGGTCTGGGCGGCGAAACTGAAGTCGTTCAGAAAGAAATGTATACCTTTGAAGACCGTGGCGGCCGCAGTCTGACACTCCGCCCGGAAGGTACCGCCGGGGTCATGCGGGCTCTGACCAATACCGATGTGGCCAACGGTGTCGAACAAAGGGTGTTTTACTACGGCCCGATGTTCCGCGGTGAGCGTCCCTCCGCCGGCCGCCGCCGTCAGTTTCACCAGATCGGTGTGGAAAATGTCGGCCGCTGCGCCGCTCTGATCGATGCCGAATGTATCGCCATGCTCCACAACTTCCTGTTGGCCGCCGGCATCACCGGAGCGACATTCACCATCAATACCCGGGGGGTCGCCGCCGACCGGATCCCGGCCGAAGCATTTTTGCGGGAGTATTTTTCCAAACACATCGATTCGATGTGTCCGGATTGCAAAAACCGCCTGGAACGCAACATCTGGCGTATCCTTGACTGCAAACAGCAGTGCTGTCAGCAGATCATCAGCGATGCACCCAGTTATCTTGACTCATTCAGCGAAGAATCCAAAGCCTATTTCGAAGAAGTCAAAGCGGCTCTGACCCGTTTGAATGTGCCATTCAAAGTTTCTTCCCGGCTGGTCCGCGGTCTGGATTACTATGTCCATACCGTCTTTGAAGTCACTCACGATGCTCTGGGCGAGCAGATCGCCATTGCCGGCGGCGGCCGTTATGAACTCTTTCTGCCCGGCGAGAAAAAACCCATCCCCGGTGTCGGTTTTGCCACCGGAGTCGAGCGTCTGCTCATGGTGCGTGAGGCCCTCAATGCCCCCGCTCCGGATGGCGACAAATGCGATTGCTACCTCATCGGTCTGGGAGCAAGTGCCAGAATGGAGAACCTCGTGCTGGCCGATGCCTTGCGTAAAGCCGGTAAAAATATCGCTCTTGAACTCGAAGAACGCTCATTCAAAGCCCAGATGCGTTCGGCCAACCGTTCGCAGGCCCCTTTCACCCTGATCCGCGGCGAAAGCGAAATGGAAAAAGGCATTGCCATTATCAAAAATATGGCCGACGGTTCACAGTGCGAAGTCGCTGACAGTGAAGTATTGAATTATCTTTTGGAAAATATCAAATAACCTTAAAAGGAGTAAAAAATGCTTACCAAAAAAAATCTGATTTTCCTCGGCGGCCCCGGTGCCGGTAAAGGAACCGTTTCCAACGAAATGATCAAAAAATACGGCGTCGCCCATATCTCCACCGGCGATATCCTGCGGGCCGAAGTTGCCAAAGGCACCCCCGCCGGTAAAGAAGCCGGTGCCATCATGAAATCCGGCGGCCTCGTCCCCGATGCCATGGTCTGCGGTATGGTCGGAGAACGCCTCAAAGAGGCCGATTGCGACAATGGCTTCATCCTCGACGGTTTCCCCCGTACCATCGCCCAGGCTGAAACCCTCGCCGACATCCTCGGCAAAATGGGCAAAAAAATCGATGCCGTCATCTACCTCAATGTTTCCGACGAAATCATCCTCAAACGCCTTACCGCACGCATGAATTGCCGCGGCTGTGACGCCATTTACAACAAAATTTTCATGCCGCCCAAAACTGAAGGCATCTGCGATAAGTGCGGTTCTGAACTCTATCAGCGCGCTGACGATTCCCTCGAAACCGCCCAGAGCCGTCTGGCTGTTTTCCACAAACAGACCCAGCCCCTGATCGATTTCTACGAGAAACTCGGTCTGCTTTACAGCTGCCGGAGTACCGAACTTGATGAGATCGTCGCCGAATTGGCCAAGGTTCTGGAGTAATTCATCATGTCCGGAAACCGGATTATCCATACTCCGGATGAGATCATCCGCATCCGTCGTGCAGCCGGAGTGACCGCCCGGGTGCGCGATGAGATCGCCCGTCTGGCTCATCCCGGTATGACCACCTTTGACCTCGATCAGCTCGCCGGACAGCTCATCAATGCGACCGGCGGCAGAAGTGCTTTCAAAAATTACCACGGATTTCCCGGTAATATCTGCATTTCTGTCAATGATGTCGTTATCCACGGTATCGGATCGCCCGATCTGATCATCACCGAAAACGATATCGTCAGTATCGATGTCGGAGTCACCATCGACGGTGCCATGGGCGATACCGCATTGACTTTCGGCTTCAAAGAACCTGCCGGAGATGTCAAACGCCTGCTTGACGGTACTCAACAATCCCTCGCCGACGGTATCGCCGCCGCCCGGTGCGGTGCATTCGTCCGGGATATCAGTGCCGCCGTCGAAAAATGTGCCAGACGCAACAAACTCGGCATCGTCCGGGATTTCGTCGGCCACGGTTGCGGTATCAAACTCCATGAACCGCCCGAAATCCCCAACTACACCGGCTGGGGCAAAGGTGTCAGACTCGAACCGGGAATGGTCCTTTGTATCGAACCCATGCTCAATCTGGGTACCGATTCCGTAAAAGTCGATCGCAAAGACGGCTGGACTGTGCGTACCGCCGACGGTAAATCAAGCGCACATTTTGAACATATGATCCTTATAACCGATAATGAACCGGAGATCTTAACGTGGCCAAAGATGATGTAATCAAAGTTGAAGGTGTGGTGCGTGAATTACTGCCCAACACCATGTTTCGTGTGGAAATTCAGGGCGGACATGTCGTCAATGCTCATATTTCCGGCAAAATGCGTATGAATTTCATCCGCATCCTGCCCGGTGACAGCGTGACAATGGAAATGTCCCCCTACGACCTCACCAAAGGCCGGATTGTCTTCCGCAAAAAATAATTTTGCTTTGCCTTGCGGGCAAATTCGGGCCTTGCGGGCGTCGCTCGCTCGGTCACATACAAGAGTATGCTCCCTCGCTCGCTCCTTGCAAAACCCGAATTTGCCTCACAATGCTTCGCAAAATGGCCGTGGGATGGTTCGGCTCTGCGGGCTGTCGCCCTTGACAGGGGCTTCGCCCCCGTACCCCCATGTGGGGCTCTGCCCCACGCCCCGGATACGGGCTGTCGCCCTTGACAGGGGCTTCGCCCC
>JAZNEV010000084.1:0-31403 GCA_045588835.1 Victivallaceae bacterium
TTTGACAAACATCAGATTCTGCGTTATATTACAGGCAGACTATGAGGGATTACCGTAAATAAGTAAATTGAAAAAAAATACAACCGAATAGAGGTGAATTATGAAAAAACTTCTTGTCATGCTGTGCGGCGTTATGCTGCTCGTTGTAAGTGGATGCTGTTCTCTCGGACAGTGCAAAATCACAATGGAAAAGAATGCTGTTCTGCTTGATGTCCGGACTCCGGCAGAATATCAGAAAGGCAATCTGCTGGGCGCAATCAATCTGCCGCAGGCGGATGTGGATACAAAAGCGGCAGCAGTTATCCCCTCCAAAGATACTCCGGTTTATGTATATTGCCGGGGCGGCAGGGAAGCAACCATGGCAACGGAAAAACTGTTGAAGCAGGGGTACACCGATGTTCATAATCTCGGCGCAATGAAAGATGCCCGGGAACGGCTCGGATTGCCCTTGGCAAAGTAACGGGAAAAAGGCTGGCAGATGAAAACACTGTTTTCAATATTATGTGGAATTGTTCTGCTCGGAATAAGCGGATGTTGTTCAATAGAAAGTAAAGTATCAATGGAAACCAATGCTGTACTGCTTGATGTCCGTACTCCGGAGGAACACAAAAGTGGTTATCTGGAAGGAGCTGTACTTCTGCCGCTTGCCGAGTTGGAAAGTAAAATAGTCAACGAGGTTCCGGATAAAAATACGCCCATATACATCTATTGCCGCAGCGGCAGACGGGCAGAAACTGCTGTTGATAAGTTAAAAGCAATGGGCTATACAGATCTCCATAATCTGGGAGGTTTGAAAGATGCTCAAGAAAAACTCGATATTCCGGTAAGCAAGTGAAGGTGCGTTTGATGAACGGCAGGAGAAATCCTGCCGCCTTTTTTACAGAATATTCAGAGTTTACGGACACCAGGTTACAATTCCTGTTGCCGGATGTTTTTTTCGCCACTGGATAAAATCAGGATAAGTTTTCACGTTATCGGCGATCACCGCCTGGTAATATTCAATGCCCATAATGTGTTCATCATCAGGTGTGAGATATTTCAGTTCCAGAATAGTGTGCCGTATTTCAGGAGTCAAAACAGCCTTGATCCTTGCGGTTACCATTTTCCGCAAATTGACGGATTCGGCACTTTCCTTGAATCGGTACAGAGAACGTTATTACGCCACAAGACTATCGGGTGGTATATGTGGGCAAGAATCAGAGGTACAAATCAACTCCTGCTTATCTATTTCGGACGGGGACAGTGGCATGGACACTTTGAGCAGGAAACAAACAAAATCATTCCAAGGCTCTGGCAGCGGCGGTCTGATCAACCGTATATGGTCGCTGACACGATCACCGTTAATCAGCAGAACAAGGACGATGTTTCTGACTGGTTGGCTCGTTACCTAATCGCTATCGGTGCACAACAAACAGATGGTCCGGCAGTCAATGTAAACTGGCATAAAAAAACATTCGGAACAGCACAGATGACGCAGCTTGGAATAAAAAAACATCCCTCCGTAAAAAGAGGGATGAGTTTGGGATGCTAAAATTCACATCCACAGTCCCGGCAAATAAAACCATCCGCAAACTCAAGCACTTCATCAGATCCGCAGCAAGGACAACGCTTATCCATTACGCCGCCCTCCATTCATGACCGTTGGGGCATTGATAAATCCTGATAAGGTTTTCGTCCACCAGCTTGCCGACCGAGTTTCCGGCAACTCCACAGCCGTTACGATACTGCCCGTGACCAATGCAATAAAAAATAATTTGAGAATATCCCGTTAAAACACAAAAAAGCCATATTTATACTCCGGAAGCATACGGATATAAATATGGCTTTGATTTTACCACTTGCCGCTGATAAGCAATGAATTACCGGATTTGATCACAGCACATTTTTTGATATTCTCCAAACGGATCTCCGTGTCATCGTCGCTGAAAATCAAATTCTGATCCGCCTCAAGCAGTTGAATACGGCCCCTGGAATTGATGGCGTTACCGTGAAAATCTTTGAGCGTTATTTCATATAATGCCCCTAAAGTTCCCAAGTCATTCCACTGGAAAGATGCCTGTTTGACCACCACATTTCCGGCCTTTTCCATGATCGCATAGTCGATGGAAATTTTTTTACAGGATTCAAAATCGCTCAAATAATCCGCTCCGGCGGCCCAATTTGCGAATTTGTCATACAGATCCGGACAAAATTCATGCAATGCTTCAGCAAAAGTTTTTACCTGCCAGACAAATATGCCGCAATTCCACCAGTAATTGCCATCCATCATATAATGCTGAGCCGTAGCAAAATCCGGCTTCTCTTTGAAGGCATTTACCTTATAAACCCCCGGAGCGATCTTCTCCCCTGCATTGATATAACCGTAACCGGTAGCCGGTTTATCCGGAGTGATACCAAGAATCGTCAGGCAACCATTTTGAGCCTGTTCGATACAATCCGACAAATCCTCCTGAAAACGTTTTACCGGAGTAATTCGGTGATCGGCCGGCAATACGATCATCACCGCATCTTCACACTTTCTGCGGATCAATGATGCCGCCAGAGCAATACACGGAACAGTATTTCTGCGGCAGGGTTCGGCAATGATATTTTCCGGCGGCAAAGGCAATATTTCTTTAGCCGTTACTGCCGACTTTTCATCAGTTATCACCAAAACATTTTCCGCATTGAGCAACGGAAACAACCGTTGAACGGTATCTTCCAGTAAAGTTTGCTGTCCATTGAGACTGATCAATGGTTTGGTACGCTCCTCATTGCTCAAGGGCCACAATCTTTCACCTTTGCCGCCGGCCATGATGACGGCAAAAATTTTATCTCTGGCAATTTTCATCATTTGATCCTCCTGATACCGTGCATTAATTGAATATGAGGTAAAAGATGGCATCTTATATTTAATTTATGAGGCAATTTCACCTTTTTGCCGGCAATCGAATTGAGCAACTCCTGCACCAACTCTTTTTGCGGCAAAGCCAGACGCAAAAACTCCTCCCGGATCGCCGCCGGATCGACCGGATTATCCACCCAATACGCAACATTATTGGCCACACTTTGGGCATCGTCATCAGCATAACGCACCGCAAACTGCGGCAACAAAGTATCCCGGCCACCCATATTTACCGTATTTACCACCGGCACTCCGCACAAACTGTACTCGCCGCAGGAAAACATTGCACCTTCAACCGCTGACAAAGCCAGACCGCAGGCGGCTTCGCAAATTTTACGGCCGATGAAAAATGAAGCTACTTTCTGACTCCATTTCGCCTCCGGAAATCCGGCGATAGTTTGAGTAAAATAATCTTTTTCCTTTTCAGAATAATTACCGATCAGGTGCAGATTTTTAATTTTTTCCGCCAGAAAATGCCGTTTGAATGGCGTAATACGGGCAATATAAAGTGCATCAAATTTACGCTCCCCCATCCCGGCCAGAGGATAACGCCCCGGATCAAGAAAAGCATTGTGCGAAGCAAGATAAACTTCACAGAATTCCCGGATGACCTCCACCTCACCCGGTGCATTGGCCAAAATAATAAAACGGGCTTCCGGGAAGGCATTTTTGGCTTCTGCAAGTCTGTTTTTCAATTCTGCGGCAACTTCCGGTAACTCAGCCGACCACCCCAGTTGCAAAACGAGCGTAAATTTTTCGCCCTTGCCGATCGCCTTTTGAAAAGCAGACAGGTTCCGCAAAAAATCCATTTCAAATGTGGCAATGATCTTCGGCGAATGATTCAATATATAAGCCGGTAAATAATCAAAAAGTTTCATCGTGCTTCCCGCCATTGTCTGAATCTGATCAGATTCTGTGTTCTTGTTCTTGCATTGGCAGCAATATTACCGGCAAAAATCGAGATGCAGTTACTGGTAAATCTGCCATCGACAAAGTGCAAAAGCGGCACCGGACAGGTGATCTCCAATACTCCCTTTTCCAGATTTATGACCGCTCCGCAAAAGTTGGCCTCCTCCACTTTACGCCAGAAAATATTTTTGTGTTGCGGCATATAAAACACCGCTTTGATATTTTCACCGGCAGTACCGGCGGTGGCATCCGTTTTCCAATTCAATGGATTGATATTGTAAACACCCGCTTTCAAGGCCGGATCATCTATTGTTTCACCATTGATGCAACTGATCCAGGTGATGATCACACCGATATCATCGCCATTGGCGGCGGCGTGAAGGCCTTCCCAATAAAAGTCATCAGCGATCTCAGCGGCGGTTTTCGGTTGCATATCCGGCAGATAAGCGGCAATGAAGCCGTTTTCGACCGTGATGCCGCTGACCTTTTGCATTGCTCCATAAAGCAAATCCGCATAATGTCCCTCGGCCAACAAAATGAATGGATGCCCATCCAAATGGAAATGTTCCAGATAATATTCCAATGCTTCAGCCACATTTTCCACATCCGGATTCCGGATTTCCGGAGCAAAAACCCGTACCCCTCGACCGAAAATATCGTTGGTGTGAGTTTTGGTCCAGTTGAATTGTATATCGTGAGTATCTCCGTATTCAGCCGGGGCTTTGCCGATATAAAAAAGATCAAATGTCGAATAAAACTGCGGTATATCATTTTCCCGGATCAGCCAGTTGTTTCCGTAATCAAACGGCGATACTGATGAACAACCGGAAAACGTCACCACACATATCATTGTGACCATTGCATACAAAAGTTTTTTCATCTGCTTCTTCTCCATATTTTTTCCAGAAAAACCCGCCAGATAAAAAGGGGATTTCCAATTATATAACGTCTGAAAAGTCTTGCCGGTTCACAATAGAGCCGGAAACACCACTCAATATTGGCTTTACGCATCCACATCGGAGCCCGCGGAATACGTTCCGATACAAAATCCAGCAGACCGCCCACTCCGATCGCCACGCAAGGCGGCAATTTATCCAGATGACGGTTAATCCACTCCTCCTGACCGGGAACTCCCATTGCTACCAATAAAATATCCGGCTTGAGTTCATTCAATTCATCCAGCACCACCGACAAACTTTTCTCTTTGAAAAATCCATCGGCACAACCGACAAACTCTGCCGCCCCATGCATGGCTTTGGCCTTTTCCATCGCAGTAAATGCCACCCCCGGAGCCCCGCCCAACAGATAAATACGGTAAGGTCTTTGAGCCAGAAGCGGAAACATATCCGTACCATTGACATTTTCCTCGACCCGGTAACCCAGCATTTTCGCCCCGATTTTCGCTCCGATACCATCGGCAAAAACCGCTGAACACCCTTTCAATATCTGTTTATACTCCCGGTTGCGACAGGCGATATTAAGACAATGGGCATTGATAAATGCCACATGATGAGCCTTGGAACTTTCAGTCAATCCGTCTATCATCTGCAATGCTTCATCCATCGTACCGCTGAAAAACGGCACCCCCAATACCATCGCCTGACGATGCCGGTAAATTTCCATCAATCCTTTGGCCGTATTCTGCCAACTGAAATGCGAAGCCTTTTCCATTCCTTTACCGATCAACTGCTTCTGACACTCCTTATCAGACAGGATCTTTTCCATAGCCGCAGCGATCTCCTGCGGAGAAGACGGATCAAAAAGCAGTGCGGCCCCCTGCCCCAATTCGCCGAGCGAGGAGTTATTGGAACAGGCACAGGGCAATCCGGCATACATCGCTTCAAGCAATGATAAACCGAATCCCTCAAAATGCGAGGGAAATACATACATCGTACTTTGGGCGTAAAGTTCCGGCAGTTTGGCAAAATCCACAAATCCGGTAAATTTGAACCGGTCTTTACACACCGAATTTTGTGCATATTCAAATACTGTTTCCGCCCCATTCCAGCTTGCTCCCGACATGACCAGAGTATATTCGTTACGCAGATTTTCCGGCAATAACTCGAAAGCTTTGAGTAAATTCAAGTGATTCTTTCCCGGATGCTCAATACGGGAAATATAAAGTATCTGTTTGATTTTATCCGTTTCAACTCTTGCCGGCGGCGTAAAACCATTGTAGACCACCGAAATTTTTTCTTCCGGGATATGCCAGTATTTGATCAGATCATTTGCCGTCGATCGACTGATGGCACAGATACTTTGTGCCTTGCGAACATAGTGCGGCAAAACCTTTTTGATATAAAACATCCGGAAACGGTCATATTTGACCGGCACATGATACTGCGAAAGATCATGCACCACCGCCACTGTAAATATCGGATAACGACAGAATACCCGGCGGTTGGCCGCCAGCATGATACAGAAATCAAAGTTTTTCCATTTTATCCGCCACGGCAGAATAAACAGACTGTACAACATCGAAAAAAGGGCCCGGCGTTTCTTTATCCGGATAAGTTTGAATCGCTCAAACTCCTGAACCGCATCATCCTCCACGATCAATGTCAATTCGTGACCGGCCGCTTCAAGGGCTTTGACCACCTCTCTGATGTAAACGGAAATACCGGATTTGCCGTTGTCAAATGGTATCGCTGAAAGCAATATTTTCACGACCGCATCTCCGGAAGTTTTTTGAATCTTTCCACAAAATTTTCCTCTGAAAATTTATTTGCAACCAATTCCAGACCTTTTCCGGAAAATCCCCCCAGCCTTTCCGGATGCAAATAAAGTTGTTTCAAAACTTCAGCTGCATGGGCAATATCTTTTTCCGGGATCAATTCCCCGGTCGACTCATTCACATATTCCCGCACGCCGCCCAGATCGAATGCAACCACCGGTACTCCGTGAGCCATCGCTTCCAAACCGACCAGACCAAATGGTTCCTGCCAGCGGATCGGGAAAAAGAATACATCATAATCTGACCACAATTTTTCCGGTTCACTCACAAATCCGGTAAAATGTACTTTATCACACAATTTGAATTTTTCAACCATCTTTTCCAGCATTATCCGGTCTTTTCCATCTCCGGCGACTGTACAACTGAATGGAATATCGAGTTTTGACAGGGTTTTCAACATCAGATCCGCCCCTTTGCCACGGATCAACTGACCGAGAAACAGGATCCGCAAAACTCCGTCGGGCATAAAGGAACGTCTGACACTTTCACTGCGGATGAATGCGGGCAACTTCACCACCTTTTCAAATCCATTCTTTTGCAGATTTTTCAGCATGAAATCCGACAGTACCAGTGCCGGAAACTTCCGGTATGCGGCCAATGGCGGGGCACTGTTGCGGCCCAATGAACAGATTTTACAAACCAGTTTATTATATTTGTGGTGGCAATTCTTTCTGCCGACCGGCGTATAATAGTGATGCCGTTGACAGTAAATATTGTGATCGTGGACAAAAAAGAAACTTTTTTCAAGCGGCAACTGCTCCATGATCTCCACCGGAATAATATTGTGGATAATGATCAGGTCGCAATCAGTCAATAAATCTGTTGACAAAGAAAATTCCTGCACACTGTCAAAAGCACCGGTAAATTTTTCCTGATCATATCCGCCGTTTTCCGTATACAGATAATGTACCGATAAACCGTTGCGGCGCAATACTTCAGCACTCTTTTGCATATAACGCTCAATGCCGCCGACCACACCATTATATTTACCGATATAAACAATATTTTTCATGACAACTCCCGGTAAACAGCGGTCAACTTCAATGCGATACTCTGCCAATTATAGGTATCTGCCGTTTTACGGCCGCCGGCAACGATTTTTTCAGCCGAAACTTCCACCCGGTCATACGCACGACACAAAGAGTCAGCATCATTATCCTCAAACAGCAACGCATTCTCTCCATCAACAAGGAAATCCCGCAAGCCGCCGACCGCCGAAGCAATAAGCGGAATTTCAGCATCAAGTGCCTCCAACGCAGCAATGCCGAATGGTTCATGCCGGGAAGGCAGAATAAAGCAATATGCCGTTTGCAATGCCTGAAGCAACTCCTCCGAATCCGGCGGCAACCCCGGAATGACCGTCATACGCTCACCGACTCCAAACGACCGGGCTTTTTCCAGCAACTCCTCAAAATACCATTGTGCAGTGACCGGACCGATCAACAGCAAATGAGTATCCGGATATCTTTTCAGCAACTCCGGCAGGATTTTCTGATTTTTCTGATAGTCGATCCGGGATATGCAAAGCAGTATTTTGACATTCTCCGGAATATTATACTTCTGCCTGAAATTTCCGGCTTCCGGCAGTTTGCGGTGCAAAATGCCGTTGGGGAATAACTCGACCCGTTTCCCGGGATAAAGTTTCTGCAATTTCTGCTGTTCCTCCCTGCTCAAAGCCAAAAGCACATCGGCCCGGCTTTCCGGGGCAGTCCGGGTACGGAAAAGCCGGTCAATGATGCCACCGTAACTGAATTTGTGTTTCAACGGCTTGAGCATCAATGCCATTTCCTGCTCCGGAATGGCACACGATCCGCCATGCAAACTCATCAATACCGGAATTCTATTTTTACGGGCCAAACGGATGGAATAATTGGCCAAACGCCCCCCCGCGTGGAGATGAAAGATATCAAATCCACCCTTTTCCAAAAAATTCAACAATTGCAAAGAAAACGGATTGCCACCCTTTTTATCCAGTGCCAGTTTATCTTTTGACGGCATCGGAAAATAGGGATAAAAATAGGGAAATCTGCGGATGGTAATACCGTCAACGACCTCAACACCAACTTTATCCAATGCTGAAGTACAGAGTATCTCCGGGATCACCCCCTGATGTTTCTGCTGTTGTGCGATATGCCACACCACACTTTCAGTGCCGCCCCATTCCGCAAAACTGAACCGGCGGACGATATGAGCGATTTTCATTGTCTGGTCCCCCGGAAATAACTCATTTTCTGCACATAACGATACCGGGGAGCATAGAAAAATTCTTTCCATGCTCCGCATTTGGCCAGATAGATCCAGTCACGCAAAGTTTCAGCCAGAATCGTCTTATATATCCTCAATCTGCCCGGAGTCGCCTTGCCCATTTGCTTATCCGCCACACCTTCATTGAAAAATCTTTTTTTGACTTCTGCAACAGTGTAATTATGTGAATGTTCCACAATCGCCTCCGGCACATAAACGATATTCACCTCACGCCGGTTGACCCACTGGGAATCCTCGGAATATTGGAATGTTTCATCAAATGGATGCAACATCAACTCCTCTTTTCTGAATCCGGAAGATACCAGCGAAAAGAATTTATGCCATTTGCCGGATATTTTGCCATCTCCGAATGCCCTTTCATAATCTTTGCGAACCACCGCAAAGGCATCTTTACGGGCGATCTGATTGGCAAATACACAATCAACTCTCTTATTTTTCAACGGAGCTGCCAGATTTTTCAGATATGCTCTGTTTTGCGGAATGGCATCACCATTATTGAAAATAATATACTCCCCCCTCGCCTCTCGCACCATGTGATTGAGAGTTTTCCCCGGAATATAGCGGCCATCCGGCGGAGCAATACGGCGCAAACCGGGAATACTTTGCAAATATTCCGCAGTCCCATCCGTTGAGTGATCGTCGCAGGAAATTATTTCCACGACCTCATCCACTTCCTGACTTAATAATGCTTCAAGCGTTTGCCGGATAAAGGCAATATCATTATGTGAACGCATCAATACCGAAATCATGATTCCTCCACCAGACAATCGGCCACCGCATCAGCAACCGTCGGATAAATGTCAAATACCCGGTAGACTTTAGTGATATCCAACACGATCCTCATATCAGGACTGACTCCGGCCAGTTTGATGACCGATTTATTTTCCAACGCCTTCTGGGCCATCGCCAACAGAGCATCCAGACCGAAGTTGTCAATATTGACCAATTTTTCCAGATCAAGCACCACGTTTTCACCGGGCTTCATCCGGTCACTCAATACATATTTGAAATTTTCCGCCCCCATCCGGTCAAGATAGCACTGCAAATGGGCGACCAATACATTATTGATATACTCAAAACGGATTTCCATAGTTCAGGCCCTTTTCAATTTGCCGGTGAATTTACCGATTATCTTGCGGAAACGAAGTTTTTCAGCATGGTCAAACATCATAAAATAAAGTGCCGGGAAATAGATCAGCACTCCGGAAATTCCCGCCAGAGCCAACAGGAAAAATTCATGGAGTTGGCCACGCAAAAAATAATACTGCCAATAACACACCATACCGGTCGACACTGCCAGCAACGCCGGTTCAAAGAGCGAATAAAGTATGAAATGACGCAATCTGATATTGGTCCGTTTGATCAAATGCGGCACCACAAAACCTGCCGTACCGATCAATTTGGTCAGGATCATAGTTCCGACCACGACCAAAACATCCGGCTTTATCAGAAGTCCGATAATGGAAACCACTATGAAAAAGATACTCTCAAAACTCTGGATTTTAGCCAGAAAACGATGTTCCTCGGCCATCGTCAGGAATTTTTCCGGGATCGCCCGGCATACCAGCAGAAAATAGACCAGCAACACCATCAGACGGCAGATGAATGCCGCTTCATCATCTTCCACATTAAAGAGCAGCAGGATGATCCTCGGAGCATAGATCATCACCATCACCGTCGCTCCGGCGGCAAAGAAATTCACCCAGCGGATGGAACGCATCAATATCTGTGCCAGATGCATCGTGCGGTTGCGGGAATAAAGTAATGCCGATATCGGAGAAATATTTTCCACATAAGGCTGAGATATCTGCTGGATGAGAAATGGTATGCGACTGCCAAGCTGAAAGATACCCACCGGAGCCAATCCGCAGAAAATACTGAGCAAAAGAAACATTCCTCTTTCCCAGATCATCCGGCCGATGGAAATGATATAAACAGCTCTGCTGAAGTGGAATATGCCTTTGAATACCTCTTTGTCAAAAGCCAGTCTGATCCGGAATCCCGGAATATTTTTCCAGACCGCCACCATCATCGCAAACTGGGTCAAACCCATGATCAGCATCACAAACAACAGCAGCTTGAATAATCCCCACCCCATGGCAAAAATAAAGATCACACCGGTCAATTCCACCACTTTGGAAATGATAATGATGTAGTTACGCAAATAAAGTTTCTGCAATCCCACCAAGATTTCCGGAAACACACCCAGCGGAAACACAATCGTCGCCGCAAGTCCGCTCAACAGCAATGCTTCCCGGCAAAAGTAAATGTATTCATCCGTGGCATCTGCCGGCAAGTGAAATAATTCCCGGATATAGTACATCCCCACAAAAGTCAATGGCAGGATCATCAATGCCATACTCACATGACTTAAAAATATGCTGGATACAGTGTGATTGTACTTCTCAATATCTTTCTTATACAACTCCGTCGCCGTAACCTTTTGGGCCGCCACTCCGAAACCGAGATCAAGCAAAAGTGCATAACTGAAAAAACTCCAGAGCATGACCCACAACCCGTACTGGGCCTCGCCCAGATGAGAGATAAGCCACCGGGTGACCAAAATCCCCTGCACCAGACGGACAAACATGGAAAAATAGTTAGTAACTGTGTTTTTGAAAAATGGTATTTTCATAATAAATCCGCTCTTTCTGTCATTAAGTTAAAGTAATCTGCCACACTACCGATACGATCCGGTAAGGGTGTGTTGGAAAGCATTGCGGCAAAAGAATATTCGTTTTCCGGAATAAATCCGTGCATCCCATTCAAAGGCTTATCTCCCATATCCGACGGCACCAGTTGAATTCCGGCATCCAGCAGAAAAATCGCATCCCCAAATGCCCGGTCACTGCGGTAAATGCCGTATTTTTTCTCCTCATCGCAACTCAAAAAACGGCCGGGTAACCGCTGCATCAAATCCGTAATGACCTTACGGGCATGGTCATTAAGATAGTAAAATCTGACCATCGTCGAGTCAAAACAACTCCCGTAATCCCGGCCAAAAACCAAATCACTCTCACTCAATGATTTCATGATATCCACAGTGCCGCTCAAAGGAGTCATGCCGTGGTCTGAAATAACCGTAAAATGCACATTTTCAGCAAAATCAGCGGCCTTGCGATACAATGACTCGATTTGAATTTTTATCTCATCAAGTTTTTGACCCACCGCCAAATCATCCCCAACCTTGTTATGCAAAAGTCCATCCAGACTTGCTGTGTAGACAAAGAGAAATTTTTTGCCATTTTCAATGGCCTTTTCTGCGGCAATATAATTTTCACTGTCGCTCAAATGCCAATCAGAAATATGGAAATCCACCTTTTTGGCACTCAATGTGTCATGCAAATTGGCGATATTTTCCATGCCGCCGGCAATGAAAAGATCCCGCTTTTCACAATAATCCATATATTTCAACTTACTTACCGGCATCCGGTAAAGTTGAAAATATCCGGTAAAACCGTAAATTTTTTTCAATATCTTTGACAAATGATGTCGTACTCTTCCCCGATTCCAGAAACTTGCCGGATGAAACAGCCATGACCAACGGGAAAATCCCTTGAATGGCGAAACATCCGGAGCAAAACGGAATAACCCCAGATGTCCATGCTCCGCCGGAGTCCGCCCGGAAAGGATCGTCGGAATGGCACTGCTGGAGTAACCGAACTGCATATCGATCTTTTTACGGTACGGCAACAGCCCGGTCAGAAAATCATGGTCATTGACGATCTTCCAACCCAATGCATCAATAAATAAAAATATTTCAATAGTTTTACTTTTCATATCGTCCTCAAGGTAATGCCCGGTATCCCGGCAATGCAGTAAAATCAGCAGCCGGGCGGCGGCTTTTCCATGCTTCCGGCGGTAAAACGGCTTTTTCGATCAAATATCCGCTCACCACGGCCGCCGGAGCAACAGTTTCCCAGACACTGTACTCACTGGATGGCACACTTAAAAATTCCAGATTCACATATCTGCGGAAAAACGGCAGTTTATCCGCATTTTCCCCGTAAACCATCCGCACCGCATTGCGGTCGATGCCGAATGTATTGCCGTAAGGAGTGATGCCGGGTACAAATTCACCGATCCCATCAGCGTAACTTACCAGATCCAGAAATACCACCGGATAAACTTGCCCCAGCCCGGAAGTCATACTACGCCCCAAAGGATTGGCCCCGTTATGAAAATCATTGGCCAGATAAGCCCCGGTCAGATATTTTTCTTCCCCGGTTATCCGGTGGGCGGCAATCAAAGTCACCGCCCGGCGCAACGGATGATAATTGCCCCACGCCATCGAATGGACCCAACCGTCATGCGGACCGTACCACAATGTGCGGTAAGGATAGGATTTTTCCTGATCATCAAGCATAACTCCGGCATTCTGCAAAATTTTATTGCGGTATTCCATGCGGAATTCATTAAGTTGCTCCACCGGAGATAACTCAAGCATCATCCATGACAGGGGCGACCACTTCCAGAAATCCCGGTTGAAACACTCTTTGATCCGGGCCTTTTCACTCAATACGGCATCCAAATACTTTTCATCACCGGTCAATAAATAAAGATTCAATCCGGCTCTCAAAAGATTTTCACCGTCAAGTTTCGCATCTTCCCGATAGAATACCACACTTTGCCGGTAGATGAAAGTTGCCACCAGACGGTTACGCAGATCAAGGGCAAATTCCCATGCTCTTTGTGCCGATCTCAAATATACTGAACTTCGACTTGCCGCTCCGGCCTTTTTCATGGCCAATGCCAGAGTGCTGGCTGCGGCGGCATATTCCAATGTACCATTGCGTGATGGTGCGGAAACAAAATAGGTGTATTTGTCGCCATCCGGCAGCCCCTCCCCGGCTTGAGGATGGCCGGTCGTTTCAAACCATGTACCCACTCCGCCGTTATCCTGTTGCACGGTAAGTAAATGGGATAAGCCCCAGGCCGCTTCATCCAGAATATCCGGAATACCGTTGCCGCTTTCCGGGATATTCAACTGGCCGTCGATAAAGTTTTCACTTTTCATCAAATACACCATGGCCAAATCGCTGACGATGCGTAAATGGTACGGCCGCCGGTCATAATCTGCAGCATCATGCCAACCGCCGCGGACGGAAATCGTTTCATGGCGGTACGGCCGGTTCTGACTGATCAACTCAAAATGTCTGACCTCCATCCGATTGCCGTGACGGTCAAAAAATCCTGAACCATTCTCCCCCGCTTTACCTTTGCGGTAATCATCCGCATTGCCCGGGAAACGCCCACGAAAAACCGTCTGATGACACGCCGGACTCACCCATGCCGTAAAAGGCAACTCTTTGGCGATACCGCACCGCTTATGATAGAGTCCTCTGGCATGGATGTAAAATGCTTCACTTATTGTGCCGGAATCAATGACAAAATCCATGCTCCGGCCAACACCATCCACATAAAAATAGTATCTGCCGGGAACCGTGAAGTTTGAACAATCCAACTCCGCCACTTCCTCTCCGGTAAACGGCACTCCGGTATGATACACCGGATCACTCATCCGCAAAGTTATCACCCCGGTAAAGACGGTTGCTCCGCTTGCCGCATTGCGTATCTCAAAATTTTTCCCGGTCAAATGCTGTAAAGACAATGGCCCGGAACTGCCGAGCCACGCCCCGATATAAGCGTACTTCCTGGCCTGATTCATTCCGTAACCGAGTTGATTGAGTTTGAATACATTGCTCGGCACATCTGCATCGTAACGCAACTCCAGTTTGCCGCCGGAGGTTTCCAGAATCAAACACTCCTCACTTTGCAGAGGTCTGGCCAGTTGCAAATAGAGGAAATGGGTGATATCCGCCTCCCGGGTGATCCGGCCGTCACGATCACGAATCAGACCGTTTTCCTTGACCCAACTTCCCTGACCGGCCAACGGGATCGAGGAATTTTCGATCGTCAAAGTGCAGCTGTACTTCAAAACTACGATCTGCGGAGTGAGAAATTCATGCTCCACTTCCGCGGCACAACTTGGCTGATTGCAGAAAATACACAGCAATACCACGGCACACAGCAACAGAAGCACACTGGAAAAAACTGTCTTTTTCATGCCGTCACCCCGATCTTACCCGAAGAAAATTCTCTGCGGTATTTGAAAAGAATACTCAATGCGGCAAACAGGATCATCAACTGGATAAAATTCACCTGCTGTTTCATCACCCATTCCAAAGTGGATTGCAAATAAATCGCCGTCAAACCGCCGACAATGCCGGCAGGTATGTAAAACAGATCCGTATGCCGCAACGATTTAACCAGTTTGCACGCGGCAACATAATAGTATCCCAGCCAGATCAGAAAGGCCGCCAACGCCAAAAATCCGCACTCCGCCCCGACCAGCAGATAACTGGTTTCCACAATACCTTCTTTGAATTCATCATCCCGTCTTTCATTGCCGTGGCGGTATTCACAATAGGTATAAGGCGGATTGATTTTAATGCCCCAGTTATTCAAACCGACCCCGGCAAAAGGTTTATCGGTCATCATATTCCATGCGGCTTCTGCCAGATTCTGCCGGGTGGTCAATGATTCTTTGGGAGCATTTTCAAAACGCTTGATGATATTGGGTAACAACAAAAGCATCCCGAAAAAACAGATCAGAAATACCGGCAGCAAAATCTGCACCTGACGGAAATGGAATTGATACCGCAAAGAAAGAATACAAGTGATCATACACCCCAGCGGCAGACAGACCATCGCCCCGCGTGAATATGTCCGCATACACGCCGCCGCCGCAACCAGAAAAAATCCGGCAAAAAGAAAGCGTTTCCACCCCTTTTTACTGTTGAAGTAATAGGAAAAAAACACCGGAGCGATCATATTCATATACATTCCCATACTGTTCTGGTGCGGAAAAAGTCCGTTGGCCTGATGGATACCTTTAACGTGCTGGATCACCACCGACAGAAATGTGACGAAAGCCACAATGCCGAATCCGGTCATCACCGTACTGAAATCCCTGGTGTGATACAAATAATAATAAGTACACAGAAATATCAGATACATCATAACCATTTTCCACAATTCAAACCAGGAAAACAAAAGATTATCCGCATTTATCAGCGACGGTATGCACAACAGAAAGTAAATCATATACAACTTGCATCCGGTATCCGGCACCAGCGGTCTGCGGCGGTAAAGCAACACCATACCAACCAGCATCGCCAACGCCATCAGATAGACCAGAGATACTTCCATACCTCTGGATGTCCCCCGGTACGTTTCATGGGAAAAGAAGTTGATCGATACCTGATTGAAAATCATCACCGGCAGGATCATCGCATAAAAAGCGTAGCGCATATACTTACGATCCATCGAAAGTATATACCCCAGCGGCAATATGCTCATGAAGGCAATGAAAAACAACAGATACTTCATTTGATCACTTTACTGAATGAAATTCAATGCAGGAAAAGTAAATGTACTCAAGAGTTGAGCCGTCGGCAGAAGTTTGCGGACAAACACATTGTATTCAGAAATGTTGTCATGCGGTATATAAACCACATCCCCCGGCTGCAATCTGACATTGCCGCAACGGCCCTGCAATATGCCGTCGATATCCACCCGGTAAAAACGGGGATTTTCCATACCGCCGCGGATGATGACACCATACTGCCAATGCTCCTCTTTCAAGCCCAATCCTGAAGAAATAAGTTCAAGCACCCCCAGATTCTGATCCCACAATCTCTTGTGCGGCCGGTTGATACTGCCGATAATACTCACCATCACTTCTGAACGCACCGCTATATAAATGTAATCGCCTTTTTTGAGTTTCACATTGTGCCAGCGGTCGCCTCTTTCAATAGCCAATGAGAAATTCACCGGCAATATTTCGCCGTCACGCACAATGATACTATTCTGAAAATCAGCGGCATCCAGCATCTGATCGTCAAAGTCACGCACCGCCGAACCGCCGGCCTTGGCAAAAAGATCCGCCAGACGCATACCATTGGTGATCACAAACATACCCGGATTATTCACCGCTCCGGCAATCGTCGCCGTCTGACTTCTTACGTCGATGGCAAATACACCCAATTCCGGATTTTTGATATACTGGGCATAGACGGCCTTGATCCTTTCTGAAGCCTCTTCCAAAGTCAATCCGGCCACCTGGATCTGACCGGCAAACATGATACCGATCGCCCCATCCGGAGTGACCAGAGATTCCATGATCAAATCCGGATGGTTGTAGACCCGGATACTGATCTTGTCACCGGCATTGATCCGGTAGACCGGCTCCTGCTGGGCATCAAGTGCACGCAGATACTCCAATTGCCGCCGGCGATCCTCTTCGGTCAGACCGGATTGATCGACCACGCCGCTGGGCAGGTTGTGGATATCCGGGAAATGATCGAAGTTTCCGGTATAACGGTTGTAACATCCGGTCAAAAAGATCATCCCATACAAAACAGTCATCAGTGAAAATATCTTTTTCATTGGATATAATCTCCTGCAATTACTTTTTCGATATCGGTAATGCCGGTAATAATGGCATAAGTTTTGTGCTTATCATCATGCAAATTCAACACTCTCCGCAAGACCCGGCGCGGAGTTTTGTTTTTGCCGATATACAACAATGTACCGTCGCAAATATCATGCAGCTGTCTTACCATCAAACATGAAGCATCAAACGGTTTCTCTCTGGCGATACGCACTAACTGATAATGTTGTTTCAACTCCTCAACGATATTGCACAATTTTGCCACCTCATCCGGTTCCAATACAGAAAGATTCCGCACCGGCACAAAGGCGAACCCGTACCCGTATCCGTAACCGCGACCGTCACCGGAAGAAAATCCGTGCAGATACTCAATATCTTTTTTCGTACTTTTTTCCCGGTAGTCCACACCGGAGTTGCCGTTATCAGAATAATAGAAATCTCCGATCTTCTGCATTTTACCGCAGATTTCCGCCTCATCTTTATAAGAGATCAACCGCACAAGGATCGTATTGCGTTTGGCCTTGGTGAATTGTTCGTCAAAAAGCACCGAACTTAAAAATGAACCATTGAGCGAACAACTGAATAATGTTCTGGTATCTTTCAATCGCAGAATAAAACTGTAAAACAACTGATTATTGACGATATCACGCTGTTCCTGCGTAAAATCGGCCTTTTCATGGGGAATAATACCCACCGTTTCAAAGAAGCCCCTGTTGAAACCTGCCTCCTCGATACCGCCGAATTTACCGTAAATAATATCATACGTCACCATCACCGTAGCATAAATGCCGCTGACAAAAATACCGGCAATGAATATCAGGATCAGGGCTTTTACCGGAAACATCGGCAATGCTTTGGGATTGACCACGTGTTCATTTACCATAATATCACCGGGGACATGGGCAATATTACCGCGAACCCGGGTCAATTCCTCAAGCAACAGTGAAATATTTTTATTGACTGAAGCGATAAGCAACTCAATACGCTCATGCTCCGGGATCATCTGCTGAAGCACTCTTTCTTTTTCATTGATCAAAGCCATTTCCGCCTGCAATGAGGCGAAACTTACTTCCAACTCATGAAGTATGATTTCCGCTTCCTGATAACGGCTGACAATATCATCAATACCGGTCAGCATACTTTCATTGAATTCAGTAATGTTATTATCACGCTTGAATGCCTCAAAACGGTTGTATACCGCCTCATAAGCACTCTGTGCTTCCACATATCTCGGATTGCGTTCACCGAAAATCAGTTTGGCCCGGTCATACTCAAGCGTGACCCGGCGTAACGCTTGAACCATCTCATTCAAATCCACCCGGTGTTTGATCACATTTTCCGGAATGGCCTTGTAATTACGCTCGGCAACAGCAAAACGGTGACGGGCATCGGCCAATTTCACATTCAACTCAGCCAATGCCGCCGCCTGCTCATTCTGGATCTTTTTGACCGTGGCCATCTCCTCTTTGGGGTGGATGACTCCGTAACGGCGGTGCAAAGCGTGCAAATTCTCGATCTGGGTATTTTGATATGCCTGCAATTCACGCAACCGCTGCTCACGGGCTTCCAGATAACTGCGTAACTCTGCCGTACGGTATTCGACATAAGACCTGATGCCGATGGCCACAAAAGTATTGACCATCAGTTTGACATATTCATCTGAATCACCGTACCCGGTAATGACGAACATATCATTCTGATCTTTCAAAAGTTTCACTTCGATATTCTGTTTGAGAAATGCCCGCTGCGATTCAGTAAGATGCAACTCCTCGATCAGAGAACCGAATACCTGCTGACGGGAAAATATACCCAAAACCTGATTGATGCTCAATATCTTTACTTCTTCACTGGCTCTGGGGGTGTAAAAAAGCGTTACCGATCCCTCAAACTGGCGGTGATGTCTTTTGAATTGAATATAGCGGAAAATCGTTCCGACACCGATCGTCACTAAAAAGATCACTATTATACTTATTTTGAATTTCAGCAGTGTATACAAAATCAGTTTCTGATACATCTGCAACTTTTTCAGTTGCCGGGTCTCAACACCGCTGTTGAGATTTTCATCCAGACTATCCATGATATTCCCCCTAATTGAAAATCAGCCAATGCTGATGAAGTTTACTGTCTATCGTTTCCGGCATAACGGCAAGTGCCGAATACACTTCCGGCAGCAATACCGCCACCGTCGGGATAGAATATTTTTTCAATCCCGTCAATACTAATGTCCGGGTCTTTATGCAATACTTCAAATAATTTTTCAAAGATACTTCGCCTTTTTTCCGGCTTTCAGCGTAAATGCCGCGGTATAATTTCCCGGAATCCTCCACTCCGGCACACCGGAGCAGCGAAGCCCGCCAGAAATCCCGGGCCCCGCTCCAAAGCGTTGCAATATCCGTATCGATCTGTCTTGCCGGAGTGCTTTTGAATTTCACTGCGTCACAGTACAGTTTTTTCCACACTTCAGGCAAATCCGATTTTTCGATCGCCTCCAGCCTTTCTGATATCCGCCAGCGATATTCCCCGGAAGCAATCAGCAACGCATCCCCTGCCCCCAGGATACCTTTATATATATTACGCAAAATAAAATCTGTATCAGCCGATTTGCACTTGATCTTCTCCCCGGCCAGCATCAATCCCATGCCCCGGTTGAGCAACAACCGGCACGCTTCAGAAAACGGCAGAGCCGATGCAGGATACTCCGGCAGATATTGAGCAAGCAGATCCTCACCGCAAACCAGACGGTAGCCGCGTTTCAACTCCTGCATCATCAATCTGGAGGCGTTATTCTGAATATCTTTCACCGTCATCTGACTGCTGAAATCCACATCGACTGACAGAAGTTTTTCATATTTTTCTGAAATTTCTTTGAGCAATACAGCGGCTTTTTCAGAGCGTTTGCGGACAAATACAAAAAAATCCAGATCATTGTAAAGCAAACCATTTTCTTTATCCTGCCGCACTCCGCCGTCACCACGGCCGTAACTGCCGCCCAGACAGACACAAAGCCCCGTACCGGAAAGGGTTTCGCCCAATTCAAGCAAAACTCTTTCCAGCAGTTTTTCGGCTTCCGGATAGCCGCATGAGGTGAAATTTTTATGCGCGTTTGCGTTCAACATAGGTGGCAAATCCCCTCTTGCCCAGACTGCGTAACACTACTTGCAATACCAGAAAGCATGAGCAATGATAATGGTAATAATAATCGTAGATCCGCCGCTGCTCCGGCGTATTCTGCAATCCGTATATCTCCCCCATCTGAAATACATAATTATCATTGGCCGGATGGCTCTTGACCAATTCTTTGCGGAAAAACAGCACCGCCCAGTACCCCGGATAACGATCCATGGAAAGTTTCCAGCACCAATGCGAATTTTTATGGCAAAGATAATACGGCAATATCAACAAATAAGGAACCGCCAGAACCACAGCCAGCAACAATGCAATAAAGTGTTCCCACAAACGCAATATCCACGCCGAACGATTCTGGATGGGCGAAAATGCATAACTGAAACTGTTACGCTCCAATACTCCGCCGCTGAATGGATCAATGATCCGCCCCGGAGTGACGATCTTGTTTTTGATTTCCAGTTTTCCCGCCGCATAGGTGCGGTCAAAGATGATGGAGTGTTCCACACAGCACTCCTTATCCACCAATGATCTCTCGCCGATTATGGCATCTGAAATGTTACTGAAACTCTCAATAAATGTGTTATCACCCAACACCAGCGGCCCGGTCAAGTGACAATCGTTTTTCATAACCACATTGGTTCCGGTATGGATATTATCCATCATGGAATAGCCGGGCAGATTGTAGAAATCATCATTCAACACCTGAAAATTGACTTCAAAATAACTTTGCAGAGAATCTATAAGATAAAAATCAATGGTACTTTTAAGCAAAACACCGTCTTTATAATAATAGATACCATCATCGATACCATCATCATCACATGGCTTGAAAGAATTTTGCAACTCCTCAAGTGTGTGGGCTTTGGGCATCAGCATACCATGCAATATCAAACAGTCGTTTCCACACTCTTCACGATACGTTTCAAGTAAACTGCGTACCGAAAAATGTCCGCCGCCTTTGCGGTAATCCAAAGACAATTCGCCATGCTGATATTCGTAAAGATGTTCAGCCAGATGCTCGTTATAAGTCGGCCCCAGCAACAGCAGTGACGATGCTTCACAACGCAATGCAAGGTCAATGAAATACTCCGCCGCACAACGGCCGGCCACCGGCATCATTCCCAATGAACGATCCGGAAAATACTCCTTGCACCACTCCTGACTTTGAGAATAGGGATTTATCAACAAATGCTGCATTTCACCACGCCCCCTTCCCCGTCAGGATCGCCGGAATCGTTTTCAGCAATATCAGAAAATCTTTGAATGCACTGCGGCTGGCAATATACTCCTTATCCAGAGCGATCTGCTTGGAAAACGGCAATTCACTCCGGCCGGAAACCTGCCACAAACAGGTGATGCCGGGGGTGATATTCAAACGTTTGCGTTCTTCCAGTGTGTAGGCTCGCACCTCCGACGGCAACGGAGGACGGGGACCGACCAGACTCATATCCCCCAGAATCACATTGAATAACTGCGGCAACTCATCAATACTGAATTTACGGATGAAACGACCGACCGGCGTGATCCGGGGATCGCGTTTCATTTTGAAAATAACTCCGTCACTTGATTCATTATTTTTCAACAACTCCGCTTTGCGGGCTTCTGCATCGATATACATACTGCGGAATTTGTAAAATTTGAAATGACGCCCGTATTTGCCCACCCGGATCTGACTGAATATGATCGGCCCCGGACTGGTGAATTTGACCAATGCCGCCGTGATCAGAAAAACCGGCGACCCCAAAAGCAACGCAATTACCGCCAATATGATATCCATCATGCGTTTGAATGTCTTGGATGCTCCGATAGTAATATTCCATATCAACATACGGAATTGGATGCGGTTGTGACGGAAAACCGACGGCCGCTTCCACTCCCGGCGTAAAGTTATAATCTCATCATAACGGGTCATTACTGTTTCTCCCTATTCAACTGTGAAACAAAGTTCCGCAAATCTTCCCGGCTCTTTTCCACACTGTCATATACCGGTATCGAGATCTGGTAGGTATAATAATTGCCATTTTCCTTAAAGTGGCGGCGGAAACCGAGAAAACCCGGCGTGGAAAATTCTTCACAGCTGAACCATACCCACACCAGACAACGGCTGGTTCCTTTGGTCGCATCGATTTCCGTAACCGCAAAATTATCCTGCAAATACAAAATTTTTTCCGAATTTACCACCCATGAACTGGTCCGCAGGCAGTGGCTGGCCGGATGGATCTCGTGGATATCCCCTCCGCACTTCACCGCCAGCACCGATATATCCACATTATCTTTGGTGTAACGGTACAACTCCACTTTACTGGTGGCAAAAAAACGCCGGGTATTCTCATCGGGTTGAATGCTTCTGCCCCAATAATCCCCGACATGGACGGGAAACTCCGGAATGAAACTCTTTCCCTCAAAATAGATCTCTTTGGTGTGAATGAGCAACATACAACTGCCCAGCACCGCTGCCAGAAAGAATAATGTACCTTTCTTGATCTGCCAGTCAAAATGTTTGTTGCACCATATCCAGACCAATGCTCCCAACGCCAGCAAAAATTTGATCCCCCATGCCGCCCAGACCGGACACATCAGCAACAGTGACAACTGATAACTCGAACTGGGCGTACCCAAAAGCATGATCAATGCCACCGGCAATATCCGCCCGGCAAACCGCCATGCATAAACCAGCCACACCACCGCAAAAATCACCATCACCGACGAAGCCACACTCAAAGCATTGATATTATGCAATGACGGAACCAGTGCCAAAATCACCATCGGAATCAGCAAAATAAGTGCATACCAATCATATTTGCCTCTCTTTTCCCGGTACACGGCCCAAACCGCCGCCCCGACAGCAAGCAAATAAAATATCCAGTCAAATTGATCAAGCCGGGAACCGTTCCACGCACCAAGCAGATACGGCAATTGACACCCCAGCGGCACCAGTGAAATCAGCATGAGAATAATTTTAAGCATCTTTATCCTCCGCTGTTTTTTTACTGTCTATTTTGAAAATTTTTCCGATACACAGAAAAATCAGTAACGCCAGAATGATCTGCACGTATCCCAAAGTTATATGCCATGTATCCTGCAACACCGTTTCCCCGACAACTTTATACAACAATACCGTCAGCACGATCCTCAAACTGTTTCCGGCGATCAACGCCGGGATAATAAATGCAAAATGCAAAACTTTCCACCATGTCGTCTTATGCAATATCTGCACGATGATAAAGGCGATCAAAATAAATGCATCCAATTGATTTATGCCGCTGCAGGCATCGGTTATGGCAATATCCAAACCGGGCAGAGTCAGTGACGTACCGGAAAAAACCACATCGACTGCGCACAATTTCAAAATTCCGGCACTCAACATGGTCGCACTCAACCGCAGAGGAAAACTCAACAACAGCATGAATTCCTCATGGTAAGGCATAAATACAAAACACCACAACGCAGGCATAATACACACCGAAGTTATCCGGCTGCCGCTGAAGTAAAGCACCACCGCACACAGCAATAAAGAATAAGCAAATGCCGTACTCAAATTACCCGGAAATTCATGCGTCGGCAGTAAAGCCAGGACATTGGCCGCCACCAGCAATCCCCAGGCGGCACACTTTTCCGGCAAAGAACTTTTTTTGCTGAATGAATACACCACACTTTTCAGCATCAGGTAAATCAAAATCCCGGCCATCGCCAGATCGACCAATGCCGCATCATACATCCCCCCTCTGAACATCGGCAGAGCCGCCCAGACAGCCGCTATGCCCAGCAACACGGCGTACACTCCCCCGAAAGGATGTTTTTTCAGACGGTTAAAGTATATTTTCATGATTAATGCGATGTTTTATCAAGTTGTTCCAGATATTCAAGTGCCACCCGGTCATCCGGAGCGACCACCAGCAGACGGCGGCACAACTCCCGGAGGACTTCCCGCTGACTTCTGATATCACACTGTTTTATTTTCGCCTGCATTCCGGCGATCCACAACGTTTTTACGTCCTGTAAGTACGGTGAAGAATCCGACAATCTCAATACATCAGGTATTTCACTGAATTTACCGTTTTTATAAAGTTTATCAGCGTAACAAAACTGCACCTCCGGTGAATCCGGCTGCCTCAAATAAGCCGCACGGGACAACTCCAAAGCCCGGACATTATTGCCCGATCCGGCAAAAATTTCAGCCATATTCAGCAGTGCCACCGTGTAATAAGGAGATTCCGGAGTAAAACGGGAATATTTATCAAGTGCGGCCTGCTCACGGCCGTTTTCACCGAGGGTTTTCGCCGCAAAAAACAACAACGCCGGATTGTTCCCGGCATCGGCATCTGCCAGAATATCACAAGCGGCCGCTTTATTATCCTCTTTCAACAACAGCAACGCCCGGCAAAACGGCCCGTACACCTGATCACGGCTCAAAAACTGTAAATCCGCAACCCGCATGGTCGAACTGGCAAAATGCCAGTACTCCGGAAGAAGTTCCGCAGAAAAGTTGCTGCGGAACAACTCCGACACCCGGTCAAAATCCCGGCTTTTGGCCGCATGGATTATCTCGTAACGCAACATATCACTCACCTTTTCCGGAAATTGCTCCCGGTAAGAAGCGATCAAATTTCCGGCCGCCGACAGATCGTTGGCCAGATAATATTCGATGGCAAATTTGATAATGCCCTGATCATTGCCGAAACGCCTCAAAGCATCCTGCAGCAACACCAGATTCACCGAATTTCTCCGCCGCATGATCAAAAGCAGATATTTGGCGGTAAACGCATCGGGCTTACGGTCATAAAGCGTTTTGGCCAAAGTAAACAACAACTCCTCATTGCTGTTATTGCCGGATAATGAATTACCCAGCAACTGCCGGATCATGCCATCTGCACGGTCCTGCAGATCCAGATAATCCCGGTGGGCAAGCACCTTGGTATAAGCGGCGTTTATGGCAGACAAATCATCTTTCTGCATATCCACACAGAAAAACATATATGCCGACAAAGGAGTGTCGATCTTGCCACGCAAAGGCACGGTCAATTCTTTCAAAGCGGCCATATCATTTTCAGCCAGAGCCGTCAAAGCATCGAAGTAATAAATGCAAAGCATACCGGCATCACCGGAGTCAGACTGATAGCCGCTTCGCAATCCGGCAATTTTATCCGTCAGTCCCAGCAAACAGTAGATTTCAGCCGTTTGCATGGCGATCAGAGGATCACGGTAAACAGCCAAATGCGATTCCAGAACCGTCAGGGCCTGGCCGAAAGTGCGGAAATTGGCGTAAAATCTGCCCAAAACCGGAGCAAAAGCAAATGAATTAAGTTCATACGCTTCTTTCAAAACATTTTCCACATTATCAAAGTCATGCAGTGACAAATACAATTCCGCTTTGGCAGCCAGTATCTCCTGTTTCACAAAAGGATCGTCAGAGGAAATACCGGCCAGAATTTCAAGTTTACGCTCCGGATCGGACTGTTGGTCTTTGAAAAGCAACTCCACCAGTTGGTACAACGGATCATCGCTTTTTTGCGGCAACTGATATTTGCTGACATTGCCGTTTCTGCCGGCGGCGTAAGCCAGATACAACTTGTATCCATCTGAAATATTTGATTGCTGGGCAAGGAAATTTTCCAGTCTTTCAAAGTAGCGGGCAAAGAGCAGACTGCGGATGTATTTATCTTTGTTTTCCGCACTCAAAGGATTCAGGCGGCAGGCCATATAGCAATAATAGACCTGCTCCGGATAAACTTGACGCCGGGCGGCAATTTCGCCCAGCATCACATAAGCTTCCTCATTATCATCATCGTTGCGGATAAGTTCAAGCAACTGTGCCTCTGCCGCATCGAGCGACTCAGGATCGCCACGCTCAAAGTTGCTTTGAGCCAGTTTGAAAAGGCGGACATTCTGGTAATTTGAAAAAAGCAGATACGCCGTAACTCCGATACATCCCAAAAGGATCAGTACAGCTGCGGCGATCAATAAAAGATGCGTTTTTTTCAAATTTTTCATCTCATTGCAAGCCAATATAAATATTTGTTCTGCAATGAATTATTTTGAAGAAGCGTAAAGTTTTTTACGTTTTTTCAGATAAAGTGCAGTTCCGCCACCGATGATCAAAGTGGCAATCACACCCGGAAGCGGCTGACCGGAAGGAGTCTTACCGGAAGTGTTTTCCGTATTCACTTTGAAAACATAATATTCATGGGTTCCATTTGATCCCATGTTACCGCCGGCAACAGCAATACCACCATCAACCAACCGGGACTTGCCCCAAAGCACATCATCTCCGAGATCAGCCTCACCATCGGACCTGGTGGAGCGGAATACCTGACCTTCGTTATCCCGGATATACAGACCGATACGGTCATCGGCAGAGAAAGTAGCAGTAGCACCGTTGCTGAATGAACCGGTTTCACCGGTATCCATATTGTACCAACCATAATCTGCCACGCCATTGCCACGATCAATAAAGTTCTCATGATCCTTATCTTTGCCACTGCGGGTAAGATCAAAACCTACGGTGGTTTCAGAATCAAAAGTCAACCATCCCTGATTGCCGCGAGTCTCAAACTGATAGGCAGCAAAGGCAGACACTCCGCAAACCAAAGCAATCAAAGCAATAAATAATTTTTTCATAAAAATTTCCCCTTTAAATTTGCACAATACAACTGTAAAAAACAAAGTGCAACTTATATAACATAGCGTCAATGCATATCTATTTCAAGAAAAATCTTGATGATCAACTGTTTTTTTGCGAATAAAATATCCATTGATTGGTATTTTTCAACGATGGCCCGGCTTTTAAGATGCGATCCGGTGCGGGGGGTGCGTCATTTTGCCACCGGAATCGATTGCGGTCTGGAAATATTAAACAATTTCCGCTCCACGCTTTCCTCACTGGCTGTGCCGACCTTTGCCATCGATCTGCCTGAAGGCGGCGGCAAAGTCGCACTGCAGCCCGACTACCGAATCGACGGCAAATACCCGGATATCCACGGGAGAAAACTCATCAAGTACGAAGACCATTTCTCCGCAAAATCCTGATTCAAAGGCCAATGCTCACTTGCGAACAGCTTCTTTGATGCAGAAAATATCCGCAACCGGCAAAACAATCATGCTCACAACACACAATATCCTCCAATGCCGGCAAAGTCTAACCGGACAAGTTCACCCGACAAATACCCGACAAGTTGCCGGTTTGTTTTTTGCATTTTTATATTAGTCGCATGATCTTCAAACTGCAAACTTTTAACAGGCAAATCTCGTGGACATCATTTCAAGAACAGTTCGCTGTGTTGACATTAAACAGCGTTTGCATTGCTCCTTTGAACCTCGTCCTCTGCTCGATCTGAACGTAATTTGAGTTTGGGACGAGTTCCCGACCCTACAGAGAAACGGCCGGGAAAAGGCGAGAATAGCGAGCATAGGATTAGGGAGTTTCCCATACCCGGCGTTCTCTGTTTTGTGCAAGTGATTGATTGTGCGGGCGTAAAAGACAAATAAAAACGGAACCAGGCTTTGACTTCCTGATTCCGTACTTTTTACTAATGGTGGAGCAGATGTGGATTGCTCCGCCTTGAAATTCAGCTCAAAAAATGCTGTAAATCCGCCATTTACCCTGAACTTTGGCACGTTATGGCACAACGTCACCAGACTTCCGGCATTGATTTTTTGGGGAATAAATGGGGAAAATCATCGTTTGCGGGGAAAAAACGGGGAATTTTGAATGCCAAGCAGCCAATCTCCAAACGGGAATCAAACCATCATCCCTGTTGATTTGGAGACTCTAAAATATAGCAGAAATCTGCCGTTTTTCAAGTCAAATGGGGAAATTCCGGGGAAGAAAATTCCCCCAAAAAATGAATTCTGTAAACGCTCGCATAGAAGCGTGCGTCTATACAAAATTCAAGTTGGATTTGAAAATTGTTGGCCCTGCAAATATTGTCAGCAGACAAACTATTTTATGACAAAAAATATCTCCGACAGCAATTTTTACGCTGAAAATCAAATTTTTATGAGGTTCGATCGTGCAAAATCAATATCCTCCGGTAATCGCAAAATCTCTTGAAGTCATAAAACGCTTTGAGGAAAAGTTTGGTTGGTTCAGTATCAGAGTCTACCACTTCCCGCAAATTGATGGATTCGGCACTTTCCTTGAATCGGTACAGAGAACGTTATTACGACACAGGACTATCGGGTGGTATATGTGGGCGAGAATCAGAGGAACAGACAAACTTTTGCTGATCTATTTCGGGAGAGGTCAGTGGGCAGGACATTTTGAACAGGAAACCGACGAGATCATTCCAAGGCTCTGGCAACGGCACTCTGATCAACCGTATATGGTTGCAGATACCATTCCCGTCAATCAGCAGAACAAGGACGATGTTTATGACCGGTTGGCACGTTACTTGATCGCTATCGGTGCACAACAAACAGATGGTCCGGCAGTCAATGTAAACTGGCATAAAAAAACATTTGGAACAGCACAAATGACACAGCTTGGAATAAAAAAACATCCCTCCGTAAAAAGAGGGATGAGTTGGGGATGCTAAAATTCGCATCCGCAGTCCCGGCAGATAAAACCATCTGCAAATTCGATAACATCATCCGATCCGCAGAAAGGGCAACGCTTATCCATTATGCCGCCCTCCATTCATGACCATTTGGACACTGATAAATGCGAATGATGTTTTCATCTACCAATTTTCCAACCGAGTTTCCGGCAACTCCTCCTGCGGCGGCTCCGATAAGGCAACCGAGAACACCGCCGAGCAATGTTCCAAGCCCCGGGCAAATAGCTGTACCAATAGCCGCACCGGTAGATGAGCCGGATACCGCAAGATACCCACCGGCTCCGACACCTGCGGCTGTGGTAACTTTACGAACCTTATTAACCAATGTTCCCGGCTGGTTACAAATAGGACAACGCATATTTACCTCCAAAGTTCAGGACGGTGACCATCCAAGCCGAAACAGCGATTGAGTGCAGTATAAGACTGGTCAACCCGTAACGGCGTGTACTTTTTAATCGTTTCAGTGAAAGCGTTGAGTAACGAATACCGTGTCGGTTCAGCGAACTCCGGATGTCGGGGATTTTTGAACTCTTTGAAAACCGGTACGATATCGGAACTGTTGATCGCTCCCATTTCGGCGGCTCTGACAATACGGCTGCGCGCTTCATCATCATTTTTCAGATAGATGATCTTCAAATCCTCGCAGACCGTTTCCAACATCAGAAATTCGTTCTCAAGCTCATTCATAGCCACGTCCACCAGTTCGGTCAACTCAATGCGGCTTGTATGCCTCCGCTTGATAACCGTTGTTCCGCCAAAAGCAAGATTGCTGCAGACCGTTACGCTGATACCTGCCGACAGTCCGACAGCGAAACTTTTATCATGGCTGTTACGCAAACCTATGCACCGTGACCAGTCAGACGAATTGCTTTTATTGATCCGCATCATGCCGAACATTTTTTGACCTTCACGAGCAAGACCAAAGTTTTCATCCAATATCTGCCAGTTATGAGCCTTGACCACATCCGTGACTGCGTCGATCACTTCCATATGGGGAACCGGCTTCCAACTCTCGGTACCGCAAGGAGTCGGTACCAGAGCAATCTCATCTCTGCTGACGAATTTTCCGTCGCACATCATCAATTCCATAATCACCTCCATTTCTTGCAGCGGTCAGCATAGGGACATTCTCCACAACTGAAACCGGTTTCGTTAGGATAGAAGTTACCGCTGTTGACACTCTTTTCGATCTGGTTCGCCAGAGAGACAAAACGATCAAGCTCGTTGTCAGTCCGGAGCGTATAATAATTGTTTACAGTCGGCGACTTGGCTTTGGTGAAAACATCGAACCTGAACAACGGCTTTTCTCCATACTTCTCTTTGAAAGCGTAACTGAACGCGGTTGCCTGCAGATCTTTATCGGCTTTACCGACCGGCCATTTCGCCGATGCGGTCTTCCAGTCCACAATACAGTTATCGTGTCCGTCTGTCACCACGCAGTCAAATTCGCCAATCAGCGGCTTTGAAAGTCCAGGAACGCTTACTGAAAAACTTTCAGCCACCCGCTGAACAGCAAAGTCATCCTGCCAGTTTTTACAGGCGATTTCAACCATTTTGAAGCCGGTCTGCAACATTGAATCATAGTCCTCGTTGGCTTTATAAACAAGGTCCTCTGCAACATTGGTTTCAGCTTTGAAATAGTCTTCAAAGACGTCGCAGACTTCACGCACTGACATATCACGTCCAATCCTCGCACGTTCCGACAACGCCGCATGGAACGCTCTACCAAACGGAAAGCAGGAGCCGGTACGCTCCGGCTCTGTGTTGACAATGTAACGGAATTTGTATTTCAAAGGACAAGTGAGAAAACAATTCAGAGAACTGTAACTCCAATGCGGCATCTCTTTTAACTTATCAATTCTCATGCCGCCCTCCAACTGTTGATGAGGTCAGAACACTGCCGTTTGCTCATCTGCTCGACAGTCGATACGCCATGCTGGGCGGCAATCTGCTGCGGCGTGATGCCTTTGGTACGTGCCAGATCAAGCATGAATTTAATCTGTTTGGGGCTCGCTGGGGGAGTGGGTTGAGCGTGCCGATTTTGAGTATTTTGAACACAATTTACAGGCACAGAAGCGGGGGGATTTCCATGTAATTCGGCTTCTACGCTTTCACGAACCATTGCGAATGTTTCATGGATTTTGCTGTTGAGCTGCTCTGAACTCAGACCATCCGGAAGTTCGACTTCAATACTGGCGTGATAGCTTTGACTGGTGTATTCGCCATCGGCAGGAACTTTCTTACTGTAAGAAGCATTGAGTTTTACCATAATCATTTCTCCTAAAATGACGAAGGACAGGCGGCACGATACCGTCTGTCCTTCATGGGGTGTTTAACATTTCGATCAAGGGGTGTCCCCCTCCGCAGTTTTATCGCAGGGGGTCTCCCGCCGCGACATAACGAAGCCGACGTTCGGCTCAGATTGCCATGCGGATACGCTCGATGGCACGGCGGGCTTGAATGAAGTCGCGTTCT
>JAZNEV010000085.1:0-1869 GCA_045588835.1 Victivallaceae bacterium
GGTGTCAACCGCCCGTTCCCCGGCACCGATCCACCCGGCGGATGGATTGCGAGGCAAGGTCGCCGCCAAATCAAGGCGGCGGCGAGGGAGTGTACTGTGTACTCGACCGAGCCGACGACCGCCGATTTGGCAAGAGATTGCCCGCAAGCCGCCGCCGCAGGTATGATTTCTAACAAAAGGCAGGATAAATGGAAGTTTGGCCCGGACCGATGGAAGGTGTTGGTAGTAATGAATTTGTCCGGGCGGCTTCGGAGTTGGGGTTGACCGGGGTGTGGATGACACCTTTTATCAGGATCACACAGAGTGTGCCGTCTTTAAAGAAGATGGTCAGCGGCATATCGGCTTATCTGGATAGCGGTTTGCCGGTGGTGGTTCAGTTGATGGGTGATGATCCGGTATTGTTGGGGCAGAGCGGCAGAAGATTGCTGGAATTGCCCGGTGTATCGGGGATCAATCTCAATATGGGGTGTCCGAGTTCGAGGGTGGTCAGGCATGGTTCCGGGGGTGGATTGCTTAAAGATCCCCGCCGGGCGGCGGATTTGGCTCTGGCGGTGGCGGATATGTTGCCGGAAGGAAAATTTTCGGTAAAAGTGCGTTCCGGTTTTGCTGATTCCGGAGACATGGAAATTTTTTTGCCGGTTCTGGCGGATGGGGGAAAAGTTGCCGCAATATTTTTTCATTACCGTACCGTAAGAGAGGGATATCTGGCATCGGCATTGCCGTTCAGGGAAGAGCGGATCGCCCGGGCGGTTGCGTTGTGCGGCAAAGTGCCGCTGATTGCCAACGGGGATATTGACAGTGTGGAGTGTGCGGAAAATCTGATCCGTCAGACCGGGGCGGCCGGAGTGATGATCGCCCGGCCGTGGATGAAAGATCCGTTTCTGCTCCGCCGTTTCAGCGGAATTGCTCCGGATGCGGAGGAGGGCCGGGAACGTTTTTTTGCAGAATTGCGGGCCAATGGTGTGGCAAACGGGGCATTGATCGGAATGGCCAAAATGCTCTGGGGCAGTGAGAGTTTGCGTTTCCGTGAGATTCTCAGCGGCGGCGGCGGGCGATTATGAGCCGGTGGATAACGGACACAACGGACAATACGGACGATACGGACAATCAAAGCAGTCTGCAAAAGGTCGTATTGGTCACGGGAAACCGTGCAGACCGCAGTCGAATGCACTTTTGCCCATTAAGAGCAAAAGCCGGTCTGGTATCAGCCTTTTTGCCTCCCCTCAAGCGAACAAGAGCCGGTAAACGCTCTACCGGGTTATAACCGGTAACAACACGTCCCGATACCACTAAAATACCCCGGAAGACTGCTTTGATTGTCCGTTGTGTCCGTTATCTACCGGGTTATAAACGGCAACCGGTAACACTTGATTATACCGCAAAAGAAGCGGTTTACCGGTTTGACAAATCACGAATCAAGTGATATATTTCATCACGGTTCTGTATAATGTTTTTACGAACGCTTATAATATTATCACAAAATTTGGGGACATTACCTGAAAAGAAAAAAGATCAAATGGTGTCACATTTTACCGGCGGATGAAAAAGCGGGCAATCTCTTGCCAAATCGGCGGACGGGTTAAACCGGAGCCCCGAATTCCCCCTTTCCGTGGCGTGGGTTCAAGTCCCACATGGGGTGTGGGGTGAAACCCCACCAAGGGCGACAGCCCGCCGCCGGGGGCGTGGGGCAGAGCCCCACAATGGGGGTACGGGAGCGAAGCCCCTGTCAAGGCCGTCAGGCCGTTCCCCGGCCCCGATCCAGACTGCGGCGGATGGATTGCGGGCAAGGTCGGGTTTTGCAAGGAACAAGCGAGGGAGTGTACTGTGTACTCGACCGAGCGAAGTGACGACAGCAAGGCTCGAGATTGC
>JAZNEV010000086.1:0-2385 GCA_045588835.1 Victivallaceae bacterium
ACGACATGGCTACGATCCGACTTAAAAACAGGGCCGTTGCAAGAGTTTTGCAACGGCCCTGTTTGATTGTTTATACCATTATCACTTTTCGTGATAGTGGGTGTGCAGCAGGTGGTGAGCCTTTTCACTGCCGGGCTGACCAAGATACTCGGCATAGAGTTTCTTGATGTCCTCATTTTCGTGAGAAAGACGCAGAGTTTTGCCCTCATCCTCGGTATACAGACCTTTCATGCGTTTTTCAAGCAGTGCAGTGTCACCATGCAGGAAGGGCTGACCGCCGCCGTTGATACAACCGCCGGGGCAGGCCATGATCTCGATCGCCTGGAAGCGGTTGGGATCTTTGCGAACCATATCCAGCACTTTTCTGGCATTACCCAGACCGGAGCAAACCGCCACGCTGATGGAGGTTCCCGGAGCGATCTCGACTTTGGCTTCCTTGATGCCGTCCAGACCGCGGACCGCACGGAAGTTGATGGCATCGCCGTCAAGATTCTTGCCATTGAGCATGAAGTAGACGGAACGGCAGGCCGCTTCAAGCACACCGCCGGTGACACCGAAAATGTCGGCGGCACCGCTGGATTCGCCCAACGGACTGTCGAATTTGTCATCTTCCATATTGGCCAGATTGACACCGGCTTCACGGAACATTTTGCAAAGTTCGCGGGTGGTCACCACATAGTCCACATCACGGACGCCATTGGGAGCAAATTCCGGACGGGCGGCTTCATATTTCTTGGCCTGACAGGGCATGATGGAAACGACAATGAGGTCTTCGGGTTTGACACCGGTCTTTTCAGCATAGTAACTCTTGGCGATCGCACCGAACATCTGCTGCGGTGATTTGCAGCTTGAGGGGATGTGGAGCAGATCAGGATAGTTATGCTCGATGAAGTTGATCCATCCGGGGCAGCAACTGGTGAGGATCGGCAGATTTTTGCCGGATTTGACCCTTTCGACGATCTCAGTACCCTCTTCCATAATGGTCAGGTCAGCAGAGAAGTTGGTGTCGAAAACTTTGTCAAAACCCAGCGCACGCAGACCGGCGACCAGTTTGCCGGTTACCGGAGTACCGGCATCAAAACCGAATTCCTGGCCGACCGCCACACGGACCGCCGGAGCAGTCTGCACGATGACGGTTTTGGCCGGGTTGTTGATGGCGGCCCAGACTTTTTTCACATAACTGATACCGGTGATGGCACCGACCGGACAGACATTGACACACTGACCGCAGAAAGTACAATTGGTATCGGCCAGCGGAATCATGCTGGCAGTACCGACTTTGGCGGAAAATCCGCGGCCGTTGCCGATCAGGGCACCGACGGTCTGAACATTGTTGCAAACGGTTTCGCAACGGCGGCACATGATACATTTGGAAAGATCACGCATGATCGCTTCGCTGGAATCATCCACTTCAAACCGGTTTTTCGCACCGGAGAAGGCAATCTCCTGAATACCGAATTCAGCGGCGAGCATCCGCAATTCGCAATCCTGGCTCTTGGCACAGGTAAGGCACTGCTGCGGGTGGTCACTGAGCATCAGTTCCAGCACGGTACGGCGGGCATTCAAAGCACGCTGACTGTTGGTGTGGACAACCATACCTTCCATGACGGGAGTGGCAGAGGCGGGAGCGAGGTTGCGGCGGCGTTCGACTTCAACCACGCAGATACGGCAACTGGCGGGCTTGTTGGAAACGCCGCAACCGAGTTTGTCGCAGTAGCAGAGAGTCGGGATATTGATATTGAGCTGGCGGGCAGCATCCAGAATAGTGGAACCGGCCGGAACCGTTACCTGCTTGCCATTGATCGTAAGATTGACACTGTTCATGGTTACATTCATCCTTTGACAATCGCTTTTTTCGGACAGCCGTCGATACAGGCACCGCATTTGATACATTTGGCGGTATCGATGACATGGAGCTGTTTGATCTCACCAATGATGGCATCGACCGGGCAGTTGCGTTTGCATTTGGTACAGCCGATACAGTCAGAGGTAATGGTCAGCGTGTAGAGTTTCGGGCAGGTACCGGCGGGACATTTCTTATCCACGACGTGAGCCATGTACTCATCACGGAAGTAACGCAAAGTGGAAAGGATCGGATTCGGTGCAGTCTGACCGAGACCGCAGAGAGCGGTGTCCGTGATGGTTTTGGCCAGAGCTTCAAGTTCATCAAGCATCTCGACCGTACCATTGCCGTCACAGATCTTCTCCAGCATTTCAAGCATACGGCGGGTACCGATACGGCAGGGCGTGCATTTTCCGCAGGACTCATCTTTGGTGAAGTCCAGATAGAATTTAGCCATGGCCGGCATACAGTCTTTATCGCTCAATACGATCATACCGCCGGAACCCATCATGGAACCGATCTTGGAAAGGTTGCCGTAGTCG
>JAZNEV010000087.1:0-52092 GCA_045588835.1 Victivallaceae bacterium
AACTGATGGCCTACAACCTGCGTGATGCTCTCTTTGAAGCGATCATCAATAAATTCTACACCGATCCGACTTTGATCGCTTTCGGTGAAGACAACCGTGACTGGGGCGGTGCTTATGGTGTGTACCGCGGCCTGACTGAAGCGATCCCGTATCATCGTTTCTTCAATGCTCCGATCTCTGAAAGTGCGATCGTGGCGGCGGCTTGCGGTTATGCTCTGTGCGGTGGCCGTGCCATTCCGGAATTGATGTACTGCGACTTCCTCGGCTGTGCCGGTGATGAAGTTTTCAACCAGTTGGCCAAGTGGCAGGCGATGTCTGCCGGTGTGTTGAAAATGCCGGTGGTTCTGCGTGTTTCCGTCGGTGCCAAATACGGTGCCCAGCATGCCCAGGATTGGACGAGTTTGTGTGCCCACATCCCCGGTCTGAAAGTTTGCTTCCCGGCCACTCCGTATGATGCCAAAGGTCTGATGAATGCCGCTTTGAGCGGTACTGACCCGGTGGTATTCTTTGAGAGTCAGAAACTCTACGACACTGCTGAATTGTTCCACGAAGGCGGCGTACCGGAAGGTTACTATGAAATCGCCATCGGCGAACCGGATATCAAACGTGCCGGCAGTGATCTGACGATCCTCTCCATCGGTGCCACGCTCTATCCGGCGATGAAAGCGGCCAAAGAGATGAGCGAGAAATACGGCATTGAAACCGAAGTTATCGATGCCCGCAGTCTGGTGCCTTTCAACTACGATATGCTGATCGAGTCCGTCAAAAAGACCGGCCGTCTGCTGTTGATCTCCGACGCTTGCGAGCGCGGCAGTTTCCTCAATGACGTTGCGGCCAACGTGACCCGTCTGGCTTTCGACTATCTGGATGCTCCCCCGGTCGTGGTCGGCGCTCCCAACAGCATCTCTCCGTGTCCGGAACTGGAACAGTTCTACTATCCGCAGGCCTCCTGGATCCTCGACGCAGTCAACGAAGCGATCCTGCCGTTGCCGGGTTACTCCGCCCAGATGAATTTCACCCGCGTGGAAAAACTGCGCCGCGCCAAATTGGGAATCTGACCTATGAAAACTACTGCTGTAAGACTTTACGGCAAAGAAGATCTCCGGCTGGAAACTTTTGACCTGCCGGAGATCACCGATGCCGAGATCCTCGCCAAAATCACCAGTGACAGTATCTGTATGTCCAGTTTCAAAGCCGCCGAACAGGGTGCGGCCCACAAACGCGTGCCGGATGATGTTGCTGAAAATCCGATCATTATCGGTCACGAATTTTGCGGTGAGATCGTTCAGGTCGGTGCCAAATGGCAGGATCAATTCAAAGCCGGTCAGCGTTTCGCTATTCAGCCGGCGATGAACTATAAAGGTTCACTGGCCGCCCCCGGTTACAGTTACAAGTACATCGGCGGAGATGCCACTTACATCATCATTCCGGAAGAAGTGATGCTCACCGGCTGTCTGCTGCCCTACAACGGCGATGCTTTCTTCTATGGTTCAGTTGCCGAACCGGTCTCCTGTGTTATCGGTGCATTCCATGCCCAGTATCACACGACCAACGGCTGCTATGAACACAAAATGGGCATTGTCGAGGGCGGCAAAATGGCGATCCTCGCCGGTGTCGGCCCGATGGGTTTGGGTGCGGTGGATTATGCCATCCACGGTCCGCGCCGTCCGAAACTGCTGGTGGTTACCGATATTGATGATGACCGTCTGGCCCGTGCGGCGAGTCTGTACACTGTGGAAGATGCCAAAGCCAATGGCGTTGAATTGGTCTATCTGAATACCGGCAGCGGTGATCCGGTTGCCAAAATGATGGAAATTTCCGGCGGAACCGGTTACGATGATGTCATGTGCTTTGCTCCGGTGCGTCCGGTGGTCGAGCAGGGTGACAAGATCCTCGGTAAAGACGGCTGTCTGAACTTCTTTGCCGGTCCGTTGGATCCCCAGTTCAAAGCGGAATTCAACTTCTACAATGTCCACTATGCCTCCACTCACATCGTTGGTACTTCCGGCGGCAACACCGATGACATGAAAGAAGCCTTGAGCTTGATGGAACAGGGCAAGATCAATCCGGCTTGCATGATCACTCACATCGGCGGTATGGATTCTGTCATTGAAACCACGCTCAATCTGCCCAAGATCAAGGGCGGCAAAAAACTGATCTACACCGGTATCAATATGCCGTTGACCGCGATTGCCGACTTTGCTGAAAAGGGCAAGAGTGACCCGTTCTTTGCCGAATTGGCCGAGATCGTGGCCCGTCACAATATGCTATGGAATGCGGAAGCGGAAAAAGCTCTGCTGAAACATTTTGAAGCATAATAAAGCACACAAACGTGCGGAACCGGCAAAGTACCGGTTCCGCACGTTTTCAGTATCCGGTGGAAAGTGATGAGATAAGAAACATTGTTTTCCACCGGAAATTGATAAAAAATTGTTATGGAATAAAAGTTGTGGATATATTCAATACGCTTGCCTGGGGAATAACTTCCATGGTCATCGTGGGCATGAGCTGGTGCCTGGTCGGCCTGGTGATGGGAGATGCTCCCAAAAAGAATGTGGATACCGGATTGGTGCAATTCTGGGGGGCGATCGTTTCCACGGTCGCCAGTCTGAGTATTTTACTGTTTACCGGCAGTTCATCCGGCGAAGTATCGCAAAAGTGGCTGCTGATCACCTTGACCCTTTATTTTTCGTCGGGATTTCTCAATTTTTTTATGTTGCAATTGATGTCCAAAGCGATGCAGAGCGGGCCCAACGGGATAATCTGGTCGATAATTCAATCGGCGATGATCTTTCCATTTATTGTCGGTATGATTTTTTTCAATACCGGTGCGGGAAAGATGAAAATAATCGGAGTGGTATTGCTGTTGGCGTCACTGATCGGCTTCGGTATGGCCAAAGACAACAGCAGTAAAGGTGGCAATGCGTGGCGCTGGCTGTCGCTGCTGGCGTTGCTGATTTGTGCAATGCAGCAGAATCTGGCGACTTTGCCGACCTATTATCCGGAGTGCCGCAAAGTGGGGAGCGTATTCTGTACGATGGCCAGTTCTGCCGGATTGGTGGCCGCATCGGTGATTTTTACGCTGTGTACTTTGACGGAAAGCAAAAAACGGCAGATCCGGGAGAGTTTTGCCTGCTGGAATTTGTGGAAATATGTGATCGTACTGCAGGGTTTCAGTCTGATAACCAGTTATCTGCTTTTTTATCCGGGGATGTTTATCATGGGCCGGGAGGGGCTGGGGATGTTGTGTTACCCGATGATGGTTGGTTCGTGCATTGTCAGTTTCACTTTGACCAGCATGATATTTTTGAAAGAAAAGGTCAAACTCATTCAGGTAATCGCACTTATTTTGTGCTTGGCCGGATTGAGTTGTCTGGCTTTGCAATAAAAAAATTTGCTTTTTTGCAAAAAACAGATTATATTAAAGAAACAGAGCAAAATTTATACTGAGGTCGGCAGAAAAACGACAGATCGTGATGATAACAGGAAATAATCCTGTCTGAAATAAAAAAATCAAATAAGGCGTCCGCTCCAGAACTACCACCTTTGAAAAAGACGTCAGCAAAACATATTCGATTGTGTTGCCAAAAAAATTGGCGGCTCATTTCGAAGTATGTGTTTTGCTGGCTGTGGTAGGCTTGGAGCGGGCATTCGTCGGAATGGCCGCCTTTTTTATACCCTTGAAAAATGAGGTGAAACGCAAATAAAAAATCACAGAAATAAAAATTTATTCTGAAACTTGTGTCCGCTCCAGATCTGCCACATCAAAACGAGCAAGTCAGCAGAAAACATTGGAAAAACAGGATAAAAATATACTTTTTCCTGCATATTTTCTTATACCCGGATTGTGTTTATTTTCCGGGGATATTTTGCTGTGCAGATGAAACGGATACTTGATTGGAAGTATCCGTTTTTTTTTGTGTGCAAAATTTAAGGATATTGTTATGAGAGTGATCAAACAAATGTTGAAAACGATTGCGAAAGCATTACTTCGTTTGTTGCCGGAAAATTTTGAAATAAGATTGCGTAATTTTGCTTTTGCTTTGAGAAATCATCCGGGATCATTGAAAGAGAAGTTGAGAATATTGAAAAATTCCACTCCATTGATCCTGCCGGATTATTTCTTCCCGGTAAATGTAAAAATTGACGGCAGGAAAAATATGCTTTTCTGTCACAGTGGACATTTAGGAGATATTTTGTTTTCTTTGCATTTTTGTAAAGAAATGCTTGAGTCTTACGGGGGTGAAAAATTTGATTTTCATATCCGCACCAATGTTACTGAAGCCGGACTTGAAAAACTTGGATATCCATTCAAAGCGGTGAGGATGACGCAAGGCGGGGCTGAATTTATCGCCGGTTTGTTGCGTTCTCAACCGTATATAGGTAACGTTTCCTGCGGTGATGAATCACCGGAAAATGCATTTGATCTGGATTTATTCCGCAATTTGAAAATTAATTTCAGTGCCGGGCATATTGCCAATTATTATTATAATTTGGTCGATCGTCATCTGCCGCGGCAATTTTATAAACCGGTGATAACTGTTACTCCGGATCGGAAGTATTGTGACCGGATAATTTTGATAGCCACCGCTCGTTACCGGAATATTTTTGTAGATATGTCGGCACTTGAACCTTTCCGGGAAAAACTGGTTTTTGCCGGGCTGCCGGAAGAATATACTGAATTTTGTGAAAAATATTTTTATGTCGAATATATCGGCAAATTGAAGTCAATGGCAGAAATCGCCGGATATTTTGCCGGCGCAGCCGGGGTTATCGGTAATCAGAGCGGCTTGTTTTCATTGGCCGAGTGTATGAAAGTGCCGAGAATATTGATTTCCGCAGATTATTGTCTGTTCAATAAGCGTTTTGCTCCGGGGCCGGTTAATGTGATACCGCAGGGTGGATGGTGTGAGAGTGTGGCAACGACAGAGAAAATGGTTTCCGCGGTAAAAAATTTACTGGAATACAATAATTTGTCTGTTTGATGGAACTTTATTGATTGCAAGTTATTTATTGAAAAAAGCACAATGTCGGAGGAGTTGTTATGAAATGCCCGGAAATTTCTGTGGTTATCCCGGTTTATAATATCGGTAAAATATTGCAGGAAACAATTGATTCAGTGCTGGATCAAACGTTTGAAAATTTTGAATTGATAATTATTGATGACGGTTCAACCGATCCGGAAACCCTGAACATTCTCAAAGTTCAAAGTGATCGCCGCATCCGGATCATTCACCAGATAAACGGCGGTGTCGCTGCGGCACGCAACCGCGGAGTTGCTGAAAGCCGGGGTGAATTTATTGCTTTTTTGGATCATGATGATCTTTTTCTACCGGAAAAATTGGCGGAATGCAAAAAATTTATGGATGAAAATCCGTATGCGGCAATGGTGTACAATGATATAATCCCATTTGGAAAATCTTCCGGACAATTTCTTGACTTGCCCCGGGTTGATAAGTTGGCTCCGGAGATTTTATTTAAGCGTAATTTTATTTGTTCTATGAGTTGTGTTATGGTACGGCGCCGTTTTTTAGAAATGTATCGGATCGCTTTTGATTCGGTTTGTGTTCCGTGTGATGACTGGGATTTTTATTGGCAATGCATCTTGTATGGAGAAATTTATTCTATAGGGCATTCATTGGTCAAATATCGGCTGCATAGCGGTAATCAAAGCAGCGATCAGATAAAAATGTATCAGGCCGGTATTCGGGCGGGTTATAAACATTTGCGAATGTTGGATGAAGCGGTTCAAATCACCGGTTTGCCGAAGTGGAAATTGCGCGGGGCTGCTTATTGGGCATTGTCTGAACATCATTATGGGATATCATTTATATATTTTGGTCAGAAAAATATCAGGAAAATGTTGTCTCACGCAGTAAAAGCCTTCTTTTATCGCCCGTTTTCAGAGAAAGTACCACTTTTTATCTGGAAAAAATTAAAGTGCAAATTTTTCCGGCAGTAAATTATCTTTTTCAGAGGAATAGTTTTTGCTCGCAGGCGTTGAGGGTCGATTCCCGGTGGGAAATGACGATGAGGGTCATTTTACCTTTGAGGTCATTGAGTACTTCGCAAAAGGCACTTTCGGTTTCGGCATCAAGTGCGCTGGTGGCTTCATCGAAAATCAGCAGTTTTGCATTATGGTACAATGCACGGGCGATGCCGATGCGCTGACGTTGACCGCCGGAAAGGTTTCCTTGGGCGGTCAATTCAAATTCCGGGGCAAAGTCGCTCAAACCGGCAAGTTTCAGGGCATATTTCACTTGTTCAAGGTCGATATTTTCTTCTCCGAAAGCGACATTTTCAGCGACGCTTCCTTCCAGAAGAAAGATATTTTGCGGCACGAAGCCGATCTGTTTTCTCCACGCATTAAGATCGTTGTTTATGGGGATATTTCCGGCGGTGACGGTTCCGGAAGATGGTTTGAGCAATCCCAGCAGCAGATCTACGAGGGTACTTTTTCCCCGGCCGGAACGTCCGGCGATGGCCAGAGAAGTTTTTGGTTCGATGGTCAGGTCGAATTTATCAAATATCTTTTCTCTGCCCTGATAAGCGAAAGTAAGTTCTTTGAATTCGATCACATTTCCGGCATCGGCTGCCGGCCCGGAAACCGGAGTTTCGCGGGGGATGTTGTGCAGATCACCGCAAATGGAATCCAGCAGAGGTATATGTTGCCGGATCAAAGTCAAATTGTAGTGACAGCGGCTCATTGCCGGCAGGATGCGGCCGACAACAGCGGTCAGGATGGCAAAGGTGAGCATGATCCGGGTTTGAGGAGTATCTGTAAAGACCATGATTGAGAAAACCCCGCTGGCCAGCAGTATCGAGGCGGATTCCAGGGAAAGGCGCGGCAGTTGACCGAGGGTGTAAAGTTTGCGTTGTACTGCAGAGAGTTTTTTGGCGGCGGCGGGGAATTTTTTGATGAAAAATTCCTGTTTCGCGGCACAGACGATAACTTTTTTACCGTTGATGCCGGCCTGACGGATCCGGTTTTCGGCTAAAGAATTATTGAGCAGAAGTTTGCCGTATTTCCGGTTGGCTTTGCCGGAACAGGCTGATACGGTCACGGCGACCAGTATCATAAAACCGATACCGGAAAGGGAAACTGCCGGATAAAGGTATATTGCAGCCAGAGTCAATATGGCAATGACCAGCACATCGGCCAGTACCTGCATGGAGGGCATAAGTACGAGGTTGCTCACTTCGTTAAGCCGCTGGAAACTGCTGTAACAGTAATCCGGGGACAACCGGGAAAAACTTTCGTAATCTGCAAAGAGATAAGTTTTATAAAGTCTGGCGCCCAATTCGTAGCGTTTGGCAAAGATGAATTTTGACTGGAGCGAGATGATAAATGCGGCAAAGACATTTTTGGCCGCCAGCAGAATGCCGATGGCGGCAATAGCCATAGCCACATGGTATTGGCCCGGTATGACCGGGAAGATTTCCGCAAGTATCTGCGAAGTCCGGTTCCCGATGGCACTTTGCGGAGCAAGATAGAGTGTGGCGGCACCCAGCAGAATACCGATGCCCAGCAATTCCAAAAGGGCGGAAACGGCCATTAAAATGGTGATGAATATAAATTTGCGTTTGTCTTTCGGGGAAAAGAGCCAACGCAATTGATCAATAAACGATTTCATATATTTCCCTGCAAAAAAAATCAGCATTTATATTAATATAAAGCCGATATGTGATGTTTGCAAGTTGAAAAATCCATTCTGACAGATTACATTATATGACAATACATGAAAATCAATATTGGAGAATGACAAATGGAATTGCGTTTTTTCAACACTCTGGAACGCCGTCAGATGCCTTTCGAGTCGCTTACCCCCGGTTGTGCCAAAATGTATACCTGCGGGCCGACGGTTTACAACTTTGCCCATATCGGCAACTTCCGGGCGTATGTTTTTGAGGATATTCTGCGCCGGACATTGGAATATTTCGGATATGCCGTGACTCAGGTGATGAATCTGACTGACGTGGATGACAAGACCATCCGCGATTCCCGTAAAGAGGGGCTGCCTCTGCGTGAATTTACCGCCGGATACAAACAGGCATTTTTTGATGATATCAGAACTCTCAAGATCGAACCGGCGGAAATCTATCCGGCGGCCACCGACCACATCCCGGAAATGATCGATCTTATCCGGACTTTGATGGATAAGGGATTTGCCTATCAGGCGCAGGATAAGTGTATTTATTTTTCCATCGACAAATGCAAAGATTACGGCAAACTGGCCCGGATCGACCGGGAAAATCAGCGTGACGGTGTGCGGATATCCACTGATGAATATGCCAAAGATGCGGTGGGCGACTTCGCTTTGTGGAAAGCGTGGGATGAGGCCGACGGCGATGTCTATTGGGAAAGTCCCTGGGGCAAAGGCCGTCCCGGTTGGCATATCGAATGCAGTGCCATGTCGATGAAGTATCTGGGTGAATCCTTTGACATCCATACCGGCGGTGTGGATAATATGTTCCCGCACCATGAGGATGAAATTGCCCAGAGCGAGAGTGCCACCGGCAAAAAATGGGTCAATTACTGGCTGCATTGTGAACACCTGATGGTCGATGGCACCAAAATGTCCAAATCACTTGGCAACTTCTACACGCTGCGTGATTTGCAGAATAAGGGCTACTCCGGCCGGGAGATCCGCTGGGTGCTGGTCGGTGCCCACTACCGCAAAAAACTTAATTTCACCATGGATGCTTTGAATCAGGCCCGGGAAACGCTGGGCAAATTTGATGATTTGTTTGACCGCTTGCGTGGAATCGTTCTTGAGGGTGACGGTCAGGAGGTCAGAGAAATCGTCGGAAATGCCAAAAATGCGTTTGCTGTGGCTCTGGCGGATGATTTGAATATCGCTCCGGCCCTGGCGGCGGCTTTTGAACTTATGCGTGGAGCCAACCGTTTGGCTGACGGGCAGCAGTTGACCAAAGCCGGAGCGCAGATGGTGCTGGCGGCATTCCGTGACTTTGACCGGGTGATCGGCTGTTTTGAAGTGGATAATATCCGTGAAAGTGCGGCGATCCCGGCGGAAGTCACCGCCCTTGCCGAAGCCCGTGCTGCGGCACGTAAGGCCAAAAACTTTGCAGAAAGCGACCGTTTGCGGGATGAATTGACCAAACTCGGTTATGCGGTCAAAGATGTCCCCGGCGGAGCATGGGAACTTAAAAAACAGTAAAATAATTTTTTGCAGAACGGGTGGAACGCAATGGCCAAGATCCAATGGCCGGATGTTTCGCAGAAAATGAGATAAGATCAAACTTGTTTTTTCCTCCCTTTGACTTATATTGTTCGAAGAGGAGGATTTTTTATGAAGAAGATCGAGAAAATTTCTGCGGCAGCCTTTCCGGTGGCAGTCCGACGGGGAGTGGTACTGGTGGATTTTTTTGCCCGGTGGCACGGCCCGTGCCATAAACAGGATGATTTGCTCAATGCTCTGGCTGATAACGATCGTTTCCCGGAAGAGGTCAAAGTCACCCAGATCGATGTGGATGAAGCCCCGGTCATTGCCGCTAAATTTGAGGTGGATATGATCCCGACACTGGTGGTATTCAAAGACGGTGAGGAGATCGGACGCATCGTCGGGGTCACTGATGAAGAAAATGTAATGAAACTTCTGCCGTAAGATCCGGCAAAAAATTCCGGGCGGCGGTGATGTGCCGTTTACCAGAGGGTGGCATTCAACAGTTTTTCGGCCTGTGAAAAGGGTTTGCTGCCGAAAAATCCCCGGTAGGCTGAGAGCGGTGAGGGATGGGCATTTTCCAGAACGAAATGTTTTTTCCGGTCGATCAGTGTTGCCTTTTTCCGGGCGAAGCCGCCCCAGAGCATAAATACCAGACCGGATTTTTGATCACTCAAACTTTTTATTACCGCATCGGTGAATTTTTCCCAACCGTATTTTGCATGACTGCCGGGGGCATGGGCATCGACCGTAAGTACGGCATTGATCAGCAAGATCCCGTTGGCCGCCCAGGGCCCGAGATGCCCGGATGCCGGGGCAGGGCGTTGAAGATCGTCGGAAAATTCCCTGAATATATTACGCAAAGACGGCGGCAGAGGTACATTATCCGGCACCGAAAAGGCCAATCCTTCGGCCTGACCGTCATCATGGTAAGGATCCTGACCCAGCAGTACGACTCTGACTTTTTCCGGAGAGGTGAGTGCGAAGGCATTGAAAACCTTGTTTTCCGGCGGAAAAACGGTACATTCTTTCCTGCGTTCACCGGATGATTGCAGAGGTTTTTCCCAAACTGCGGCTTTTACTCCGGCATCCAGCAGAAAAGTCTGCCAGTTTGGCGGCAGGATCGCACTCATAGTCACAACCCCTGATTGATATAAAAGGTCAGCGACTCAAGCCCGGTCGGAAACACCCGGATATTTTTGATATCCGACTGATAAGCCAGCAGAGCATCGGAACAAAAGAGGAATGTATAAGGCTGATCCTCGTGGATTATTCTTTCCAGTTGATGAAACATGGCGATTCTTTTGGTCATGTCGAATTCCTGCCGCAATTCTTCGATCAGGCGGTCGGCTTCGGGATTGCGGTATCCGATGAAGTTATCCCCGCCGGTTTGGCCTTGTGATGAGTGGAAAATCTGATAAAGGTCAGGATCGAAACCGGTTCTCCAGCCGAGGTTGCACGCTTCAAACTCCTGATTTTTCAATCGTTGCAGTAAAACGCTCCATTCGACGGTCTGCAATTTCATTTCGATTCCGGCGGCGGCCAGATCGTTCTGGATCAATAAAAGCATCCGCTGCTGGGTGGTGCTGCCGGAAATCATCAGCATGGTGAAGGAGAATTTTTCACCATCCCGTTCCAAAATCCCGTCGCCGTCACTATCCTGCCAACCGGCCTGACGGAGCAGTATTTTGGCCTGTTCCGGGTCATACGGCCACGGGGCAAGTCCGGGATCGGAGTAAGATGAAGTGGGAATGATCGGTCCTTTGGAGATCACTCCGCAACCGTAAAGCAGTTTGTCGAGGATCGCCTGCCGGTTGATCAGCATGCTCAAAGCCCGGCGGGTGGCGGCATCCCGGAAGCATGGTACACGGTTGTTGTAACCGATGTAACTGTATGAGAAGTAATCCGGATAACGCAATTTGGCGATCCTGCCGGAAGTGAATTCCGGGGTATTGGTACGGTTCACCCACTGTTCGGCGGAAAGTCCGAGCATACTGATTTTGCCGGCCAGCAGCGATTGCAGTCGGGTATTGGGCAGAGCGATCACCTCAAAAATCCGGGTTTCGATCGGGGGGGCGGCACCGTAGGCGAAGCCGATGTAATCGGGGTTGCGTTCCAGCCGGATGCGTTTGGAACTTTCCCAACTTTGGAACATATATGGGCCGCAGCCGACGATCATCCGGTTGCGTTTGTGATCGTCATTGAAACGGGCCGGATCGAAGCGGCCGTCAGGCATATAAAAGTGCCGCGGCATGGGAAAAAGCGACATGGTTTGAGCCAGCGAACCGTAATAAGCCTTGCTCCAGGTGATGATCAATTCATAATCGTTGACCACTTCCACACCGGTCAGATCCTGATAGTATACCCGCATGACTTCGCAGTTGGTTTCCGGGTTGCGGATGATATCTATGGTAAATTTTATATCGTGGGCGGTGACTTCACGGGCCGGATGGGATATGCCGGTTTCCGGATCGGTGAATGGATGCCACAATACCCCCCGGCGCAACTTGATGTGATAGGTTTTGTGATCGGGGGAAATGGTGAAACTTTCCGCCAGTGCCGGGCGGAAGGTTTCGGGATTTTCCCAATCTCTTTCGGCGATGGTCATTGAGCAGAGGCCGAATATATCCATGGCAGTTGCTTCATTGTGCAACAGCGGATTCAAGCCCGGCGGTTCGCTGGCGATGGCCTGAGTCAGCACTCCGCCGTCGATGGCATCGGGGCAAAAGAAATCCATATTGGCAAAATCTCCGGCGGCCCGGTGGTGTGAACCACCCATCCGGCGGATGGACAGGGCCGTAAGTTTTTCCTCAAGTTTCACAGAAGCTTCTCTGGCCCGGTCGAAACTGGAGATCAGTACCAGCAGCAATAATACAGAGGTGATCAGAAGTATGATAACAACGGTATTGACTGCGGCACGCATATTTCACCTCTGGGAAATGCGGTAGGTCATTCCGGCACCGAGCAACTGGAATACGATATTGGGCAGCCACAGAAGATACTGGGGATAGAGCCAGGTGTAGTTGTCCAGAGATTCAAAGATGATGATGGAGAAGAAATATACCGATGCGAGGATCACGCTGATGAATAATCCGATGGAAGTTTCCCGGCGGCTGGTGCGGATGGCCAGAGGCATGCCCAGAAGCAGAAAAGCGATGGGGGAAAGGGCGAAAGCGATGCGTTTATTGAGTTCGATCTCCAGTTTGGTGGTATCTTCACCATTGAGTTTGGTGCGGCGGATGTCGCCGAGAAGTTCCCGCAAGGGCAGATACTTGGCTCTTTCGGTGATCCGTTGGGCGTTGGCTTCCTGACCGTAATTGAATTGAAATTTCCACTCATCGGAAAAGATTCTTGAAACCCCATCCATCGAGGAAGAGTCCCGGTTGGTTATCATGCAGTCATAGAGGGTGAAGTGCAGAACCATTTCATCGGTATCAGTGTGGATGGTGCCTCTGGCGGCATTGACCTCCTGCAGGATATTGCCGTCTTTATCGGTTTTGCAGAAAAGCACTCCGTGCAATTCCGTGTCGCTTTCCCGGTCATCGATGGAAATGACGATATTATTATCACCCTCCTGATAACTGAATGGGTTTCCCGGTTCAAAGAGAGCCATCGGCCGCATTGCCGCCTCATTGGCAAGCATACTGCGTGATTTCCACAGCAGCGGCGGCCCGATCTCCACTTGCAGATACAAACAGAGCAGAGTCATGAGAAAGGTGATCATCAAAATCGGACTGATGATTTGAAAAATACTTACTCCGCAGGCCCGCATGGCGGTTATTTCACTGTCGGCGGACATCCTGCCGAAAATCAGCACCACCGACACCATCACCGCCCACGGCACGGTGAATGTGAGGATCCGCGGCATGATGTAGAGCATATATTTGCCGAATACCGCCAGCGGGATGCCCCGGGACACAAAATCCAGAACTTTGATCAGATTGGCTCCGGTCATGGCAAAGGTCAGAACCAGAATAGCCATGAAAAAAGTGACCAGAAATGATTTGGTTACATACCAATTCAGACAACGCATTATTTACCTGCTTTCGATTCAAAAGTATTACATATTCTATACCATAGCACCGGGAATCGTTTTTTTCAAGCATTTTACGCTTGAATTGAGTGCGGTTTCTGGTTATATTAATAAGAAAGCATGTTTTTTTCAGTTTTCAAGGGAAGGTTTTTGTCTTATGAATGGAGTAGTCGTTGTCGGAGCCGCCGGACGGATGGGCCGCCGTCTGGTTGCCAATATCATGGCCAGTGAAACTTTGACTCTGGCCGGGGCAGTGGAGTACCCCGGTTCCCCCTTTACCGGTCAGGATGCCGGTATCGTGGCCGGTTGCGGTCAATCCGGAGTGTTGATCAGTGAATCTCTGGCAGAAATCATTGCTTCGGGCAAGGTTTCCGCTGTGATCGACTTCGCCACCGGCGGTGTGATCGAAGCAACTGAACTGGCGGTGAAAAACAATTGTGCCATGGTCATTGGCACCACCGCTTTGACGGCGGATGACCGGGCCGGATTGAAACGTCTGGCCGAGGAGGAAAACGGGCGGATCGTGGCGGCCAATAATATGAGCGTAGGGGTCAATCTGCTTTTCAAACTGGTTAAAGAGGCCGCAGCATTTCTGGGGATCGATTACAATGTGGAGATCGTGGAAATGCACCATAATAAAAAACTTGATGCCCCCAGCGGTACTGCTTACCGCCTCGGTGAAGTCGTCTGCGAAGCCCGTCAGTGGCAGTATGATCAGGCGGTGAAAAACGGCCGTGCCGGTATGGTCGGCCGCCGTCCGGCAGAGGAGATCGGTATGCATGCATTGCGCGGCGGAGATGTGGTCGGTGATCACACGGTGATCTTTTCTGCCGAGGGTGAAAGGCTTGAATTATCCCACAAAGCTTCCAGCCGGGATATGTTTGCCCGTGGAGCGTTATTGGCCGTGGAGTATCTTTTGACTGCACCGGCCGGTCTTTACGATATGCAGGATGTGCTGAATCTGAAATGAGCCGCCGGGAAGAACTTAAAAATATTCTGCTGCGTCATCTGCTGCTTTGCGGTCAGGCCACCCGTCCTGAATTGGTCGCATTGACCAAAGTGCGGGCGGCGACGGTTTTTGAGGCGATCGATGAGTTGAAAAATGCCGGTATCGTCGGTGAACCGGAGCGCCGCAGCAAAAAGACCGGCCGCCGGGCTCCGGCATTATGCTGTATGCCGGAGTGTTGCCACACTATCGGCATGGAGTTGCACTTATCCGGCTGCACCGGGGTAATCGTTGATGCATCCGGGAAAGTTATTTTCTGTGCGGAGCATCCGGCCGGTGACCGTTCGACATTGCTGGAAGTGAAACGGGAGATTTTCGAGGTGCTTCAGCACTTGCGGGATCTGGCCGGGGAAAGCTGGCATTTGATCCGCGGCATCGGTTTTGCCGATCCGGGGCTGGTGGATATTGAACGCAGTTCATCTATCAGAGCGGTGAATATTCCCCCGTGGCGGATGGTGGAAACCGGAAATATGCTGGAAAGTGCCTCCGGTCTGCCTGCCGGGGTCTGGCCGGAAGCGATGGTCAAGACCCGCATGGAGTATCTGCAGCGTTTGCCGGATGCTCCGGAAAGCATTTTCAATCTGGTCACCGATGACGGTATCGGTGGTGGATTCATCAAAAAAGGGGAGTTGTTTGTCGGCAGTTCCGGGCGGGCTATGGAGATCGGTCATATCGTGGTGCGGCCCAACGGGGCCCGGTGCCGGTGCGGTAACTGCGGTTGTCTGGAAGCCGTGGCAAGTCCGGCCGGATTGGCCGATAAGATCGCTGAATCCAGGGCAGCCGGAGTTGATCTGGGCGGTTTACCGGAAAATTTTACCATGGAAACTTTTGTGGAATTTGCTTCGGGGAACCGGGGCGGCCGGATCATTGCCGATGAATTGTGCCGGGATCTGGCCCATGCTTTGAGCGTGGCCGTGATGCTGCTGAATCCGGAAATGATCGTGATTTCCGGCAAATTTGCCAGTCTTGGCAGATTCCTTACTGATTCATTGAGAAGGGAATTGGAGTTGCGCTGTTTCCCGGAAGCGGTGAAAGAGTTGAAAATAGAGATATCGTCTTTGAGTGCTTCAGATACGGCCCGTTCGGCGGCGATGATGATGCGTGACCGGATTTTGCTGGGTGAGTGAGGAAAAATATTATGAAGATCGTGATCGATGACCGCATCCCTTTTATCCGGGGCGTTTTTGAACCGTTTGCCCAAGTGGTCTATCTGCCGGGTAAAGATATTGATCCGGCGTCGGTGGCAGATGCCGATGCATTGATCGTGCGGACCCGGACAAAGTGCAACCAGGCATTGCTGGAAAATTCCAAAGTGCGTTTCGTGGCGACGGCGACGATCGGTTTCGACCATCTGGATACCGCCGGGTTGTCTGCGTGCAAAATTCAGTGGAGCAATGCTCCCGGATGTAATGCGGTGAGTGTGAAAAATTACATTGCCTCCGCTCTGGCGGCAATGGATGTGCCGTTACGCGGCAAAACGATGGGGATCATCGGTGCCGGTCACGTCGGCAGTAAAGTGGCTCTGGCGGCCGGAGCTTTCGGAATGAATGTTCTGCTCAATGATCCGCCCCGGTCAGAGAGGGAGGGGCGGGCCGGATTTACGGAATTGGATGAATTGCTGGCCGCTTCCGATATCGTTACGCTCCATGTGCCTTTGGAGCGCAGCGGGAAATATCCCACGGTAAATATGGCCGATGAGGCGTTTTTTCAGAAAATGCGTCCAAAGGCATGGTTTTTCAACAGTTGCCGGGGGGAAGTCGTGGTGGAAAAGGCGTTGACCGATGCGGTGGATTCCGGCAAATTATCCGGAGTGCTTATGGATGTATGGCCGGGGGAACCGGATATTAGTGAAAAATTGCTTGCATCGGTGGATTTCGGCACACCGCATATTGCCGGATATTCTGCTGACGGCAAAGCCAATGGTACAACGGCTGCGGTCAGATTTATCGCTGAAAAACTGAATATCGGTGCATTGAAAAATTGGCGGCCGTCGGGATTGCCTGATCCTGTATATCCGCCGGTGATCGATCTTGCCGGGTGTGAAACGGTGGATGAAGCGGTCAGAAAGGCGGTACTTCACGCTTACGATATCCGGCGTGATTCTGAAGCATTGGCGGCAGATCCGTCACGGTTTGAGCATTTGAGGGGCAGTTATTGGGTGCGCCGGGAATTTTCGGCATATTCAGTAAAAAATTTCCCGGAATGTGCCGCGGAAGCGTTGCAGTTGCTTGATTTTGATCTGATTTAAGTAAAAATTTTCCGGGGGGATTTTATGACTTACGCTGAAACTTTGAGTGAAGAAGTACGCCGAAAAGCGAGAATCAATGCTTATCTGGCGTGCATTTACGGCTGTGTTTCTGAAGTGATGCTTGACAGCAGTGCGCTGATCATCATCTTTTTCACCATGCTTGACGGCGGTGATATGCTGACCATGATGGGAACCAGTTTTACTGCTGTGATGGGAACATTTCTCTACATCCCCAGCAGTTTTATTATTGCCAGATTCGGTTTGAAACCGGTGGTGCGTTACACTTGTCTGACCGGGTGTATCGGTTTTATGATGATGGCAGTTGCTCCCTGGTTCGGAATATCTCTGGCGAAGTATATCGCTTTGGCGGGATGTTTTGTCTACTGTCTGCAAAGGGGGTGTTACGGGGCGACCTGGTATCCGATGCTGGATGTTTTTCTGCGTCCGCAGGACAGAGCGAAATTTTTCGGTATGATGAGATTTTTTTATACCGGATTTATCGGAGTGCTTTTTTTCATTCTCGGAGTGATCTTGAAGTACGATCCGCCGATGATTTTTATGCAGATCGTTTTGGCGGTCACCGGCCTGCTGTTGCTGGGCAGATATTACTGTATTGCCAAATTTCCGGATAATCTGCGTGATGTACCGGAAACGCCGGATATCAGAAAAGGGTTGTCGATCTGCATAAAAAATGGTCCTTTGACCTCATATTCGGTCTATATCGGATTGTATTGCATTGCCTTTTCTTCGCTTACGCCGCTGACTTTTCTGTATCTCAAGCAATTTGTGCAGATGGATGCCGGTACGGTGCAGATAATTTCATCCATCGGTATCGGCGGTATGGTTTCCGGATATCTGCTTTACAGCGGCAGACTGGGCAATTGGAAGTTGAAAAATCTGGAATTATTATCCCACGGGATATATACTTTTGTGGCATTGGCTCTTTTCTTTGTGGATAAATCCATGCCCGGATTTACCATTTTTGCCGGATGTACAGCGTTTCTCACCTCGTTTTCATACAGCATTTATATGTGCAATAATTCTGCTGAATTACTGGCTTTGGCCCGGCCGGGCAATAAGACGGTTGCGATGGCCTTTGTGCAGACCTACGTCAGTGCCGGCGGAGCGATCAGCCGTTTGGGAACATCGCTGATCCTCGGCACCGCGATGCTTGCTCCGGTCTGGGAATTTGCGGGGCGGGAGATCAGCCGTTATCAGACATTTTTTCTTTTCAGCGGAGTCATGTTGCTGATAATGCTTTTTTTACTGCCCACATTACCGTCGTTTATTCCGGCTCACGATGATTATTATGAGCCGAAAACGTGATCCGGAGTTGAAAGTTTCCCGCCGGAGCATTATATTACCTTTGACAGAGAAGAAGTTCTTTATTTAGGAGAATAAGTTTTTATGAGTGATAAACCTCATCCCGGAGGATTTGAAAGATTCACCCCCCGGGCTAGACAGGCGTTACTGCTGGCCAAGCGGGAGGCTATGCGTTTCAATCACGGTTATGTCGGCACGGAACATTTGCTGCTGGGGCTGTTGGCTCTGGGTGACGGCGTGGCCATGAGCGTATTGCAGGAGCGCGGATTGAATCTGGAAGCGTTGCGTCTGGAAGTGGAAAAAAGCTGCGGGCAGGGAGAAGCGACCATGCTCGCCGGAGAATTGGCCATTACCAGCGGATTGAGCAAGGTCTTTGAATTGGCCGCCGGTGAAGCCAGTGCCATGAATTATAATTTCATCGGTACGGAGCATCTGCTTTTGGGGATTTTGCGTGAAGGGGGCAGTCAGGCCGCCAGAGTGATGCGTAATCTGGGGCTGGATGTGCATGATGTCCGTAAAGCGGTGTTGAAAGCTCTGGATCCGGATTATCTGCCGGAAAATCCCGGCGGGGAAAATATTCCGGAAAATCCCGGTCCGGCCAATCCGCAATTTTCTGCCGGCAGCGGATACACGGCCTTGGAAGCATTCGGCCGGAATCTTACTGCATTGGCGGTCAATGGCGGTCTGGATCCGGTGGTCGGCCGCAGTGAGGAGATCGAGCGGGTGATTCAGATATTGTGCCGCCGCACGAAAAATAATCCGGTGCTGATCGGTGAAGCCGGGGTGGGCAAAACCGCCATTATAGAGGGACTGGCTCTGGCCATTGCTGAAAAAAGAGTGCCGGATCTGCTGGCGGATAAACTTATTTATTCCATTGACCTGCCACTGATGGTCGCCGGAACCAAGTACCGCGGCCAGTTTGAAGAACGTATCAAAGGGGTCATCGATGAAGTACGCAATTCCGGTAAAGTTATTTTATTCATCGATGAACTTCACACCATTGTCGGTGCCGGCGGTGCGGAAGGGGCGATGGATGCTGCCAATATTATCAAACCGGCACTTTCCCGGGGCGAATTGCAGTGTGTGGGAGCAACCACACTGGATGAATACCGCAAGGGAATCGAAAAGGATGCCGCTCTGGAACGCCGCTTCCAGCCGGTGATCGTCAATCCGCCGTCGGTGGAAGATTCCATAAAAATACTTGACGGCCTGAAAGAAACTTACGAGAAACATCATCATGTCCGCTATCTGCCCGGGGCATTGGAAAGTGCGGTGAAACTCTCTGACCGGTATATTTCCGGGCGTTTTCTGCCGGATAAAGCGATCGATGTGATGGATGAGGCCGGTTCGAGAGCGAGGATAAGTCAGGTCATTCCGCCGCCGGAAACCGGGAAACTGGATGCGGAATTGGAGGATCTTTCCGAGCGTAAACTCAAAGCGGTGGCCGAGCAGAATTTTGAATCCGCCGCCAAACTGCGGGATGATGAAAGACGGGTCCGCAAAGAATTGGAAGCATTGATGCGTCAGTGGCATGAGGCCAAAAGAGATACGGTAACTCCGGTTTCAGCGGCGGATATCGCCACGGTGGTCGCCAAACTTACCGGAGTGCCGGTACAGCAGATCGAGGAGGGCGAAAGTGCCAAACTCCTGCGTATGGAAAGCGAATTGAAAAAAGTGGTGATCGGTCAGGATCAGGCAGTGAGTGCGATTTCCAAAGCATTGCGCCGCTCCCGGGCGGAGTTGAAAAATCCGTTGCGGCCGATCGGTTCATTTATTTTTCTGGGGCCGACCGGCGTGGGCAAGACGCTGTTGGCCAAGGCATTGGCTGAATTTATGTTCGGTGATGCCGATTCGCTCATCCAGATCGATATGTCTGAATATATGGAAAAATTCAACGTTTCCCGGCTGGTCGGTTCTCCTCCGGGATATGTTGGTCACGGTGACGGCGGAGAATTGACGGAAAAGGTTCGCCGCCGTCCGTACAGTGTGGTGCTGTTTGACGAGATCGAAAAGGCCCATCCGGATGTGATAAATATGCTGTTGCAGATCCTGGAAGAGGGGCGTATCACTGATACCTTGGGGCGTAAGATCGACTTCCGCAATACGGTGGTGATCATGACCAGCAACGTCGGGGCTGCCGAGATCGCCGGCACCGGTTCTCTGGGATTCGCCTCTGAACCATCTGCTGAATCGGTCAAAGTTGAGGAAAAACTGCTCAATATCGCCAAAAAGTATTTCAAGCCGGAATTTATCAACCGTCTGGATGATGTGGTGGTGTTCCATAAACTTGACAAAGATGCCCTGATCCGGATCATCGATCTGGAACTGGATAAATTACGCAGTAAACTTGCGGAAAGAGGTCTTACGCTTTTTGTGTCAACTGCGGTCAAAAAATTCCTTCTGGATCGGGATTTCGAGCCGGAATACGGAGCCCGTCCGGTTCGCCGTGCGGTGGAACACTGGATCGAAGATCCCATGGCCGAGGAGATCTTGCGCGGAACATTCACCGGTGCGACCGGTGTCAGAGTGGAACTGGATAAAAAGAAAATATTGATTTTTCCGGAAAAGGCGGTGGAGGAAAAATGATCTGTCCTTTTTGCCATGAGGAAAGTTTCGCCAAAAAGAAAAATCTGACTGACGGTTGGAAGATCACCGGTACCGTCGAGGTGTGTGTACTTTGCGGAGCGGAGTTGAAAAAAGATGCACCGGATGATCCGGCGGTATCCAAAACGCAGGCATCTTGCGACCGTCTGGCGGCATTGCTGGGGGGCAATTTGACGGAAAAAGTGGAGTTGTCCGGCGTGGCGGATAACCGGTTCTGCCGCAATTGTCAGCATTTTATCGTGCATCCATTCAAAAGTGTGTGTGCCCTGACGGATGAAGAGGCCGACCCGATGGGTGAGTGTACCGGGTTCAAACTAAAAGAATAGTTATTGTCCAATTTTTTGGTGAAAAATCTTTACTTGCGGCGGTGCATTGCGGTCAATCCCGCACCCGCCGGGCGGGTTGAGAAAAGTCGCGGTACTCTGTTGTCGTGCCTTGATCGGAATACCTTGTCCTCCATCGCATTTGCGAAGGAGGATCATCGCAAAAAAAAAAACGACCTTGCCGCACACTGCATCCACCGGTTGGATCTGACCGGCGGCGTTTACCGGTTTGATAAATCACGACACAAGTGATTTATTTCGTTACGGTTCCGTATAATGTTTTTTTACGAAGGCTTATAACATTATCACAAAATTCGGGACATTACCGGAGCATAAGACGGCCGGAGTAATGATCAGGATAACAAAAATCCGGGAGCGGGGCATTTGATCGCCGTTCCCGGATTGTTTTTCAGAAGTGATCAGTAACCCAGCTGGCGGTTGACTTCTGAAGTTTTCTTGTAGAGCAGATACTCAAAAGAACGCTGCTGCCGGAAAGTCGCACTGTCGGGCATCGGGGTCTGACGGCCGAAACGGGCCTCTTCTTCCGGGTTTCTCTGACGGTCAGGGGCACCGAATTCCTGTTCATTGGGGGTGTAGACTCCGTTGCGGATGGTTTTGACACCGGTGAGCAGCAGGATATCCCCGCCGTATTCTTTGGCTCTTGCCAGCACATCTTCTTCCACATCGTAAGGGTGGACACTCATTCTGGAAGTGACCGAAAAGCGTCCGATCAGAGTGTATTCATCCAGCCGGATCTCATCGGGCGATTCCACATATTGCACCCGGGGGTGAGCCGGAAATTTCCGCCCGGTGTAATCAATATCCACGCAACCGCAAATCATCAGCAAAACTGCTGTCATCATAATACTTTTCATATTTGTTCCCTTCCGGATTTGATCATAACACAAATAATATAACACCAAAAACGGCGGGATTCCAACTTTTTTTTGCAATAAGTGCGTTTTTTGTGCCGCAATGGGCCATAAAAGGTTTGTAAAAAAGTCAGTGGTGAAGTATATTATGAAAATAACAGTGTATACTGGAAGTGGAATATTCTTTTATATTAAATAATCAATCATTAAATGAAAGGTGTGTCAGAAAATGGCAAAGAAGTTGAGCGATTCCATCGTGCTTGAAGTCAAAGACAGCGGTGTCTGTACTAAAGAATTTGCGGTCAAAATCGAGGCCGATGTCGCCAAAAGCGAGCAGAATAAAGTCGTTTCCTATATCGCCGGTGTGGCCAGCATTCCCGGTTTCCGTCCCGGTAAGGCCCCGCTCGGCATGGTCAGCAAAAAATATGAAGCCGAGATCAATGAGGAGTTGCGCAACCGTTTCGTCGGTGCCGCTGTCGAAAAGATCGAAGAAGACAAATCTCTGGATCTTCTGAGCCTGCGTTTCAAAGAATTCGGCAATATCAAAGCCGGTGAGGAATTCTCCTTCACTATGGAAGGTGTCACCGCTCCTGCCATCGATCTTGGCGATTACAAAAATCTCAAAGTCGATGTTCCGGTCGATGCCGTTGAGGAAAAATCCATCGATGAGCGTCTGGATATGTACCGTGCCATGTACGGCACCTACGCTGATGCCGAGGGTGCCGCCGTCGCCGAGGATATGCTCAAAGTCGATTACAAAGGTGATTTTGAACTCCCCGAAGATGCCAGTGCCTCCCTGAAACGTCAGATCGAGGCCGCCGATGCTTTTATGTGGCTCAATGAGCCGGAAAACATCCCCGGCTGTATCAAAGCCCTTACCGGTGCTGAGATCGGCAAAGAGTACGCTTTCACCGCTGAATATCCGGCGGACTACCGTGAAGCCGCTCTGGCCGGCAAGAGTGTCAACTACACCGTTAAAGTTTCCGCTATCCAGCGCCGCAAAAAACTGACCGATGCCGAACTTATCGAACGCACCGGCAGCAAGGATATTGAAGAATTGCGTGAAAACATCCGCAAAGGTTTGGAATTGGATGCCAAAAATCAGCAGCGCCGCAACGCTTCTGAAGCCGTTTTCGCCAAACTTGACGAGCAGGCCGGAGCTTTCGATCTTCCCGAAGCCCTGATCGAAAACGAAGTCCAGAAACTGCTCCAGCAGAAAGCCCGTGAGATCGTCAAGAGCGATGAGGATGCCGAGAAATTCAAAGCCGGATTGGCCGAACACCGTGCCGCAGTGGAAGATGAGGCCAAAAAGATGGTCCGTCGCGCTCTGATCCTGCGCCAGGTCGCCAAACTTGAAGAAATTTCTCTTGATGAAAAAGAACTTGATGACCAGCTGGCCATGATGAGCCGTTACTACGGTTGCAAACCGCGTGAATTGCGTGAGATGCTGGAAAAATCCGGTTCCATCGATGAGTTGCGTATGGATATCATCAATGGCAAAGCCCTTGAGAAACTCACCCAGGCTGCTGTCGATTGACCCTTTGACCGGGGAATGTATAAGCGATAACTTTGCGGGGGAGATTAAGGAGAGATCATGAAAAAGACCAACTCTTATTTGGTTCCGACCGTCGTTGAACAGACCGGTCAGGGTGAGCGTGCGTTTGATATTTACAGCCGTCTGCTCAAAGACCGGATCATTCTGCTCGGCACTCCGATCGATGATCAGGTTGCCGGTTTGATCGTGGCCCAGTTGCTCTTTTTGCAAGCCGAAGACCCCAAAAAGGATATCGAGTTGTATATCAACAGTCCCGGCGGTTCAGTCACCGCCGGACTGGCGATCTACGACACCATGCAGCTTATTTCATGCGATGTGCGTACTTACTGTGTCGGTCAGTGTGCCAGCATGGGAGCGGTGCTGCTGGCCGCCGGGGCACCGGGGAAACGTTTTGCTCTGCCCAACAGCCGGATCATGATCCACCAGCCGTGGGGCGGTGCCGAGGGTACGGCGGCAGATATCGATATTCAGGCCAGAGAGATCCTCCGTTTGAAAGAGATGCTCAACAAGATCCTGGCTGCCCACTCCGGCCAGCCGTTGAAAAAACTTTACAAAGACACCGAGCGTGACTTCTTTATGAGTGCCCAGGAAGCCTGTGACTATCATTTGATTGATAAAGTGTTGCTTCCCAAGAAAAAGAGCAGATAAATGGCAAAATCCAAAGACAAACAGTGTTGTGCCTTTTGCGGCAGTGACCCCGTACACAGCAAGGATGTTTTTTTCATTCCCAGTATGTACGAGGGCTTGAGCATCTGCTCGGAATGTCTGACCAAAGGGTATGAGATCATCAGTGATGTACGCAATGAAAAAGCCGGCAGGAAAAGTGCCGCAGTTTCACCGGTGAAAGATTTGCATGTTCCTTCCCCCCGGGAGATCAAGGACGAACTTGACCGTTTCGTTATCGGTCAGGAACAGGCCAAAAAGGTGCTTTCAGTAGCGGTTTACAACCATTACTCAAGATTGAAAGCAAAATTTACCGGCCACGATGCCTCTTTGCCCGGAGAACTTGCCGACGTGGAGTTGGATAAAAGCAACGTCCTGCTGCTGGGGCCGACCGGTTGCGGTAAAACACTTCTGGCCCAGACTCTGGCAAAAATGCTGGATGTGCCGTTTGCCATCACTGATGCCACGACTCTGACCGAAGCCGGTTATGTCGGTGAGGATGTGGAAAACATCCTGCTCCGGCTTTATCAGGCTTCCGGCAATGATATTGAAAAGACCCAGATCGGTATTATCTATATCGATGAATTGGATAAGATCTCCCGCAAGGGTGAGAATGCTTCCATTACCCGTGACGTTTCCGGGGAGGGGGTGCAGCAGGCTTTGCTCAAGATCCTTGAGGGGACTGTGGCCAATGTGCCGCCGCAGGGGGGGCGCAAGCACCCGAATCAGGAATTTTTGCACATCGACACCACCAATATCCTCTTTATCTGCGGTGGAGCATTTGTCGGTCTGGATAAGGTGGTCAAACGCCGCCGCGGCCGCCGGGTGCTGGGGTTCGGTGACAATGCTCCGCAGAAAACTCTGCCGGAAGCCGGAGAAAATGAAAATATCGGTCAACTTTTTGCCCAGTGCGAACCCGAAGATCTGGTGCATTTCGGTCTGATTCCGGAACTTATCGGCCGTTTGCCGGTTTTGACCGCACTTGAGCCGTTGGATAAATCGGCTCTGGTACGGGTTTTGCAAGAGCCGAAAAATGCCTTGGTCAAACAATACCGCCGTTTGATGGCTATGCAGGATGTGGATCTGCAATTTACTGCTGAAGCCCTTGAGGAATTGGCAGACCGGGCGGTGAAACGCGGCACCGGCGCCCGCGGATTGCGTTCCATCATGGAAAAATTGATGCTGGATGTGATGTTTGCCGCACCCGGCGGAAAAGGCAAAAAACAACGTTGTATAATCAGTGCCGAGGTCGTGCGTGGAGAAATTGAGCCGAAACTTGAACGTGCCTGAATCCGATCCCGAGGCGACAGTCGTCTTTGAGGATGATTCTGCTGCCGGAGAACCGGATGATCTTGTTTCCACTTTGCCATTGAAACCGCAGGAGCGTTATAAATTTATCCGCAGTATCGGTTTCGGAGGGATGAAAGGCGTGCTTCTGGTGCATGACCGGGATACCGGGCGTGATGTGGCTATGGCGATCATGCCGGATTTCCGGGATCGTCCGGTTTATGATCTCAACCGTTTTGTCCGGGAAGCCCGGATCACTGCCAAACTTGAGCATCCCAATATCGTGCCGGTCTACGATATCGGTATCGATGTTTCCGGTTCGCCTTATTTCACCATGAAGTATTTGCGTGGTTCCACGTTGTCGGTGGTGCTTAAACGGCTGCGTTCCGGGGATGTTGAAACGCAGGAAAAATTTCCGCAGTCCCGGTTGCTGCAACTTTTTATCCGGGTATGCAATGCGGTGGCATTTGCCCATTCGATGGATGTGTGTCACTTTGATTTGAAACCGGGGAATATCCACTGCGGTGACTTCGGTGAAGTGCAGGTGATCGACTGGGGATTGGCCGGTGATGTGGCCACCGGTACTGCCGGTCAGATCAAAGGCACTCCGGGATATATGGCTCCGGAATTGATTTCCGGTAACATCACTCCGGGAAAGGCGGCCGATGTTTACGCATTGGGCGGCATATTGTATGCGATTCTGACCTTGGATTCCCCTCTGGCCGGCTTGTCCCAGCCGGAAATTTTACGGCGGACTGTTTCCGGGCGTATCCCGCCGCCGTCGGTCAATGGCAGTCAACTTCCGGCCGGTCTGGAAGCGATTTGCATGAAAGCGATGGCATTGGATCCGCTTGACCGTTATCAAAGTCCGATGGAGTTGAGGCAGGACATCAATGCGGTATTATCCGGTTACGCCGCCACGGCGGAAAAGGCTTCGGCCGGACGAAACTTTCTGCTCTTTTTACGCCGCAATATTTATTTGGTGATCATCGTTATTCTGCTGGTTATTTCCGGTGTTTCAGCCTTTGTGGCGTGGCATTTGTATCACAACTGAATCAGGAGTAATATGGAAAAAGTAGTGATTCTCGGTGCCAGCGGTTCGATCGGACGCAGTGCGGCCGATGTGCTGGCTGCGAATAAGGAGCGTTATGCGGTGCATACGCTGGCGGCCAAAGAAAATCTGGCCGAATTGTGCCGTCAGACAGATTTGCTGGTTCCGGAAAATGTGATCACCGCTTCGGAAAAGAGATTTCCGGAATTGCAAAAAATGATCGGTTCCAAAGCCGCGGTCAAATGCGGTATGGAGGCGATGATCGAGGCGGTTCAGCAGCCGGATGTGGATACGGTATTGTGTGCGATCGTCGGCACCTCAGGCATATTGCCGGTGCTGGCGGCATTGAAAGCCGGGAAAAAGGTGGCATTGGCCAGCAAGGAAGTGTTGGTGCTTGCCGGAGAACTGGTGATGAAAGCGGCATCGGAATCCGGCAGTATCGTGCCGGTGGATAGTGAACACTCCGGAGTGTTTCAATGTCTTGCCGGCCGCCAACGTGATGAGATCAGCAAAGTCTGGCTGACCGCTTCCGGCGGACCTTTCCGCACTTGGAAAAGTGAAAGGATCAATAATGCTTCCCTGAGTGAAGCATTGGCTCATCCGACGTGGAATATGGGCCGCAAGGTGACGATCGATTCTGCTTCGATGATGAATAAGGCTCTGGAATTGATCGAAGCCAAACATCTTTTTAATTTGAATGCCGGTCAATTGGATGTGGTGATCAATCCGCAGTCGGTGGTTCATGCTCTGGTCGCATTGAGTGACGGCTCGATGATCGCCCAGATGTCGGTGCCGGATATGCGTCTGGCGATCGCTTACGGCTTGAGTTATCCGGAAAGATTGGAAAAGCCGGGCAGTAAACTTGATCTGGCGGAACTGGCGGAGTTGAAGTTTTTTGCTCCGGATAAGAAAAAATTTCCGTCACTGGAGTTTGCTGATGCGGCGTTGCGGGCCGGCGGCACGCTTCCGGCGGTGATGAATGCTGCCAATGAAGTGGCTGTGGACAGATTCTGCAATGGTGAAATACCTTTCGGCGGTATTTTCAAAATTGTCGGCGGTGTGATGGAAAATTGCCATGTCGAACCGCAGAAATCTCTGAAACAGGTTTTATCAGCCGATGCAGAAGCCAGAGCCAAAGCATGGGAATATAAGGTGTGACATGATGGAAGAAGCGGTGTTGAAGCAAAAAATTTCCCGGTTGATCTTTCCGGTGGCACTGCTGTTCCCGATGGTGCTGATGACCGCCAATCCGGTTTACGATGAATTATGGAGTCTGATCTTCTTTTCCGAATTGCCGGTCACTCAGATATTGACTGATCTGGCTCTGCCCAATAATCATCCTTTGAATACATTTTTCCTGAAAATCCTCTCATTGATCTCTTTCAATACGGTTTTTCTGCGTTTGCCTTCGCTCATTTGCGGAGCATTCATACCGGTGTTGTGCGGTGAATTGGCTTACAGATGGAGCAAAAAGAACCATCTGGCATCGATGATCGCTGCGGCACTGCTGGCAATGCTGTCGGTGCCACTGGCGGTTTTGAGCGGACTTGCCCGGGGGTATGCCATGCAGTTGTTCTTTCTGATTTTGTGCATTTGGGCGATGAGTACACTCCGGGAAAATCCGAAACGGTCGGCGGTTTTGACTGCTGTCAGCGGCATCGGAACTTTTCTGTGTGTGCCGACCGGGGCATTGTTTCTGCTTCCGGCGGGGATCGGATTTCTGATTTACAGTGGCAGAAAAGAGCGAACGGATCACCGGATGTGGATCGCCGCCTTAGTTATTGCGGTTGCCGGCGGTATCTTTTACGGAGTGAATTTTTCCGCGTTACGCACCGCTCAGGTGTGGGGCATGGAAATAAACAGTGCGGCAGATTACCGGCAGTTTTTGTGGTTGATATTCTCATCACTCTTGTTTGTTCCGGCACTGGCGGCAACGGTACCGGCATGGATAAATGAACCGAAACGGCTCTATGCTGCCGGATTGCTGCTGCTGCCGCTGCTGCTGGCATTATTCAGCAATGGCGGTCCGGCACGTACCTATCTTTATCTGCCGGTTGCGGTGGCGATCGCCGGTGGCATCGGTATCGGTGAGGTTTCCGGCAGATGGCAGGGCAGGGAAGTGCCGGTCAGTGCTGTCATCGCATTGGTACTTGCAATACCGGGGATTTTTTTGCAGTTGGATCTGTGGCGGGTGCCGGATTATACGGCGATTTTTGAAAAACACCGGCAAAGTTGTCCGCCGGAAATTTTGCCGGTATACCGGGCATCGGTGGGATTCCCGATCCGCAATGCTCTGCCGGAAGCTCTGGAAGCATACAATTTACAGGTGCTTTCCGGCAATTTCAGCAAGGTTGCATTTTTTGAAACTGAGCCGGGGGAATTTAACGGTCTTGATGCCCGGCAAAGTGAAGCGGTGCTTTCCGGCAGTTGCCGCGGTCAGGAAACTGAATTTGACGGTTTGACGTGCGTGATTTATGATTTGACCAGAGTTGACCGGATGACAGAAAATGGCAGTTATCTTCTGATATTCAATGGAAGTGATCAAAATTCTCCGGAGATGCTTGACAATGCCGGAGAGATGCTGTACCTTAATATATGGTTTACAGAAAAGGTGAAATTGGCAGTATTCCGCTGTGAAACGGCGGTCGAATTGCCGTTTCGGGTGAAAATTTACCGTATCGGAGATTGAATTGTGAAAAAAATTGCCATACTGCTGTTTATCATGGCGGCTTGTCTGCGGGCTCTGCCGGCCGGGGCGGTCGATCCGGCCACCATGACGGCGGCGGCTCCCAGAGCATTGGAATTGGCGGCGATCTGGAGTCCCCATGCTGCCAGCACACTGCAATCCGGCGGTATCGGCCTGATGAAAATCGGTGAAGCGACAGTTTCCATTTTACTGCTGCCGGCCGGAGTTTTGCAATGTACGCTCGGGGCTCCATTCGGTATGTTCGATGATGGAGTGGATAACTTCATAAAGGGGATTTGTGCCCCGTTTGAGTTGGTGTATCAGGTGATTTTACTGCCGGTTCGGATAATCAGTCTGGGGACGGTCAGGTAAGTTCGTGATTTTTTCCGGAAAATAAAAAAACACGTTGCAATCTTTTGTAAATAGTGTGTTAAAATGACTTGAATATTTGCCGGTATGGGGTTATATTCTTTTCCGGTATATCAGGTTGTATCATAAGGAAATTTTTTTGATAATGTTTCATAAGCATAATGTGGCTTGCGCCGTGGAATTCGGTACTTCCAAAATCGGGGTGCTGATCGGAGAAGTCGATGATCACGGCGAAGTCAGTGCGGTCATCGGTTGCGGCATGGCCTCGGCTCCGGGAGCGGTCATCAAAGGCGAAGTGGCTGATATCGGCCGTGCCGCTGAAGCATTCCGCAAAGCGTTGGAGGATGCCGACCGGGAATCCGGCGGTGAATTGGTCAATTGCCGTTTGATGACGATGCTGGTTTCCGGTTGCGATATCGAGTCGAAACTTTCCAAAGGCATCGTGACGGTGAAAAATCCGGACCGGGTAATTACTGCGGATGAACAGCAGGAAGCCCGGGAAAATGCCAAATTCACTGCTTCCGGCAACGGGCGTGAGATCATAAATACATCTGTATCACATTATCTGGTGGATAACCGCCGGGTGAGTAATCCTTTAGGACAATCCGGCACTCAACTTGAAGCGTGTGTGCATATCATCCATGCGGCAGCCGGCCGGGTGGATAATTTCCGTTCGGTGGTCATCAATTCCGGGGTGGAAGATGCCCGGATCGAGGCGGTGTTTTCGCCCTTGGCCACGGGGGAGGGTATCTGCAGTGATCTGGAAAAGGAAAACGGTTCGCTATTAGTGGATATCGGAGCCGGGGCGACGGAATATCTTGTCTATTTTGACCGTGGAGTTAGTGCTTCCGGAGTTATTCCGCTGGGCATGGAACATGTGGCCAACGATTTGAGCATCGGTTTGAAACTGCATATCGATGCCTGCCGCCGGCTTCTGGAAAACGGCACTCTGGCCAGGGCGATACAGGAGAAGAAAAGTACTTTGGAATTACCCGGTGTCACCGGCCGGATGATGACCATACCTCTGGCTTCATTTGAGGTGATCGTCGATGCCCGTTTGCGGGAAATATTTGAATTGATCCGCCGCCAGTTGCAGGAAAAGAATACTCCGAGAGCCCTGGGGGCGGGAGGTATACTTACCGGCGGCGGTGCGGAATATTTCCGGAGCAGGGAACTTTTCAGTGATATATTTGATATGAATTGCCGTATCGGTATTCCGGTTTGTGCCTCCGGTGTCGGGATCGATCTGGATTCACCCCGGTTCAGTGCGATCTGGGGAGCATTGAAAGTGGCGGCGTTTTTCCAACATAACTACATCGGATCGACCGGTTCATCAAACGGCGTTTTCAGGCGTCTGGGCCGGATGTTCGGACGCAGGAGCAAGTGAATATGCCGGAGAATAAAATAACCATAATGGCCGTAGGCGGAGCCGGATGCCGGATCATTCAGAAATTTACGGCGTTGGATGCCGCACAAAAATTCCGGTTGCTGGCTCTTGACAGCGATGTGAGTGCATTGCAGAATTCCGGAATAAGTGAAGAAAACTGGATCCAGGCCGGTCGTCTGTTGCGTTCCGGCCGGGGGTGCGGCGGCGATGTGATCGCCGGTCAGCAGGCTTTGGCCAATGAACGCAAATTGCTGAATACGGTATTGGCTTCCACGGATGTATTGATCATCGTGGCCGGTTTGGGCGGTGGTCTGGCCACCGGCGGTTTGCCGGTGATTCTGGGAGTGGCGGCGAAGTTGCATATCACGACGGCGGTATTGGTCACTTTGCCCTTTGCCATGGAAGGTTTCCAGCGGCGGCACATTGCTGAAGAAAAGATAAAAAACGATTTGCTGCAGATCGCTGATGCTGTGATCGCTCTGCCCAATGATCTGTTATTTTCCACGATGGAAGCGGAAACGCCGATTTCCGAGGCTTTCCGGAAATCGGATGAAGAGATTTCCCGGACTCTTTTTGCCGTGGCTTCCGTACTTGGCGGGGCGAATCTTTTCAATGCCGATTTTGCGGCTTTTACCGGGGTTTTGAAACGCCGTCATACCTTATGTGCGTTGGGAACGGCTCTGGTGGATGATGATGACAATGCCGCCTCACAGGCGATGGATGAGTTGCTCGCTTCGCCGTTGCTTGGCGGTCCGGATACTTTGGATAATGCGGATGCGGTGGCATTTTCATTGATCGGGGGGCCGGAATTATCCATGGGCAGTGCCAGAGCTGTGCTGGATTTGTGTGCAAGGCAGGTGAATCCGGATTTTGAGAAAAAAGTGTTGCTCGGTGCCGCCACGGATGCTGATTTTGCCGGAAAGATCCAGTTGACTGTTTTGACGGTCCGTTATCTGGATAACCGTGAGCAAAGCAGTGAAAATGCGGTTGCCAAACACTCATTCCGCAGAAATGCTCCGGTTGCATCCGGTGATGATGGTGAGCAGTTGGCACTGCCGAATCTGGATATTGTGGAAAAAGGCATTATGGAAAATACCACCCCGGTCATGGTTGATGGGGAAGATTTGGATGTGCCGACCTTTATCCGGCGCGGGTTGGTGATCGAATGCGGCAAATAACCGTAAGGGGTGCCGAAATATTAAAAAATATTAAAAAATATAAAAGAAGTTAAAATAATTCGGCTTTCTTTAACGTTTTAAGGTTGGAAGCACTTTGAGTGTGGTGCAGTAAAAACAACCTTAAACGTAAAAAGAAAGGGATCGATTATGAAAAAGACAGTAAAAATTACGATGCTTGCTGCAGTTATGGTAATGGGAAGTGCCGTGTTTGCCCGGCCGCATGGCGGTCATCACCGTCATCACCGTGACGGGTTGGATTTGGCCACCGGTATTGTAAATCTGGTAAGAAGTGTGGTCGCTCCGGCCCCGGTAGTGGTCACTCCGGCTCCGGTAGTGGTTGCACCTCCGCCGCCGGTCTATTACAACCGTCCGGTGATCGTGACTCCTCCGCCGCGTTATCACCGTCCGGCGCCGCATCCGCACCATCGTCCGGCGCCGCATCATGGCCGCCGCCCGCCGCGGCACCGTTAATATCAGAAAGAATCGAGGATGAAATTTTTTCAGGAAAGAAAGAGAAAAAAACAACTTTCCGCAATGAGATCGCGTTGCCACGCCGAGGATGACTTGCTCTCCCCGGCGTTGCGTTCGCGTATTGAGGGAGTTATTTCAGAGCTTCAGCAGGCTCCTTTGGAAAATCTGGATGAAGCGATCAAAAAAGCCCAAACTGATTTTGCTGCTCTGCCGTTGCCCAAACGGGGGAAACTTTACGGTTTTCTGGATTTGGTGGCGGTGGTCGGAGCAGTGGCATTCGGTTTGCGCGGTCTGTTTTTTCAACCGTTTCAAATACCGACCGGTTCGATGCAACCGACGCTTTTCGGCATCCATTATCAGCATCGTGAGAGTAACGCCAATGCCGGATTCGGCAAAGTACCGGGAATTTTGCACAATGTGATCTACGGTACGACCCGGGTATATGAGAGCCACCGCGGGGGAAGCGGCAGTTTTTATCACATCATCGAGTCTTATGCCGGTAAGATTTTTGAATATTCTGAATTGATCATCGGCAACAACCGTTACCGTCTGCCGGGCAATCCCCGCCAGGTGGCAGATTATACCGGGGCATTGGATAAGGAATTTTATTCGCAGGGGGAGGTGATCTGCGACGGTTATATGTCCGTGGGCGACCATCTTTTTGTCGAACGGGTCTCCATGTATATTTCCGAACCGGCCCGGGGGGATATCATCGTTTTCAATACCGAGGGATTGGTGGTCAATGGTCAGAAGTTGACCGACATCGGCGGCTATTATTATATCAAGCGTCTGGCGGCATTACCGGGTGATACGGTAAAAATCGAGGATAATCAACTCTATGTCCGTCCGGCAGGGGCAGACGGATTTCAAAGGATCCAGGATCTGGAACCGCGTTTTGAAAAGGTCTATTCCATGCGGGGCGGGTATCACGGACACTTGAGCAATATGGGGGAATATCCATTTGCTTCCGGTGAGGAGTACACCATTCCGGCGGATCACTATCTGATGCTGGGGGATAATTCCAATTTCAGCATGGACAGCCGCTATTTCGGTCCGGTGCCCCGGCACAATCTGGTGGGCCGGGCATGGATCGTGTTTTATCCGTTCAGCCGCCGTATGGGGGTGGTCGATCATCCGGAAGCGTTGCCCATGCCGACCGGCGAGGCCGGAGAATCGACATTTGAACCGATGTTTTTGCAGTAATATATGAGGAGGCAAGGAAATATGACGGTCAGGCAGAGTATAATACTTTGGTTGAGAAATTGCTGGCGGATTATTAAATTCAGTTCCCGGCGGTATCTCCGGGATCAGTTGAGCCAGCAGTCGATTGTTTTGACTTACTACACCTTGTTTTCGATCGTGCCGATGCTTGCATTGATATTCGGTATATCCAAGGGGTTTGGTTTTGCTTTTTCTCTTCGCAGGATGTTGATACACCGTTTCCCGGCTCATCAGGAAATGCTCATTTATATCTGTGATTTGGCGGAGTGGGCATTGAAAGAGGCTTCCGGCGGTGTGATTGCCGGTGTCGGTGTGATCGCCCTGGTGTGGACTGTGGTATGGCTGATCCATAATATCGAAAAATCATTCAATGTGATCTGGGGGCTGCCGCCGCGCCGCAATGTGATCCGTAAATTCAGCAACTATTTTTCTCTGGTCATGATGACGCCGATCATGATGGTGGCGATTTCCACTTTGGGAGTTATGGTGCGTACCAAAGTTATTGAGCATACCGAGAAATTTCCGGATAATCACTTTGAGGGATTTTTATGGGAAAGTGCCGCTGAAGTATTGCCGGTGTGTATAACAGTGCTGTTGTTTTTATTCATTTACTGGTTTGTGCCGAATACCAAAGTACGCTGGACCAGTGCTGTGGTGGCGGCGTTGCTGGTGGGTATATCATTTCAAATATTGCAGGCTTCATTTCTGTGGTTGCAATCCAGTGTATTTTCTTACAACCGGTTGTACGGTGGTTTCGCGATATTGCCGTTGTTTCTGATCTGGTCGAATTGGTCGTGGCAATTGATTCTTTTCGGTGCGGAAATCAGTTTTGTGCATCAGCATTTGAAAAGCGGTATATTCAATGAGGGGCGTCGCAAGATCAGTATCCGTTTGCGGCGGGTGCATCAGTTGGCGGTGTTGCGTTGTGTTTATGTTGCTTTTGAAAATGCTGCCGGTGCGGTATCCGTGGATAAAGTTGCATTGGAATTGCGGGTGCCGGAATCGGTTTTGCGTTCAGAGATCGATGAATTGGTCGATTGCGGTATGATCTGCCGCAGTGTGCAGGAGGATGGTGAAGTTGTGCTGCTGCCCGCGATGCCGCCGGACAGGTTGACGGTGGTTGACTTTTTGCGCGGGGTCAATGGTTCCGTGGATGATGAAAGTCCGGAATTGGCCTGTATTGAAAAACTTTTCTGCGAATTGGAGCAGTTGGTTGAAAAAAGTGATGCCAATGTAAAAATACACGAAGTGTGAAAGGATAAGAAAATGGATAAAAACTGGAAAATTGAAACTCTGGCCATTCAGGCCGGATATGAACCGGGCAACGGTGAAGCCAGAGTTGTACCGATCGTGCAGAGTACGACTTACAAGTATGATGATGTGCAGAGTGTGGCGGATCTTTTTGACTTGAAAAGTTCCGGATTTTTCTATACCCGTCTGGCCAATCCCACGGTGGATGCGTTTGAGAAAAAGATCGCCGCTATGGAAAATGGCGTGGCGGCAGTTGCGGTCAGCAGCGGTCAGACGGCCAATGCGTTTGCTCTGATGAATATTGCCAAAGCGGGGGATCATGTGCTGGCGTTATCCAGTCTTTACGGTGGTACGGTGTCGCTTTTTACCAACACTTTGAAAAAGACCGGCATTGAGATCACCTTTGTTACTCCGGATATGGATGAAGCTGCAGTTGATGCTGCCATGAAAGAAAATACCAAAGCGGTATTTATTGAATCTCTGGCGAATCCGGCTTTGCTGGTGGCGGATTTTGAAATGTATGCCAAAGTGGCTCACAAACACGGTGTGCCGTTGATCGTTGACAATACCTTCCCGACGCCGGTATTGTGCCGTCCGTTTGAGTTCGGTGCGGATATCGTCACACACTCCACGACGAAATACATTGACGGTCATGCTACTGCGGTAGGCGGTATAATCGTGGAAAAAGGCGGATTCGACTGGTGTAACGGTAAATTTCCGGAATTTACTGAACCGGATGAAAGTTATCACGGTCTGATTTACACCAAAGATTTTGCGGATGCACCATTTTCGGTGAAATTGCGGGTGCAGCTGGTGCGGGATTATGGTATCCCGATGATGCCTTTCAATGCGTTTCTGGCCAATCTGGGTACTGAAACGCTGCATTTGCGTATGGAAAGACACAGCAGTAACGCTTTGGCTCTGGCGGAATATCTGCGTAATCATCCCAAAGTCAGTTGGGTCAACTATCCGGGCTTGAGTGACAATTCTGAATACAAACGGGTGCAGAAGTACTTCAAAGACGGTATGGCTTCCGGAGTGTTGTGTTTCGGGGTGAAAGGCGGCCGTGAAGCCGGAGAAAAGGTGATGAATTCACTGAAACTGGCGGCGATCGTGGTACACGTTGCCGATGTCCGCACGGGGGTGTTGCATCCGGCGAGCATGACTCACCGGCAACTTTCAGAAGCGGAATTGGTGGCCGCCGGAGTGTCACCGGATTTGATCCGGGTTTCGGTCGGTCTGGAAAACATCGAAGATATCAAAGCCGATTTTGATCAGGCTTTGGCTATGGCGTAAGTGGATCGGTTCCGTAAAAATCTGATTTCATTCATCCTCGCACTGTGGAGTATTTTGCTTTGCGGTGGCGAGGTGAATTTTATTATCACGGCGGATCTGCATGGTGATTTGCCGGCATTGGCGTTGCTTGCTCCGCAGATCAGAAGTTATCCGGATGCAGTGAAAATCGATTTGGGCGATTTTGGTCAGAGCAGTTTTCCGGTGGTCAGGCAACATGGTCTGCCGGTCATTGAAGCATTCAATGAATTGGGGTACGATATACTGGTGCCGGGGAATCATGATCTGGAGTTCCCGGAAAGGGTTTTGCACGATTGGCAGAGTTGTTTCCGGGGCAGGATCATGGGGGCACAGTGGGCTCTGGGGAATTTCCGCCCGTCCGGCTCGGTGGTCATCGTGCGTGACGGTATCCGGATCGGTATCATTGCTCTCGGGGAATCCGGTTTGAGCAAACGAGCATCATTCTGGCGGGATTTTCATTATGAAAATGAGGTGGCGGCAGTCGCTGCTGAAATGGAAATTTTGAACCGGGCAGATTGCCATGCGGTAATTCTGACCGGTCATATCAGTTCAAGTAATTATCCGGTATTGAGTCAAATTTTAAGAGAATTCCCGGAGATCGATGCGGTGATCGGGGCCCATTCACATCGGGAGATGCCCGGTGGGATTATGGATCGGGTCTTGATTTGTCAACCCGGTTCCCATGGGGGATCGGCGGTATTGCTGACGCTTCACTTTGACGGGGAAAAACGTTTCAGATTTGCATCATCCCGCTTGCTCCGTCCGGCGGCATCCGGAGATCCGGCAATAATGTCTGTTGCCCGCCGGGCGGATGAGGCGGCAGAGGTCGATGGAGCAAAGGAAATTGCGTTATTTCCGGATGCGGCAGGTTTCGGACAGGCATCCGCTGAAATCATTTGCCGGGTATCCGGAGCAGATGCGGCGATCACCGGATTTGATCCGGCGAAGTTCCATTCGATTTTAACGGTGAAAAAGTTGTATGAGTTATTCCCTTACGGCAACCGGATCGCAGTGGTAACGGTCGATGGTGAAACCGCCCGGAAATTGCTGTCCCGCCGCCGTCATCACTTCAAATATTTCGGAGCCGGGGATTTTTCAGGAGAAACGCTCCGGCTGGCGGTGAATGATTATATGCTCGTGTCGATCCCGGAATTATCCGGTTTTCCGGCTGAGATCACAGAAATCTTTGAAAGGGATGCAATTATTGACAACTTGAAAAGCAGGGAATATTAAGAAAATCAGGCGTAATAAGTTGAAAAATCCTCAAGCGGTACTAAATTATAAAGAAGTACATTTTTTTATATTTTCCGGGAATCAATGAAATATGACCAATAATGAAAAATTACCGCTGTCGTTGCGGTTGGAAAATGCCGTGTCGTTCCGGCGCAGTTGGCTGTTGCTGACGGTAACATTTTTGCTGATGTATCTGCCGTGGGTCATCAGCAGTCATGAACTTTTCCGTCAGGAAGGTTTGTTCGCGGCGGTGGCGGCTGATTATGTGGAGCATCCGTGGAATCTTTCTGCCGGTATTACTGCCCATGCCCATAATATGCCGCACCGTGATGTGTGGCCGCTTTATCCGGCGGTGGTATCACTGCTTTACCGTTGCGGTCTGCCGATGGAAAATGCTTTGCGGCTGATTTCGGTGGTGATGCTGGGCATCCTGGCTCTGCTGGCGGGACTTGCCGCCGGGACAAGGTGCGGTAAAAGGGCAGGGCTGGTGGCGGCCTGTTGTGTCTGCGGTACACTTTTTACTCTGGAAAAGGGGGTATATGGCGGACCGGAAACGATGGCGGCCTGTTTCCTCTTGTCGGCTCAATTGCTGTTTTTTCACTACGGCAGCCGTCTGGCTGATTGGAATTCGGCGTGGATCGCTTCGGCGGTACTTTTGTCGCTGGGATTTCTGACTTCCGGGCCGGTGGTATTGCTGTTTTTTGTATTGCCGCTGTTGTTTTTACGGCGTCCGTTATCTTTTGCCGGTAAATTCCGCACGCCGGGTTTTGCGGTGGGGGCGGTGTTATTGCTGGCGGTGGTGATGATCTGGGCATTGCCTTTCGGTTTAAGTTTGCGTTACTATGCGGTAAGTGGGGATTTGCAGATGATCTCCACCGGAAAATACTGGGAGGAGGTATTGCTTTTTCCGTTATTGTTCCCGTTGCGTATGTTGCCGTGGTCATTGGTGATGTGGATGCCGTTTTGTGTGGCATTGCAGGCGATTTCGCCGTTGCCGGTATTCAGCAGATATTTGCGGACACTCTTTTTTTCAATGCTGGGTTTGGCGTGGTTGCTGCCCGGAGTATCCAGCAAGTTGATTTTTTTCCTGATCGGACCATTGGGGATCCTGACCGGATTGACCTATGAATTGGGGGTTCGCCGTTACGGTGTATTTTTACGCAAGGCACTGCTGGCCGGAGGATTTTTCTTCCCGTTTGCGGTATTAGTTATTGCGTTGGTGAATTTTATACCGGAAAATCTGCTGGGGCTTTTCGGTGAGGCGGATAAGATGATCTTCCGCCGGGTGGTGCCGGGCTACTTTTATTTTTCACTGGCCGCCGCCGCAGTTTTGTTGATATTGAATATTTTTTACAGTACCGGACACCGGCGGTTTCCGGTGTGGCTCCAACTGGCATTGCTTTGTTGCGGGATCGGGGTGGTGGCGGCGGTGGAATTGCTGCCCTACCGGATGATGGAAAAGGGGTGGCGTACTTTGGGGCATGATGTGCGTGAGGCATTGCCGGAAAATACGGCCAGACTTTACAAGTATGATATAGACGGTATGTATTGCGGATTATTCTATGTCGGCAAACCGGTTTATAAACTGCATTCTCTGGATGAGTTGGAAAATCTGGAAGATACGGTTTATATCATATCTTCCGGTTTGCCGCTCTACCCTGAAAGGGTGTGGACACCGCTGCTGCCGGATGATTATACTTGCCGGGATGTGCCGGTATCCGTGTGGCGCGGAGTCCGCCGTCAGGATGATAACTGGATGGATAGTGATGAGTAAAGAGCATATAGCCGTGGCGGTATCCGGCGGTGTGGATTCGACAGTTGCCGCTTATTTTGCATTGCGTGAGGGGTATCAAGTCACCGGCATCCATTTGAAAATGGAAGCGGATGCACCTGACGATCCGCAATTGCATGAATGCTGCCGGCTTTTAGGCATCGATCTGATCGAGCATGACTGTTCAAAGGAGTTCTACGAAAAGGTGTTGTATGATTCTGCGGTGGAATATGTTTCCGGCCGGACTCCGAATCCATGTTGCAACTGCAATAAAGTTTTGAAGTTCGCCGAATTGTTTCATGCGGCGGATATGGCGGGGATCAACCGGGTTTTTACCGGACATTATGTGCAGCTTGGCTGTGAAAACGGTATATACTTTTTGAATAAAGGCATTGATACGGCCAAAGATCAGAGTTATTTTCTCTACCGCCTTACTCAAAGTGAATTGGCCAGAACCGGTTTCCCTCTGGGCAAACTGACCAAGGATGAAGTCCGCCGGATCGCCGCCGGAGCGAATTTGCCCTGTGCGGTACGCAAAGACAGTCAGGATGCCTGTTTTCAGGTTCCCGGTGAGTGTTGCGGTGAAACGTTGCGCCGCCGTTGCGGTTTGACAATCCGGAAAGGACGTTTCATTTATCAGGGCAAAGTGGTCGGCCGTCACGACGGCATACACTGTTATACGCTCGGTCAGCGGCAGGGGTTGAATGTGGCTCTGGGAGTTCCGGCATATATCAAAAGTATTTCTGCACCGGAAGGTGATATTGAGTTGACCACCTGTCAGGATGATTTGCTGACCGGATCGTTTACGGTGAAAGATATTTCATGGCAGAGCGGCAGGATGCCTGACGGCGAATTGACTGTAAGGGTGCGTTACCGTTCGCCGGGAGTGGCCTGTCATGCGGAGGAGTTGACCGGCGGTTTGTGGCGTATCCGCACTGCTTTGCCGCAGAGGGCGGTCACGCCCGGTCAGGCGGCGGTATTTTATTGCGGCGATGTTTTAGCCGGGGGCGGAGTGATCGAAAGTGTTTGAATTCATCCAGAAACTTGCTGAAACCGAGTGTATTTTCCCCGGTGACCGGGAGCCGGTGATCGTATTGTGCGGCCGGGAAACGGTGGTATTTGCCGCAGAAGGCATTTGCCGTTTGCCGTTCTGGTCGGAAGTTAAAGATTTATGGTGTGAAAAATATACTTTGCTCCGGGTGGGGAAACTTGACGGATATTGCTGTTTTGCCTTTGAGTGTGAAGTGCTGCCGGAGTTGACCGGGGCCTTGACGGTGCGGCAGATACGTCAATTCCTGTTTGAATTTCCTGCCGGAGAAGCAATGGCTTTATGCCGGGCACGCGGCTTGCTTGACTGGCGTAAAAAGCATTGCTTTTGCGGAAGTTGCCGGGAAAAGTTGCAGGCATCGGCCGATGATTCCGGGGTGATTTGTCCCGGGTGCGGCAATGTATATTATCCGCAGATCGCTCCGGCGGTGATCGTCGGCATCACCCGTAACGGTGGAAAAGAGTTGCTGTTGGCTCACAATCGTAATTTTGCCGGTAATGTATACAGTTTGATCGCCGGATTTGTTGAAGCCGGTGAATCTCTGGAAGATGCCGTGGTCAGAGAGATCCGCGAGGAGTGTTCACTGGAGGTGAAAAATCTGCAATATGTAACCAGTCAATCGTGGCCGTTTCCCAATTCGCTGATGCTGGCATTTCTGGCTGAATACGCCGGAGGCACTGCTTGTGCCGATGGGGAGGAATTGAGCGATCTGGGGTGGTTCACTGCGGAAAAGCACCCGGAATTACCCGCCCCCGGTTCGGTGGCCAGATCGGTTATCGAATTGGTCTTTGCCCGGTCAGTTGATCACGCTCATTGACTTCCATTTGCCGTGGCGGTAGCGCCCGAAAAAGGTGGCACCGAGTGTGGCGATATAAAAGTTGCAGATGCCCCAGAGGGTCCACACATTGATCTCACCGGCGGTGAATTCCCCGAATTTTTCAATGGCCCACCGGCTTGAAAAGGTGTAATACACAGCAATACACGGTATGGCAAAGAGCAGCCAGCTCAGAGCGATACCGGCCCACATGACAAATCTGGTATCTCCGGCCCCTTTGACCGCATTGCCGAAAAGGATATTAATCGCATCAAAAAAGAGATATCCGCTGGTGAATATCAGCATGATTCCGGCCAGCCGCAGGACGTTGGTATTTTCCTTAAGATCAAACATCCGGCAGATCAGTTCCGGAAAGAATACGAAAAGAATCAGCATCATTACTGAATATACCAGCACCAGAAAGAGGCAGCTGCGTACAGATTTTTCGGCGAAGGGGATATCTTTGGCTCCGACGCCCTGACCGACGAGGATCGAGGCGGCCTGACCGAAACCGATCATCGGGTTGAATGCCAGACTGTAAGCCGACATGGCCACGGTGCTGGCAGTAAGGACATCTTCACTTATTTTGCCCAGCAGAACTACAAAGATATTGAATGTCGCCAGATCCAGCACCAGTTGTATTCCGTTTGGAGTACCGTAACGGATGAGCCGTTTGAATATATCCGGGGCAAAAGGATTGCTGCAAGTGCCGTAGGTTTTCCGCATTTCCGGCAGGGTGAAACAGATGATGAATACCAGTAATCCGATCGTTCCGGCTCCGACTGTACCCCACGCGGCTCCGGCGATGCCGAGTTCCGGAATGGCAAATCCCCCGAAATCCCAGCCGAAAATCAGAAGAGCATTGAGCGGGATATTGAATAAAGTGATCAGCAAATTGACGATCATGATCATTTTGGTTTTGGCCCGGCCGCTCCAGAAGGTTGACAAGGCTGCCGTGACCAGCGGTACGAATCCGAACCATGACAGAAGCGTGTAGTAGGTCACTTCCATCGGCCGCAGATTTTCGGCGTGGCCGTACCAGTCAAAAAGTTCACGGGCAAATAAGGTGGTAAATGCCATGATCGCTCCGCCGGTAAAGGCGAGGAAAATCGCCTGCCAGACCGCTTTGCCGACATTCTGAAACTGTTTGGCTCCGGTGTACTGGGCCACGAATACTCCGGCGTAACCGACGATCCCCAGAAAGATACATGACATGGTGAAACTGGTCAATCCGGCCGGGAATGCCGCCGCCATTGCCGACGGCGAATAATTTGAGAGCATCACCCGGTCGGTGAAAAGGTTGATCCCATGGCCGATGGAAGCGACTACCAGCGGGAAGGCGATCTTGGAAACATCCGCAATGCCGCCGCGTCCTTTGAAAGATATAAAATCGGTGATATTCATACGTTGTTGCTTTCTGGTGAAGTATTTTCAGTTTTCTGAGATCCGCAGATAATGATGATCACCGCTGAGATGATCAGTACGATGCCGGTTACGGTTTTAAGTGTCAGAGATTCATTAAAGAGCAGGACTCCGACTGTTACTGCCGTGACCGGTTCCAATGCTCCGAGGATAGCGGTTCGGGTCGCACCGATATATTTTACCGCCAGAGCCGCAAAGAGAAAGGCACAAAGTGACGGAAAAAGTGCCAGACACAAGGCGTTGCCGAGGGCTTTGTATGACGGCAGCATTTGCAGATCCGCCCCCATCCGCAATGGGATCAGGAATATTATTACAGATACGATCATGGCATAAAAGGTTATGGTGTATGAGGAAAAATCTTTCAACTTGGAAACTTTTACCAGCACGATATAAACGGCATAGGCCAGAGCCGATCCCATAATGAGCATTATTCCGGTAAGAGAAACGCGGCCGTTATCTGATTGACAGAGCAGAACGACCCCGCTCAAAGCAATAATGATGGTCAGCAATGTGGTACGGTTGAGTTTTTCGTGAAATCCGGCCCACATGATCAGAACTACCATGACCGGGTAGATAAAGAGCAAAGTTGCGGCGATGCCGGAATCCATTATTTTGAAACTCAAAAACCAGAGCAGGCAGGTCAATGTCATGAGAATTCCGGCCGCGACCGTCGGCAGAAAATATGCTTTGGGCAGCCGGAATGATTTTCCGGTGATCAGCAGAATCATTCCGGTCAGGATCGCGGCAAAACCGAAACGGTAAAACAATACCGAATACGGATGTAATCCTTCGGCATAAAGCGGAATACCGAAACATGGATTCAATCCGTAGGAAATGGCGGCACAAATGGCAAAAAAAGCCCCTTTGATCTTCTGGTTTTTCATCGTTGTATATCCCGTCAGCGGTTGGTTAGGATACCATTTTTCAAATCGACCGTACGGGAGGCCAGAGAGGCGATGTCCTGATTGTGAGTGATCATCAGGATCGTGCGTGACGGATCATCCCGGCGGAGACGCTGAAAAAGTTTCAGTATCTCATTTCCGGTATCCGGGTCAAGGTTTCCGGTCGGTTCATCGGCCAGCAGCAGGGCCGGATCATTGATCAGACTGCGGGCGATGGCGGCCCGCTGCTGTTCACCGCCGGATAATTCCATGGGGCGGTGGGATATACGGTGGCCGAGGCCGACTGTTTCCAGCAGTTTTCCGGCCTTGATTTCAGCGGAACGGAAACTTTTTCCGGCGATGGAACCGGCCAGTGCCACGTTTTCCAGAATTGTCAATTCAGGAAGCAGATGGTAGGATTGAAAGATGAATCCGATCTTTTCCGCCCTGAATGAAGCCGCTTTGCTGCGGGACATTTCCGCCGGAACTTCTCCGCAGACGGCGATTTTACCGTGCGTGGGAGTTTCCAATCCCCCGATAAGGTTGAGCAATGTGGTTTTTCCGCTGCCGGAAGCCCCGTAGATACAACACCATTCGCCCTGATCCAGGACAAAATTGACCCCTTTGAGGATGTCGATGGTTTTGGACCCCATCTTGTAGGAGTGCCGGATATCACGCAATTCAAGGATCTTCTTACTCATAACGCAAAGCCTCCGATGGTTGCAGCCGTGATGCCCGTAGAGCCGGGATCAATGCTCCCAGGGTGCAGAGCAGAATACTGCTGATAACGATAAAGGCAACATCCGAAACGATGATCTGGGCCGGCAGATGGTCAAAAAAGTAGAATTTTTTGGGGAAAAGTTCCTGCCCGCTGACCATTGAGGCAAAGTCGAGGATATTTTGCCGGAAGCGGATGACCAGACAACCGAGAATGGTTCCGGAAACACTGCCGATCAGACCGACCAGAAAACCCTGTAAGACGAATATCCGCATCACTGACCGGTCGGTACAGCCGAGGGCTTTGAGCAAACCGATCTCTCTGGTTTTCTGATAGACCGAGGTGATCAGCGTGTTGGTAATGCTGAATGCCGCCACCAGCACAATGAATATGAGCAAAAAGAACATCATCAGTTTTTCCACTTCCAGCACTTCAAGGAAGTTGCGGTTGGCATCCTCCCAGCCGACGATCCGGAAACCTTCCAGTTCAACCGCCAATTCATTGAGCATGGTCTGCTGGTCAAACGGATCCGGCCCCCAACCGTAGATGGCGGTGGCACACGGATATGCTCCGGTTCGCCGGTCAGGTTCAAAGAGCAGATCGACCGCATCGCCGGTACCGGTGAAAAAGACCAGTTGATCAAAGTCGGATTTTCCCAGTTCATAGATACCGGCGACGGTGAATTCCGCCGGCAGATAAGCGGTACTGTCGTCATTCAATTCAATACCGCCTTCGGCGTTGAATTTGACCAGATCGGTAAGATTTTTGGCCGAGTGGACGAGGAATTTATCCCCGACATTCAATTGCCATCTGCGGGCCATATAGGTGCTGATCACTGCGTAATGGGCATCGGTATCAAAATCGTAATCCAAATGCAGGGCACCGGCCTTGATGTATTGATCAAGATGCAGATGTTCAGTCAGGGCTTCCGGGGAAGCGGCAAAGAGCATACACTGGGTGTCAAGCTGCTGGGTTTTTCGACCGAAGCGGTCAAATGCTCCGTATTGCACAAGCACCGGACTTTGAATGACCGGTGTGCCGTTGGCTCCGTATTGGGCCAAAGCCGTCTGTATCCGCTGAAAATCGGTATCATATACCGGACCGCGCGGACCGTATATCTGGAAGTGCGACTGGGTTTCGATCAGTTTTTCTTTCATCTCTCCGGAAAAACCGCTCATTACCGCCATTACGACCAAAAGGACCATGACTCCCAGAGTTACTCCGAGAATACTGGTCAGCGTGATCAGGGAAACGGCATTGCGTCGCGGCTTGAGATAGCGGAACGCCAGAAAAAGTTCGTACAGCATGATCGGTGATCCGTCAGTAAAATTTATTCATTTCGGTTTTCAACACTGCAAAACACCCGGTGCAGATATTCATCCTGAAGTCTGGCATCTCCGGTGAAGCACCATGAGATCGCCAGCGGCAGAATCGCCACCGAGAAAAAGTACAGATAAAGGCGGCTTCTCCAGTTGCCGCGCAGACTGTAAAGCACGATCCCGCCGCCCAGCACAGAGGTCACACCTAAGTTGATCAGGAAAAGCCGGGTGATCGGCAGTGAACGGGCATATTCCAGAAGTATGTTGTCACACATATACCACGCGGCGATCTCAATAAGACCGCTGACGGTCAGAAATAATCCCCAGACATTCAGCATCCAATTGAATGACCGGTGATGACCGCCGTTATTGAAGTAGGCCTGTATCCCCATACCCATCAGCAGACTCAATGCCGGAAATGCCGCAAAGATCATTCCCGGAGCGGCGTTGCGTAAAATGATCAAAGCGGCGACGGCGGTGATGAATGCGGTCAGGGCGAAGCGGCAGAGCGGCTGACGCATCAACCGTCCCCAGGCCTCCTTTCCGGCCATCAATACCGTCGGCAGCAGGATGATGACCGGGAAAAATCCGGTCAGCAGTACGGCAGGATAGGCGTACCATTTGGCGGCACTGCCCGGAGAAACTTTGAAGTTTTGCAATGACCAGTATTCCGGATAAGTTTCTGCCACATTGAAAGCCCACGGCAGAACCGGCAGAATGGCGAAAAGCAGATACAGCGGAGTAATGATGAGCAACTCTTTGCTCCGGCCCTCGCAGATGAGAAACGGAATGATTGCCAGTGCCGGGAAAAGCAGAGCATAAAATCCGCCGGTCAGGAAAGCCAGTGCGGTAAAAAGTCCGCCGAGAATGATCATCAGAAATTTGCGGCGGTTGAATTTTGGCTCCTGGGTCGCTAAAAAGAGTGTCCCGGAAGCTCCGGATGCAAACATGGTGAATATGGCATTGATCGGATCTGAATTGCTCAAAAACACCGCCAGGGAAAAACTCATGCAAAGCGTGGCCGAAAGGGCGGCAAGTTTTTCATCCCGCATGGTTTGTTGTATGACCAATGCCACCAGCAAAGCGGTCATGCCGATGGCCAGCGCACCGGGAAGACGGGTGGAGAAGTTGTTGACTCCGAAAAGTTTGAAACTGCCGATCGTCAGCCAGTTGGCCATCGGCATTTTGTGGAATTGTGCTTCGTGCCGGTATGACGGCAGCAGAGCATTGCCGTCAAGCATTTCACAAGTTATTTCCCGGTGACGAATTTCTGAATCACTCAATACCGGGCGGTTGTTGAGCGGCAGAATGTACAACATGATGAAAAACAGAAAAATCCAACCGAAATATTTCATTTTTGTTCTCCTGTAAAGCGGAATATTTTACAATTTTGTCTGGAAGTGAATTTCACCGGGTGCAAATCATCCGGCAGAAAATAATCCAATTCCCCTCTGGCGGAAATCACGATCACATCTCCATCATGCAATGCTTCTCTGATCTTTCCGGCAAGTTGATCCGGCGGCAGATCATCGGCACTTCTGCCGACACAGCGGACCGGGGTATCCAGCGTATAACTGATGGCGGCCCAGGTGGAGTCATCAGCGAAATAAACCGGATTATTCCGGGAAATTTCCGGGATCATCTGTTCCAGTTCCGCTTTGCCCGGTATCGCAGAAAGTCTGTTCCACGGTACAGCGGGGGGCAACGTGAGCATGACAAAACCGATCGCAAAGCAGATGAAAAAACTTTTTTCTGAAAAACGGTCGGATTTCAGGGCGATGCAGATCCAGAGAAACGGGATAAGCAATGCCAGTGCCGGGCGGTAAAGTTGAACTCCCCGGCTCAAAGTGGAGAAACTTCCCGGCAGATCGACCTTGAGGATACGGGCAAGCGACGGCAGAAGAAAGTAGATCAGCAGCAGGGCAAAGAGCATTGCGGTCATAACGGCCATGCGGTTGAGCCGCCGCAGGGCCAAACCGCGCAGATCAAGTTTATCCAGATATACGCCGAATGTCAGGAAAGTGGCCGGCAAAAATCCCGAAATAACTCCGCTCCATGTGAAAAATTTGCTCTGTGCAATGATTGCCGCCAGTACAGCTCCGGTGATGCCGGCGGCCAGAGTTGAGAATTTCACGATCATATCATTGCTCCGGCGGGTAATGAATAATCCGGCGGCGGCAAGTGAAATACATAAAGCCAGCACCGGAGCGGGCGAAGCCGAGGTGCCGATCCACCAGACGGGGGGGAAGCAAAGATAGAATCCGGCGATGCTTCCGGGGTGGAGCAAGCGGAGTTTGGCCGCAGTCAGCCAGAGCAATCCGGCGGTGAGCAAAGTTGCCAGAGCCGCCGGCAGTTTCGGCAGAAATGAGCCGGTCAATCCGGGGAAGTATGCTTTGAGCATCAGGGCATATTCATACTCCCCGGTACTCAACATGCCCCGGTAATTCAGCGAAACGATGTAAAGCAGTGCCGCCAGAAAAACTCCGGCCCACGGCATCAGATTCAAATTTTCTTTTTTCATATAAAATCCGGAAAAATTCACTCATTCCACTTAATATACTATCACATACGCATTAAATCAAGTAATTCAGCAGAAAAAGCATTGTACCATGAGCATATATACTGCAGTACCGGAAATTATCGAGAGCAATGGATTCTTTTTCCACCAGTGCAGGGCGATGACGATTGCCGAAGCGGTCAATTCCGGCAGGCCGTACCCGGCTTTGCTGAAAGGGCGGTCACGGAATTCCGAGCAAAGGCAGTAGATCACCAGCATGGCGATCGCCGCCGGAGAAAGGACTTTGCCGATATAGGTGATCACCGGCGGACATTTCCGGCCGGTGGAAAAGAGCAGAAATGGAAATGCCCGCAATAAGATGGTGACAGATGCGGTAACCGCGATCACGGCGATGATGGTGACAGTTTGCGGATTCATTTGTTTTCTCCAGTCAGACAGAGTTGTTTTTCAAGTCCTTTGCGGAAAACGATAAAGGCGGCGGTCATCATGACCATTGCCGGTATGAGCATGTTATCCGGAGTGAAGCATATTCTGCCGATGATGGCACTGACCATGCCGATCGCCGCAGGGATGCGGTTGCGTTTTTCCCGGCACTGATCGGTCAGCACGACCAGAAACAGTGCAGTCATGGCAAAGTCGATCCCCTCGGTGGAAAACGGCAGGAATTTTCCGGCCAGAGCCCCGGCGGTCACTCCGAAGACCCAGTATGAGTGATCGAGCATTGCCACGAAAAGGCAGTAACGTATGGTGGAGTGACGGTCGGGCAGACGGCTTTCTGCTTCCAGAGCAAAGGTTTCATCGGTCAAACTCCATATCAGATAGGCCTTGCGCAGGAATCCGGTGTTTTTGAATTTTTCCAGCAGAGATAAGCCGTACATTGCATAGCGGATATTGAGGAACAGGGTGAGCAAAGCCACATCGATCAATGGCATGTTGCTGCTTATCCAATCGACGATGGCAAATTGCAATGCTCCGGAAATGCTGGTCAGACTGCTTAAAAATGCCCAGAAAACGATATCCGGCCGCTGGATTTTTCCGGCCAGCAGGATACCGGCGGCCATTCCCATGGCAGTGTAGCCCATAAGTACGGGCAGCGAGGCGGAAAAGGCCTGATAAAAGATGCGTTTATTGGTCATGATTCTTTGATCCGTTAAGAAGTTGTTTGCTTAATGTAACTTGAAAAGCGGAAAAAGCAAATAGAATGTGAATTTTTCTGCTGAAAAAGTGTTCGGCGGCTTGCAAATTTGATAAAATGGGGTATATTATGTAGATTGAAAATGGTTTTTACAGTGAATGTCAAGGATTTATTGTTTAAAATAAGGAGTTTGAAAAATGGCAGTTCCGAAAAGAAAAACTTCCCGTATGCAGCGCCGTCAGCGCAAGGCCGCCAACCGTTATGAGGGTGTCGCCGCCAACTATTGCCCCAGTTGCAATGCCCCGGTGATGCCGCACCGTGTCTGTGCCGCCTGCGGCCAGTACGACGGCAAACAGGTCATTACGGTCGAAGCATAAGCGGTCATATTGACCGTCAAACCCGGACGCGAGAGATATGAGGATCGGCGTAGATGCGATGGGGGGAGATTTCGCTCCCGGAGTCGTAGTAGAGGGTGTCGCACAGGCACTGGTCGATTTTCCCGATTTGGATATTGTTCTGGTCGGTCATCGCGACCGGGTCGCTTTTTATCTGGAAAAATACGGTATTGCCGGGAATCCGCATCTGGAGTTGATCCATGCACCCAGCGTGTGCGAGATGTCGGAGCCTTCGGCAGTGTCGTTGCGTTCAAAACGGGATTCATCCATCACCGTTCTGGCGAAAATGATGAAAGCCAAAGAGATCGATGCCATGGCCACTCCCGGACATACCGGAGCGACAGTGGCGGCAACGACGGTTCTGGCACGGACTCTGCCGGGGGTCGACCGTCCGGCACTTGGTGCGAGTATGCCGGCGAAAGAGGATCGTTTTTTATTGATGGATGCCGGAGCGAATCCGGATTGCGGCGTACACAACATGGTTCAATTCGCATTGATGGGTGAGGTTTACGCCCGTTATCTTTACCACAAGGAGCGTCCGCGGGTCGGTTTGCTCAGTGTCGGCGGAGAGGACATCAAAGGCTGTGATCTGACCAAGGAAACTTTCAAACGTCTGGAGCAGTTGCCGATCAATTTCATCGGCAATGTGGAAGCCAACACGGCTTTTGAGGGAGTTTGTGATGTATTGGTCAGTGACGGATTTGCCGGAAATGTTCTTCTGAAAAGTGCCGAGGGGCTGGCCAAAGCCACCGGTTACTGGTTGAAACAGTCTTTGAATAAGAGTGTGGCCCGTCTGGTCGGTGCCGTTCTGGCCAAGAATGCTTTTACTGAGTTGAAAGCCCACGGCTCATCTGATGTTATCGGCGGAGCTCCGCTTCTGGGGGTCAATGGCATTTGTATCATCGGCCACGGCGGATCGAATCCGGTGGCGGTACGCAATGCGATCCGGGTTTCGGCAGAATGTGTTGAATTTGAGTTGAATCAACGCATTATTGAAGCAATTGAGGAGGCCGGTGATCTGGCCAAACCGGAAAAGGCCGAAAAGTGAGCCGGAAAAGTTCTGGAAAAAAGAGTTCTGAATCTGCTGTTGAGAAAGTCCGGCAGAAAAATCCTGTACCAAAGTCCAAAGATCTGATTTGGCGTGAAGCGATCATTTTCGTTTCAGTATTCGTATTCTTTTCCCTGTTTGCCCGTCTGGGCATTGACCCCCATCATGACGGCGTAATGCTGATACCGGCGATCCGGGTGGCCGATGGAGCGGTGGTTTACCGTGATGTTTTTTGCCAGTACGGTTTGCTTGTGCCATTGCTTCAGGGGGCGGCAGTCGCGTTATTCGGCGGTGAATTGCTGGTTATCCGGATGCTGACGGTGTTGTTTTACGCCGGCAGTGCGGTATTGCTGGATTTGCTGTGGCGCAGATATCTGCCGCCGAGAATGTCGTACTTTACAGCGGTGTTGTTCTGCGGTTTGTCATCCTGTACGATAGTCACGTTTCACAGTTGGAACAGTGTCTACGCATTGTTTTTTATGCTGTTATCCGGCTGGTTTCTTGTCCGTTATCTGGAAAGCGGCGGTATCCGCAAAAAGGAGTTGTTTTTTGCCGGGATTTCCGCTGCTCTGACCGGGGCATGCCGTATGCCGTGCGGAGCAGTCACCTTACTGGCGGCAGCATTGGTTCTGCTGGGCACAAACTGGTTTTCCGGCAAGAGTTGCAGAGAGATATTGAAAGAAGCGGCGATCTATGCGTGCGGTGCATTGTTTGTGGCGGTATTGGCTTTGGGTATTATCCTGCTGACCGGGGCATGGGGTGATTTTATCAAACAGAGTTTCGGTTATGTGACGGATTTTGTGTACCGGCGCGGCGGGGATGGAAATTGGAAATATTTCAGTGAAAGTATGTTTCCTTTTTATCAGGAGGAATATTATTTTTTCAACACTTTTTTTGCTCTGATGCCGCTGGGGGCGATGGCGATGCTTTATTTTGCCTGCCGCCGGGGTATTCTGGATGGGCCGCAGGCGATGAAAGAGGAGTTGCCGTTTATCGCTTTGCTGGTGTTGGGATTGGGCAGTTGGCATCAATATTATCCGGTGCCGTGTGTCCGTCATCTTTTCTGGGGCGGTGCTCCGCTTTTCGGTGCGTATTTATTGATGCTGTGCCGTTTGTGGCAGAGTAAGAGGAATTTGAATAAAGTTGCAACGGTTCTGCTGGCAGTGGTTTTATTATTCGCAGTGGCAGTGCGGTTTACCGGTGGATACTTAAGACTGACTTCAAGCAGTTTGCGTACTGAACGCAATTTGCCCGGTATACACGGTATAAAGTTGAATCAACTTGAGTGCGGTGTGATCGATATGCTGCTTTTGATCAACCGTTTGCCGGATGAGTTGCGGCAGAGAGGTGTGTTGAATTGGAGTGAAGATTCGTTGTATTCGGCGATGGTACCGGGAGCAGGTTCACCGGGGGTACAGTTTTACCGTTTTGAAAATAATCAATATCCGGATTATGATATGTTGCAGTATCAGTATATTATGACCCGCCATCCGGTGGTGCTGACAGATTTGGATATTGTGCCGCCGGGATATGTGGTTTTCTGCGAAACAAACTATATGGGCAAAGATTTGCGGTTATTAGTACCCGTGCAATGATTGCCAACGACCTGCTTGGGTTTACCGCTGAAAAAGCCCAATTTCTTTTTTATAATTCCGCCAATCTCCGCTTGTATTGCGGATATTGTCGGAATCCTCAAAAAATCCTTATCTATTTACAGCGTGATCTGAAACCGGGGCGTGGGGCAGAGCCCCGCAAGGGGGTACGGG
>JAZNEV010000088.1:0-22586 GCA_045588835.1 Victivallaceae bacterium
GGATCTGCATCGGATCACCGCCTTCACCGAGAATGGCCTGGGCAGCATCATTGATGAGGAAGCTGTCAAGTTTGCTTTTGCCGGCATCGATCACCGGAACTCCGGACTGCGTACCGAAAAAGTACAATCCGCCGGCTTCGCCTCTGGTATTGACCGTCGCTTCCACCCGTCGGCCGAAAAGTGCCACGCGGTTGAGGTCACGGGCCAGATCTGCCAGAGCAAAAGCGGTCTGCCGGTTGAGCTGATTGTCGGCGTTACCGTAGAGATTGACCGCCAGAGCCGTACCGGAAAGCACGATCTCTTTGCGGAAAATCTGCGTGGCATTCCACTCCACTGTGGAAAGGTGATAATTTTCCTCGCCGTCGCCATTGGCAGTGCCTTCGCCCATCGGGGTCGAAACGATGATATATTTGCCGCCGTCAGCCGGCAGGGAATCTGCGGAAGTATATTCCGAACCATTCACGGATGCGATCTCCAGAACGGCACTTTCCGCACCGGTTTCTTTCACCCGGAAAAGGGCCGGATTATCCTTGAGAGCCAGCAAAGTACCCACTTTGAGTTTGGCGGCATCAGCGGCACTCAAAGTCAATACTCCGTCAACCGCAGATACGGCATTGACTCCGCGGCCGGTGAGTTGATCTTCCAGATACTCATGTTTGGCACCGGCGGCATCCGGAGCCATACGGAAGTTGGAAATGAAACGCGGTTCATCCTTGATGACAGTGGCCATCACATCAGAAAGGTCACGTTTACGGTCGGCAAAAGAGTAGTTGTAAAGCATAGTGTTTTTTTCCTTTTTTTTGACATTGTCTGTTGTTGTGAAAATTCCGGATTGCAGCGTATGGAAACAAGCCATTTCACAAAATTCAAAGTATCTTACTGTTTTCCATTGGTTGATATTTGTTATCGGCCGACCGCATCGGGGGCATTACCGATGGATAATGCGATCAATGCGATCCGGTCACCGGAAAGAGCCTCCTCCGCGATCCCGGACGGGGAGGTGGATGATTTGACCACTCCGGCACTGCTGCCGGGGTTGATCCGGGCATTGAAACATCCCGGCGATGAGACGGCAAGTTCACCGGCGAAGTGCCGCAGAGCTTCCGCATCCTCAAGATTAACGCCTTTGCGTTCTGCACAGAATTGCAGATAACCGGGATCGGTACAGCCGCTTTCAAAGCAGACTTTTTCCAGAATATTGCGTTGGGATAATGCGGCATATTTCTGCTGAAGTCGGGCATACTCGTTTTCCAACTCCGCCAGCCGCATTTCGGCAGTGATCTGCGTTTCGGTTTCCGGAGTTACGCAATTATGGTTTTCCTCATATTCATTCAGCGGCATGATTCACTCTCCTGATCGATTTCACGGATGATATTCTCCTTTTCTCTGATACTTACCGGGCCGATATTGCCGAGCAATTCGACGGCGGTACGGTTGATGGCCCGGCGGTAGGCATTGCCGCCGGGGATCTCTGACAACTGGAGCAATCCGGCGATACCGGCGGCCAGATCGCCCACGGCAAAGCGGCGGTTGTAGTGGATCTCCGGCACGCTCAAATCCAGGTCATAGCGACGCATAAGTTTCCACGCATCCAATTCGGCCTGTTCGAGCAATTCGGCCCGGACGGCAAGAAACTGGGCCACATTCTGAAAATCCCACTCCTTTGATTCGGCACTCTGCCGTTCTTTGGAATTGCTCTGCACCGCCAGCCCCACGACGTCGTACAACTCCTGTTTCAAATAGCGGTTTTCCTCCCGGATGGTGTCGGTCGCCACACCGGATGGACTGATGAAACGGCTGATCCCCTTTTCCTCCACCGATTCGATGATCGCGGCACTGCGGGCAACGGTGGCGGCGAAATTGTCGCCGTGCCGCTCACCGGACGAAAACTTTTTCGCACTGCGGGCAAATGAATCGGAAACCACCAGCATACCGAACATCTGTTTGACCGTATTCATCTGGGCTTCGGATTCATTATTGAGGATCGCTTCACTGATACGCACCACATCCTCAAACCAGTGATTGGCCGACAAGCCGAAACCATCCGGCTCGGTGACACCGATCAAAGGTACACTGCCGGTGGGGTTCACCCCGGCAGCGATCTCCTGCACGCTGCCGCTGCTCTGCTCAAAAAGCCGCCATGAGTTGCGGTCATAGAGCCGGCGGCGGCGTAAACGCACCGGCGGGGTGAATGGATCACCGGAAACGGTCTCCTCTTCGGCGATCAGTGCCCAGAGCAGTTTACCATCCTCACCGTAGGCCCAATCGACCACCTGAAGCGGTGAAAGGGCTCTGGCATAGGGCCGCAACCGCTCATTTTTCGCCTGCAATTTACTGGGGATGCCGTCAAATATCGGCATATCCACCAACAGCCACGCCCGGCCGTAAACATTGAGCAAAGTCGATAACTGCCGCATGACATCATTGGTACGCAGACCGGTGCGGCTCCAATCTTCCAAAAGATCCGGATCGGCATTGCGGCGCACCGGATCGACACTCAAAGCATATTGGGTGATCCTCCGGGCGATGGCCCGCGGATAATTGAAGTAATATGCCCGGCGGCGGCGTTCAGCAAATTCCAGATCGATCTCTGAAACGTGCCTGATCAATGCCTGTTCGATATACTCCCTGCCGCCGGAGTAGGCTTCGGCGGCCCGTTTCCAACGGCGTTCATTGGCGGTATATTCCGCATTTTTCCGGTAAAAGATATAGTTTTTCACATTCATTTCCTTATGATTTCAAAGTGAGGTCTCATCCTCTGAAAGCAGTTGCTGCGGATCGTCATCTGCATTGGCGGAACGGTTCTTTTTCCATCTTTCCGGACAACGGTTTTCCAGCCAGTACATTGCCGCTCTCACATCCGGAGGCACCGGTTTGCCAGAGGCATCCTCATATCCGGTGGCCCGCCGCAACAGAGCCTCCTCGACCAGTTTCAGAAGTTTATCGTCACTTTCCCTTGAATTTTGATGGTTGTTTTGAGTCATGGTGATCACTCCTGCACATTGACTTGCTCCACCTATGCTCTGCTTTGTCAACATGACCCGGAAAAATTTCGGACCATAACCGCTTGATCCCGCTCAAAGAATAGACATTTCCGTTGGATGAGATCAACGGATCAACGGTCTTTTTCACATCAATACCCATTTTTTACATCCTTTTTTGAAAATTTCAACACTCGATTGCACACTTGCAATCACTCCGGGCAAAAAAATTCCGCCCGCCCTTTGCAGCCGCCGGAATCCCAATATAATTGCATTGATGCAATTTTCAAGTCTGAAAATCAACTTTTTTTAAAAAAATGCTTGCATGCACGCAATTTGATTGTATATTAAATATTGTTTGAGGCGGATTGATCACAAGCCGCAGATTGGATTTTTACCGGAATCAAATATTACGGAGAAAGCAGAATATGAGAATAGATGACAGAGTATTGCGTGCTTTGCGTCAGGCGGTCATACAGGCCGGTGATGCCAAAGAACTGGCCGCCAGAAGTCAGGTCAGTGCATCGAATATTTCCCGGTATTTGAGCGGCAAGGTCAAAACCATCACCGATGACTGCTGGGAAAAACTGCTGCCTTTTCTGGAATTGCCCGTTTTGCCGGAAGTTTCCGGTACTGTCCGCAACACACCGGAATTGCGGAAATTCATACAGGATGCCATGGACAAAAGCCATATAAACTCTCCGGAGCAGTTATGCCGTACCATCGGTTACAACTCACCGCAAACTTTGAACCGGCTTTTCAACGGTGAATTGAATTGGTTTCCGGATGTATTATCCGCAGTTTTTGATGTACTCAACTGCGATCCGGCCGATTCCCCTTTAAACAGCGGTGAATTATCCATGCTTGCCCCCAGAGGTCTTTACCGTGACGGGGCCATGCTGGTACGTCCGGTGCCGGTGGTGGAGTGGGCCAATGCCGCCAGCCACCTGGAATCGCTGGAATCCGATACGGTAGTCATGCAAAACTGGGATCCGGAAACCACCCCGACTGTACCGGTCCCCGCTGATTCCAGACGGGATACCAGAGCATTCAGAGTGCATGGCATTTCCATGGAACCCAGGATCCTTGATGATGATATCGTTCTGGTCGAACCTGCCGAAAATCTGGAATCCATCCCCGATAACAAAGTCGTCGTTGTACGCTTTTGTGACCAGAGCGGTATCCCGGAAAAGGTGGTCTGCAAACGGCTCCGCAAACAATCATCCGCCCAACTGATCCTGACCAGCGACAATCCGGCCGGACGCATCATTCCCTTTGCCAGAGAAGATGTGGCATGGATCGGTGTCGTGGTCAGGAAGATCAGCGAGATGTGACCGGAAAATCCTGATTTTACCGTTTTTCCCACGCTTCGTTGCCGAAAAGACCATCCTGAAAAAAGACCGGAGTATAGCCCAATTCAGCCGGGATACGGCAGCAGGTTTCCAGACGCTCAAAGAAGTCCGGCAGATAGTTCATATAGTTTTTGAAAGCGTACTGCTCATGGCCGACCGCTTCGAGGATATCACACCGGGTGACATCCCGTCTTTCGTGTTCGGCACGGATCTTAACTTCGATCTCCTGCGGAGTATCGATATTGAAGCAGAAAAAGGTGCGGGAAAGAAAAAGATCATATTCCGGATCATAGAAAATACGTTTGTTGAGCATGTGATGTGCAACATCCTGCTCATAGAAAAATCCGATATCGCAACTGTTTCCGGCGATATTTTCCACGATACCGTCAACAAAGAGCCGGTTTGCCATAAAGCCGCCGGAAGTAAGTATTTTAAGTCCGTGGGCTTTCATCACCGGGAAATTGACCGGTTCCAGCATCGCCCAGTGGACGTTGGTCGGCGGTGAACAGCTCTTTTCTCCGGCAAAACGGATGATTTCAGCATTGACCGCTTCCAGATCATCGGCAAGCCGCCGGGCGGAGCAGTGCTGATAGGGCCGGTCGGGAAATTCGGCACGGGCGTGAAAGGCGAAGTGGAGCCAGTCGGAGTTGTCTTCAAATTCACTTTTATAGATATCCGGCATCTGATCAAGGGTGAATTTTGCCGGGTCGTGATCGTTGCAAAAGAAACACTTGAGGATGAATTTGGTTCCGTATTTCTGATGGAGTTTTTTCAACCCGGCCAGATAAAAATGGTCAAATGCCCGTGCCGGACGCTCTCCGGCCAGATCGGTAAAAACGAATGAGTTGTCATCAATACGCACGGTGTAACGCAGAAAAGACTTTTTATCGTAGGCCAGAGTGATGGTGCGGGAAAATTCGCCGAATTTGTCAACTGCCACAGCGGTAATGCGGTTGATTTTCCGGGTCAGCAACACTTTAGCGGAAAATTCCCGGTCATTTCTGACAGCGGCAATACCATTGACCGTGATCCGGCTCTGGGGCGAAGCGATCCCCCGGATTTCGACTTCCAGACCGGCATCGCTCTCAATGCCGTTGTAATGATTGACTACTTCGCCATTGCGGAAAGAGGTTATTTCCAACATTATATATTCTCCAAATAACTTTGAGTGCATCCGACTGCGGTCCGCGTCCGTTCCCGTGATAAAAATAAGTCGTTGCGGCTTGCCGGTGTTGCCGGTTATGAGCCGGCAGATAACGGACATTACGGACACAACGGACGATACGGACAATAAAAGCGAGCCTGCTTTCTTTCCAAAGAAAGCAGGGTATTGCGTTTTTCTTTTGATTACGTTTCTTTTTCCGTTAAAAAGAAAAGTAATCGCTTACCAGATAGCGGTATGGCTCTTCATCCTCGATGATGGAGGGGAAACGCTGCTGTTCGCCGTAAAAGACATTGTCATTGTGATCGTCGTTGACGGCGGAAACTTCACCGATCATGACATCGCCGCCCTCTTCGGCGTAGAAACGGTGGAATACGTTACGTTCCAGAAGGATGCTTTCGCCGGGTTCAAGGATGAGTTTTTCACCGGGCTCAAGTATGAGTTCTTCACCGTCACGGGAAACTCTGACAGGGGTATCATCCAACTCGACGGCAGAACCTTTACGGTTGAAAAGTTCAAAGACGAGTCTGCCGCCGCCGCGGTTGATGATATCCTCACGCTTAAACTCGTGACAGTGAGTGAGAGTCAACTGATTGGAGCGTGAGATCATGATTTTTTCGGCGTAGGGTTTGGGATAAGCGGTACTGCCGGTGACACCGTTGCGGATGGTGAAAAGGAAAAGACCTTCTTCGGCGAAATTGCCTTTGCCGAAGTCGGTGAGATCCCAGCCCAGATTGCATTCAAAAATCTCTTTGAATTTCGGATCGTGACGTCTGGCACGCATCTCTGCCGGAGTCCAGTAGGCGAACTTCGGCAGTTTGAATTGGAAAGAGGCGAAAAATTCTTCTGCTTTACGGATTTCGTTATTGATTTCAGAGCGTTTCATATTACCCACCATTTACCGTTATTTTACATCGCTGAAAAGTTTGATCATTTCTACGGTCTTCTCAAAAAGAGCCTTGCTGGGCGGGATGTAGAAATTGCCCGGCACGGAAGGCGTGAGAGTGGCTCTGGCTTCCTCAATGCCCCGGAGAAAAGCTTTGTGGATATCGGTACAGATGTTGATTTTGGCGATACCGAGTTTGATGGCGGCATGCAACTGATCGATGGGAGTACCGGAACCGCCGTGCAGCACCAACGGGATATCGACCAGTGAAGCGATTTCGGCGAGCAGATCCAGATGAAGTTTGGGTTCGCCGCGGTAGTCGCCGTGGACGGTGCCGATGGAAACGGCCAGACAGTCAACGCCGGTGCGTTTGACGAATTCGACCACTTCGGCCGGCACGGTGAGAGCGGAATCGGCATTGCTGCCGGAATCTCCGCCGGTAACGTGACCGAGTTCAGCCTCAAAAGAGCAGTCGGCGGCGTGGGCGATTTCAGCCGCTTCGGCGGAAAGGGCGGCATTTTCCTCAAAGACGAGCGTGGAAGCGTCAAGCATGACAGAAGTAAATCCGCTTTTCACGCACTCCTCGACATTTTCGATGGTACTGCCGTGATCAAGATGCAAAGCGGCATCGATGCCGTATTTATTGACGTAGAATTTGACCATAGCGGCCAGAGCGTCGGCCCCGCCCATGGTATTGTATTCAGCGGGACTGGCCTGAAAGATCACCGGCACGCCGGTAAATTGAGAGGCTTTGGCGATGTTTTGAATATTCAAACTTTCCCAGCACTCAAAAGCACCGAGAGCGATCCCCTTGCTGCGGGCCTGCCGCATCAACGTATCCATTCTGTAAAGACCCATGATGTACTCCTTTATGTTAATGGGTTGAATTTGTCTGTATCATATTTTTCCGGCGGATCGGCCGTCAACCATTTCCGCTGCGAGTTGAGCCGCCCCGCAGGCGGCCTCCTCGGATAATTGTCTGACTGCCAGCACGGCATTGGTGCGACGGCGAATCTCCTGCCGTACCGCGGCACAGAAACGCACGCAGTTTCCGCTGCCCAGCACCGTCTTTCCGGATGCGATCAACGATGGCGGGAAAAACTCAAAAAGTTCACCGACCATACCTGTTACCAAAGCGGAAGCCAGAGATCCAAGCCGGAAATTTTCCAGAGTAAGTCCGGAAATTTCCCCGGTCAGATCCGGTTCACCGCGTCTGCCGAGAAACAACGGGTTAAAAGTAACTCCATTTGCGGTATTTGTCAAGGCGATTTTATCAAGTTTATCCAGAAGTTCTCTTTCCGGCAACGGCGGAAGCCCCAGAGCGGTAAAACAGGAGTTGACCATATTCCCCAGAGCCGCCCAGGCTTTACCGCCGCATAAGGGGGCATGAACGACCAGCATCCTGCCATCGGTAAAGGGACGCAACTCCACCGGAGAATTTTCCGGCAGACTCAATTCCCCCCGGCTGACAACAGCCGACAGTTGGGCCCCGGTGCCCAAAGTAAGATAAAGTTCCTCACTTGTATTCCCGGCGGTAGCCAGCACTGAAGCCTGATTATCCCCGATCGGGGCACAGACCGGAATGCCATCCGGCAATCCGGGTACGCCGCAGGTACGGCCGATGCAACTGCCGACCGGAGTGACCGGAACGAGAATTTCCGGAGGGATCTGCAAGGCTTTTACCGCCTCCATATCCCAAGTGTCACCGGCCATATCCCAGATCCCCCAGGAAGCTCCGAAAGTAGCCTCCATAAAAACCCGGTCGCGATCCCCGCAGAGCATTGCCCCGATCAGGGAGACCGGTGAAGCGGCATGAGTATACTTTTGCAAGGAACCGTCAAGGCTCATTGCGGCCAGTGAAACTGCACCGAAACCATCGGCCAGTTTGCGTTTGGTATGCCGGATGAATGTATCAAGTTTTCCGGTGGCGGAAGCACGTTTATCCTGCCAGGTGATAACCGGGGAGATCTCAGCATCGTTCCAGCAGACCGCCGAGTGCATCTGACCGGTAAGTCCGACAGCCTGCACCCGGGCGATTTTTTCAGCGGGAAGCCGGGATATCAGTTGCAAAACCGACTGCCAAACTTTATTGAAGTCCTGTTCCGCACAAAATTCCGGTGCATCCACGGCGGCGTTATGCGGTGCGGAAACGGCACAGAAATCCTGCGGGCAATCCGGATCGTAAAGCACTGCGGCATTTTTGGTAGTTCCGTAATCGATACCCAAAGTCAACATATTCAACTCTCCCTGACTGTAATACCTGAAGCGGCAAGTATATTTTGATATTCACGGAATTTTTCCGGATCGACTTCCGGGAAACCGGCGGCCGGATAAGGCCGCCCCAAGGCGGCATATTTAGCCTGACCGAAGTGATGGAATTTGAGCAATTCGACCTCCAGCGGCGTGCCGTGATGCAATATTCTTTCCCCGTTGAGCTTTTCCAGCATGGCCAGCATGGCAAAAAATTCATCCGGTGAATCATTGACCGACGGAATAAGCGGTATGCGTATCAAAAGAGCTTTGGCCTCTTTCGCGGCGTAAAAGTGATTACCGGCGACGGCGGCAAGATCTCCGCCGGTGCAGTTGAAAAAAGTTTCCGGACGGCCGGATTTCAGATCAGTGATGGTCAGATCGGCAGAAGCGGCAAGCAACCGGAATGAGGCGGATACCGCATTGCTTTCAAAAGCGGTATGGATATGCAATTTACGCAACTTATTGAAAAGCACCAACAGTTTTCCGCTTTGCAAAGATGGTTCCCCGCCGCCGAAAGTCACTCCGGCAAAAGTACTCCACTTTTCCCGGCAGGATACGATCTCACGGCACATATCATCCACCGTCAGCGTTTCGCCCGCCCACTGAATGGCACGGTGGTTCCAGGTGCGGCAGCGGAAATCCGGACACTTTGCACACTTTTGCCGGTCAAGATCTTTCCCGGCAACCGCTCCGTGCGGGCAGAGAAAATCCAGAGTTTCACCGTCAGCGGCACGGTCGGGATAAAAGAGCAATTCATCGGCGAAAGCGATACTTTCCGGTGAAGCACACCACAGGCAACGCAGATTGCATCCTTTAAGATAGTAGATACGGCGGTGGCCCGGCCCGTCTTTATTCATGCTCCAGCCTTTGGCAAAAATCTTCATGGTTCGACCATCTCCCCCCGGAAACGCCGATGCTCGCACTGCCATTTTTTACCTTTGCGGCACTGATTTTTCAACATCTGCACCGCACAATCGGCCATTCCGGCAATGGGCTGGGCGAAACCGGTGACATTCAACTCATGCAATTTGGGCACATGGTCGATGCAAAATACCGGGATTTCCCGGATCTCTTCGTGGAAAACCGCCTGAATGAGCGGAGCATTGACCCCGATCACGGCACTGTTTGCGGAAACGTCCCGGAGTAATTCAGCGGCGAACCGGCGGCGTTCAGCGGCATCGGCATTGTACGGCAGATGACGCACTTCTCCGGTGATTTTGCCGGAACCGGCGATTTTCTGCCGGAATGCCGCTTCACGCTCCATATTTGAATCGATTTTCAAGCCGGAATAATTCAGAAAGATCAAATGCGTTTTTCCCCGGCTGACCGCAGCCTCTGCGAGTGTGGAAACGGCGTGATGATTATCCAGCCCCACATAATCGGCATAAGTTCCGGGGATGACCTGATCGAAAAAGACCAGATTGACTCCGAGGATACGCAGTCTTTCAAAGAACTGCATGGCACTGCTTTTTTCCGCTCCCCATACGATAAGATTTTTCACTCCGCGTAAAGCCATGCGTTCAGCGATACGCAACTGGGCCTGCACCGTGTGATCCTGCGGTATGCCCAGAGCCAGCAGGATATCCTCATTTTCACAGCATCCGCTCACGGCTTCGACAAAACTTCCGGAAAATTCATGCGGCAGTGCCGTGATCAATCCGATGCTTTTCAATTCGCCGCAATGAGCCTGAAATGTATCGGCGACATAGGTACCGCTGGGCCGTTTGCGTACGATGATCCCGGCATTTTCCAACCTGGCGAAAGCCCGGCGCACCGTGATCCTGCTCACGGAAAATCTTTCGGCGAAATCCCGTTCGGCAATCAGTTTGCTGCCGGGCGGGAATTTACCGCAGAGGATCCCTTCGATCAGATGTTCACAGACTGAAGCGGTAAGGTCACTCATACATTCTCACTCCGTTCCAGACGTTTGATGATATCCTCCTGGATCGCCGGGGCAAGGTCGAGGAAATTGACAAAAGTGCCGTGGATACGCATGATGTAAATGCCTGACGGCACATATTTATCCGGATCAGTAAGAATTTTGCGTAAGTGAGCGGCACTGTCGATATTGAAGTAAACATAAAACGGTGCAGTACCGTCACTTTTGGGAGCAAACAGCGGCCGGATCACCCGGTCACGCATCAAGAGCCCTTTTTCTTCGCAAGTCGGAGCATCCTCAAAAAGCGACGGAGCCAGACCGACATGCAAAGCATAGCCGCCGGGCATGGCGGTAAAGGGCAAAGTTCTTCCGGAAATGAGTTGATCGGTCAATTCGCCATTGACCGCCTCCGGCCGGGGATCGATGCCGTAGCCGAGCATGGTACGGGATAAGCGGCCATCCGGCGTGGCTCCGACCCAGTAACCGTAAAGCAAATGGGTACTGGGCGTGGAATAGTCGGGCATGAATGGTTTACCGGCCGGATTGCGCAACGCATGAACTTTTTCCGAAATTTTCCGGGTCAATCCGGCGGCGAATCCATCGATTTCCGGCAGATGATTGCCGTATTTGGGATATGCAAGCAGTTTTGCCCGCAAAGCCTCATTACCGGCAAAATTCTCTTTTAAAGCCTGAAGCAGTGCTGAAGCATCGCCATTTTGAGCCAGAAAATACCTGACCGCAGTCAGCGAATCGGCAATGACACTCAAACCGTGGATAAGACAGCCGCTGGAGCAGTATTTCACTCCGGGCGTTTCCGGATCACGCATATCCCGGCCGCTGCTCAAACCACCGAAAAGCAGTGAACCGAATGGGGCGGCACATTGGCCGATCGCCCGGGTACACTTATTGGCGGCAGTTTCCATAATGCCGAGTACATGATCGAGCTGCCGGAAAAAAGCATTTTCCAAATCGCGGTAAAGTTCATCCAAAGAAGCGTAACCCAATTCAGCAGTGCCCAGAGCGATCTTTCTGCCGCTCAACAACGAACAGCCGTCGTTGAGCGTCAATTCCAAAATTTTGGCAAGATTGAGCCAACTGTTGGTGGTGTTGCCGTTTTCTTTACCCATGATGAGCGGTTCCTGACAACCGGCCACCGCCCAATCGGGGATGTCAGCGGCATCGATACCTTTATCCGCCAGCATTTTGAACATCATGTCATCATTGAAAAGCGATGGAGTCAATTCGCCGCCGGTAAAATAAAATTTTCCCATTTTCCGGAAAAGTTTTTCCGGAGTGTTGCGGTGGATTTTGACCGATAACGCCGGTTGCGGAGAATTGGAGCGGAAAAAGGCTTCCAGGATCACTTCGGTCATAGTGCAGCTCAAATCGTTGCCCGCTTCATCCCGGCCGCCGAGCAGAATATTCTGCGAAATCGCCCAGCCACGGTTGCCGACCATATAAAAAGCCAGCAAATGGCGGGTAAGCGATACGGCAGTTTCAAAATCAGTATCCTTGAGATAAGGTTCAAAGACCCGGTCGATATTTCCGGCGGAAAAGGCGTAGGGATTGGGAGCCTGTTCCAGACACATCAATTGCCAGCAAAGCAAATATGACTGCATAGCCTGCCGGAGATTGAGTGCCGGCCCCGCCGGTACCTGACGGCAATTTTCAGCGATCAGGGTCAATCTGGCACTTTCACCGGGGATGTCTTTGCGTTCGACCGCCAGAAATTCCGCCAGTTCAGCGTAGCGGGCGGCGAGGATCCCGGCGGCTTGAGCCGCCTGACGCATCACCGGCATAAAGGGCGTATCAACAGCGGCTTCTGCAACAGTGGCAGTCAAACCTTTACGCAGGATATCCCGCATATCGGGGATCATGTGACCGGTGACCGGTTCCATGAAAAAGGCGACTTCAGAAGTGTAATTTTCCGTTTTTTCATAAATGGCGGTCAACTCTTTGACATAAGGGGTCTGCCGGTAGTAATCACGGACAGTGTCGATGCGGTCGGCGGTAACATCTCCTGCCGGTTCGATATCGTTGTAAATGGCTACCGGGTCACAATATCCGGCAAATGACTCCACCGTAAAAGCCGGATTGATCAAAGCGTAACTCGGCGAAAAAGCATCATCCTGCGTACCGGCAAAAACTGAACCGGCAGGTATGGTCAAAGCCATTTTTTCCACACACCGGCAAAGCAGTTCACCGGCATTCTCCGGCAGATCCGGATCAATTCCCTGCTCACGCATCGCCTCCCGTTCACGGCGTTTGAGATCCTGATACTCAAAGAATGAGTGCAGGACTTTCTGCTGTTTCTTATTGGAAAGCAACATTTCCAAACCCTGATCAAAAAGTTGCAGCATAAACGTACCCTCCATATTTAATGATCAAAATCCGCTTGCATGGTAATATAGTATAATACCATTAAAAAGTCAAACCATTTCTGATATTTTCCGGTAAAAAAGTGATGGCCGATGACCGGCGGGAAGTTTTATCCCGGGGTAAAAGATCAAACTTTCCGCCGTCACCTCCGGCGGCAGCGGGATAAAACACAACGGCTTGCCGCGAGATACGGCAAGCCGTTGCAATGCAGCAGTACTGCATCCGGATCTTCTTTTTGCTTACGTTTTTTCCGTAATCAAAAAAGGTAAATTATTCGGCGGTGATACGCAGATTGCGGATCTCGACCGGCCAACCGCGCTGAAGCAGACGCAGGGTGACTTTGATCTGGGTGGTACCGATGTAGAAGTTGGTAAAAGTGTGGGTGAATGAGACCCATTCATTGCTTTTGTCAGATATTCCGGCGTAGACAAAAGCGTTCCCCGAACGGTGCTGACGGACGTTGGTCCCGGCCGGGCAGTCTTTGGCAAGCGGTTGTTTCAGAGCGACTTCCACGATACCATCTTCCCGGACTTTGATCTTATCCATATCAAAGAAGGGGGAAAGATCCATATTGGGCAGATCACTGCGGTCGGGTTTGGCATAAAATGCCAGACGGCCGTGAGCGAGAAACTTCCAATCCGCCGCATCTTTGAGCAGCAGTACCTTATCACCTTTGGCGGCATCGGCGGCCAATGAAGCAATGCGGTGCGGTTCAGCAATGGCGACGTTGGCATGAGAAATTTCCTGACCGTCGGCATTGAAAGGGGTGATACCGAAATACAAAGTGGCTTTGCCCTGCGGAGTGCCGACAATGCGGAATTCACCGGTGATGACATATTTTCTGCCGCGGACGACCGGAACAAAGTTCCGGGAATAAAGCGGAGCGAAACTGAGTTGAGCAGTAAGCACACCGTTTTGCACAGTTACCCGATTGCCTGCCCATGCCTCCGGGGATGAGCCGTCAAAGATCACTTCTCCGGCGAAAGATGCAACTGCACAAACTGCGAATACTGCCGACATCAAAAACTTTCTGATCATTTTTCTCTCCTGGTTTACAAAATATTTTCCGGCTTGGGTGTTATTAATATAACATAGTCCGGATGATTTTTCAAATCATCTGCAACTATGAAAGATTGAAACCGGAATAATACCATGCTATATTATATGGAATCAGGGAAATAACAAACATACTGAAAGGATCTTTTATCATGGCCCGTGGAACACTTGTTCAGAAAATCATTGCCGCCCACCTGATTTCCGGTGATCCGGCAAAAGACAGCCAACTGCTTATCAAAATCGACCAGACTCTGACCCAGGATGCCACCGGCACGATGGCTTATCTGGAACTGGAAGCGATGAAAACCGCCAGAGTCGCCACCGAATTATCCGTGTCATACGTTGACCATAATATGATGCAAAACGGTCCGGAAAACCGCAATGACCACCTCTATCTGCAGACGGTCGCCGCCGAAAAAGGGGTGATCTTCTCACCTCCGGGCAACGGCATCTGCCACCAGTTGCATCTGGAGCGTTTCGGCAAACCGGGCAAAACGCTGATCGGTTCCGACAGTCACACTCCCACCGGCGGCGGTATCGGTATGATCGCCATCGGTGCCGGCGGTCTGGATGTGGCCCTGGCCATGGCCGGTCAACCCTTTACCATTCCGACGCCGAAGATCATCGGGGTGAAACTGACGGGCAGACTCCGTCCGTGGGTCGCCGCCAAAGATGTGATTTTGAAACTTTTGAGTATTCTTACGACCAAGGGCAATGTGGGTTCCATCGTGGAATACTTCGGCCCGGGCGTGGCGGATCTGAGCGTGCCCCAGCGGGCGACCATCACCAATATGGGTGCGGAATTGGGCGTGACCACCAGCGTATTTCCCTCGGATGAGCGTACAAAAGAGTTCCTCCGCCGCCAGAAACGGGAAAATGATTTCACCGCTCTTGCCGCCGATGAGGATGCCGAATATGACCGGGTCGTGGAGATCGATCTGGACACTCTCGAACCGCTGGCGGCCTGTCCTTCAAGCCCCGACAACATCAAAACGGTCAAAGAATTGAGCGGCAAAAAGGTCGGGCAGGTACTGGTCGGCAGTTGCACCAACGGCGGCTACCGCGATCTGGCTCTGGTCGCCATGGCTCTCAAAGGCCGCAAAGTGCATCCGGATGTAACGCTGGGCATCGCCCCGGGCAGCCGTCCGGTATTGGAAATGCTCTGTGCCAATGGTATGCTCGGCGATCTGGTCGCCGCCGGAGCCCGTATTCTGGAAGTCGGTTGCGGTCCGTGTATCGGTCAGGGGCAGAGCCCGGCGGATGACACCATCACCGTGCGTACATTCAACCGCAACTTTGCCGGCCGCAGCGGCACCAAAGGCGATCAATCCTATCTGGTCAGTCCGGAAACGGCAGTTGCCGCCGCCATCGCCGGTGAATTCGTCGATCCAAGAGAACTCGGCGTGGAATTCCCCGAAATCGCAGAACCGGAATTTTACACCTCGGATGACGCTCACTTCCAGAAAGGCGAACCGGGCAGAGGCATCATCCGCAAACCGACCATCGGTGAACCGCCGATGAATAGTGCCCTGCCGGAAAATATCGATGGCGTCGTGGTCATCAAAGTCGGTGACAAGATCACCACCGACCACATCATGCCCGCCGGTATCCACCTCAAATTACGCAGTAACATCCCGGCGTACAGCAAAGTGGTTTTTGAGTGCTTTACGGAAAACGGCAAACCAAGTTTCGCCGAACGTGCCTCCGCCGTGCGTGATGCCGGTAAACACGGTGTGATCATCGGCCGGGACAGTTACGGTCAGGGTTCCAGCCGGGAACATGCCGCCATCTGCCCGATGTATCTGGGTATCAAAGTAGTCGCCGCTCTGGCGATCGAACGTATCCACCGGGCCAATCTGATCAACTTCGGTATCGTGCCGCTGATCTTCAAAAATCCGGCGGATTATGAACTTATTGAAGAAAACGATTCACTCAAATTTGCCGGATTGCCCGGTCAGCTGGCTCCGGGCAGTGAAGTCAAAGGCACTTTGTGCAAGGCCGACGGCAGAGAGATAGAGATCGTCTTTACCCATCCGCTTTCAGAGAACGACATCCGTCTGGTCAAAGCCGGCGGCCGTCTGAATTGCTGAATATCTGAAAATAATGTCACGGCAGATCTTTCTCGGCAGTAAAAAACCGTTACCGGTTTCGATCGCCGCCGGACTGGCGGCATTGAAACCGGAAGTTTTGCCTGATTTCAGCAAAATCCTGCTGGTACTGCCGGGTAAAGTTGCCCGGAGAAGTGTTCAAAAGGAATTGCTCGGCTTCTATCCGCACGGGGTGCTTCTGCCGCAGTTGCTCACTCCGCATCTGCTGATGCACTATGAGTTGCCGCAAGTTGCACTGCCTCCGGCGGCGGCCGGAGAATTGATCTGGGGCAAAGTATTGACCCGGGCGGCGGCCCATGCGGAAGATTTCCCGGAAATTTTCCCGGGCGGAAAGATCCCGGTGGAAAAATTCAGTGCCGGGACCAAATTGCACCAGTTGCGTATGGAGTTGGCCGCCGGAGGCTTTTCCATTGCCGATGCCGCCGGTTTTCTGGGCAGCCGGGGCGGTGAATTGAGCCGTCTGGAGTATATGTACTGCCGGGAGTTGGAAAATTGCGGCTTTACTGATCCATTGGTCTGCGACCGTCAGGCGGTGCAGGATATTTCCGCCTTTGCCGGCGTGGAAAAGGTCATTCTTGCCGGTCTACCCGATCTGCCCCGGATGCTTCAGCAGAAACTGGATCTGATCGACGGAAAATATCCCGGTCTGATCGAAGTGTGGATCGGAGACGACGAAACCCGGGCGGATTTCTACACCCCATGGGGAGTACCGGTCGCGGAAAAGTGGGAAAAACGTGCCTTTGAGTGTGATATACGTTGCATACACACCGCAATCGATCCGGCGGATGGAGCCCGGAGGGCGATGCTGCTGGCCGCTGAAAACGGCGTGATCGACCCGTCAGAGTGTGCCATTGTGCTGGCCGATCAATCGCTTTATGAGGATTTCGCTGAAAAATTTGCCGCATTACATGACCTCAATGGTCAGAAGATCACTGTCGCCGACCCCTCCGGTGCAAGCATGGGGCTGCTGCGGCTCTGCCGTTTATGGTCAACGCTTCTGGAGTATCTCAAAAATCCGGATGATTTTCTCTGTGCCGATGCCCTGATCCGTCAGGAAGATTTCCTCAATTACGCCGCCGGCACTCCGGAAAAGTGCCGTAAATTGCTTGTGCAACTGGATGGATTCCGGCAAAATTCGATGCCCGACGATTCCGGCAATGCCCTGAAACTTTTATCGGATCAGGATCAATATCAACTGCTGACTTGCACCATGCAGTTGCTTGTGAAGTGGAAACAACGTTTCGATCAACTTGCCCCATGGGAATTTCTGCGGGAATTTTTCACTGAAGTTTACCGCAAAAGAACCGCTTTGGCCCCGGTAAAAATGGTGGAATTCGATCAGGAGTGCCGCTTCTTTACCGGAATTCTGGAAAATTTTTCCGCATTGCCGGAAAAACTCACCGCCGGAGTGGATAAAATACAACTCATGGAAGTTGCCTTGCGTAACTGCCGCAATGAGAAAATAACCATTCCGCTGCCGCCGGGGGCGATCTATTTTGAGGGCCGTCTGGAAATGCCGTTCCTCACCCAGAAACGGATCATTTTCTGCGGAATGAATGAAAGGCTTTTCCCTGACCGCATCGATATCACTCCGTTTCTGACGGATACCATCCGCAGTCAACTGGGCATCCGGAGCAACCGGGAAACTTTTGCCCGGTCACTGTGCCATCTGATGAGCGTGGCCAATGCCCGTGAACCGGGAGATCTGCAACTGATCGTATTGCGCAATGACGGAGAAAACGCCGCCTTGCGGCCGTCGGGCATACTTTTCGGCGGTGAATTACCGGAAAATGATCTGTTGGCCCGCTGTACCAAACTTTTCCGCGATCCGGAATCACTGGTTCTGCCGGAAAAGATTCCGGGCCGCCGGGAATTTTTCCTGATGCCGCAACTGGATTTCAAAAGCGGCAGCAACGGGCAGATGGTGCTGTCGGTAACGGATCTGGATGCTTATTTGAATTCCCCGTTTGATTTCTGGCGGGAAAGAGTGCATGATATGCAGAGTACCGATTACGATCTGTGCGAACCGGATAATGCTCTGGGAGGCACGCTCTGCCACGAAGCCTTTGAGCAGTTGCCCTGCGGCCGCCGTTTCCCGTCAGCAGAAGCACTGGAAAAGTGTCTGGCGGCCAATTTTGACCAAACTCTGCATCAACGTTTCGGAACGGAACTTCCGGTACTGATCCGGCTTTATGCGGCCAATATGAAACAGCGTTTCACTTACGGAGCCCGGCAGCTTTTCCAAAGTCAGAGTGACGGATTTGAATTGCTGGCCACCGAATATAAATTCGGCGGCGAAAAGGGTTCCGTCAACTTTGCCGGGGCCGAATTTCACGGCAAGGTCGACCGTATCGAATACCACCGCCAACGCAATATTCTCCGGGTGATCGACATCAAGACCGGCAAAGTCGATGATGTGATCAAAGAACATTGCAACTTCAACCGGCAGAAGCAATTGACCGGTTTCAGCCGTCTGCAGCTGCCCGCTTATGTGCTTTTGCTGAAGTGTGACCCGGCTTTCCGGGAACTTTGTCCGCAGATCGACACTGCAGAAATCGAATGTGCCTATCTGACGATGCCCTCTGAAGTTACCGCCAGCCGGCTTGAGATATGGCCGGCAGATAAACTTTCAGAAGTTCTGCCGCAAGCGGAAACAGCGATCAGGCAGATCGTGGAAGAGATCAGAAAATTCCCGGAACAAACCGTTTACGGTGAACCGGAAAAAATTTCATCCCCGGCGATCCAGCCCGATGGTAAAACCGCATTGCGGGGCATAAACTGGCTCACGCCGGGGGAAAAAACAACTCCGACAGAAGAAATTGCGGAAAAAATCAGTAAAAAGTCTGCTCCCTCAAACAATACAATACCCACTTCAAAGCCATTTCCGGCTCTGCCGGGAGCAAATGCCGCCGGGAAGTCCCGGTGTTGCGACTGTCCGCCGGAAATACGGGCCGGATGCAGTTGTTCACATGGCACTTGTGCCGGATGCAAAAGTTTCAACGGCTTCAAAAGATTCAATATCATCACCGCTTCGGCCGGTACGGGCAAAACTTATTCGCTGGCTTCACGCTTCATCCAATTGCTCAATTTCGGTGCCGATCCGGAATCGATACTGGCTCTGACCTTTACCAAAAAAGCCGCCGGAGAGATCTTTGACCGGGTGGTGAAGCGGATCTGCGATATGGCGATCAAGCCGGATCAACCGGATAATGCCTGTTTGCAGATGGATAAAAAACGGATCATCACTCTGATCCGCGAATTGCTCGGATTTCACGCCAAAGAGTTGCAAATCAGCACGATCGACAGTTTTTTCATGCAGCTGCTCCAAGCCTTTGCCCCGGAATTGGGCATCTGGGGGTCGCTCAATATGACCGATGAAAACGATGACCGCCTGATGCGTCAAACGCTTCACCGCTGGATCCGCTCGATTTCCGATCCGGTTCAGCTGGATGCTCTGCGTGAGTTGCTCAAAGAGGCCGCATCCGGTGACACCAGATCGATCCATGCCACGCTCTGTGACCTGACCGGAAGCATCCATGAATTCTATCAGTTGAAAATCCGCAGCGGTTCCGATGGTTCCTGGCCGCAACTTGACAACTGTCACTGGTACAATTTACGGGGGTCGCTTTCCGCAGAAGAGATCACTGATCTGCGGAAAAAACTTCTGGATGCGGCCGAAAAACCCATTGATACCAAAGGAGTAATGAACCGCCGTCTGACAGCATTAGCCGGGCAGCTTGAGCGGTGCGTATCCGGGGTGATGTACGGCAAACCGGATGACGATACCGACGAATTGCTGAAAATGCTGAATGAAAAAAACGGCGGCTCATGGCTGGATGATCCGGCCGATGCTCCGTTGACCTATACCAGAGGATGCAATGCACCGCCGTCGCTGGCCGGGGATTTGCGCCGGGCATTCCGGCATATCCGGGCGGCGGCATTGCGGCAGTGCCGGGCCAAAAATCTGGCGGTATTTGCCCTGATCAGGGAATATGACCGGATTTACGGTAAATTTGTCCGCAGTGCGGGCAATGTGAGTTTTTCGGATATTCCGGCTCTGCTGACCAATATGGATGAAGAGACCGGAGAGATCATTCTCGGATCGCCGGATCACTCGCTGGAATTCCGGCTTGACCGTCAGATCAAACACTATATGTTCGATGAATTTCAGGATACCAGTGATGTGCAGATGCAGGTATTCGAACCTTTGATCAAAGAACTTTTCAGCCAGTTGACCGATGGGGACTTCCGCACATTTTTCTGCGTGGGCGACCTGAAACAATCCATCTACCAGTGGCGCGGCGGCAACCCGGAATTATTCAATTATGTCACCAATTTACTGCGGCCCATCGGCGAAGAACTCGGATATGATCCAACGGAAAGCCTGTTTTGTTCCTACCGTTCAAGTCAGGCGGTTCTGGATACGGTGAATGCGGTGTTTTCCACTTATTACGGTGAACTTGATACTCTTGCTCCGGTTCTGGCCCGGATGGATTTTCTGCCTCATATCAGTTTTGATCAGGAAATGCCCGGCCATACGGCATTGGTCAATGTCGCCCAGGCCACATCCCGTTCGGCCCAAAACATCCCCGGCAAAAGTGCGGTCATGGCGGCCATACTGGAAAAGATCCGTCCGTTATCCCGGGGGTTGACGGTGGGGGTGCTGGTGCCGACCAACAGTACCGGCAGAGAATTCGCGGCGGAATTGAAAAACCAGTACCATCTGCCCGTATCCATTGACGGTACGATCACGCCGGTGGACAGCATGGGATTTGCCCTTTTCCGGCAGCTGCTCATCCTGGCCGCCCACCCCGGAGATAAAGAAGCGGAAAAATTTCTGGAAATGCTCTGTTTTTCCGCTCCGGAAGAGTCTCCGCAGAAACTGGATGCCGCAATTTTAGCGGAAAAACTCAAGTTTGTCCCCGGCATTCCGCTGGCAGATGCAGTGCGTGAAGATATTTTCATCAACGGCTTATCCGGTTTTGCCGGCAGATTTCTGGAAGCATTTGCCGCGGAATGTACCGCGTATGACCGCAGCCGTCTGGAAATATTGTATGAAGCGGCGTGCAAATTCAGCGGCACTTCCGATGAATTTCTCCGTCAGATCGACCATCTGGGCAGAAATGATACTTCGCTGGATGAAACGATCCAGATCATGACCTGTCACAAGGCCAAAGGTTTGGAATTTGACATCGTTTTCATGCCGGATCCGGCGATCCATTATCACGGCGGCGGCAGCGGTCTGCCGGAAGCGGAAATAATCCATTACAACGAAAACGGTCCGGATCATGTGGCATCCCCGTCGTGGGTGAGTTTCCTGCCCAATAAAAACATCGCCAACACCCTTCCCGGCCTTGCAAATCATTTGAAAATGAAAGAATCCGACCGGATTTTGGAGAAATGCTGTACGCTCTATGTGACGATGACCAGAGCGAAATCGGCACTGTATATACTTACCTCACGCAATAATACTTCCGGGGCGTTTTCTCCGGATAAACTGCTGCTGGAACAACTGCCGCTTTACGGGGTGCAAAATTCCGATACGGAGTTGCATGAATTGCTTGCCGCTCCGGAAATCGCACAATATTCACCTGAATTGCTCTACTCTCACGGCGATTGGCACTGGTATATCCGGGAGACACCGGAGTTGAAAGATCCGGCATCCGCAGATGACCGGCGGGCCATCCGTTTTCCGGATATCAAACCTTCCGATCACCGGGAAGTGACTGCTTCCGGCGGCAAGGATGCACTTTTCGTTCCGGTTCCGGAGTTGCGTTTTGCTCCGGCCCGGGGCAAAAATATCGGAACGCAGGTGCATGAACTTTTTGAAAAACTCCGCTTTATTGACGGCAGATTCGACCCGGCGGGATTCTGTGCGGAGCATAATGCCGAGCCGGTGGCGGCGGAAATATTCACCGGAGCGATGGCGGCGGATTCCCCCATCCGGCAAATATTTGCCGAACCTGCCGGAGAGTATGAGTTGTGGTGTGAAAAACGTTTCCTGCTGATCAACCGGAACGGAGAAACGGTACCGGGAGCATTTGACCGGGTACTTATACATAAGGAAAACGGCAGGGCGGTTTCGGCGGAAATTTTTGATTATAAAAGCGACCGGTTTGAGGGTGAAAAAGATTATGAAGTGTACTTCAGCCAGTTGGCAAGTTACCGGGAATCGCTGTCGATCCTGCTCGGGATATCACCTGATGCGGTAAAATGCTTTATTGTCGCACTGAAGATCAAAAAGATCATAACCGTTTGATCCGAACACCCGACATGAGGGTATGCAGTCTGCCGGGGTATTTGGGTGGTATTGGAGCGTGTTGCCGTGCCGGTAGATAACAGACATAACGGACGATACGGACATAACGGACACAACGGACAATACGGACGATACGGACAATCAAAGCAGTCTGCAAAAGGTCGTATTTGTCACGGGAAACCGCGCAGACCGCAGTCGAATGCACTTTTGCCCGATAAGAGCAAAAGCCGGTCTGGTATCAGCCTTTTTGCCTCCCCTCAAGCGAACAAGA
>JAZNEV010000089.1:0-3254 GCA_045588835.1 Victivallaceae bacterium
ACCGTATTTCTCGCTCATCTCTTTGGCAGCCTGGATAGCCGGATAGAGAGTTGCACCGATGCTGAGGATGGTCAGGTCGGACCCGACACGTTTGACATCGGGTTCACCGATAGCGACTTCGTAATAATCTGCCGGGACGCCGCCTTCGTGGAAGAGTTCAGCGGTATCGTAAAGTTTCTGGCTCTCAAAGAAGATGACCGGGTCGGTTCCGCTCAAAGCGGCGTTCATCAAACCTTTGGCATCATACGGAGTGGCAGGGAAGCAGACTTTCAAGCCGGGGATATGAGCACAGAGGCTGGTCCAGTCCTGAGCATGCTGGGCACCGTATTTGGCACCGACGGAAACCCGCAGCACCACCGGCATTTTCAACACGCCGGCAGACATAGCCTGCCATTTGGACAACTGGTTGAACACTTCGTCACCGGCACAGCCGAGGAAGTCGCAGTACATCAACTCCGGAATGGCACGTCCGCCGCAGAGAGCGTAACCGCAAGCAGCTGCAACAATGGCACTTTCAGAGATCGGAGCGTTGAAGAAACGCTGATACGGGATAGCTTCGGTCAAACCGCGATACACACCGTAAGCACCGCCCCAGTCACGGTTGTCTTCACCGAAAGCGATCAAAGTCGGATCGGTGTAGAATTTATTGATGATCGCTTCAAAGAGAGCATCACGCAGGTTGTAGGCCATCAGTTTGGAAACTTCTTTGCCATTCTCGTCATAACCGAAACGTTTTTTGCCCTGGATCTTTTTGAGATTGGCATTTTCAGCCAGCGGCATGGAAACTTCCGGCTCACGATCGTCGAATTTCTCAACGTGACCGTTGGAAAGCATATATTTACGCATGGCATCCGGCTCATTGGCAGGATCGATACGCGGGGAAACCTTTTCATCGATCGCCAGTTTCATGATGCGGGTGATGCGTTCTTTGATATCCTCATTGAATCCGTCGAATGCACCGTCGGATTCGATCTTGCCTTTGACCAGTTTGGCACGGAAGGCAGCGATGGAATCCTGTTCACGCCACGCTTCGATCTCTTCCGGAGTACGGTAGGTGGAAGCATCGGTGGCACTGTGACCGACATAACGGTAGGTGACAGTTTCCAGCAGCACCGGGCCCTGACGGTTTTCCAGGATCTCACGTTTGCGTTTGAATGCATCGATAACCGCCAGCGGATCATAACCGTCGATACGTTCAGCATGCAGACGATCCGGACGGACACCGGCACCGATACGGGCGGCGATCTCATAAGCCATTGTTTCGCCCCAGGTCTGACCACCCATGCCGTAACCGTTGTTGATGCAGTGGAAGATCACCGGCAGACCGCCTTTGTGTTCATCATCCCACAGTTTGAAATACTGATCCATAGAGGCGAAGTTCAACGCTTCCCAGACCGGTCCGCGACCCATGGCACCGTCACCGCAGTTGCAGACGACCATACCCGGTTTTTTGTTGACTTTTTTGTAGAGGGCGGCACCGGCTGAGATACCCGCAGAACCACCGACGATGGCGTTATTCGGATAGATGCCGAAAGGCAGGAAGAAGACGTGCATGGAGTTACCCAGACCGCGGGTGAAACCATTGGCACGGCCGAAAAGTTCCGCCATGAAGCCGTAGAGCAGATAGTCCAGAGCCAGATCACGGACATTGCCGCTCTTGTTGTGTTCCTCAAGGACACGGAGCAGATCGCCGCCGAAGAAACCTTCCATGATGTCCATCAACTCTTTTTCCGGCAGATTGCGGATGGCGTTGAAACCTTTGGCCAGCACCTCTCCGTGACTGCGGTGTGAACCGAAGATCATATCATCTTTGGTCAGATTGTAGGCCATACCGACCGCCTGTGCCTCCTCACCGGTGTAGAGGTGAGCCGGACCGGTATAGAGATAATCGATACCGTTGTAGTGCTTCTGGGTACGCACCTGGAAAAGCATGGTCTCAAACTCACGGATGAACTGCATATCTTTGTAGATACCAAGCAGAGCATCCTTGCCAAAGAGTTTCTTTTCTTCAGCAAAAGTTTTTTTGTACTGATTCATCTCGATCTTGCCCAGATCGACGACCCCCGCCTTGCGGATCTCTTTGGGGTCAAGGAATTGACATTTCGGCATTTTTCTTTTTCCTTTATGTTAGTTTGGGTTTGTGACGATTATGCTTCATTGAGAGCCGCTTCGCGGAATACCTCACCCACAGTCGGGTGCGGGAAGACCACTTTGCTGATCTCGGCGCAATTGAGTTTACGGGTGATCGCCATGGCCAGACCGAAGATCATTTCCGACCCCGGATTGCCGATGATGCACGCACCGATGAGGATATCATCCTGATCAAGGATCATTTTGATAAATCCGTTGCCGCCCTCATTCTCGGCGATATAACGGCCGCTGAAAAGCAACGGCATTTTGACGACCCGGTATTTCAGGCCCTTCTGCCTGGCAGTTTCCTCGGTTTCACCGACACTGGAAACTTCAGGATTGGTGTAGATCACCGCCGGAATGGCACTGTAATCCATCGTATCTTTTTCACCGGCGATCACATTGACCGCCACTTCCGCTTCACGGTAGGCAGTGTGGGCCAGCATGGATTTGCCATTGACGTCACCGACCGCATAGACATCAGAAACGTTGGTTTTCATCTGATCGTCAGTTTTGATCGCACCGCGTTCCATATACAGGTTGATGTTTTCATAACCCATATCAGCGGTATTGGCCCGGCGGCCGATGGCCACGAGGATCTTGTCGGCTTTCAACTCAGCCTTGCCCGCCGCATTTTCCACGGAAAGCGTACTGCCATTGACGGCCACAGCTTTGGTTTTGAGCATGAATTTCACGCCGCGTTTCTCATAGATACCGCGGAGCATTTCAGACATTTCGATATCGGTGGGGCCGCCGATGCGATCCATCATTTCGACCACGACGACTTCCGTACCGATACTGTTGAAGTAAGAGGCCATTTCCAGACCGATGACACCGCCGCCCAGCACGATCAGTTTTTTGGGAGCTTCGGTCAGAGCCAGGATTTCCCGGTTGGTCAGAGCATCGCCGGAAGCGACCGCTTCACGCAATCCGGGGATCGGCGGCACCGCCGCCACTGAACCGGAAGCGATGATCAGTTTTTTGCCGGTGAATTTTTCGCCGTTGGCCTCAACCGTGATACCGGAAGCATCTTTGGCAAGTACTTTGGCATTGGCTTTGACCACATTGACTTTGGCACCTTTCATCTGCATCGCCACACCGGAAACCAGCATTTTCACCACTTT
>JAZNEV010000090.1:0-7472 GCA_045588835.1 Victivallaceae bacterium
CATTGAAGCAACCTATAAATTTACTGCAGATAAAAGTTCATTTTCCTGTGAAATTGCAGAAAACAGTTCCATTGATCCGGATATTATCGTTATGCTTGCAGCGTTGATGCTCTTTAAGCCGCTCCACGTCAGTGATGCCAACGATTTTTCCAGACTGCTCAAGGCGGAAGATCGGGAAGATCAGAAAGATGCCCATTTTATCGCCAGAGCATCTTTTACAATAGGGGCGATTTTATTTGCCGGCTGGCTGTTGAGATGTGCAGCTTTGCTTTTTGATTTATGAGTGTATGCAGTGGAATAACAGGAGCAAATTATGTCTGAAGAAACGAAAAAATGTCCGTTCTGCGGAGAGGAAGTTTTAGCAATAGCAATAAAATGCAAACATTGCCAGAGTATGCTTAACGGTTCGGAAGCGGGACAAATAAATGCAAATACATTGTCTCCGGAGCCGGTAAAAACTCCCATCGCAACTGCCGAAAAGATCGATAATTATTTCTTTACAATTGCCGGATTCCCATTGGCTCTTATCGCAATTTTCTTTGCCGGATGGGTCTATGTCTGGTCATGCTCCATACCATTTATATTCTGGCTGATGCCGTTTTTTTACGGCGGTGCTGCCGGAGTGTGTATGTTTTTTATGGCGATCTGTTTCTTCCGTACCGATGATATCGGGGTATTGGTTTTCGGTGGGATTGCTGCCGCCGCAGTTGCATATTATGCCAACTGGGTGTGGTTCGTCTACGATGTTTTTGATCAATTTATTATGTCCCCCGGAGAGTTGTGGGAAAGAATAAAAATCATCCAGATGGCACGCAGTATCGATGTTGATACATTCGCCGGCAGCAAACGGGGGATAGTGACCTTTGAAGATGGAGTGCTGGTGCTGGCATGGCTGTTGGAGTTTGTTATGATTTGCGGCGGAGTGGCTGCCGGATTTTACTATATGATTTTTGAAGAAGGATTTTTCTTTTGTCCGGGGTGCAAACGCTGGAACGAAATCAAATCCAAGCCTTACAAACTTGCTTCTGACAAGCCGGAATATGAATTGACTTCTATTGAGGCAATTATGCAAATGACCACTCCGGAAGATGAAAACAGCGACCATTACATGGTAACGGTATTTGAGTGTCCGTATTGCCGGACCGGATCATTCTCACTGACTGCCTGTAAAGCGATCCTCAGAGATGGCAAATATGAATTCAAAAAGAGAAAATTACTCTCCAAAGTGGCTTGCTCAACTGATAAGATCAGGGAATTGAAAGAATTTATTGAAGAAAAAGGCATCCGGGTCAAAAAAAGTTAAGTTCCGGGGGATTGACAACCGTTTATTTGACTTTGACCGGGTCCCGGTGCAGATGCTCTGCGATTTTTTCTGCGACAGTCAGGCCGATCCCCGGAATCCTCCGGGCGATCTCTCCGGCATCGGCTTTTTGCAAAGCTGCCAGCGATCCGAAAGTGCGGAGCAATTCCCGTTTGCGTATCGCTCCGACACCGGGAATGTCATCGAGCAGTGATGCCTGAATGCGTTTTTCCCGCAGATTGCGGTGATATGTGATGGCGAAACGGTGGGCTTCATCCCGGATGCTTTGCAGTAATCTCAGTGCGTGATCATGCCGGTCAAGCACGATCGGTTCACTGCGGCCGGGAATGTATATTTCCTCATTTTTTTCCGCCAGACCCAGCATCGGCAGCGGCGGAGCATTGACCGAAATCAATGCTTCAATGGCACTGGATAACTGCCCTTTGCCGCCGTCGACCATCAACAGATCGGGCAATGGACGTTTCTCGGCAAGCAATCTGCCGAAGTGCCGGGAAACGGCTTCACGCATCATGGCAAAGTCATCGCTTTGCATGACCGTTTTTATGCGGAAGCGTTTATATGCCTGCCGGTCAGGTTTGCCGTTTGTGAATGTGACCATGCTGGCGACCGCCAGCGTACCGAGGATATTGGATATATCAAAGCAGATGATCTTTTCCGGCAAGGTGGCCAATCCCAGTCTTTGAGCCAGAGCCCGTATGCCCGGTTCGCCCGGCGGGAATTGCTGATCGGGCAATGACGGGTTTTCGAATATCCGGTTGCGTTGCCCGAAAACGGCTTCGATATTGGCGGCGGCATCCCGGTATTTGGCGGCAGTCTCATATTTCCCTTCGCTTGCGGCCTGAAGCATTTTCGCTTTGATCGCTGCTTTTACCGGGGCGATATCGCCGTCAAGTACGGCCAGAGCGGCATTCAGTTTGGCCCGGTATTCATCCGGGGTGATTTTACCGGTGCATGGTGCGCAGCAGTCTTTGACCAGTTTTTTCAGGCAGTGTTTCCGGGTTTCCGGATCGGGATCACTGCTTTTGCATCCGCGCAGACCGAAGTGTGACAGAAGAAATTCCCGGGTCATTTTCAAAGCGGTCCCGTGGGGAAACGGACCGTAATACCGGGCGTTATCCGGTTTTTTCAAACGTGCCAGATTCAAAGTGGGGAACTTTTCTGAAAGGTCGACTTTGAGCAGTAAGTAGCGTTTATCATCCCGCATTAAAATATTGTAATACGGGGCATAACTTTTGATGAGTTGCGACTCCAGCAGCAGTGCTTCATCCTCATTGCGCACCATGGTGAATGACCACTCTGCAATGGAATTGATCAGCGAACGCAGTTTGGCATCGCCGGTACGGCGGCGCGACGGCTGAAAGTAATTGCCCAGACGCCGGTGCAAATCTCTTGCCTTGCCGACATAGATCACCTTGCCGAAACGGTCACGGAACATATAAACGCCCGGTTTCGGCGGAATTTCCGCTGGATGGTATTCGTCAAATCTCAAAGTATTTTTTCTCCGGTATCCGCATCGGTCAGGCGGAATTCCTCATAATGAAGTGCCGGATCGGCCCGGAAGCTGAGTTCATTTTTGTATTTTGATTCCAGATCGTTGAGCAAATGGGCATCTTCATCGCGCAATCTTGCCAGCACTTCCGGGTGCATGAATACCCGCAATGCCACGCCCCGGTACTTTTTATCCCGCATCACGGAACTCAATTCACGCTGGATCTCCGCACTCATGGTCAATGCCGATTTGACCATGCCGGTTCCCCGGCAGTAAGGGCAGGGATCGTAGACCTGATCGAGAATGCTTTCATGTTCCCGTTGCCGGGTCATTTCCATCAGTCCGAGTTTGCTCAATGGCAGAACTTTGGTTTTGGCCCGGTCATCTTTGACCAGTTTTTTCATGTGACGGTAAACTTCATCCCGGTCGGCGGCGGAACGCATATCGATAAAATCCAGCACCACCAGACCGCCGACATCCCGCAGACGCAACTGGCGGGCGATCTCCTCGGCGGCTTCGAGATTGGTTTTGAGGATGAATTCCGGTTGATCGGAAAGTTTACGGCCGTGTCCGGAGTTGACATCAATGGCGATAAGGGCCTCGGTTTCATCGATGACTATCGCCCCGCCGCCGGGGAGTTTGACTTCCCGCTGGAAAACGGCCAGCAACTGTTCATCTATTTTGTAGTAATCAAAGATCTGGGCCGGGGATTTGAAATGAGTGACTTTGGAACTCAACTTGTTGCCGCCGATGCGTTTGAGGGTATCTTTGATATGTTTGAAAGCCTCCTGATCATCCACCACGATCCCGCTGATCTCATCGGTCATGAAGTCTCTTACGGTGCGGTCGATGAGGTTCGGTTCGGTAAAGAGCCGCTGTGGGGCGATCCGGCTTTCCACGCCGTATTCGATCTTTTTCCAGTAATCCATGAGCAGATCGAGGTCGCGTTTGAAAAAGGTTTGCTTGCGGCCTTCGCCATTGGTACGGCAGATCATGCCCATACCTTCGGGCAGTTCGAGTTGTTCGAGGATCTTACGCAATCTTTCCCTTTCCGCGGTACTTTCGATACGGGAGGATAAGCCGATGTGTTCGCTGTAAGGCATCAGCACCAGAAACCGCCCCGGAATGGTGATGTCACAGGTTACTCTGGCACCTTTGGTGCTGATGGGGGCCTTGGCCACCTGCACGAGGATTTCCATGCCGGGTTTGAAAATATTGGGGATATCCTCCATGGAAATTTTCTTTTTGCGCCGGGAAACTTCGGCATTGAGCGGAGAATTTTCCGGAATATATTTGGATTTTTTGCGTTTGGCGGTGATGGTGTTTTCGATTTTTTCCTGATCCGACTGGTATTGGGCGACCAGATCGGAGTTGCCCGGCAGCATCTCTTTGAAGTGCAGAAAGGCATTTTTTTTGGCACCGATATCGACGAATGCCGCTTGCAGGGAATTATCCAGATTTATGATACGTCCCAGATAGATATCCCCGGCTTTGGGGGTATCGTCATCTCTTTCGATCTTGTATTCTTCGAGTTTGCCGCCATTGAGCAAGGCGAAGCGGCGTTCGAGTTTTTCACAGTTGAGGATGATCTCTTTGGCCATGTTGTTCAGATCTCCTCACTCATGATGACCGAGGGCAATTCACCGCGCATACCGTTGCGGAAAGCGGCCGCATTCATACGTTTGCCGCCGGCCGGGATCAGGTCGAGGATCTCCAAAGCACTTCCTTTGCCGCATCCGATGACCAGTTTACCGGGAGTGCCGGTAACTTCGCCGGGGGCAAGGGGACTGCCGGAAAGACACTTGGCCTTGCAGATACAGATGCTTGATTCTTTACCGTTGGCACTGCGTATTCCGGTGGTCGCTCCGGGCCACGGGAAGTATGCTCTGGTCATGGCTTCGATATCACCGGCCGGCATATTCCAGTCGATCATGCCGTCACGTTTGGAAATTTTACGGCATACTGTGACCAGAGCCGGGTCCTGCGGTACGGCGGATAATTTGCCGTTGGCGATGTCAACGAGAGTTTCTGCGGCACATCCGGCGGCCAATTCACCGAGGGCATTTTCCAGAGAATCAGCATATTCGACCCCGGTGAGCGGCATGGTCAAAGTGCGGTAGACCGGACCGGAATCCAATCCCCGTTCCATTTGCATAAAGCAGACTCCGGTGGCACTTTCCCGGTGCAGGATCGCTTGAGTTACCGGAGAAGCCCCCCGGTAACGGGGCAACAGAGAAGCATGGATATTCACACAGCACACTTTCGGAGCGGCAAGCACTCCCTGTTTGAGGATCTGTCCGAAAGAAATTACACAGAGCAGATCCGGCTCAAGTGAATTGAGAAAAACGGTGAATTCCGGAGTGTTGACATCGGCGGCCCGGATCACCTCCAGGCCCAGTTCCAGTGCGGCAGCGGTCAGCGGCGTGGGGGTAAGTACCCGTTTGCGTCCGGCGGGGCGGTCAAGCTGGCTGATCACGGCGGATAATTCGATATCCGGCGAAGCTGCCAGAGCCCGCAGAACCGGGATGGCGATCGGGCCTGAACCCAGAAAAACTGTTTTTATCGGTTTGGACACTTGAAAAAACCTCGGTAAGAGTTCATATTTTATACATACATACTTAATATAATCCGAAAATATGTAAAATTCCAAGTATTTATGAAAAATATGAGCAAAATAGCATTGATGCTGGGTGGAAATCTGCCCGGAACTTTTGAAGCCATGCAGACGGCACTGGTCAAACTGGCCGCCAACGGGATGACGGAGATCCGGCACAGCCGGGCGATGGTGAGCAAGGCGGTGGATTGCGTGGCGGATACTCCGGATTTTCTGGATATGGCGGTCACCGGATACTGGGATGGTACACCGGAAAAACTCCTGGATCTGTGTCAGCGTCTGGAGCGGGAAGCGGGCCGCCCGGCCAGGCACAGCAGCCGGGAGTCAAGGATATTGGATTGCGACATCATTCTTTTTGGAAACATCACTCTTGATACCCCGGCTCTGGTCATTCCGCATCCGCGGGCCTTGACACGGAGATTTGTGCTTGAGCCGCTGGCTGAAATCGCTCCGGAAATGACATTTCCCGGTAATTTGAGTGTGGCTCAAGCACTGAATGAATTGACTCAATCCTGCTGATTATTGAGGAAGTATCTGATCAATTCCGGTTCCAGACGGGGGATATCCTGCGGGATGTTGCCGTTACGCATGGAGTTGTGAGCGAGAACACCTACTGCCACTGCATCACGGGCACCGACCGGGTTGGCATTGGTCGGGGCATTTTTGGTGACGAAATCAAGAAAGTTATCCATGATCGGCACATCTGCACCGCCATGACCGCCGGAAGCAGGTTTGAGATTGTAGACGATATCCGGAGTGGAACGCGGTCCGCGCCGGGTCCAGACATGCACCTGACAATCACCGGAATCACCGATGTTTTCCACTCTGCCTTTCGTTCCGATAAAGGTGTAGTTGCGTTCGGCATCCGGCGAATAGTGGCACTGCATGTAGGTCGCCTGTGCGCCGTTTTCCAGCTGCATTAAGATCATGTTGTGATCTTCCACATCGATTACCGGAGAAAATCCGGTGAGTTCCAGCGGCGGGAAATTGTTTTCATCCCAGGTGGCACAACCGGGGACATCCGCCGGACGGCGTCCGCACTTATCGTAGACGCTCAACATGCCCATGCCGACCACCCGGCGGGTGACTGAACCCATGAGCCAGTGCATGATGTCGATATCGTGTGCCCCTTTTTGCAGCAGCAGACCGCAGGTGTTTTTCTGTTCGCTGTGCCAGTCACGGAAGTAGGCATCGCCGCCGTAGTTGATGAAGTGGCGGCACCAGCCGCACTGGATATCACCGATGATGCCGGAATCAATGACCTCTTTCATCTTGAGAACCGACTGGAAATAACGCATGTTGTGACCGACGAAAAGTTTGCTTTTGGTACGGTAGGCGGTACGCAGGATCCGGTCGCAGCCTTCAAGAGTGATGGCAAGCGGTTTTTCCAGATAGACCGCTTTACCGGCTTCCAGAGCGGCGACGACCTGTTCTTCGTGGCAGTAATCCGGACTCATGATAAAGACGATGTCGATCTCTTTGTTCGCCAGCAGTTCTTGGTAGTCGGCAACCAGATCGGCATGGGGAAAGGTCGATTTGAAGTCTTTGAAATCCGGATTATTCGCATAACGGGTGTCCGGCGGATTGGGGTCTGAGCCCATAACGACTTCAAATCCCTGTTCCGGGCGGTGTGCCTGATAAGCGTGACGGCCGCGGCCGTAAACTCCGATGATACCGATTTTGTGAGTTTCCATAAAGAAAGTTCCTGTTTTTCAGAATTATTGAAAAATTCAATTATCAATCAATGTCTGCTTTACCGGCGGCCTGAAACACTGCCGTACCGTCAGCTTTTTTCCCGGCAATGACAAAATTTCCGTCATCACCGGCACTGCATGCCAGCAGGATCTCCTCATTGAATTGCCCGGAAGAAAGGTAATTCAACTGGATCTCCCTGACTCTTACTGCATTGCGTTCAAATCTTTCGCCGAGCAGATCGCTTATCCACCGGGCGTAGACAGCATTATTCAAGTGGCAATTCAAGTCGATATCTCCGGCACTTACGGTGCGTGAGGTAAAAAAATCTCCGCAATCACCGGGCAGTTTATCCA
>JAZNEV010000091.1:0-22198 GCA_045588835.1 Victivallaceae bacterium
AAAAAATGCAATGATGAGATAACTGTGCCTACGAGCAATTCGATCAATGTGAAATTGAATTGCTTCTGATCGGGGCAGTGAAGTTTCGGATACATGATCTATTCCTTTCTCAGTTGATGTTTTTTACTGAAGAGCGTTCGATTAGTTCCGGTTTGAAAGTTACCGTTTTGCCGCTGACCGCAGCGGGATTTTCCTGTAAAGTTCTGGCGGCTTCAGCGGCGATCGCCGCCAGCGGCTGGGCTACGGTGGTCAGGGCCGGTTCCAAAGTGGTACAGAAAGGCTGATTGTCACAACCGATGATGGAAATATCTTCCGGTATTTGCAGGCCGGTGGCGTTCAATTTCTGCATCAGCATCAATGCCAGTACATCGTGAATGGCAAAGACGGCAGTTATTTCCCGGTGATCCCTGAGGAATTCTGCCGCTTGGGCGATGTATTGCCGCCGGCACTCCGGATCATCGAAATCGACCGGAATATTTTCCTCATTGAATACGGTGCAGTGATCTGCCGGCACTCCGTTTTCCGCCAGAGTCTGCCGGAATCCCCGGATGCGTTCCTGCACCGTGGCCGCATTGCCCGGCGGCGGCAGGATGAGAAAATTGCGGTGTCCGTTGCGCAGAAAGCAGTTGGCTACCATACCGCCCAGAGCGGTGTTGTCGGTGCTGATCCTCGGCATATCCAGATGAGCGGGGATATCATTGACACAAACCATGGGGATATTGAGTTTTTTCAGTTTGACTGATATCTCATCGGCAAAATGGCGGCTGTTGTAGATGACTGCACCGCCCAGACCGAGATTTTTCAACTGCAAAATCGACTTGCCGTCACAGTAGAGAAACACCGGCAGCATCCCGGCAGCGGCGACCGCATCGTGCAGTTTTTGCAGAACATCGGAAACAAAACTGTTCTCCTCGGCCCGGCAGGAAAAGAATATGCCGACGATATCCGATTTGATCTGCGGCGTGGGGGCAATGTAAAATCCTGAACCGCGTTTGGCCTGAAGCAGCCCCTCTGTCACCATCGCCGATACCGCCCGGTGGACGGTCAGCAGTGAACTGCCGGTCATATTGGCCAATTCCCGGATCGAGGGGATACGCTCACCCGGATTAAGTTTCCGGTGGGCGGCGAAATCCAGTACAAAGGTCCGGATCGTTTCGGTTTTATCCATTTGGGTCATCGGTTTTCTCCTGCAAAATTGTATTATACAGTATAATATAGCACTTTAAAAAATTTTTGTCAAGAGAAAAAGAAAAAATTTTATTATAACTTGAAAAATGCAGAGTTACGATATATATTAATTGTGATTGATGTCGATTGTAAGTGTTATAATCAATTTTATTTGAGAGCGGCTTGTCATGTCTGTGAAATACAAATGCTTTCTGGTTCCCACCACCCATTGGGATCGTGAATGGTACTACTCTGTAACCCGTTTCCGTTTCCGGCTGGTGCGGCTGATCGACCGGATATTGGATATTCTGGAAAAATCTCCGGATTACCGCTGTTTCTGGTTCGATGGTCAGAGTGTTCCGGTCGAGGATTATCTGGCGACCTGTCCGGAAAACGCCGACCGGCTCACCGCCGCACTGGATTCCGGCCGTCTGCTTATCGGACCGTGGTATTCGCTGGCCGATGAATTTCTGATCAATGGCGAATCCCAGATCCGCAATCTGCGTTACGGTATCCGCATGATGCGTCGTTACGGTCAGGAAAATCTGATCGGTTATCTGCCCGATACATTCGGTCATACCGGTCAAATGCCGCAGATATTACGTAATTTCGGGATCGATAATGCCGTTTTGTGGCGGGGGTATTCGCCGGATGACATCAAAGAACAGGAAAACTTCTGGCAGTCGCCGGATGATTCACAAGTCCGGCTCTGCTGTCTGGTCGCCGGTTACACCAATGCCGCCCATCTGGAACCTGACCACGACTCTCTGGCGATGAGTCTGCCGAAACTGGAAAAATTTGCCGTCAACAACCGTATCCTGCTGATGAATGGCATCGATCACAGTCTGCCGGAAACCGATTTGCCATCCAGAATCGCCTGGGCACAGGAAAATTATCCGCAGCTGGAAATCCATCAGGCAACGATCGCTGAATATCTTGATGAGGTGAAACCCACAGTCAATGCGGTGACTTTCAAAGGCGAATTGCTTTACCGGCCGCCGCTGGAATCGGTACTTTCTTCCCGGCAGGATCAGAAAAATCTGCTCCGTCAGGCAGAAAATCTGTTGATCTATTACGCCGAACCGCTCCGGGCTCTGACTCACCGGCAGACCCATCGCGGATTTTTGGAAACTGCATGGAAAAATCTGTTGAAAAATGCCGCTCACGACTCGGTTTGCGGCTGTCATGATGACCAGACTGCCTGCGATGTGGCAAACCGTTTCCGGCATGCGGTGGAACTGGCTTCCGGCACCCTGCGTGAAGATATTGCCGCTCCGCTTTTTCCCGATGAATTCAATGCCGCCGATCTGACCAGAGTGCGTTTTTTCAACCCGCTGGCACAAAAGACTGTCACGCAAGTGATATTTGAGTACCGTATACCGGAAAGTCAGGAAATTCCGGAGTTCCCGGAACTGGATGACGGCACACCTCTGCAGATCCTGTCGGTCACCGGCGAATTGCGTCAGCAATTTCACGATTCGCTCAATCCGACCGATGATCCGGTAAAAGTATTGCAACTGATCTCCGCTCCTTTGACTTTGCCGGGCATGGGATGCTGCGATTTTCATATCCGCAGCGGGAAACCGGTCGAAGCGGCAGTTTCCGCCGCCGGAAATATTCTGGAAAACGCCTTCGTCCGGGCCGAATTGCATGAAAACGGCTCTTTTGACCTCTACGATAAGGAAACCGGCCGTATGTATTCCGGATTGAATTCTTTCCGCTTTGAGACCGATAACGGCGATCTTTACACCTCGCTGGCAGAAAAAGATGTGCTTGCCGCAGAATTGACCGGCTCCTGGCATGCCTCCGGCAGCGGTGTCTGCCGGGCGGAGATCAACGGAAAACTCCGTTTCCCCGGCAAAGCGGTCACGCTCAATACCCGGTTTATCCTTGATTCCCACGCCAAAATGGTGGAGATCGTTTGTTCCATTGACCAGCAGGAAAAAAATTGCCGCATTTCAGCGGATTTCGCCATTCCTCCGGCATCGGAACTTTTCGCCCAGATGCCATTTGATCTGGTCAGGTGTCAACCTGCGGAAAAAGCCCGTCCGATGCACTTTTGCACAGCGGCAGTTGATGCCGGATTTGCATTGACCGTGGCCAATGACGGCCTTTATGAATTGCAGTATACCCGCCGTGACTGTTTCGGCATTACGCTGTTGCGTCCGGCCGGAGTGATCATGCCGCCGCTGCGGGGCTATCCGGCGGCTTCCGGCCGGCTTCCCGGCGTGACCGCGGTGCGTTACCGGGCCGGTGTGACCGGGAACAGTGCATCCGCCGTGACTGCGGCCGGATTCCGGTACAATCTGCCGCCGAAAGTGTTTCAAGTACCGGAAAATGCCCCGGAAATCGGAATTCTTTTGCACTTCAGCAATGAAAACTGGTTTCCCTGCGGCGTGGAAGATATGGGCGGTGATCAAGTCGCAGTACGGTTTTTCAACGTTTCTGCGGAAACGACCTGCGGTCAACTGCATTGTGCATTGCCGTTCAAAAGTGTTGTCCGGATTCTGGCCGGGGGCGAAGTCATCGATACTGAAGTTGATCCGGAAAACCTCACGGTTCGTCCGCACGAGATCGTCACACTGCTTTTTACTTTGTGTCAGGAGTAGGGAGCGTATTGCTGCCGGAAATCACCCGGCCGCTGCGGGATGTCAATCTTCTTCGCCGATTCTGGTGTGGCGGTAGATGGATTGTACGATGCCCAGCGTGGTCATGGCGGTCATGATGAATGAACCGCCGTAACTGACCAGCGGCAGCGGCAATCCGGTCACCGGTGCAATGCCGATACTCATGCCGATATTGATGAATATGTGACAGAATATCAGTGTCGCCACTCCGCAGGCAATATACCTCCCGTAAGAGGATACCAGAAAGGCTGTCCGCAAAATGGTATAGAGCAAAACGGCATACAACGCCAGCAAAGTCATCACTCCGGCAAAACCGGTTTCCTCGGCGATCACTGAAAAGATGAAGTCGTTGTTGGAAACGGTGTGCGGCAGAAAACCCAGTTCATTCTGCGTGCCTCTGCCGATACCTGTTCCGGAAGCACCGCCGGCACCTACGGCCAGTTTGGCCTGATAAGCATTGTGTCCGCGGTTGCCCCGGTCGGAACCGGGATTGAGGAAAATTTTGATCCGGTCACGCTGATAATTACGCAAAACCAGCGGCTCTTCCCGGAAACTGTCAAAGAGGATAAAGGCGATCCCGGCGGCAATGGCGATCACTCCCATAAGCACATAACGCCACTTGATGCCGAAGCAAAAAAGCATGGCTCCGGAAACCGGCAGCAGTACCAGGGCACTGCCCAGATCCGGTTCGATAGCGATCAGCAGAAAGGGGATCGCCACGGTGATCATCGCCAGAAAAATGCACAGCAGTTTATTTTTGGCAAAACGGGGGGCGGAAAAGATGGCCGCCATCATCCCGATGATCATAAGTTTTGCCGGTTCAGAAGGTTGCAGTCTGAAACCGAATATATTGAGCCAGCGGGTGGCTCCGAAAACCCGGATGCCGAAAAAGAGTACCGCCACCAATAACAGCAAACTTACCACGTATCCGCCGATCATCATCGCCCGGCAGGTAAAAGTCCGGTAATCCAGCACCGAAACAAAAGTATATACCCCCGTGCCGATGATGATCCACATCAACTGTTTGTAGAAAAAACTGCGGCTCTCATCGGTGTCGATCTGCATTCCGGTCGAACGGATGAAGATCAACCCGACGACCAGCAACAACGCCATCGCCCCGATCTGCAGATAATCCAGACTCCGCAAATAGGCGATTATCGGCTGTTGCCGGTCAGGTTTTTGCATGACTTACTCCGCGTCGGCGGCAAAGGTCTGGTCACGGCGGGGGCCGACGGAAATGATCGCCACTTCAGAATCGACCAATTCGGCCATGCGGGCGAGGTATTTCCGGGCATTTTCCGGCAGATCAGCGGCTTTGCGGGCTTCGCTGGTGCTGCACTTCCAGCCGGGCATATATTCGTAGACCGGTTCGGCAGCCTCAAGTTCGGCCACGGAAGCGGGAAATTCGGTAGTCAGCACGCCATTGACTTTGTAGGCGACGCAGATGGCGATCTCATCCAGATCATCCAGGCAGTCGAGTTTGGTCACGGCCAGTTTGTTGATACCATTGACCATACAGGCGTAACGGGAAGCGACCGCATCGAACCAGCCGCAACGGCGGGGCCTTCCGGTGGTCGCACCGAATTCACGGCCGATCTGACGCAGTTTTTCGCCGGTGGCATCAAACAATTCAGTCGGGAAAGGTCCTTCGCCGACTCTGGTGGTGTATGCTTTGATCACGCCCCAGACATTGCGGATGCTCTGCGGAGGCACGCCGCCGCCGGTACAGGCTCCGCCGCTGGTGGTATTGCTGCTGGTGACAAAAGGATAGGTTCCATGATCGATATCCAGCAATGCCCCCTGGGCTCCCTCAAACAGCACATTCTTACCCTCTTTGACGGCCCGGTTGACTGAATAAACCGTGTCGCAGACCATGGGGGCGAGGCGTTTGGCGGCTTCGAGAACTTTGGTCAACTCTTTTTCGACGTCGAGTTCCGGGACTCCGGCGGCGGCGAAAATTTTGTTGTATCTGGCACACTCATTGCGGAATTGTTCAGCGAGTCTTTCCGGGAATTTGAGGTCGATCGCCCGGATACCGGAACGGCGCATCTTATCCATGTAAGCCGGACCGATGCCGCGGCCGGTGGTGCCGATCTTCTGTTTGGCACTGTTTTCGCTCAAAGTATCTGCGACCCGGTGATAGATGAAGATCATCTGCGCCCGGTTGCTCAACTGCACATTATCCGTGGAAAATCCCTTTTCCTCAATGCCCCGCAACTCTTCATCCAGCGCGACCGGATCGACGACCAGACCGTTGCCGATGACACAAGTTACTTCCGGGCGGAAAATGCCCGACGGCACCAGATGCAGCACATAGCGTTTATCGCCGATCTCCACTGTGTGACCGGCATTGTTGCCGCCCTGAAAACGCACCACCATATCCACATCACGGGTAAGCACATCGATCAATTTGCCTTTACCCTCATCACCCCACTGGGTGCCGACCAGAATATCTACCGGCATGATAAAAACTCCTGTATTTGCTTATGGAAAAGCATTTGTTGTTAAAAAATAAACACTTAAACCATAAGATAGCATCAAATCGGTGATTTTTCAAATCCTCACGGGCGGTTTTTAAAGAAATCAGCAGTAATCAGGTGCGATATTGCATATATTCACTTGTAAATGCAGTAAATAACTGCTATATTGTCCATGAGTCAATGTGTTTGTATATGCTGTAATGGATCAACGGATATGGAAAAAGTCTGGATAGTCAAACTGGAAAACGGTGCATCATTTGAGGTGCGCGGTGCGGAAGAACTGGACCTGAAACGGGGCAGTCAGTGTGTTTTCCGCCGGGATTTTTATGAAGATATCGGTACGGTCGGTGCGGAATTGGCCGCTCCGAGCATGACTTCACGCATCGAGGATCTGCCCCAGATATTGCGGGTGGCCGGAGAAGCGGAATTGGCCGAAGCCGGTGAAAACCGCCGCAAGGCCGCAAGCGATATGGCCGCAGTGCGTGAATGGATCGGCAAACTTGCTCTGGAAATGAATCCGGTCAATGCCCATTACTCGCTTGACCGCAAATTGCTGACGGTGCAATTCTGTGCCGACGGCCGGGTGGACTTCCGGGAGTTGGTCAAGGAACTTTCCCGGGCACTGAGTGTGCGTATCGAATTGCGTCAGATCGGCGTGCGGGATGAAACCGGCATTTACGGCGGCATCGCCGTTTGCGGTCAGGTGCTTTGCTGCAGCCGCTTTCTCAAAGAATTCAGTTCGATCAATGTCAAAATGGCCAAAGAGCAGGATCTTCTGCTTACTCCCGGCACGATCTCCGGGGTCTGCGGCCGCTTGAAGTGCTGTCTCAAGTACGAGCATGAAGGATATCTGGAACTGGAAAAAAATATGCCCCGCAAAGGCGAATTTTGCGAAACACCTTCCGGAAAAGGGCGGATCACCGACCGTAATCTGCTGACATCCAAAGTGAGTGTCACTTTTGAAAATGGCAATGTATCGGTTTTCCATGTTTCCGATATCACCATCTGTTCTCCGGATAAGCAGAACAATGCCAGAGAACAGGAGAAGAACGGCAAAAACAACAACCGGCCGAACGAAAATAAAAACCGCAAAAACAATAAACAGCATAATGGCAATGACCATGCCGACGGAGCGAAAAAGTGAATCCTGAAGTGCTGGAAAAACTGGTCGCTCTGGATGCCGCCGGATTTCTGATCACCGGCAGTGAGAGTGCCGGGGAGTTTTTGCAGCGTATCGGGGAAACGGAAAAGGTCTACGCTGATTTTGAAACTGAACTTGCCGAAAAGGGCAGGGTCAAAGTTTTTGATATGTTTGAAGTTTCTGCCGATGAGCGTATTTCGCCGGAGTTATCCGCCGAGGCGGCCGGGATCACGGAAAAACTTTACGGCTTTACTGTGACTCATGTGCCGGGATTTTATCTTACCCGGCAGATCGGATTTTTCTGGGGAGGTTGTCTGATCGGGGATCCGGAACAGAATTTTGCGGTGTTCCTGTTGCGTAATGCCTTTCGCAACAAACGCAAATTTCTCAATTACCGCCGCGAGGAGCTGCTGGCTCATGAGTTGTGTCACTCGGTGCGGCACGTTTTGGAAGAACCCTCTTTGGAGGAGTATTTCGCCTATCAGACTTCGCCATCCAAATTGCGCCGGTATCTTGGAAACTGTTTTATTTCCGACCGGGATGCGTGGTTTTTCCTGCTGCCGGTGATGCTTTTACCGCTGGCGGAGATCACCAGATTTTTGTGGATACGCAACTTCCCGAGCTGGATATTCTGGATATCGGCCTGGATCTATCCGCTCTATTTGCTGTGGCGTAATTTCCGCTCCCGGCGGGTCGTCGGTCAGGCCCGCAAAGCCTTGCAAAAGGCCGGAGTTAAACGCCCGGAGGCGGTACTTTTCCGGATGTTGCCCGGAGAAATGCGGGAGTTGAGTTTCTGCACTCCGGATGATATCGGCAGCGTGGTCGCGGAAAAAGCCGCCCGTTACACCCGGTGGCAGGTGATAAAAAAACGTTTTTTTGACTTGGACAGTGCTGAAAATATGGGGGAAAACAACCATGAAAATTGAATCTCAAATCCGGATAGTTACTCCCGGCAGCCGTTTTGACCTCTATGCCGACGGCCCGGAGTGTGCCGCATTTTTTGCCGGTGGATCCAAGGTTTTGAGCATCGGCCGCATCAGGATCGGAAATTTCGATGAATCTCTGGGACTGGCCGAAAAATTACGCCGCCATCTGGCCAATGATGCTCTTTCGGCTTCGGCGGACAGTGAAAATGTGATACCTTTCGGCTGTGAATACCGGGTGAAACGGCATTGGAATTTTTCCGGAAACATCGGCGAATTGACCGATGATATTGCCGCAGACAACGGCGGCCGGATCCATGATCTGCAGTTGGAACCGGTCACATTTGCCGGGGATGTGGAAAAGGTGAGTATCCTGTTTTTCAATGAGAATGAGGTAAAAGATTTTGCTCCCGACGGGGTGATCTATGACGGTGAAACGCTGCCGGTCCGGGTCAGAGTTGCTTTCAAAGACGGTTCAGCCGCAGAAGTTTATTGCGGTGATGATTTCTGGCGCTATCAGTGTGCCTCCGTTTATACCGGCGGCAGGGCCCGGCATACTGTCACCGCCGTTGACGGCGGGATCGTCTGGATGCGTCAGGTATTGACCCTGCCGGAGGATATTGAAGCGGAAAAACGGCCGTGGAGATTCAAAATGCTTTTCGGCTTTGCCGCCGGAAGCGATCCTGAAACTTTGCCTCCGGCCGATTTGACTTTTGACGGTTGTTTCGCTGCTCCGGCCGGACACAAAAATCTGCGTAACTTCATCCGCAAACAAAGTGACGGTGCCGTGCCGGTGATCACTGTCAGCGGTAAATCCTGCTGTGATGACGGTTCTCATGTCTCCCGGCCCGGCCGTGCGGTTTCCCACGGTATGCTGGGGGAGATCTTTGACGAATATATCTGGGCCAACAGTGTTATGGCCCGTAAAGGCGGCAGTTGTATCCTCAATGCGGCTGTTGCACCTCTGACTGATTCGGTGATCTGCGGCAATATGAGGATCGCTCCGGCACCTTTGAGTTTCACTGATTTGGAGGAGATTGCAGAATGAAAGCACACTTCCGGCCCTGTATCGATCTGCATGACGGCAAAGTCAAACAGATCGTCGGCGGTTCACTGAATACGGCCGCCGGAGAAAAGGAGTTGCAGACGAATTTCGTTTCAGAAAAGAGTCCGGCTTACTATGCCGGATTGTATAAGCGTGATGCGTTATACGGCGGTCATGTCATCAAACTGGGGCCGGGCAATGATGAAGCGGCTCTGGAAGCTTTGCGGGCATATCCGGGCGGTTTGCAACTCGGCGGCGGAGTCAATGCGGATAATGCCGGAAGTTTTCTGGAAGCCGGAGCCGCCAAGGTGATCGTCACCGGTTTCGTCTTTTCCGGCGGGGTGTTTCATGAGGAAAATTTGCAGAGACTGATCAAAGCCGTCGGCAAAGAGCATATCGTGCTGGATCTTTCCTGCCGCAAGACGCCCGATGGCCGTTACATGGTGGTCACTGACCGCTGGAAAAATTTTACGACTCTGGAACTCAACGGCGAAACACTGGAAAAACTCTCCGGCAGTTGTGCCGAATTTCTCGTCCATGCGGTCGATGTCGAGGGGAAGTGTTCCGGAATAGATGAGCAGCTGCTCGGTATCCTGGCTGAAAATTCGCCTTTGAAGTGCGTCTATGCGGGGGGGATCGCCTCTTTCGCCGATATCGATCTGATCAGCAATGCCGGTAAGGGGATGGTCGATTACACCATCGGTTCGGCACTGGATATTTTCGGCGGTACATTGAGTTATGAAAAAGTTGTGGCAAATCAACATTAAAAATATTTCAGTGAAAGGAAAGTGTATTATGAAAAATTTTCTGGCTTTTGACCTCGGTGCTTCCAGCGGCCGTGCGATCATCGGTACGGTGGATAACGGCAAACTTACCATGCAGGAGGTCCACCGTTTTCCCAATGGTCCGACGGAGATCGACGGTTCGTTTTACTGGGATTATCCCCGGCTGTGCAATGAGTTGAAAACCGGTTTGCGTAATGCCCTGGCCACCGGGGTCAAACTTGACGGTATATCCATTGACACCTGGGGGGTGGATTATGTGTTCTTTGACAAAGATACCGGAGCCATGCGCCGTCTGCCCTACAACTACCGCGATCCGCGCACGGTGGCGGCGGCGGAAAAGGTGTGGCAGAAAATTTCCAAGGCTGAACTTTACAATATGACCGGTATCCAGTGCATGACTTTGAATACCATCTATCAGCTTTGTGCCCATTATGAGGAACATCCGGAAGATTTTGAGAACTCATTTTTCCTGCCCATTCCCGATGCATTGGCTCTGTCGCTGGGCGGCGATGCCACTGCGGAATACACTTTCTGCTCCACGACCAATCTGCTCGATCCGGTGAGCCGTCAGTGGCACTGGGATCTGATCGGCAAACTGGGTCTGCCCAAAGAGGTGTTCCCCGAAATCGTGGCCGCCGGTACTCCTTCCGGAATGCTTTCCGCCGAACTTTGTGCGGAATTCAACTGCGACCCCATTCCGATTTTCAAATGCGGTTCCCATGATACGGCCAGTGCAGTGGCGGCAGTTCCCGCTCCGGTCGGGGGTGAATGGGCCTATTTGAGTGCCGGCACCTGGGCGTTGCTCGGTGCGGAGATCGATCAGCCGCTGATGACCGCTGCCAGCGAAAAAGAATCCATCACCAACGAGGGCGGTGTGGGCAATAAGATCCGCTTTTTGACCAACATCATGGGTTCATGGCTCTTTCAGGAGTTGCGCCGGGTGTGGAATGAGGAGGGTAAGAATCTTTCATTCAACGATATGGAACAGATGGCCCGTCAGAGCGAGCCTTGTAAATACTTCATCAACCCCAACTGCTCCGAATTTGCCGCTCCGGGGGATATGCCGGGCAATATCAGAGCATTTCTGAAACGCACCGGTCAGGGTGAGGATTTTTCCGATGCTGAAGTGGTGCGGGCGGTATACGACAGTCTGGCACTTTATTTCGCCAACAAGATCGCACTGCTGGAAAAACTGCTCAATGTGAAGTATGCCTGCTTGAATGTGGTCGGCGGCGGTACTAAAGACGGTTTTCTGATGGAGTTGACCTCCAGTGCATTGGGCCGTCAGGTGGTGGCCGGTCCCATTGAGGCGACAGCGGCGGGCAATATTCTGGTGCAGGCGATGGCCGCAAATGAATTATCTTCACTTGATGAGGTGCGTCAGGTCATCCGCAGATCATTTGAACTCAAAACCTTTGTTCCGGATGCCGACATGGCCGCAAAATATGCGGACAATGCGGAAAAATTTGCGGCCATTGCCGGTAAATGAATAAGAAATTGACCTTATTGCTGCTCTTTGCGGCACTTGCACTGATCCTGATCACTTCCGTGCGGCTTTTCCGCCGCCCGGAAGTTTCGCCGTGGCCGGAAAATGCCCGGATATTGTACAGTGCTGCCGGCGGTACGGTCAAAACGCTCGACCCGGCCTATGCCGATGATCTGGCCAGCCGGGATCTTACGGCACTGTGTTATGATACACTGGTGCAGTACGATTATCTGGCCCGTCCTTACAAACTTATCCCGTCGATGATCACGGCGATGCCTGAAGTTTCCGCCGACGGCAGAAGTTACACCTTTGAGTTGCGGGATGATCTGCTCTTTGCCGCAAGTGATCTGTTTCCGGATGAAACTTCACGCAAAGTGACCGCTTACGATGTGAAATTTTCCATTCTGCGGATCGCCGATGCCCGCAATCACAGCCCGGTCTGGTGGATCTACCGTGACCGGATCGCCGGATTGGGGGAATTCCGGGAGTTGACTGCCGGAGCGGCGGCGGATGATCATTCCATGTACGACCGGGATATCCCGGGGATCGTCATCCATTCGGAGCGGAAATTCACTTTGATTCTGGAAAAGCCCGATCCGGTATTTCTCTATTTGCTGGCTATGCCCAATACCGGAGTGGTCTCCCGTCGGGCGGCGATGAGTGCCGGACACGGGGCTCTATCCCGTAATCCGGCCGGCAGCGGACCATTTACCTTGCAGGAGTGGATCCCGGAATTGCGTCTGCGTTTTCTGCGTAATCCGGATTACCGTGAAGAGTATTTCCCGCAGGCGGCGGATCCTGCCGACCGCACCCGGAAACTGCCGTTGCTCGATGGCGTGGAGATCAGTCAGATCCGCCAGCCGATGACCCGCTGGATGCTCTTTTTGCAGGGAAATCTGGATTACAACGCTCTGGATAAGGATAATCAGGAAACCCTCGCCGGCGGCGGTGTATTGCTGCCCGCTCTGGCTGACCGGGGCGTGATTCTGGAGGAACACCCGGAATTTGAGATCCGTTATATCGGTTTCAACTTCCGTGATCCCCGGCTCGGCAGCAATTTGAAACTGCGTCAGGCTCTGCGTCTGGCTTACGATATCAAACGCCGGGTCGAACACGCTTCCGGGATGCTGATCCCGGCTGCCGGGCCCATTCCGCAGGGCGTGGCCGGATACATTCCGGCCGATGTTGCGGTCCACCCGGATTGGGCAAGGGTGAGGCAGCTGCTCGCCGAAGCCGGATATCCCGGCGGTATCGATCCGGAAACCGGTGAGGCATTGAGTTTTGATTTCGATCAGGCCGGTTCATCAGTCGGCCACCGGCAGATGGGGGAATTGGCCGTGTCGGATTGGGCGAATATCGGGATCAAAGTAACTTCCCATCTCAATTCCCGTCCCCGTTTTGTGGATAAATTGCGCCGGGGGCAGTTTCATCTTTTCCGCTATTCGTGGGTCGGGGATTACCCGGATGCGGCGAATTTCCTGCAACTTTTTTACTCCGGCAATATCGGCAGCTGCAACTACTGCGGCTTTGCCGATGCGGAGTTTGACCGGCTTTATGAAGCGGCTCTGACCATGCCCGACAGCCCGGAACGTACAGAGTTGTATTTGCAAATGATCCGTCTGCTGGATGAAAAGTGTGTCTGGATCTACGAGGGATTTCCGGTTACCGGGGTGTTGCGTTACAACTGGCTGGAAAACAGCGTGCCGCATGACTTCGGATTCAACCGCTGGAAGTATCTTTCCGTGGATGTGGCGGCCAGAGCGCGGGCCAAAGCCGGATTCCGGCCTTTGAGTCTGGGCGAATTATCCGGATGCAGGGAGGGAGATGGAGAATGAGTGCGGAAAAAAATCCATACAGTGCCGGTTTGAAAAGGCGGTTCGCCAAAAGTGCCGTGGCGTGGTGCGGCATGGCCGGACTGGTTATTTTGAGTATCCCGGCAATTTTCGCTCCGTTTATCGCCAACGGACGGCCTTTGCTGATGATTTCGCAGCAGGGGGAATGGAGCATGCCTTTTCTGCACTCATTTTTTGCTCCGGACAGTTCCGAAGTGATGGTGGAGAAATTTTTCAACTTTCTTGCACTTTTTCTGCCGGTGACGGCGGTGTGGATGATGCTCTGCCGCAAAAAAACGGTGCGTCTGACGGCTCTGGGTATTTCGGCGGTGCTGATCGGCCTGTGTTTTCTTTCCGGCACTCCGGTGATGGATAAAAAGGATTACCGGCAGTTGGCCGCCAATGAGCGTTTTGCTCTTTTCGCCCCGATACCTTACGGGCCGGATGAGATCGCCGGTATGCCCTACGAAGCTCCCGGCAAAGCACATATTCTGGGGTGCGATGATATCGGCCGTGATCTGGCCGGCCGGATGATTTACGGTTCCCGGGTGTCGCTGGCCGTCGGTCTGCTGGCCACGGCTCTGGCGATGATCATCGGGATCGCCGCCGGGATGAGTGCCGGATACTTCCGGGGGAAATGGGATCTGTTCTTGATGCGGCTGGTGGAAATAATGCAGTGTTTCCCCACCTTTTTACTGCTGTTGATCCTGATGTCGATGCTGGGGGATTACAAGATCGGTCAATCCATTCCGCTGGTGATACTGGTGATCGGATTCACCGGCTGGATCGGGGTGGCGTTTCTGGTACGCGGTGAGGTACTTAAAGAAAGTTCACTGCCGTACATCAAAAGTTGTGTGGTTTCGGGGGTGCCGTCATGGAAGATCATGTTCAAACATCTGCTGCCCAATATTTCCGGTACGGTGCTGATCAGTTTCACTTTCGGGGTGGCCGGAGCGATTTTAAGTGAAAGCGGTCTGAGTTTTCTGGGCTTCGGGGTGCAGCCGCCGACGGCCAGTTGGGGAAATCTGATGCGTCAGGCTTTCGACAATCCGATGGCGTACTGGCATTTGACTTTTTTCCCGGGAGCGGTACTATTCATTGCGGTGATGTCATTCAACTTCATCGGTGACGGTCTGCGCCGGGCATTCGACGTGAAAGAGGATTGAAATTATGGATTTCTACCGTACTTTGGAAAAGGTTCAGGCCGGAAATTCTCCGGATGTCAATGAGATCGCCATCCTGCTCGACGCTCCGGATGAGGCGGCACAGCAGGCACTGTTTGATGCGGCATATCTGGTGAAAAGTGAAATTTGCGGCCGGGTGGTCAACTTGCGGGGATTGATCGAATTTTCCAATATCTGTACCAGAGATTGTTTATATTGCGGCATCCGCAAAAGCAACTGCAAAGTTTCACGCTACACCATGAGCATCGACGAGATCGTGCGGAGTGCGGAAACCGCCGGTATTTCCGGTTACGGTTCAGTGGTGTTGCAAAGCGGCGAAAGAAGTGACGGGCAATTCGTTGATTTTGTGGAGGAGGTATTGCACCGGATATCCCGGCTGCCTTACGATCTGGGGATCACGCTCTCATGCGGTGAACAGAGTTTGGAAACTTATTTGCGCTGGCGCCGGGCCGGAGCAAAGAGATATTTACTGCGTATCGAAAGTGCCGATGAGGAAATTTTCCGGGCCATCCATCCGGCCGATGCAGTTTTCGCCGAACGCAAAAGTGCTTTGCACAGACTCCGTCAGGCTGATTTCCAGACCGGTTCCGGGGTGATGATCGGTCTGCCAGGTCAGACGGTGAAGCATCTGGCTGAAGATATCATATTTTTCCGGGATATGGATCTGGATATGATCGGCATGGGGCCGTTTCTGCCGCAGAGCGACACGCCGCTGGGGCAGCGTTATCCGGATGCTCCCGGCATGGCACTCAAGCGTCTGGAAATGTCGTTGCGGATGATCGCTGTGACCCGGTTGGTTCTGCGTGATGTGAATATCGCCGCCACCACCGCATTGCAGGCGATCGATCCGGAATCGGGCCGGGAACGGGGGATCCTGGCGGGGGCCAATGTGATCATGCCCAATGTCGGCGATGTCTGTTACCGCAAAGATTACCGGCTGTACAACGGCAAACCGTCGCTGGATGAAAATTCGCAGATCATCCGGGATAAATTGACCGCTTCGCTGGCCGCTATCGGGGAAACGCCCCGATTCAATGCTCACGGTGATCCGCTGCATTACTGCAAAAGGAGTGTCAAATGAAAGAATTCGATCTGACCAAATATCTGCGTAAGAATCCTCCGGTGCCGATCGCGTGGCCGGAAAGGTGCCGTCATGCGGTGGTCATTCCGGCCTACAATGAACTGGGGTCATTTGCCGCCACGGAACACTCCATCCGGCAGGCTCTCAAATTCACTCCGGAAAAGATCGCCGTAATCGCCGTGATAAATTATCCGGCCGGAGCGGATAAAACCGAGTCGGAAGCACTGTATAATCTGATCCGTATCGGGGTATTTCCGGGGGTCATTCCGATTTATCTGCCGGAATTGACCGGCGGCGTGGGGGCGGCCCGCAAGGCCGGTATGGATGCATTCATCGGCTCACAGAAAGCGGAAAATCTGGAAAAAAGCGTGATATTTTCACTGGATGCCGATACTCTGATCGAACCGGATTATTTTGAAAAAGTATTGCCGCGTACTCTCAAAGGCGGGGCGTGTTCCATCGGATTTTCGCATCAGAAAGCCGGGGATATACTGCATCAGGCTGCGATCGACCGTTATGAGGCGTATCTGACCAGATATGTGGAAAAGTTGCGTGAAGCCGGTTCGCCTTACGCATTTTACACTGTCGGTTCGGCTTTTGCGGTGCGGGCGGATTCCTATGTGAAAGCCGGTGGTATGAAAGTGCGTGAAGCCGGTGAGGACTTCTACTTTCTGCAGGCGGTGGCCAAAACCTCACAGGTCAAATCCCTGCCGGATAAACTGGTGCATCCGTCGCCGCGGATCTCGGCCAGAGTACCATTCGGCACCGGCCCGGCGGTGGCCGGATTGCTGCGTAACGGGGAACTCAAAGAGATCCCCGATCCGGCATTTGTCATTTTGAAATCGGTTCTGGATAATGTTTCGGATGAATCATTGGGATCTGCGGAAAATTTTCTGCCCCGGCTGCCGGTCATGGCGGCGGAATTTTTCCTCAAAGAGGGCTTTGCCGGGGCATGGAAAACGGTTCTGAAAAACCTTCCGGATCGGCCCGGAGCCAGGTGTACGGCATTTCACGAATGGTTCGACGGGTTGAAAACGTTGCGATTTTTGCATTTTTTGAGTTGATTTTATAAAAAAAATATAAAAAAGCAGTTGACAAAGATATTATTCAGCGGTATTTTATTAGTTGCACTGATTGTAAATTTTCAAAAAACTATTCAGGGTTATACGGAGAAGGTATTATGAAAAACGATTTTTCCCAGTATGTTGACAAGGATTCAGTGATGACCCTTGTGGGGAAAACCAAACTGGAGGTCATGGATCAGTTGATCTCCCGTGCGGCAGATTTAACCAAATTGAGCCGTGATGTGATCTTCCGCCTGGCATGGAAGCGTGAACAGATGATGACTACCGGTGTGGGCGGTATGCTGGCTCTGCCGCATATCCGGGTGAATGATATTCTGCATCCCTACGTTATCGTCGGAGTCTGTGAGAATCCGATCACCGATTATCAGGGGTTGGATGATCAGCCGGTGCGGGTGATCGTATTCACCGTTGCTCCGGATGAGAATCAGGAAGCCTACTTGCAGTTGCTTTCCGGCATTTCCCGCCGGTTGCGCAATCCGAAACTTATTGAACAGATCATCGGCACCGTCGGCAACACCGTCGAATTGCTCAAGGTCATCCAGCAGGAATCCGATCCCCAATGAGTACGGAAAACACCGTTGCCGCCCCCAGGGCACAACTTGACTTTCACTGCCTGACTGACGGTTGTGAAGGGGTGGTGAGTTTTGATTTGATCAACGTCGCAGACCCGGAATTCCAGGCGGTCTGTCCGGTCTGTCACCGGGCTTACGCTCTGGATGCGGTTCTGCGGGACAAACTGACCCGGATGATGAAGCTGATCTCTGCGATCCGGGAATGTGAGGATATTTTAGGAGACAGTGTCGTATCGGTGAATGTCGCCGGCGGCGAAGTGCGTGTACCTTACGCATTGCTGCTGACCCGGCTCAATACGCTGATCACGCTTGAGATTTCCGGACGCAAGATCGACTTCCATTTATGGGTCGAGCCGTCCAATCCGCAAATGTTCCGTTGACATCAGAAAAACCGTTACATCTGCGGTCAAACAGATGCAAAAATTTGATCGGCGAGCAGGGCGAAAGGCATTGAAAATATCCTTTCGCCCTTCGGTGTACTTTCAGAATGGATAAAGACAAGGTTTTTCATACAGTTTTGAATAAGTAAATGAAAGGGAATTCTGCCAATGATAAATGCCATTATCAAGGCCATATTCGGCACTAAAAGCCAGCGTGATGTGAAACGCATGAAACCGCTGGTTGCCCGGATTAACGCTCTTGAAGCAGAGTATCAGAAACTCTCTGATGAGGAACTTCAGGCCAAAACTCCGGAATTCAAAGAGCGTCTGACCAAAGGCGAAACACTTGATGATATCATGTGCGAAGCATTTGCCGTGGTCAAAAATGCCTGCCGCCGTATGACTGAAAGACAGGCCGTCAAAGAGGTCTGCGGTCAGGAGCAGGTATGGAATATGATCCCGTTTGACGTGCAGATCATGGGCGGTATCGCCCTGCATCGCGGTTCGATCTCTGAAATGGCCACCGGTGAGGGTAAGACACTGGTGGCGACCATGCCGCTTTACCTCAATGCCCTGACCGGCAAAAACTGCCAGCTGGTCACGGTCAACGATTATCTGGCCCGCCGCGACTCCGAATGGATGGGATTGATCTACGAATTTCTCGGCCTGACAGTCGGCTGTTTGCAGAATATGCAACCGCCTGCCATCCGCAAAGAGCAGTATGCCTGTGACATCACCTATGGTACCAACAGTGAATTCGGTTTCGACTATCTGCGGGATATGGGTATGGCCACTGAAGCGGATCAGATCGTTCAGCGTGGTCACTACTTTGCCATCGTGGATGAGATCGACAGCATCCTGATCGACGAGGCCCGTACCCCGCTGATCATCTCCGGTCCGGTGCCGCATGCCGGCAATCAATTCGCCCAGTTGAAACCGCTGGTCGCCTCACTTTACTCCAAGCAGAATATGCTCTGCTCCCGTCTGGTGCGTGAGGCCAGAGATGTGTTGTCACAAGAGGTGGTTACCGATGAGGAAAGAGAAGAAGCGTGTCTGAAACTGCTTCAGGTGAAATACGGTATGCCCACTCACCGGCAGCTGCTTCACACTCTGGAAGATGGCGGGATCCTGCGTGAAGTCGAACGGCTTGATTCCAAGGTCCACAGTGACAACAACCGCGGTATGCTTCAGGAGGTTCAGTCGGTTCTTTACTTCACCATCGATGAAAAGACCCACGAAGCCGACCTTACCGAACAGGGCCGCAATGCCATCAGTCCGGATTCTCCCGAAGAATTCATCGTGCCGGATTTGCTCGGTGAACTGCACCGCATTGAAACCGATGAGAAACTTTCCGCCGAAGAGCGGGTGGCGGCCAAAAATGCCTTTCAGGATCAATTCGCCGCCCAGAGCGAGAAACTCCATGACCTTTCACAGTTGCTCAAGGCTTACTGCCTCTTTGAGAAAGATGTGAATTACGTCGTTATGGATAAAAAGGTGATGATCGTGGATGAACACACCGGCCGTCTGATGCCTGGCCGCCGCTTCTCCGACGGTCTGCATCAGGCTCTGGAAGCCAAAGAGGATGTGCCTATCGAACAGGAAACCCAGACGATGGCCACCATCACCATCCAGAATTACTTCCGTATGTACAGCAAACTGGCCGGTATGACCGGTACGGCGGAAACTGAAGCATCGGAATTTCACCAGATCTACAAACTTGATGTGACGGTCATCCCCACCAACCGGCCCTGTATCCGCAAGGATGACAATGACTCGATTTTCAAGACCAAACGTGAGAAATTCAAAGCGATCCTCGATGATGTCATCGAACGGCACGAAAAAGGTCAGCCGGTTCTGCTCGGTACGATCTCCGTCGGTGATTCGGAAACTTTGTCAAGAATGCTCAAACTCCGCAAGATCCCGCATAATGTGCTGAATGCCAAAAATCACCAGCACGAAGCCGAGATCGTTGCCCGGGCCGGTCAGGTCGGGGCAGTCACCGTGGCGACCAATATGGCCGGTCGCGGTACCGATATCAAACTCGGTGAAGGCGTGGCTGAAAAGGGCGGTCTGCACGTTATCGGCAGTTCCCGTCACGATTCCCGGCGTATCGACCGCCAGCTTCGCGGCCGCTGTTCCCGTCAGGGTGATCCGGGCAGTTCCAAATTCTACGTTTCTCTGGAAGACGATCTGATGCGTCTTTTCGGCGGCGACCGGATCATCAAGATCTTTGACCGTTTCGGATTGAAAGAGGGCGATGAACTTCAGCATCCGTGGCTGGATAAATCCATCGAAACCGCCCAGAAACGGGTGGAGCAGCAGCACTTTTCCATCCGTAAACGCACCTTGGATTTCGACGATGTGATGAATAAACAGCGTGAGATCGTCTATGCGTTGCGTAAAGATGCTCTGCTGTCGGATGATCCCCACGAAGTGCTTTTCAGCATTATCGATCAGGTCGTGGAAGAGCTGGTGATGAAAGTCGTTTCCGGCGGCGACAGCAAAGGCGATGCCAAATTCCCGGCGGATAAACTGGCGGCGGAACTCAATGTGCTTTTCCCGCTGGATTTCACTCCGGAATTTTTCACCGCCGGTATCGCCGACGGCAAAGTGACCGATTTCAAGGCTCTTAATCTGCAGATCATCGAGAAGATCGAAACTGCCTATAAAGAACGTAACGCCAATACTGAAGAATCCGAATTGGCCTATTTGCAGCGGCATACGGTGCTGGAAGCCATCGACCGTCTGTGGCAGGAGCATCTGTACTCCATGGATCAGTTGCGTTCAAGTATGTCGTTGCGGGTCTATGCTCAGAAAGATCCGCTGGTCGAGTACAAAAACGAGGCTTTCGGCATATTCAAAAATATGATGGATCAGGTGTTTACCAATGTGGCAAAAAATCTTTTCCGCATCACGGTGCGCCGGATCGTTTCGCTGGAGGAATTTCTCGCTTCCATGCCGCAGGAGTTGCGTCATCAGACCATGGAGCAATTCGGTCTGCCCGTGCCGGAAGTTCAGGAGGAAGCCCCCAAAGGGGAGGTCAACATCACCTTTCACCGGGAAACCCCGAAAGTCGGCCGCAATGACCTTTGTCCCTGCGGCAGTGGCAAAAAATATAAAAAATGCTGCGGTAAAGAGCAGTGATTCACCATTTGGAGATAGTAGAAATGGCAAAAATGGAACCGTTGCCGAGAGCATATGAATCGGCAGATGTGGAAAAGAAGTGGTTTCCCGAATGGGAAAAAGCAAATTGTTTTCATGGCGATCCGAAATCCGGCAAGCCGGGATATTCCATCGTTATCCCGCCGCCGAATGTGACCGGTATTCTGACCTTGGGACATGTTCTCAACAATACCTTGCAGGATATCCTCTGCCGCCGGGCCAGGATGAAAGGTTTTGAAGTGTGCTGGTTCCCCGGCACCGACCATGCCGGTATCGCCACTGAAGCACGCGTGGTCAAATACCTCAAAGAGACCGAAAATGTCACCCGTGATGAGTTGGGCCGTGACGAATTTATCAAACGGGTGTGGCAGTGGAAAGAAGAGTTCGGCGGCAAAATCATCCGTCAGCTCCGTACACTGGGCTGTTCCTGTGACTGGGAGCGTGAACGCTTCACCATGGATGAGGGCCTTTCCGCCGCAGTGCGTAAAGTCTTTATCCGGCTTTATGAAAAAGGATACATCTATCGCGGTCAGCGTATGATCAACTGGTGTCCGGCGGCCAAAAGTGCCCTTTCCGACGAGGAAGTGATCTACAAAGATGTGGCCGGTAAATTCTATTATTTCCGTTATCCGCTGGCTGACGGTTCGGGATTTCTGACGGTGGCGACCACCCGCCCGGAAACGATGTTCGGTGATACTGCAGTGGCCGTCCATCCGGAAGATCCCCGTTTCAAAGATCTGATCGGCAAGATGGTCAAACTGCCGCTGACCGACCGCGAGATCCCCATCGTCGGCGATCAGCACGCCGATCCGACCAAAGGGACCGGCTGTGTGAAAATCACTCCGGGCCATGACCCCAACGACTTTGAAGTCGGCCGCCGCTGCAATCTGGAAGTCATCAATATCATGAATCCGGATGGTTCACTCAATGACCTCTGCCCGGCGGAATTTGCCGGTATGGATCGTTTCGCCGCCCGCGAATTGTGCGTCAAACGCATGGAAGAGGCCGGACTGCTGGAAAAGATCGAGGATATCACTCACGCTGTCGGTTATTCTGAACGCGGCAATGTGCCGATTGAAACGCTGGTCAGTGCCCAGTGGTTCTGCAAGATGGGCGAATTGGCCAAACCGGCGATCGAAGCGGTGAAAAGCGGCAAGATCAAATTCCATCCTGAACGCTGGACGAAAACCTATTTCCACTGGATGGAAAATATTCAGGATTGGTGTATTTCCCGTCAGTTGTGGTGGG
>JAZNEV010000092.1:0-49001 GCA_045588835.1 Victivallaceae bacterium
GATATTTTCTATGTAAAGGAGAATCACATTCCTGCCAATGCAACATTTATACTTTGTGCACCAAAGTCAACAAAGCATATATCTTGACACGCAACTATATTGGAAACATCAGTAGCCAGAAAAATACGATATTTACCAGCAGGGACAGTCCAATGATGTTTTTGTGGATGAAAACATGAAAAATCATCCCATTGCAAATTGAATTTCACCATCTTTTCTTCCCCGGAGTCCAACTCAATTTTAGTAAATGATTTTAATTCCTTGACCGGACGTGGAAACGTCGGCTCAACAGCACCGATATAAATTTGAATGACTTCTTTACCCGCAACCGCAGATATATTTTTCACTTTAACTGTAACTTCACAAGCCGCGTCAAAATTGGTAAATCCAGTTTGTTTAATTTCCTGCAATTGATATTCAAATGATGAGTAACTCAAGCCGAAACCAAACGGATAACGCACTTGTATATTTTCCCGATCAAAATGCCGATAGCCAATAAAAATACCTTCTTCGTATCGGGTGTGCGGATCTTGGTCTGTACGATTGCCCGGATATGAATTATTCGTATGGCAGGGATAATCCATTAAATCTTTCGCCCATGAAAAAGGAAGTTTTCCGGAAGGATTGACTTTGCCGAAAAGGATATCTGCAAGTACCGTGCCACCTGCTTCACCGGCATACCAAAGCATTAAAATCGCAGATACCTCACGCTGCCATGCTTCAATATCAATAGCGGAACCACCGGTAAGAGTTACTATTGTATTTCGATTGACAGCGGCGATTTCCTTTATGAAACTATCTTGCTCATCAGGCAGTTTCATATCCGGAATATCTGCATCTTTTACATTCCCCAGCCCAATACCTTCTCTGTCAATCAAATGATGCCGTCCTGCTGCGAAAATAACGGCATCAGCATTTTTTGCCTCATTCAGAAACTTTATTTTAGCCGCAGGAAGCTCCTCCGGATTATCACTTATAATGTGAATTGCTCCGATTTGATTGATATCAGGTGAATAAACAATTTCCAATTTAGATACTTTTCCGGGAACAAGAGGCAGACGTACCATTTCAAGACCGGCATTGATTTCCGGATAAGCTTTCTCATCCAGAGTAATATTGCACTTCCCGGAAGATACAGAAATAATTACCCCGGGATCAATGCTGTCAGCCGGAGTTAATTCTGCAGTGATATGTGCAATGAATTTTTCAGGCAATCCAATACCTCCATCCGGGGGAGAAGCGATTGTGCAAAACTCCAAAAAACCCTGATGATCAATTTCTTCATGAATCAATTCCCGATCCTCATTCATGGCAATAGCATCCGGATAAATCCGGCATCTTATTCCGGAAGAACCTAAAAAATCAGCAGGATTTTTACGATCATGAAGGAAACGGACAGTCGGGATATATTTCAATTCTATATTGTTTTCAAGAGCGAATTTCTGTAAACCTTCAAGCGGAGTAACCTCTCTGTCGCTGAATGTCGCTCCGGAACCGCCCTGATAACGCAGATTTCCATGATGATGCCGGAAATCAGATTCCGGACCGGTAATAAGAATGCGGCGGTGTTTTTTGGGATCAAGCGGAAGGAGCCTGGAAGAATTTTTTAATAATACCGCACTGCTTCTTGCACAATCTTCTGCTGTTTTCAGCTGTTCAACTCCACCACACTTACCTTTTTTTGTCGTGCCGTCTATCGCACCGGTACGGCAAAGCAAACGGAGAATCCGACGAACTTTATCATCCACTACTGATTCCGGGATCTTTCCAGACTTTATCAATGGCATAATTTTGTCAATGGTCAAATGTATACCCGGACCTCCCATTTCCAAATCCAAGCCTCCAAGCATACATCCCATTGTATCATGAGCCCCGCCCCAATCAGAAACCATTACTCCGTCAAATCCCCATTCCCGCTTTACTATTTGCTCCTGCGTAAAACCGTTTTCAGAAGCATAAGTTCCGTTTATTCGGTTGTAACTGGACATCATCATCCATGGGTTGCTCTCTTTGACAATAATTTCAAAGGCTTTCAGATACAGTTCCCTCAATGTACGCTCATCCACATCGGAACTGATCGTTGTGCGACATATTTCCTGATTATTGAGTGCCAAATGTTTAGGAGTTGCTGCAACCTTTTCTTTCTGGCAGCCGCGGATATAACCGGAAGCGATTTTCCCGGCAAGCACCGGGTCTTCTCCATAGTATTCAAAATTGCGTCCATTCAGAGGTGTACGCATCAAATTCACCCCCGGGCCAAGACTGGCATGGATCCCGATAGCATTGGCATCCAATGCTATCGCTCTGCCGTATTTTTCGGCAAGATCAATATCAAATGATGCTGCAAGTGCAATACCGGTGGGCAGAGCAACAGTATCTTTTCTTTCCGGCTGTCCGATGGATCTGATTCCATTCGGACCATCAGCAGCTTCCAATGGATTAATACCCAATCTGGGAATTACAGCAGTTTTCATACAACTGGAACCGGACAACATTGAAATTTTTTCTTCCAATGTCATTTGCTCCAACAAATTTTCCACTCGAATTTCAATGTTTTTCATAACGCATTCTGCTTCCGCTTATAAAAATTTCAGTCATGATCAATCCAATGCAATACTTTCGCCCCACGATAAAATCTGGGCACGACCTGATTGATACAGAGAATCGAATTTTTCATACAACTCTGCATAGCATTGAGTTGCCGGACCTTTCTGTCCGAATACCCGATGTCCGAATTCCCATTCGTGAATCGGTATAAAACGGCAGTTGAACTTTTTGCTCAAAACTTCTACCGGATCATCTCCGTCAGAGAAATATGGGGTCAGAAATGCGTAATCAACGCCCGTTTTCCATGTGTGTAATTGGGCAATACAAGCATCAAAACCCTCTTTATGATAGATGTCACCCCGCACCATGACAGTGCGTTTATTGGAAAGAGTGAAAAGATACATTGCACAATCCAGACCGCCGGATGCATCGACCTGCCAGTTAAGGAAAGTTTTACAATGATCTGAATGAAAATTTTCTGCAGAAACAGCCCCTTTGATAAGCCAGCGGCGAATTGATTCTGCTGGCATAACAATAATTTTATTTCTGCGGGCAAGGGTACCGCACAAAGCAGGCGAAATATGGTCAACATGGGAATGAGTACAATAATATTCATCAATCAATGTTGCAAGTTTTCTGATTTGATCACCACGCAAGGTTATTTTGGTTCTGCCCTGTACCGGAACACATCCATCATTAATATCTATTGCCATAGTCAAATTATCTGATTTGATTATGATTCCGGAACTGTAAAACTTCCATAACCGCGGTGTTTTACCGGTATAAGAACTGATTTCTGCCAAGGCATTATCTACTTGTTTTCTGTAAAAATTTCCTAACACGGTGGTTGTTTCTGAATCAGCTTCTCCGAAAATTTCATCCAGATGAAGTAACGCTTTTTTACGTTCCGGAATTGCAGAGAATGAAGTGGGTATTGCTTTGAGATCGGCAAAAACAGAATTTAATTCAGAATATTTCATAATTTTTATTTCGCTGATAATAATTTGAGTTCATAAATTTTTCCAAAGAATCACCTGCTTGATACCATATGGTGCAGTATCTGCAATGAAATTACCAAACTGATTGAAAAGTTCTATTTCAAGCGTATTCTCCCCCTCATTGCAAAATGTTTCAACATTTATCAAATGGGGATTGCCAAAAATGATCCCTGCTCTTTTCCCATTGATTTTGATGTGAGATGCATTTGCTGAATCAATTTCCAACAGAGTATATTTGCCTTTGAAACAATAGGTGCAGGTAATTTTTCCACAATAATTCGGATATCCCATTGCGGCAAGATTGCCATGTCCGGTTATTATTCGTGGTATTTGCAAAGTCCGTGTTTCCGGATCAACGGTAAATTTACCTTTCAGATAGATCGGTTCTGCTGAATTTATCGTAATAGTATTGATTCCTTCTTTAAAAAATCCCCGGCAGGATATTTCCCGGATACCGCAATCGCAGTCAGATGTTTTTTCAGTAGAACCGGATAATGATTTACCATTTATTTTAATTTTTGAAGCAGCACATTCTGCCAGCAAAGCAGAAATTACCGCCCCTTTTTCCACAGTAACAGGTATTATTTTCTCTTTGGATTCAAGCCTGAGAATATTATCACGATCAAAAGTCACGGAATCCGGAGTTATCAAAGTGCTGTGATTGTATTCAGCATATTGCGATGAAGCAAATTCCACGGCAGCTGCCATAAACTCTGGGGACATCAACATCAGGATCGCACCTTTGCGCAGCAACAGATTTTGCAGATCTGATAACACCGGGTGAATTGATTTTTTTGCCAGTGGATCATAAAGTTTTACGTTTTTATCTGCGAGTATCGGTATTTGCAACCGAAGATCCCGCCCGGATAAGTTCAACAACAGATATTCCCTGTGATTTTTAACCTGCCGGACTGTAACAAAGACTTCTTCATTGCCATCCCCGACAATCAAAAGATCCGGTGACAAAGTGTGTACAGCATCAACTGCTGAAATAACTTTACCGCCGCATTGTTTGAATTTGGTCAATAATTTTTCAGTATCTGTTTCTAACGGCAGCTTATCCGGACAAATCACCGTCCGGTATTTCATTGCTCCGGCTTTCAGGAAACCATTACGCATAACACGTACTTCCCGGTTGATAATGGTTTCATCCAGAATATCAAAACAAATGTGTCGGCGGTTTAACTCCAATAATAAGTTGGCGAATGCAGATTCTGCCCTGTTGATACGGGAATCCGAATCGCTGGAAACCGCATTACGGTCAATATCGTTCATTTCCGGCAGAGATAGCAGCGATGTCGGATAAATAATCAAAGTATCTGCGGCATACTTGCCCCGCCGCAATAATTTGGCAACATGAGTCCACAAGCGGTTCATTTTGCCAAAAATGTCAAACATCGGTTGCTGATAAGACCACGATGGTGGACAATCCCGCTTACTTTCACCGGCAACGGTATAATAGTACGCATGGTGAGTAAATAAATTCACCCCTTGCGCTATTTCAAAGAGCATTTGCTGTTGTACGAAATCCGGCGTACAATCCCAACCGAGAAATGCAAGAGTTTCCGATGAAAAGTTTTGCTTCGCAAAACAATTGGCAATGGAAGAAGCAAGTTTGAATGTCAGCAATGGGATAGCACACTTGTGAGTTTCCCATCTATGATTACGATCAATATCATGCACTGTCGGACGGGCAAGATAACGCTGATCATGCATTCCGGTAAAAAAATCATCGACAGACGGGATATCTTCCAATCGCAAAAACGGCTGGGCGGAACCGAAATTACGGATGGATTGCACCAAGGGTCCTTCATCACCGCACAAATGTCCCAAATAATTCATTCCGAAACAGTGACACCAATTCATTTGAGGACGGACAAAGTTTTCCAGAAACATACGTTGGGCGGTAAGGTAAAAGTATTTTCTTGCTCCGGCACTCTCCGGAGTATTTAATGCAAGATGCCCCAACAATGATTTAAGAGGACGCCCCTGTTGCTGACACTCCATTTCCAATGCCGGACTGAATACGTATCCGGGTTGATGAAATACCTGAAATGATAAGTCATCGGTATAAACTGCTTGAATAACATTGCCGAAATATTTTCTTAAATGCTCATATTTCCGGTGAGTCATCTCCATAAAGCGACGGCATGTTTCCGGGTGGAGCACATCCACATGCCGGGGATACTCTGTTAATATGAAACGTAATAATTCTGTACCGGGCGTTACAGCAGATTCATTCACCGGAAAATCAGGATTGTCCGGCAGATATGCCGCATACGCCGGATTATCAGGATCGGCTTTACCGAATTGCGGATAAAGTATTTTTTGAACCAGATGCGGATATTTTTGGGGCAATTGCAGACCCACATTGCCGCTGGGATAACCATCCTCGTCATAGATCCAGATTTTCATTTTCAAACGCTGGGCTTCCTGACAGACAAGTTCAAATTGGTGAAACCATACTTCTCCGAGATACGGAATTTGATTGCCGGTACGGGAATGGATTACCACACCTTTGCAACCATTGCTTTTAAAGGTTCGCAGTTGACGCAGCAATTCAATATCATTCTGTTTCCCATTCCAAAACCAGAATGGATAAACTCCGGATTTGGGGAATAATTGTTTTGAGTGTTGTCGAGACATGGTATCTATACTTTTATATTCATTTTTCTGAATATTAAAACTAATTCCCGCTGCCGCATATATCGACAGCGGGAATGTAAATGCCGTGAAATTATTGAAATGTACGGGGATCCTGATAATTTTGAGGAAGTGGAGCCCAACTTCCGGTCGGAGTGGTAGGAATAGTACGCATTCGCATATCAAATTCCATATATGTTGTCTGTATCCAACTGATTGCACCGATCGCATCAAGTCTTTCACGAAGAGCAAGCAGTCTTCGACGTTCTGCCATAAATTCGGCACTTCTGCCAGCCGGTTTCTTCCAATGCAGATTCATACAAACCGTGCATTGCCGGACATAGTCAAGACCGCCACGTAAAAACTGAACTTTGGCAAGTGCTTCCGGATCACTGTCTCCGATAAGAGCTGCTGCTTTGTCGAGAAATTTTCCTCCCTCATCGATGACATCTACCGTATAGAGCAGTTGCCAAGCATCAACCATCCAGAATATTTGTGCATTGCGTATCCAACGATTCTGGCGGATCGCCTGACTCAGCAAACCATCACCGAGTCCATCTGTAAATTCACCGTTTTGCGAACCGAAAATCCTGTAGGTATGTTGTTCCCAATAGTTTATATAATTAATAATTTCAGGGGCACCTTTGCCGAATGCGGAAGCGAACTCCCTTTTAATATCTTCCATTGTCAAATCTGTGCGGTTGAATAACCGGATATATGCATAGTTGAGAAATCCGTCAATCGCCCAGTTTTTCATGATTCGGTCAAGTCCGTAACCTCCCATGACGTCGTCAGCTTGTGCCATGCGGATGTAATTCTCCATCGGTTTCAGCGGCCAGCAAGGTAAGCATACACCAAGATGTTGCCAATTGGGGCGCAGATACAGTTTTGCCCCCGAATTTTTCCATGATCGCCAAACTTCAAGTTCGTTTGCATCAAAAATATTAAACTCGGGTACGATATTAACCAAAAATCCGGGAATAAGTTTTTTGCCTTCCGGAAAAAAACGATAAGCGTCATATCCCAAAATACAAGCTCTTGCGTTGGGATTTTCTTTCTGCATTCTGGCCAACATAGCGTTCCAAAAATCAATGTAACGGACAGAAAGCGATACTCTTCCCAGCCAGATATCTTCTGCACTGGCAGCTTGAATTTCCGGCGGATCAAGTTGGCGGCATCCGGCACAACAGCAATCACCTCTGCCGTCAGTAGGTGCTAAAATCGGAGTTATATCCGGCTTTCCTGCCTCTCGCCACCGTTCCATAAGGAAGTCGGCCGTTGCCGGATTGCTCATGCAAAATTTTGCAAAAATAGGCTTTTCCCAATATGCAACCTCTCCTTGGGGATTTTTGGCAAAAATTTCCGGATGATCTTCATGATACATCTCCCAGTACCAATAAACTTGATCCTGAAAAGCCAACGGCACACGGGTCGTTTGACGGTGCATCAGAAGATATTCGGTCACTTCGATCTCATCTTCCCCGGGACGGTACCACGGGTGACGGGAATCATACTTCGGACGTGTACGGAAAGCATAATTGTCAGGCAGAGAAATCGTAGTATGTTTCGGATAATATCTGCCGCTTTCTCCGGGCCACAGAATACGGATACCGAGAATACGATCCATAAATTCAGTTACCGCAAAAAGTTCAGCAGGACAAAAACGGCGGATATCGATATCTTTCAATGGCGGCTGCGGAGCACCATATACCCGCAATCCCGGTTCATCCCAATTTCGTCCGTTAAAAAAGATGTCACGTCCTTTGACAACGACGATATTTTCTTCAATTTCCATCTTTTCATGCCCGAATCCGGCTGCGGTGGCATATTCACAGTTGCCAACAATCAGACGTGTCATATCCGGTGCAATAGTGGACATCTCACCAATATCTACGATTTGCAAAGATACTCCACTGCATTCCAGAATGGATTTATGCAGTTCCCGCACTGCCATTTCACAGGCCCGGCCTTTATTGCCGCGCACAATGACTGCTCGTGCGGTTCCATTACTTACGATTGGAAGTTCCGCTGCCGACACCAACAGGCAGAATATTGAAAATAAAAACACAAACACCCTTTTGAACATAAAAACACTCCTTAACTATTTTTAATCTGAAAATTATAATGATTTTATCAAGGCCAGTTATTCCGCCAAGGCTGAAGATGTTTTGTCCTGCTGATCTCTTTGACAGACTCAACATGCCAGTCAGCCATAAGAGCATTGGCAAATGAGTTGTGACGGAATCCGACACCGAGATCTCCGGGAACAAACTTCTCCTGATTAGCCAGTACAAAAGAACTCGAAGGATCACTGGAACGGTCAACAAAGACCAGAAGTGATGACGGATTTTTTATTTTGCTGGGTTTTTCAAGATTGGCATATGGAGTGCCAGTAGCAAAATCAAGCATGCCGATAAAACCGTTGTAAGCATAACTGGTTGCACTGCTGGCTGAATCGATCCAATTATACTCTCTGGTATCACTTGGACACTGCAAAATTGTTGCTGGAGCTTGAAATGTTTGCCACTTTTTGGCATCGACACGGTTATTGAAGTCACCATTGCTTCCAAGCCACGTTACCCAGGATGTACCAGCAGGAAGATTGCCGGGGAAAAAGGTTTCATGATCATCCCAATACATCATAGTGTAATTGCCCAGCGTTTTCAAATTGTTAATGCAAGAGGCACTTCTCCCTCTTTCTCTGGCACTGTTCAATGCCGGCAGCAAAATAGCCGCCAGAATGGCGATGATGGCAATTACAACGAGCAATTCAATAAGAGTAAAACGTTGCCTTTGGGTTTCATCGTAATGGAGTTTTCTCATTTCTTTCATCCTTCTTTCTTTGTTCTGATGATAACTTTTACTGTTTCGTAGCCGTATCCCAGCTTGCTTTTTTAATATATGCGTAGTATAGTAAAAAAGCAATTGACTGAAACTATTGTTATTTAACTGAAACTATTTTTATCATGGAAAATCTTTCTCACTATGTCAGCCTGCAGGAGTGTGCTATCTATCATGCTCCTAAAGTTCCTGTAAAGCCCTACGAGATACAGAAAAACATTGAATTGATTGAAATTATTACCGGGGGAGTTGTTTATTTCCCTGAACAATCAAATCATCAGTGGCATAAAGGAACTATTTTCTGGCATCAGAGTGGAGAAAAAACCATTTGGAAAACCGATGTGAACGACCCTTACTGTTGTATATTTATACGTCTGCTCACCAATGGTGAGCCACGAAAATTCCCCCGGGTCAGTGTTTGGAAAAACATTCCGGAGTTGAAAATTTTTACCGAAGATGTGTTGGATTTTGCCCGACGTGGTATGTTGGGGGATGAACGGGTTCTTTCTTATGTTCTCGGTGTTCTCAATCGTCAGATGATCAATGATGCAACTTTACCGAAGGCATTGCAGAAAGCCTGTGGAATATTGAGTTGGAATCCAACTCATGAATTTTCTATTGACGAGTTATCACAAAAGGTAAATTTGAGCAGTTCCCGGCTTTTCGCACTTTTTTCGAAACATCTGCACACATCCCCGCACCGCTATCAGATGAGGAGCAGAATTGAAATGGCAAAATCCATGCTCACATCCAGACGGGAAATTCCCATCAAAGAGATTGCATCAATTTGTGGATTCAGTTATATTGAAGTTTTTTACCGTCACTTCAAACAGCATACCGGATTAACTCCGGCAGAATATCGGGACAGCACCAAAATTTCATCATGAAATAACTAATATTACAAGAGTATACCGGGCAATTCCTTTTAAAAACGTCAGAATACCATTCAATGATATTGCTACTGTATGTGTTTTTTTGGACAGTAATTACTTTTGTCGTACTTTTCGTTCTCAAACAGGAGTATCTCCACAATAATACCGGTTAAAATACCGTAATTAATATTGTTTTACCAGCCTTACTCCGCCACACTTTGGCGGAGTAAATGCTATATTACATGGTAAAGGAGAAGAGTATGGATTATCAACCGGATTTTACCGTTTCTGCAGCAGCGATTTCAATGGTCGCATAAATTTCAGCCTTGATCGAACGCTACACCATCACACAGGAAGCGGCTGAATCTTTGAAACTGCACCGAGCCAACAAGATCAAAACTATCCAATCTTCGTTGGCGATCGAGGGTAACACCCTTTCGGTAAAGCAAGTGACCGACATTCTGGACGGCAAGCGGGTGATTGCTCCACTGCGGGAAATTCAGGAAGTTAAAAACGCTATTGCTGCTTACGACTTCTTTGATCAGCTTGATCCGTATTCGACCAAAGATTTGTTGAAAGCTGATAGTTGTGCAGATATTGTGAAACAGTTGATCGAACTGACGAACAGTCAACTCTTTAACAACAGCAAGGTACTTCGGGATTATATCTGGTTTCTCAAACAGAAAAATTGCGAGAAAAACATTAATGCAACCATTATCTTTTTCGGTAATGGCGAAGCTTTTGCACGATTGGATATGATCGTTAAAGCACTGCAGGAGCTTTTGATTATGCAAAAACATCTGACCGGCTTCAAAATAGATATTCCAACGTTGATTCCGGAACTGCGCAAACCGTTGATCATGCGGCACGCCGATACAAGTGACGGTTCATTACTGCTTGATATTGGTTTTGCTTCAGATTTCAACTTTCCGGAAGATACCAACAAGTAATAAAAAGTGCTTGAGCAATAACTGAATTCACGGCAATGCAACTATTTTGCTCTGCCTTTTTTTATTTGACAAGTTTCTGATCTGCCCAGCCGATAAGATTGCCTTTTACAGAGTCAAAATTCACACCGATAATATAAATATCCCGCCTGTCAAGCAAATATTTCCGGAAATACTCTTTTGCTTTGATCTGCTCCAATGCAGTTGGATCATTATCCAGTTTGAATTCAAAAAGATAGATCGCATTTTCCACCTGAACAACCGCATCGATCCTGCCATCGCTGGTGGTCGATTCCGCTTCGATATACTGACCGAGCAACCGGAACATGGAAAAGAAGATCGCCTGAAAATAAGCCTCCTGTTTCTTATGCACCGGATATGGAATACCGGCGAAAAAAACTTCCATTATTTTCCGGAGTTTTTTCAAATCACCTTTTAAGAGTGACATTGCCATTTCAGCGGCGAACTGCACCGTACCGGTCTGGGTTTTTCCGGCGTAACTGTGAAGGATATAAGTGCTGAATGCCCCCGCGACTTCCCGGTTGGGAAAGTCCAGAAAATACCAGGTCTGACCGAAACGCTCTTCGGTATCTTTGATCGTCACATAACCGGTTTGCAACAACAAAGTCAGCGGGTCAAGATTATCAATCTCAAAGGCACTGAAAGCAACTTCCGGAACCGGTTCATTCAAAGCGGCTTGGAAATCGAAATCCTTCTGCTTGGTCAACTCCAGCAGAAACGAGGGCGTGCCGGTGGAAAACCAGTAGTTGGCAAATTTACCGCCGGATTCAAGAAATTTGGCAAAAGATACCGGATTGTAAACCGTTTTTGCCTTTTCTTCAAAGCGGTAGCCATTGTACCACTCTTTGATTTTGGCTTTGAATGATTCTATATCCTGTCCCCCGGCAACGGCTTCGATACGGTCGCCGAAGGTCGCCTCCAACTCCTCCTGGGTAAAGTCGAACATCGTGGGATAACGGGCATCCATGGTGATATCAGAGAGGTTATTCAAATCGGAAAACAAGGAAACATGGCTGAATTTACTCACACCCGTAACAAAGAGGAAACGCTCTTTGTCATTGCGGTCTTTCAAAACACTGTAAAAACCTTTCAGACACTTCTGGATATTGGTGATTTCCGGATTGGTAATGTTGTCAAGAATGGGTTTGTCATACTCATCGACCAGAATGACCACTTTGTTTTCTTTGGCAAGTTGATCGATCAAATCACCGAAACAGAGTGCGGGGGTGGAACCGGAAACCCCGATATCGTATTCAGCGGCGATTCTTTTTACTTTTTCCGTCAGGTAATCCGGCAATTCTTTCATCGCATTGGAAGTGACATTGTAATCGCCGAAACTCAAGTGGATGACCGGATGCGGCTTCCAATCGTAGGGTTTATCGTAAAGGGCCAGACCTTTGAAAAGTTCTTTTTTGCCTTCAAAGATTGCTTTCAGCGTGGAAACAGTCAGAGATTTACCGAAGCGGCGGGGACGGGAGAGAAAATAAGACTCTCCGACCGGATTTATCAAATTCCAGATATACTCCGTCTTATCGACATAAAGGTATCCTTCCTGCCGTAATTTTTCAAAATTATAAACGCTGCTGGTAATATCTTTCATTATTTCAAGCTCCTTCTCCGTAATATACACTGTTCAGGCAAGGATTTCAACACATATACTGTTAAAAACAGAAAAATGTCTGATTCACTATCATTCCCATTCAGCGACAATATCATAATCGGTATGTTCCTTTTTCTTTATAATTTTACAACCTTGCAACATCTTACCGAGGTGATTTCAAAAATCACCCCATGCAATAAACTATTCACTCAGGCGTGACTCATTTTTGGTCTTCCCGGAACTGATGGTGATCCTGCTGATTTTAGCAGTATACCAAACAATTTTCCGGCATTTGGTCAGATCCGGCCGAAAAAGGGATTGTTTTTCATGCGGAACCGGTGCGGAGATTCTCCGAATTTTTTGCGGAAACGGAAACAGAGGTAGTTGGAGTCGCAAAAGCCGCACTCCATGGAAATTTCCGATAAGGTTTTGTTGCTGTTCAAGAGCATATTACGGGCATATTGCAAACGCAGATTGAGCAGATAATCAGAGAAGGATTCCTGCATGATACGCTTGAAAATCCGCAGGAAAGTGCTTTCACTGCAACCGAAAACCTTTGCCGCCTGTGCTCTGGTCACCGGATTACTGATATTGGCATTGAGAAAATTAAGTACATCATCAAGTTTCTGAAGTTCGTTATTCTGCTGTTTACTGTGCTCTCTGGTTTCGTTATAAAAACGGCAGACGGTGATCAGAAGTTCTGTAAAAAGCAGACCGATATAGACTTGAATTCCGTCATTCCGGTCCTGCAGTTCCTTTTTTATGCGGTGATAGAAGATCTGCATGGTATTGATCTGTTCGGGGGAAAGTTGCAGACGGTGTTCAAATTTGAATACCGATCGGCTCTGCGGTTCAAGTTGGAAAAACGCCCGGTAACCGGGGATATCGGTCAGATTTTCCGGAGTTACCGGGAGCAATTCCGGGTACCAGATGAAATTCATCAATGAAAGATTGCGTTGATCGCAGTAGTAGTGCAATTCGCCCGGCGGGGTGATAAAGGTGTCTCCGGAATTTATGGAGTAGGTTTTGCCCTGATATTCATAAGTGCCGCTGCCGTCGAGGATCACGGTCAATTCATGGAAATCGTGACAGTGACGGTGTCCCAGAGTCTGCCGGTTTTTGACCAGATTAACTGCTCCGGGGGAGTTGCCGGAAGCTACAAAAAAGAGGTCGGCGGCACCCATGTGTTCAATGGTGTTTATCACAGTAGACATATATAAATACCCTTCAATGGTTGTTACCACCGGTTTAACTGCGTTAAAATATAGCACCGCTCCTGACGGCGGTCAAGAGGGAATTTTTCAAAAAATCCACTTTTTGAGCGAATATTTATATTTTTTCAAGAAATATTTAAGGTTTTTTACATTATTTTGTCATATAATATATGCAGGAACACATTATGCCGTTTGATCAACAAGTGTCATCAAGGAGAGATCAATGAAAAAATTTGTCGTTTTGCTCATGTTGTTTACTTCTCTGCTGTGCAAGGCAGATACAGCAGATATCTTGAGAATTTCCCCGAAAGATAAAACGATCGTCATCCTGATCCCCCAACAAGCCGGTCACGGAGTGGTATTGGCTGCCGATGAATTAGTTATGCACATCGGTAAAGCTACCGGGATCCGGCCTGAAATTCAGCGGGGCGGTACTGCGCCATCCGGTAAATTCATCATTTCTCTGGGCGATACCGATTTTGCCCGTCAGCACGGAATTACTCCTGACGGTCTTAAACATAATCAGGCCAGAGTTTTGGCGGATGAGGAAAAACTCATTATCAGCGGTTTGGAAGAAGCGGCAAAAAACCGTATTGATCTTTTGATCAGAACCAGCGGTACTCTCTTTACGGTGTATGATATTTTGGAAAAATATAATGGATGCCGCTGGTTGTGGCCGCATGAAGATGGTACAGTTGTGCCGGAAACCGGATATTTTTGCTTTAGAAAAGGTGAATATATTCAGGGGACCAAATTAAAATTCTTTTTCTGGCGGATGACTTGGCGCGGCGAGTTGTGGCCGAGCCGGGCTATGTACAGTTATTATTTGGAAAATAAAATGTTGTGGTTATTGCGTCACCGCAGTAATCGCGACCTTTCTGAACAGCACTATCCTCACGGCTTTGAAACATGGCCGGATAAATATTTGCAGACTCATCCGGAATTTTTCAATCTGTTGCCGGATGGGACCCGCCGTTCTTTCGGCGGTGCCAATAAATATATCAGTATGTGTCTGACCTCCCCCGCATTCCACCGGCAGGTGGTGATGGATTGGCTCAACGGATTCAATCCGGAATTCCCCCGGATCAACCTCAAAGGCAATGACTCCAATATCTGCTGTGTATGCGATTCGTGCATGGCCGCAGATAATTCTCCGGTGCCGACCGCAGTACGCCGCCAAAGAGCCAAAGAACGTTTCGACCGGGGAGATATATGGTGGTTTGAAGAACTCGGTCCCATGACATCACGCTCCATGCATTTCTACTTGAGCATCCAACGTCTGGTTGACCGGATCGCACCGGAAAAACAGGCGAAATTTTCCGGCTTGATTTATGCCAATAATGCAACGCCGCCGAGCGGGGTGATTTTGGGTAACAGATTTCAATTCAGTTTCTGTCCGACAATGTATTTTCCTTGGACTCAAGCCAAAGTTGACCGGTATAAACAAACGTGGCAAGGTTGGTATGAGACCGGGGCAGATTTGGTGATCCGTCCCAATTTCACATTGGATGGTCATTGCTATCCGATCAACTATGCCCGGTATTTTTTTGAATGTTTCCGCTTTGCCGAAACCCGTTCACTTACCGGCAGTGATTATGATTCGCTTACCGGGATGTTCGGCGCGCAGGGGCTGACTCTGTATACTATTGCCAGATTGCAGAATTCCACACTTGACATAACCTTTGATGATATCGTAGAGGAGTACTGTTCTGCTTTTGGCGCGGCTGCTCCGTTTGTCAAAGAATATTTCCTTGCCACTGAAAGGATTTCCAATTCTGCCAAAGAACCGGAACGCGGAAGTTTGGTGGAAGGCGGCAACTGGACAAATTACTATATGGGTGGTCACCGGCTCTTTACCCGGGAAAGGTTTGCCGAATTGAAAACAATTCTTGATAATGCTGAAAATGCAGTTAAAAATGATCCGTTATCTTTAAGACGTGTTCATATGTTGCAAGTCGGTCTTGAACACGCCAGACTTACTGCAGAAGCGGCAATCGCTTATGAACAATTCCGCCGGGACAGTAATTATTTTGCATTGGCCGCCGCGATCAACGCTTTGGACCAATTCCGTATTGCCAATGCGGCTCTCAATGCTTACAATATCGCTTTTTGCGAATGGCGGGAAAGTGAAACTTGGCCCCGGACTATGCTCCGGCAGTTGACTGCTAACGCTCAAGTACTGCCGGTAAATTGGAAATTTTCCACCGACCCGGATGAAAAAGGCGAAGCACAGGGATTCCACCTGCCGGATTTTGACGATTCCGCATGGCAGGGAATGCCTACCGACCGCAACTGGGAACAGGTTATCGGAGCATACGATGGATATGGTTGGTATCGGTTGCAGGTGACTCTGCCGGAAAATCTCCCCGGCGATCCGGTACTGCTGGTCGGTTCGGCAGATGAAGCGTGTGACGTATGGATCAATGGCACCCATCTGCTTCACCGTCCTTACCCCTATCAGGGAAATCCGAATTCATGGAATGAGGCTTTTGAAGTCCCTTTCGCTTCAGTGGCCCGGCCGGGACAGGTGAATACCATCGTCATCCGGGTTTCAGATCATGACGGCAACGGCGGATTGACTAAAAAATGTATTCTCAAATACAATGAAAGAATCGATCTTTCGCAAAATATAGTCCGGAATCCGGAATTCCAAAACGGCACCGAAGGCTGGCTTTTCCGGGAATTCAAAGGGAAATCCAGAATCCAGGTCGGCCGTTTGGGCGGCAGACGGGCGATATGTTTCTCCATCGTAACTCCCGGAGTCATCAGTGCGGCCAGCAAATATGCCGCCAATGCCCAGCTGGCACAGGATTGCTACGGTTTGGTGATCGGTAAAAGATATAAGGTCGTGGTGACCTTCCGCACCAGTGCCGATTATGTAGGCTCGGTGGGAATATTCCTCCACGCCGACACCCAGACCTCAAGATTGAGTGATGCCAATATTCAAATCGGTCATGACGGACCGATGCACAAATGGTCGGTGCTTTCCAAAGAATTCGTCGCCCGCAGAAATTTTGCCGCACTCTATCTGAATCCGTATACCGTCCGTGGTAAAGTGTACTTTGCCAGTGCCTATATTGTACCGGTGGAATAATTGATAAATCAACACAACGTTGATTTGCTCCATAAAAATCAAAAAAACAGGAGATCAACAAAATGAAAAAACAAAATGTTTCACAGAAAACCTATTCAGGTTACAAGTGTAACCTGAAGCCCATGGGCTTCACCCTGATCGAATTGCTCGTGGTCATCGCGATAATCGCCATTTTGGCGGCAATCCTGCTCCCGGCTCTGAATAAAGCCCGGGAACGCGGCAGAACAGCCAGTTGTATGAATAATATGAAACAACTGGCATCCGGAGCGCAGCAATATCAGGCTGATTTTGATGATTATATCCCCACATCAGGAAATATGACCAGCATGACCCAACTTGGATTTTCCTCACAGATCGCTCCATATCTCGGCGTGCAAACCACCAGCGAAGCCGGTTGGAAAATCCCAGCGGACGCCTCTTTCCCGATTTTGGCCTGCCCGTCAGACCCCTCGCCTTACAATCAGAATAAATCACAGAATGCCAATCAGTACTGTTCCGGTAAAGAAGGTCGTTCTTATGCGATCACGCTTGGTTGCAGTAACAACACCGATTTTGCCGTTACTGTCGGAAATGTAAAATACAGTCCCAAAATTTCCCAATTGAAACACATCAGCGACGGTGGTCTTTTTGTAGAACAGGAAACCGGTGCGGTGACAATTTGGAATGCCACAGACATTGCCTACAATCACAGCGGCAGCGGACGTATCACCGGAATCGCAAAAGGGGTACAGACCGGCAATCCCGGATCAAATGTCGCATGGCTTGACGGACACGTTTCATTCTACAACGGCAACCTTTTCGGACCGAATGGCAATGCGACTGACGGAGCTGTTTATTACATTAACCGTCCTGATAAAGATTAATCAGAAATATTGTCGTTTTTATGGAAATTGTACATGCCAGTATTGAAGCGGGACTTTCACAACCGGTGAAAGTCCTGCATATCTCCGATTCGCACTATTGTCTGGCGGATGAACGGGATGGTCAGCGGAAAATCGATCTGGCGGCCGTTCGCATAAAATATGACTTCGGCGGCTCGCATGAAGCAATCGAAAATCATATCACTGAACAATTGGATTACGGCAAAAAAAATTGTGATCTGATCGTGCATACCGGAGATATCATCGATTTCCGCAGTATCCCCAATCTGGAAGTTATGAAACGCAAACTGACTGATGCCAATGCTTTTTATGCGGTCGGCAGTCATGAATTCAGTTTGTATATCGGTGAAGCCGAGGAAGATACCGCCTACAAGATGCAAAGTTGGCAGATGATCGAAAATGCTTCTCCCAATAAACTTGATTTTGCAGTACGCATAGTAAAAGGTGTACGTTTTATCAGCATGGATAACAGTTATTACCGTTTTACTCCGGCACAGATAACTGCACTGGAAAAAGAATTGCAAACTGTTATGCCTACAATTTTGTGTATGCATACGCCTTTACATCAGGAAGAACTTTTCTATGAAACCGCGACCAAACGCAATCGGAAACACAGTTATTTAGTTGGTACTCCGGATAAATATCGTTTACACTATCCTCCTGAACAAATAGAACGGCAGAAAGCCGATGCAGTAACTTGGGAAATGTGTGATTTGATAAATTCTTCCAAGCAGATCAAAGGTGTTCTGGCCGGTCATTTACATAAATTTTTCCGCCACCGTCTGCCCGGCGGTGCATTGCAAATTTGTGCTGGAGCCGGTTTTAGAAACGAAGCGGTGGAATTAACTGTTTTTTAATTTTATCAGATAATATATTTTGACTCATAATTTTTGTACATCCGGATAAATAATTCTATGTTTTCCCGTTCCCAACAGGAGTTCTTTCTCGCCAAAGCGGAAACTCTCAAGCCGCAACTCAAATACCGGGAAGTGCCTGCCGATGCCGTGGTCACTCCGGTGAAAGAGTGTTCCGTATGGCAGGATTACCGCATGGAAAAAGGTGATCTTGACTCTTTTCTGCAAAACAACGATTTCGCCAATGGTTCATCCTTTATCGTTTCCCTGCCGGAAACGGTCGTCGGGCAATTGGCTTTTACCGTAAACTGGCATGCCGGATATGCCGATTCACCCAGCCGTCTGCAGATCACGGTCGGCGAATTGCCGCAGGAAGTGATCGCCGCCGATGAGCCGTATTCCGGCACCCTCAATGGTTCATGGCTGCAAAAAGAGATCATAAATATCGATGACCTGCCCTGTGATGTGGTTCTGCCCCGGCGCTATTCGGGCAAATATATCCGCTTCGATATGAAAAATGTCCCCGGTACGCTTAAGTTTTCCAACATCCGTTTCATCGCCCGCAGTGCAGAAGATTTTCTGCCGCCGCCACCGGAAAATCTGCCGCCTTTGTTACAGCAGATCGACCAGGTCAGCTGCCGGACTTTACGCAACTGTATGCAGCACTCCTTTGAAGACGGCCCGAAACGTGACCGCAGATTGTGGCTGGGAGATTTGAGATTGCAGGCTATGGTCAATAAAGTAACTTACCGCCGTTTTGACATCGTTGCCCGCTGTATCTATCTTTTGGCCGGTACTCTGCTGCCCGATGGTGAAGTTTGCGGTTGTGTCATCGAGCATCCTTCTCCCCGGCGCGGCTGTCATACGCACGATTACACCATGCTTTTCCCTCTGCTCTTATTGGAACACTGCCGCTGGAGTGGTGATTTATCCATCGGCGAAGAACTTTTTGACCTTGCTGAGTATCAACTGAAATTGATGGAACGTTTCTTTGATAACGGACTTTTTGTCGGCATCAGTGCCCCTTTCAAGGATTGGTTTTTTGTTGATCACGACCTTGAACTTGACCGACAGGCTGCCATGCAGGGGCACGCCATCACCGGTTATCATTCTCTGGTAAAACTGGCTCTCATGCTGGGAAAGGTTGATAAAGCGGCTGAATTTAATGCTAAAGCCGATCTTCTTGTTTCTGTCGCCAGAGAGAAACTTTACAATCCGGCCACCGGCTTGGTGGAATCCGGCGACAAGCGGCAAATCTCCTATGCTTCACAAATCTGGATGATCATTGCCGGTGTTCTCACGCCTCAAGAGGGTAGAAAAGCCCTGTTGACCGTGGAAAAAACTCCGGAAGCGTTGAAGCCATCATCACCCTATATGTTTCACTATCTTTTGGAGGCATGGGAAAAGTGCGGCGGGAAAGAACACATTTTGTCCTTGATAAGCGACTACTACGGCGGAATGGTCAAAAACGGGGCTGATACATTCTGGGAAGTTTACCGCCCCGGCGAACCGTTTTTCTCGCCCTATGAAGATATCCGTATGAATAGTGCCTGCCATGCGTGGAGCGGCACGGCTTCATATTTCCTGAGAAAAGAGTAATTTACAGATCATGAGACATTTATACTTTTTTGTGCCGTTCCTGACCATCCTTTGCGGTTGTGCATCTGCTCCGGTTGCTCCGGGCAGACACCATATCGGAGTTTATGCCACGCATCTGGGAGAACCGTTTTACTCTTTCTTTACCGCAAAACTTTACGATGGCGAAGAAAACAGTTACGATATAGTGTTCCGCAATGACCTGGAAAATGACCGGGCATTTTTGCACTTTGATATTATAATTCCGAAAGGCGAATCGTGATGAATGAAAAACACGCAATAAACCGGTATCAGGGCAGCAACCTAAAAGAAGTGCCGTTGACTTCAGTCAAAGTAAACTCATTTCTCCGGGAATTTCTTGAGCGGCAGTGCAGTGGATTATCCGGCAATTTCCGCAAACAGAAGTACCCTTTTGATTCCTGTTTGTGGCAGGGGGTGATCAAAGCCGGATTCTGGGAACTTGATTACAAAGGTCTGCCCCGGCCGATCCCCGGCCCGAACCGCTGGTGGCCATACGAACAGACCGGTTATCTGCTTGACGGACTTTTGCGGTTGGGAATTCTGACCGGAAACCGTGAAATGGTCAAACTCTTTGAGGATAATCTGGAGTATCTGCTCAGTCACGCTGACAACGGCCGTCTGGCGGGCAAGTGTTACGGTTATGATTCCGAATGGCCCATGGGGGTGTTTTTCAAAGGCGTTTCAGCGTATCTGGATTGCTACGATGATGCCGGGATCAAAGCGGCGTTTCAGCGGCACTACCACTGTGTCCCGGTGAAAGAACTGGGCGACGGCAGCCGCAATGTCACCAATATCGAGGGGCTGCTTTCCATGGCCAGGCGGTGCGGTGATGAGGCATTGAGGGAAAAGGCTTTTGAGGTTTATAAGCAATTCAGCAAAAGTTATGACCCTGCCACGCCTTATCTGGGTATACCGCTGGAAAAGATGGAAACGCTTGACAATGTGGTTTATCATGGAGTGACACTTTGCGAAGAGATCAAACTGCCGGTGATGCTTTATCTCGCCGGTGGGGAAAAACGCTATTTGGATGCCGCCGTAAGAGCGTGGGATATTGCCATGAAGTACCACGGCTCCATTCCCGGAGTTCCCGGCTCGGTGGAGCATGGATTCGGCAGAGATCCGGAATCCGGATATGAAAGCTGCGTGCTTTCCGATGCCCTTTATTCGCTGGGATATTTCATCATGGCTGACGGGACTGCCCGTTTTGCCGATCAGGCGGAAAAGATCGCCTACAACGCCATTCCCGGAGCGGTGACTAAAGATTTTTCGGCATTGCAGTATTTTTCCGCACCGAATCAGGTTTTGGCAACGCCGTTTTCCAATCTGACCAGTTTCCTTTACGGTTCAGCACCGCTGCGGCAGTACCGGCCGGATCATTTTGCGGCGTGCTGTCCGGGAAATATCCACCGTGCCATGCCCAATTTCATCTCCCGAATGTGGATGTTTGACGGCAACGGTATTCCGGCGGCGGTATGTTACGGCCCATCGGAATTTTCCGGAAGTTACCACGGCATAAAATATACCATTACCGAAAAGACCGAATATCCCTTTGAGGAAAAAATCGACTTCAAATTCAGCGTTTCCGACGGGGCGGAAATACCGTTTATTTTCCGCATCCCGGCATGGTGCAAAAATGCCGCAGTTTCACTCAACGGTAAAAATCTGCCGTTTGAAGGCAATGGATTGGTAAAAATCGATGCTCTTGCCGGCGGTGATACTCTCACATTGTTTATGCCGATGGAAATCAGACAGATTTCCGAAAGACACTGGAGTCACTTCGAGCGCGGCCCGCTGGTTTTCGCACTTCCGGTAAAACATACCACGGTCAAAGAGGATGCAGAAGAAAGATTTTCTCCTTTGAGTATGGAACCGCAAACGCAATGGAACTATGCCGTTGCACCGGATTCTCCGGCAAAATTGGTCAAACCGGATAACGGCAATGCTTATCCATTTGATGTTCCGCCGGTTGCGGTCGAAGTGGCAGCGAAGAAAGTTGCCGGTGCTTTTGAGGAACTTTATCAGGAGCGTTACACGCCGGCAGTGCCGCTTTTCTGTAAAAGTTCAGAAAAGGTCGAAAACATCCAGTTGGTGCCGATGGGGGCAACTGAAACCCGGTTGACAGCGTTCCCGGATGGGGTGAAACGCACGATGCTGCCGGTCATTTCCGGATATACGGCAGAGGGGGATGGATTGGAAAAACTGGACTTCATGGCATTCCGGGATACAGCCAAAGAGATCCGTATCGACCGGGATGGCTATTTTGATCTGGCAGGATTTTACCGTAAAAGTCAGAATTGTTCAGCGTATTTGCAAATCAGGTTCTATTCGGAGTATGAAGGCACAGGTACGGCTTCAGTGATGATGAGTGACGGCGGGACCGGCTGGATCGACGGGCAGAAGGTTCTGGAAATCCCGCCGGTCATGGAAGCGGAATTTGCTTCCGGATTGTGGTTTGAGATCCCGGTCAGAAAAGGTCACAATCATCTGGTGCTGAAAATTGATGATACCATACCTACTTACGATCACCGTGATGCGTGGGGGGCAAAAGTGCAATTCTTTATTTGAGATGATTTCAAAACTTTCTGAAAAATTCATTGACAAATCATCAAGCCGGCTGTATACTATATACAGCCGGTTCTGTCTTTGCACCAGTGAGTGATCCGGCAGACCAAACAAGGAGTTTTTTTCATGCTTCCGCAGGAGTATCAGCGTTTTTCCGTAAAACTGCCTTTGGAACACGTCCACACCGGGATTGCCATCGGCAACGGTTTTCTCGGCCTTTCCGTCTGGGGTCAAACGGGGCAGATAAATATTACTTTGGGGTGTTCCGCCTTGTGGGATCACCGGGGTTGCGGCAGTTGGCAACCGGATCAAACTTATGCCAATGTCTGTCAGGCCGTCGCTCAAAAAGATGAAAAACGCCTGCGTGAACTTTTTCCCCGGAGCAGTTTCCGGCCGACAGTGATCCCGCTGGGTCGTATCGTTTTGGATCTGCCGGAATCAGAATGTATCACCCTGCACCTGACCGATTCGCTGGTGACTGTCGAAGGAAAAAGGACCCGGGTAAAAATACGGCTGTCACAACAGAAAAAAGGCTTGCTGGCCATCAGGGGGATAGACAATTTTCAACTTATTCCGGCATACGATCTGTCTCCCATACTCAAAGAACGCAACTTCAATCCGCCGCAAAAAAGTGCTGACGGATTTCTGCAACCGATGCCCGATGACCCGGCTTACGGGGTAAATTGGGTCAAACGCTCCGGCGAAGTACTTTTTCAGTTTTTCCGGGAAAAAGCGGTCGAAATATCTGACACCTTTGCTCAAATCGAGGCGGAAAACCGCACATTCTGGGAATCATTCTGGAGCAAAGTTCCGGAAATACATACCGGAGATCCGGCAGTCGATCAACTTTACTACCGGGGGATAGCCGCCTTTCAGTATATGACCGCGGATGACGGATTTCCGGCCGGACTTCAGGGCCCGTGGATAGAAGATGACCAATTGCCACCGTGGAGTTCCGACTATCACTTCAATATCAATGTCCAGATGTGCTACTGGCCGGCCTGCCGTGCCGGACTTTTCAACAATCTGAAACCGCTCTGGAATATGATCGCCGGCTGGAAAGAGTCAATGCGGTTCAATGCAAAATGCTTTGTCAATATCAATGACGGTTATATGCTGCCGCACGCAGTGGATGACAAATGTGTACATCTTGACGGCTTCTGGCCGGGTACGATAGATCACACCTCTGCCGGATGGATGGCGATCGCAATGTTTGAGTATATACGTTACTCCGGTGATGAGGAGTTTCTGCGGGAATTCGCCTTTGATTTCATGTGCGGCGTCATGCGGGTATACGAAGCGATGCTGACATTTGACGGTGAAAAGTATGCGATTCCATGCCAGACCTCACCGGAATATTACACTGAAAACAACTGCTTCTGCGGCCGCAACCCCTCGTTTCATCTGGCGGCGATCCACCGGCTGTTGCGGGATCTGTTTGAGGCGGCCGGCATGATGCAAACCAAACTGCCGGATTCATGGCTGGATATTCAGCAAAAACTTCCGCAATACAGCCGATACGGTGACGAAATTGCTCTGTGGGAGGGATTGCCTTTGGAAGCAAGCCACCGCCACCACTCACATCTTGCCGGGATCTGTCCATTTGATTCCGTGGATATTCCGGATGAGGTGGTAAAAAATAGCATCAATAACTGGATCAGACACGGTATGGGGGCGTGGGCCGGGTGGAGTCTGCCGTGGGCGGCAATGATCCACACCCGTTGCGGTAATCCGGAAATGACCCGGTTTCTTCTGAATATCTGGCCGATACTCTATACCAATAAAGGCGGCCGGACTCTGCATGACCCGAATTTCCCCGGATTTTCCGTCGGTCTGGTCGGCAGTAACCGCATTATGCAAATGGATGCGGGAATGGGAATCACCGCCGCAATACTTGACTGTTTTCTTTACGAAAAGCAGGGAGTGCTTGAACTTTTCGGTGGTTTTCCGCAGGAAAGTTTATGCCGGTGCAAAAATATTTACGCTCCGGGAGGAATGTGTTTTTCCGGAAGCCGCAACGGTTTTTCATTCACTGCCACCCGGTCAGGCACTCTGCACTTGCGTTTTCCGCAGGGAACGTGGACAATGAATGGGAAAATATTTCACGGCAAAGAAGAATTCAAAACGTTTCTTGCCGCCGGGGACACGCTGAATTGGCTCCGGATGGATGATGTCCTGCAAGAATGAATCGATCAAGGTTTGCCATCGGCAAATCGCTCTTCTTTTTCCGTGAAAAACAAAACCCGGCAGACTGCAAAATCTACCGGGGGTACGGGGGCGAAGCCCCTGTCAAGGCCGTCAGGCCGTCCGATCAAGGCACGACAACGGAGTGCCGCACTTTTGGTTACTTTTCTTTTTCCGTAAAAAAAGAAACTCCTGTTTGGAGTCATACCAAACGGGAGTTTTGCCAAGCTTTTTCAAAAAGCGTCGATCAAGGTTTGCCATCGGCAAACGGCGACACCTCGTTTTTCTTTTGGTTACTTTTCTTTTTCCGTAAAAAGAAAAGTAACTGGTATCCGGAGCGGGGATCGACGAGGAGCGAAGCGACGAAGTGCCGAACGAAGTGAAGGCAACCCCATTACAGGGTGAGCATCGCCATTTTTGCAACGCAAAAAAAAAAAATGTAAAAAGAAAAAACTCCGGTGGACAAATCAAAGATTTGTCAAGGCGGAGTTTGCTTTTTACGATGGCGATGCGTGAAAAACTGGTATCCGGAGCGGGGATCGAACCCGCACTCCCGAAGGAAGCAGATTTTAAGTCTGCTGTGTCTGCCATTCCACCACCCGGACGCCAAGATATAATATATATCACATTACGGATAAAATCAATTGATTAATTCGATTTTTTCTTTTTACGGTGTAAAATGTCGAAAAATTCTTTGATTTCCGGGGTACGGCAGAGGCAAGCCAGGGCCAGAAAAACGGCTGAATAGGCAATTGTGCAGATAAAAAGTAAAAGGCAGTCACCGGCAAATGAGGAGGAAAAGAAGTTTCTGACAAAAGGCATGAGCCAATAAACAACGGCACCGGATGCAAGGGCGACAGCGGCAGAACGGATGCAGGAAATGACGGTGGATTTTTTCAGATGGAATCCGTCACGGTACAAAAGGATGAGCAAAATCGAGTTGTTGCTGACCGAAGCGACAACCGTAGCCAGAGCCAGACCGCCTTGTTTCAGAGGGAACATCAAAATCAGATTGAGTACGATATTGACAGCGATCGCCGCAAGCGAAACGTAAAAGGGCCGTTTCATATCCTGCCGGGAATAGAAGGCCGGAAGCAGAACTTTCAGCGAACAGAAAAATGGGATCCCCATACCGTAAAAGATGGCGACCATCCGGGTGGCTTCAAGATCCGAGAGGGTATATCTGCCGCCCAGACAAAGGACCCGCAGGATCTCGACATGAAAGAAGATGACTCCGGCGGCCATAGGGGCACCGACGAACCAGACATGACGCAGAGAGAAATTGAGTTGTTTACGCATGGCGTCCCAATCTTTTTCGGCGGCGGCGTGGGTCATGGCAGCCATCAGCACCGTACCGAGGGAAACGGCAAACAGGCCGATAGGCAGATCGATGATGCGGTCAACATAGGTCAGTGCCGGCACGGCCTGATCATTGAGGAAAAGGGCCAGAGTCCGGTCGATGATAAAACTCAATTGCAACACGCCGTAACCGAGCAGACCGGGAGTGGCAAGTTTGACAAGTTTCCCGGTGACGGCAAAGGATCGGAATGATTCTTTGTTGAAAATGGGAAATCTTCCGCAGGAGCGGAGCATCCAGAGCATGAGCAGAAACTGGATCGCGCCGGCAACCGGGGTAAGGATCGCCAGCAAAATCAGCAATTTTTCGGCAGGCAAATCAAAGAATACACCGGCACAGAGGCCGAGGATCATGCACAAATTGAAAAACAATGCAGTCAGAGCCGGACGGACAAAAACACCGGAGTAATTCAGCACTGCGCCGATGACACCGGTCAGGCAGATGAAAAATGCGTAGGGCATGATCAAAGGCAGTAACCGACAACTGCCGGTCACCCTTTGACTCTGAAGGAAATCCGAACCGAAAAGCGAACCGTATTCGCCGATAAACCATGCTCCGGAAGAGACGATCACGACGATCAGAGCCAGGACAATTCCCAGAATGGCAAAAATCTGTGCCAGATCGCGCCGGGCTTGAGAGAGGCTTTCGGAGCGTTCAGTTTCAGCGACCAATGGAGTAAGAGCGGTACCGAGGGCCCCTTCCCCCAGCAGACGGCGGAATAAATTGGGGATCATCAGTGTCAGAAACCAGATACTGGCGACCGTACCGCCGCCAAGGGTCAGAGCTTCCAATCTCACCCGGAGCAGACCGAGTATCCTGCTGGCCAGAGTAGCCAGAGAAACGCCGACACTGTTTTTGAGTATTTTATTCTCATTATGGCTCATGGGATCACCGCTTGCAAAGCCTGATAGCAGTCACGGTCGGCGTTACGGCCGGGATAAAAACATATTTCAGTTCTTTCCGCACCGACCGGATGGATACAGTTTTTGATCCTGTCAAGGAGTTTTTCCGTAAGGTAGTTACCACCGAAAGCATCGAAACAGATGCGGAATTTGTTACAGTCAAAGTGATGGGAAGCAAAAAAAGTTTCCAGCATTTCCAAAGATCCCGGCTCATGCGGATGCAGATCAATAAGCGTGCGAACCGGGATCATCCACGAATCACGCAACCGGATGAAATCCATATCCCGGCCGACCGCAGTACCGGGAATACGCAACTCAATGACCGGAGTCAACTCATACTTTTGAGCGATACCGTAGCAGCAACGCAAAATGTTACGCAATCCGGCGGCATATCCGGCATTTTCCAAAGCGTTTTCCCAATCGACAGCCAGAGAGATCTCCTTTGCTTCATAAGCAGTTGCCACGACACAAACTTTGGCAAAAAAGCGGTAAAATTCCCGGCTCATACTGCTGCCGGCATCAATCAGGGAATTCAAAGTACGGGCCTGACTGCGGCCACTGATCCGGAGCAGACGTTTTTTCCAGTTTTTCGGCAGAATAAAATCCGGTTGTCCACACAAATTGAAAGGGACTTCCAGAAATGCGGATTTTTTCAAATCCGGCAATTCAGCAAGTTGAGCTGCCGTGGCGATGGAAATACCGTAATGCAGTTTCACAGGAATCCGGCCTCCAGCAAAGTTTCCATGGTGATATTGGATGATTTGGCTTCCACTTCACGCAACTCCATCATACGCAGGATATAGCGGCCGACGACATCGAATTCCAGATTGACCGGGGTCCCGGCCGTCCGCCCGGATAAAGCGGTGTCATGCAAAGTTACCGGGATCAACCGGACTGCGAAATGATCCTTTCCCGCCTCGACCACGGTCAGGGAAACTCCGTCAACGGCAATACCGCCTTTTTCCACCACCAAATTGGCATATTGCCGATCTAAAGCGATGGCCAGTTTGAAGTCACCGTCGGCCCCCGGTGAACAATCAATAACTTTGGCGGCGATATCGACATGTCCCTGCACGATGTGGCCGCCGAGCCGGTCACCGAGGCGTAATGCCCGCTCCAGATTGACTTTGGAATTGACCGGCAGAATTCCGAGGTTGGTACGGCGTAAACTTTCCTCAAGCGTATGAAAGACCAATTCGCCGTTATTCGCCGCTTCAAGCGTCAGACAACAGCCATTTACGGCAATACTCTCGCCGTAAACCGGATCATCCACCGTAAATTCCGGTCTGATGACCAGTTTGCCATTGGAACGGGCAACGATCCTGCCCACGCCTTGAACCAATCCGGTAAACATATCAAATCTCCCGTAAAAAGCCATTGACCACAATATCATCGCCGCAGGCAAAGGTTTTCATCCGTCCCAGTTTCAGTGCCTTATCCATGCTCAAAGGCGATTCACCGCCCATGACCGGAATGGCATCCCGGCCGCCGAGCAGTTTGGGAGCGATATGAAACTCAACGAAGTCCACCGCACCAGCGGCAATGGCTGAAGCGGCCAATTCACCGCCGCCCTCGATCAGCAAAGCCGAAACTCCGCTCTGACCGAGTTCCAGCAGATACTTATCCCACGCCCCGGCATCATCCAAAACGGCGAGTTCCGCCCGGCCATCCGGAAAAAATTCCGCAAGATCGTCATCGGTAAGCGAATTGGAAACAATGATCCGGCGGGGTTGACGTTCCCATGATTCAGGGTCACGCACCGTCAACTGCGGATGATCCATCCGCAAAGTATTTCCGCCGACCATAATCGCATCGGATAAGCGGCGTAAAGATTGCACCCGGCGGCGGGCTTCCGGACCGGTCACCCATTTGGAATCTCCATTGGCACAGGCGATCTTACCGTCAAGAGTCATGGCCATTTTAAGTATGACAAAAGGTTTCCCGCTGGTTATCCAACGGAAAAAGTGCTTATTCAAATCCCAGCAGGCGGCATTTTCCACCCCGCAATCGACCCGGATACCATGCGAAGTCAGAATTTCCTCTGCCTGACCGGCGTGTCTGGGATTGGGATCCATCGCCCCGATCACCACCCGGCTGATACCTGAAGCAATGATCGCTTCAGTACACGGCGGCGTGCGGCCATAGGTCGAACACGGTTCCAAAGTCACATAGATCGTGCTGCCATGCACATCGTGACCATGCCGCGAAGCATCATTCAGAGCATTGATCTCGGCATGGGCTTCACCGGCTTTGCGGTGAAATCCACGGCCGATGACCGCTCCGTCTTTGACGATCACCGCACCTACCATGGGATTGGGATTGGTCGTACCCCAGCCCATGCGGGCCAGAGCGAGAGCCTCAAGCATGAATTCAGAATCGGTATTCATGCGTTCTCCGTACTGAAAAGGGCCTCAGCATAAAATTCCGGATCAAAGTCCTGCAAATCTTCCGGTGCTTCACCGAAACCGGCGAAGAAAGTCGGCAGATCGAATTCTTCATGCAAAGCCACCGCCATACCACCGCGGCCGGTACCGTCAAGTTTGGTCAGCACCAGCCCGGTAACTCCGGCGGTTTTGCCGAATTCACGGGCCTGATTGATCACATTTGACCCCAGTGAACTATCTACGGTCAGCCACACTTCATGGGGAGCGCCGGGCAGAACTTTGCCGATGGATCGGCGTATTTTACTCAATTCCGCCATCAGATCCTGCTGATTCTGCTGACGGCCGGCAGTGTCGATAAGCAGAATATCCGCTTCCCGGGATTTGGCCGCCATCGTTGCATCAAAAGCCACACTGGCCGGATCAGCACCGTGTTTGGCCGCCACGACCTGACAACCGGTACGCTCTCCCCACAACTGCAACTGCTCCACCGCGGCAGCCCGGAATGTATCACAGGCACCGAGAATGACCTTTTTCCCCTCGCCTTTCCACCGGGCGGCCAATTTGCCGATGGTAGTGGTTTTGCCGCTGCCATTGACCCCGACCATCAGGATCACCAGCGGTTCACCGGCCGGAGCGGTCGCGATCTCTCTGGCTCCGCGTTTGAGAATATTGCATACTTCCTCTCTGGCCACGGCGATCAGATCCGCATCAGTGGCAATCTTGCCCCTTTCATAACGGTCACGGATCTCATCGACCACCTTTTTGGCGGCGGCCACTCCGAAATCGGCAGCGATCAACATCGCTTCCAGATCATCGAAACTGGCCATACCATGGCTTTTAACTCCGGAAAAAACTCCGCTGACCACCCTCACAAGTTTGGTCGCACTTTTTTCCAATCCGCGTTTGAATATAGAAAATATCGACATATCATCTGCCGTCATTTGGAGACTCTGAATCCTTGACCGAATTCAGCACGCCGTTAATAAAATTCCCCGCTTCCGCACCGGAAAAATCCCGGGCGATACCCACCGCTTCATCAATGCTGACCACCATCGGCACATCATCAAAAAAGATCATTTCAGCCACCGCGACCCGCATGATGTTGCGTTCGACCCCGGAAATACGGTCAAAATCCCAATTGCGGCAATTGGCCGCGATCAGGGCATCGATCTTTTCCCGGTCACAGGCGACCGCTTCATAGAGCCGCACCGCATAATCTCTGGCCCGGCGGGTATTGCGGTTGTCTTCCAGGGAAAATTCATCTTTGACCGACTCTAAAAACAGATCGAATTCAGCCGCACCGGGAAGTTCCTTCTTGCTCTCACAGGCAAAAAGGAACTCCATTGCCAACTCCCGGCCCAGACGCTTGGAGTGCATCGGAGCCATCTCATCAGATGCCGGATTATGCATTTTTGATCGCCCGTGACAAATTGACCATTTCGATCGCCGCCAGAGCTGCATCGACACCTTTGTTACCGGCTTTGACACCGCTGCGGTTGATCGCCTGTTCCAGATTGTCGGCAGTGATCATGCCGTAAGTCACCGGTATACCGGATTCCAGACCGATCTGAGCCAGACCTTTGGCCACTTCCGCATTGATATAGGAAGCATGCGGCGTATCTCCCTGAATGACCACACCCAGAGCCACGACCGCATCGAATTCTTTGCGATCGACCATCTTTTTCACGGCAAAGGGGATCTCATAAGATCCGGGGACATAAGCCACCGCGACATCAGCCGCATCGCCGCCATGCCGGACAATGGCATCCATCGCACCGGAAAGCAGACGACTGACCAGAAAATCATTGAAACGGGCACAAACGATACCGATTTTGATCCCTTTGGCATCAAGATTGCCCTCAAAGACCATTCCTGCATTTTTATCCATTGTGAAATCCTTTCGTTTTTAAGCGAAATTATCGCAATTCAACCTTCAATCCGGCAGCCAATTCAGCCCGGATCTTTTCCATGGCGGCATTGACTTCATTATCGGTCAAAGTACGCTCGCGGTTACGGAAACTCAAACTGTAAGCCATGCTCTTTTTCTGCTGTTTTTTCAAATCGTCACCGACAAAAATATCAAAGAGCCGGACTGATTCAAAATTCGGTGCCCTGCACTTGCGGATGAAGTCGATCACTTCGCCATTGGTAAGACTTTCCGGAGCGACAAAGGCAATATCCCGGGTGGTACCGGGGAATTGAGCCAGCGGCTTGCAACTCTTTTTGACCCGGCTTGCGGCATCAATCAGAGCGGATGCCTCCATCTGGGCGAAAAATACCGATGCCGAACTGCGCCATGATGCGGCGAGTTTGCCATTGAGTTCACCGAACATACCGGCCACTTTGCCTTCCAGCATCAGCACCAACGCATGACCGGTACGGAAACGGGCATCCGGTTCAGCCGGAGCGACAAAGCGGTAATTGGTGATGGCCAGTTTTTCCAACAGAGTTTCCACCACACCTTTGATATCATAGAAATCGACCAGAGCATCGCCCTCGGCAGAGAAAAGTTCCGGATGGCGTTTGCCGGTCATCAGAATCAGCAATTCGTTGCGTTCTTCGGGGAATTTGGCTGGATTTTTGCAAAAAACTTTATCCAGTTCAAACAAACGCAACTCACGGTTGCCACGGGCGATATTGCGCCCGACAGTACCGAGCATCTCACCGAGCAGACCGGGACGCATCCAGCCGTTATCCGGAGAAAGCGGATTGGATAATTCGATCAGGTCACTCTTGTCAAAACGGCTGTCAGCCAATGCCGCAGCCGAACCGACAATGCTGTAATGCACACACTCGTCAAATCCCATACCGATAACCAGATCACGCAAATTACGCAAAGGTGCATAAGCATCTTCGCTATCCGGATGGCAGACTTTTCCGGCCACCGGGATCATCGGGATCTTATCCAATCCGTCGATCCGGGCGACCTCCTCGGCCAAATCGGCCTCGCGGGTCAGGTCAAGACGGAAAAGCGGAGCAGTCACTACGCAGGAACTTTCCGTGATATTTTCCACTTTCAAATGAAGTTTCTGCAAAATATCCACGATCCGATCATTGGAAACCGTCGTGCCGATCAATGCCCGGATCTTATCGAAACGGCAGGTAATGACCGGTTCCGCCGGACGGGGCCCGGCAACTTCCATAGCTTTGCAGGCCAATTCGCCGCCAGCCGTGGCCAGAATCAACTGGCAGGCCCGGATGGAGGCCAACTCAGCCATGTCAAAATCCACTCCGCGCTCGTAACGGTAACTGGCATCCGTGGAAATTCCCAGACTCCGGCTCTCACTGCGGATGTGGGATGATTTGAATACGGCACTTTCCAGCAGTACTTCGGTGGTGCTTTCCGTAACTCCGGAATTTTCACCGCCCATGATACCGGCCAGAGCCATGGGTTTTTCCGCATCGGCGATCACAAAATGATTTTCGTTGAGTTCGACCACCTTGCCATCAAGCAGAGTGATCACTTCACCGGCTTTGGCATTACGGGCGACCACCCGGTTGCCGGATAAGGTATTGCGGTCAAAAGCATGGAGCGGCTGACCGAGTTCCAGCATGACAAAGTTGGTGACGTCAACTACGTTGTTGATGGAACGCAGACCGACACTTTCCAAACGTTCTTTCAACCAGTCCGGCGAAGGACCGACTTTCACATTTTTGATCACCCGGCCGATATAACGGGGACACAACTCAAGATTTTCAACAGTAACCAGATCCGCAATTTCCGCATCACAGACGGGAATGGAGATCTCCGGAAGTTGTGCCGGTGTGGAAAGCAGACAGGAAACATCCCTGGCCACGCCCCACATGGAAAGACAATCCGGACGGTTGGGGGTGATTTCCAACTCGATGCGTACATCACCCGGATAAAGTTGCGTAAGCGGTACACCGAGAGCAGTTTCCGCCGGCAGGATCATCAGACCGTCATTGTTTTCAGAAATACCCAGCTCCTTTTCACTGCACATCATGCCGAATGATTCCACACCACGCAGTTTGGAGCGTTTGATCTTGAATTCCCCCTCATCCGTAGAGAAAACCGTACCGATTTTCGCCAGCGGCACAATACATCCGGCATCGCAGTTTGGAGCACCGCAGACAATCTGCAGTTCCCCGCTGCCATCGGTTACTTTGCACACCGAAAGATGATCACTGCCCGGATGAGCCTCACGGGAAAGGATCTTCGCCGTGACCACACCGTCGGGGATGGTGGAGTTTTGCTCAATCTTCTCCACTTCGATACCGGCCATGGTCAATTTATCACAGAGATATGCGTCATCACAGTCAAGTTTGACGTAATCACTCAGCCATTTTCTTGAAATATCCATTTAACGCACCTCAAAATTGTTCCAGAAAACGGACATCGTTATCATAAAGGAAACGCAGATCCGGGATCCGGTAACGCAACATCGCCAGACGCTCCAGACCAAGGCCGAAAGCATAACCGCTCCAGACTTCCGGATCATATCCGACATTTTTCAACACATTGGGATCGACCATTCCCGCTCCGGCGATTTCGATATAACCGGAATTTTTGCAGACATTGCAACCCTTGCCGCCGCAGACAACACAACTGAAATCATACTCCACGCTCGGTTCAGTAAAGGGGAAAAAGTGCGGCCGCAAACGGATCTTCACATCCTTGCCGAACATCTCCCAGGCAAAAGTCTGCAATACACTTTTAAGATCGGCCATCGAAACATTCTTATCAATATACAACCCCTCGATCTGATGGAAATTCATACCGTGGGTGGCATCCGGAGTATCCCGGCGGAAAACCCGCCCCGGAGCAACGATACGCACCGGCGGTTCGTGGGTTTCCATAACCCGGATCTGAACCGGACTGGTCTGGGAACGCAAAATCCGGCCGTCAGGAAAATAAAACGTATCCTTGGGATCACGCGACGGGTGATCGTCGGGCGTATTAAGTGCATCAAAATTGTGGTAGATATCTTCGATTTCCGGACCATCCACCGCAACAAATCCCATGCGGCGGAAAACGGAAACACACTCATCTGCCAATTGGGTGATGGGATGCCGGTGCCCCGGTGCAGTACGTCTGCCGGGCAGAGTCAGGTCGATGGCATCTTTGTCAACTTTACCGGATGTGCCGATGCGGTCATTGGCAGCATCCAGAGCCGCCTGGATCCGGTTTCTGCCGGAGTTGAAGGCCATACCGGTATCTTTTTTCTCCTCTTTGGGAATACTTCCCATCTTTTTGGATAACTCCTGAAAGAGTCCGTTGCGGCCGAAATACTCGATACGCAACGCTTCAACAGCGGCGGCATCAACTGCGGCAGCAGCCTTAATTTCGGCATCAGCAGCGGCACGATTTACCGCTTCGATAATTTCATTCATATTCTTTACCTCTGAAATCCTGCCGGTCAAGAGTGATTCTTTCCGGCAAAAAAACAAAAAACAGCTTGAAAGTGGTGAAAAAAGTCACCATTTCCAAGCTGTTGTGATCTTGTTAAACCAACCTCAGGCCTGGGTGACTTTCTCCACCAGAGCCTTAAACTCGGCCGGCGCAGTCACAGCGAGATCAGCGAGGACTTTGCGGTTGAGACCGATGTTAGCTTTTTTCAGACCGTTCATGAAGGTACTGTAGTTCACATTCAACGCACGGCAGGCGGCGTTGATACGGACGATCCACAGCTGACGGTACTGCTGTTTCTTCTGTTTGCGGCCCTTGTAAGAGTGAACCAACGCTTTATCGACCGCATCATAAGCGGTACGGATGTTGCGACTGGCGTTACCGTAAAAACCTTTGGCACGGGCAAGCACCATTTTGCGGCGTTTGCGTGACGCAACAGCACAAGTAGTTCTGGACATATTTGCAGTCTCCTTTTATTCAGAAATTACAGACCATACGGCAACGCGACCTGGATACGGCGTTTCTCGGCGTGAGAAACGGCACCATCCTGACGGAGACGACGACGACGTTTGGCGTTTTTGCTGCTCATGAGGTGACGTGCACCCGCCTTGTTGTGGCGGAACTTACCGGTGCCGGTCTGTTTCAGACGCTTTGCGGCACACTTTCTGGTTTTGAGTTTCGGCATTGTTTACATCCTTTATATTTGATGTTTATCACCGGCAGGGTCAATGCTTCACCCTTTCCGGTGCGGCAATCCTGCGACTGCCATACTAAATCCTGCAAATGCAGGGCACTTCCATTAATTTTTCGGTGCGAAATTCACCGAGATATTACGGCCGAGCAACTTGGCTTTGCCGTCAGCATCTGCGTAGGGAGTCAGGGCTTCAGTGACCTTTTCCATAAGTTCAAAGGCCATATCCTGATGAGCCATCTCACGGCCGCGCATTGCCAAAGTGATCTTCAAGCGGAACTTCTTATCCAGGAAGTCGATCGCTTTATTGAGTTTGGTTTCATAATCATGCTGATCGATATTGATATGAAACTTGATCTCTTTGATTTTCTGCGCGGCGGTGTTCTTGCGCTGTGCTTTGAGATTTTTTTTCTGCTCATAGCACAGTTTGCCGAAATTCATGATCCTGACCACCGGCGGATTCGACGTATCGGATACCAATACGAGATCCTCCCCCGCTTCCAATGCCAACTCTTTGGCCCGGACATAAGGGACCACCCCCAGCTGACTTCCATCTGAACCAATCAGGCGCACCTGATCGAGCTGGACGCTGCGATCATTGGGTTTCAACAACTTGGCGATAAGAACACCCTCCTCTCAAACGGTACATTTATTCTCACCAATATTCTGAAAACACAGGTTTCTGTGACCGTGTTCCCAATACTTAAAGACCCCCTCTGCCCCAACGACAGAGGGTGTCACTCTATATAATATATTACCAAATTACCTTATTGTCAACTTCTGCACGCATTTTTTCTGCAAGTTTATCGACACTCATCTCGCCGATCTCGCCTTCATTGCGGTTGCGGACTGACAAAGTACGGTTCTCCTGCTCTCTTTCACCGAGAACCAGCAGGTACGGGATACGCTCGGAACGGGCGGCACGGATCTTGGCCCCCAGACCGGCGGCCTGCGTATCAATACCGACCCGGAAACCTTTGGCCCGCAACTCCTGCTGGAATTCTTTAGCCAGAGCAAGCTGCTTGTCGGAAACCGGCAAAATCCTCGCCTGTTCCGGAGCCAGCCACACCGGGAACTTGCCGGCGTAATGCTCGACCAGAATACCGAAGAAACGCTCCAGCGAACCGAGCAATGCACGGTGAACCATGAAAGGACGGTGCTTTTTGCCGTCTTCTCCGATATAGGTCATATCAAATCTTTCCGGCAGATTGAAGTCGAATTGAATGGTGGTGGTCTGCCACTCACGGCCTATGGCATCACGCAGTTTCAAGTCGATCTTCGGCCCGTAGAAAGCACCGCCGCCCTCATCGACATCGCACTCAAGTTCACACTTGGCCACGGCTTTACGCAGAGAATCGATGGCCTTATCCCAGCGTTCCGGTTCACCGACGGCCTTTTCCGGACGGGTGGAAAGATACGCTTTGATATCAGTAAAGCCGAATGCCCGGTTGATGGCGAGGCTGAAACGGAGAACTTCCGCGATCTCGTCTTCAATAGATTCGGGCGTACAGATGATGTGAGAGTCATCCTGGGTGAAACCGCGTACACGCATCAAACCGTGGAGCGAACCGGATTTTTCATAACGGTAGACCGTTCCCAATTCCGCCCAGCGCAGCGGCAATTCCCGGTAACTGCGCAATTTTGAACGGTAAACTTCAATATGGAAAGGACAATTCATCGGCTTGACATAGTAATCTTTTTCGTCGATCTCCATGGCCGAATACATACCCTCACGGTAGAAATTCAAGTGACCGCTGGTCTCCCAGAGGTTGCTCTGACCGATATGCGGAGTATAGAGAAGTTCATAACCGTTTTTATAGTGCTCATCTTTCCAGAAAGTTTCCATCAGGTGACGGATGAGCGCACCTTTGGGATGCCACAACACCAGACCGGGACCGACACAATCGGAAAAACCGAAAAGATCCAGTTCCGTGCCCAGTTTACGGTGGTCACGTTTGGCAGCTTCTTCCAGTTGTTTGAGGTAAGCCTGAAGTTCCTCCTGGGTGGCAAAAGCGGTGCCGTAGATACGCTGAAGCATCGGATTTTTCTCATCACCGCGGAAATAACTGCCGGCAATACCGGTCAATTTGACCGCACCGATATCCCCGGTATTATCCACGTGAGGACCGCGGCAGAGATCCAGATAATCGCCGGTGCGATAGAAACTTATGGGGGAACCGTCTTCGATGTCAGCCAGACGCTCAAGTTTGTAATTCTGACCGGCGAGCAACTCTTTCGCTTCGTCACGGGTGGCTTCAAAACGCTCAAAAGGCAGTTTGCGGCCGATGATCTTTTTCATGACCTTTTCGATCTCTTTGAGATCTTCTGCGACCAGACGGTGCTCCATGTCAAAGTCGTAGTAAAAACCATTGTCGGTCGCCGGACCGATATCAAAACGGGCATCGGGATAGAGTTGTTTCACCGCGGCAGCCATAACGTGAGCCGCACTGTGACGGATGGTTTCCAAATCAAATTTACTCATGATAACTATTCTCCAAAATTCGGATTATCAACAACATATAAAATCAAAACTTCCACTTCACAAAATCAGGATACAGTACTCCTGCACCGCATCACCGCACGGTGGAACCCACGCCGGTAGCGTGGGGTATTCCTCCTTGTGAAATAAAAATCTGTATACTCATATTCCAAAATCCAATGTTCCCTGCACCGGAGTATCCGGCAGAAGTTCATACACCGGCCGGAAACTTTTCCGGTGGATGGGCAACGGACCGAATTTTTTCAGAGCCTCAAGATGCTCTGCCGTACCATAACCTTTATGTCTGGCAAAACCGTATTCCGGGTGGAGTTTATCCAATTCCATCATCTCCCGGTCTCTGGTGACTTTGGCGATGATGCTTGCCGCCGCAATACTGGCACATTTGGCATCGCCTTTGATGATATTGCGCGAGGGCAGAACAAACTGCACCGGCAAACCATCGACCAGAACAAAATCCGCTTCCTTTATTCCGCTGACCGCCCGGCGCATGGCCAGATGGGTCGCCCGCAGAATATTCAATTCATCTATCTCCGCCGCCGAAGCAGAGGCAACCGAAATCCGGATACCGGGCAAAGCATAAAGTGCTTCAAAAAGTTCTTCCCGTTCCGCTTCAGTAAGTTGTTTGGAGTCAAAAACCCCCGGCAATTCCGGCAGATCGTGCGGCAGCACTACTGCCGCCGCAACCACAGAACCTGCCAATGGTCCCCGGCCGGCCTCATCGACCCCGGCGATCCAAGAAAAACCCTCCGCCCGAAGCTGCCGCTCCGAGAGGAGGAGTTGATCGTCCTGTCTCAGGACAGCATTTTGCCGTGCCATATCATGCCACAGCAAATAAATTACTTCGTACGAAGTTCTTTGACACGGGCGGCTTTGCCGACTTTGTCGCGGAGGTAGTAGAGTTTGGCGCGACGGACAGAACCGCGACGGACAACCTCGATACCGGCGATACGGGGGCTGTTGATGGGGAATACACGCTCCACACCCTGACCGGCCTGAACCCGGCGGACGGTGAAAGTTTCCTCAATGCCGCTGCCGCGACGGGCAATGACCGTACCCTGGAAGTACTGGATACGCTCGGTGTCACCCTCGATGATCTTCACAGCGATTTTGATGGTATCACCGATGCTGAACTGATAATCGGCTTTAGCCTCTGCATTACGGATGTTGTCAACTATTGTCATTTTTTTACCTCTTTATTAAGTTCTGAAATCAGATACTTTTCCCATAAATCCGGTCGTCTTTCGCGGGTCACTTTTTCCGCTTCGAGTCTCCGGAACTCAGCTGCTTTGCCATGATCGCCGCTGGTAAGGCAATCCGGCACCTTCATCCCCCGGAAAACCGGAGGGCGCGTGTATTGCGGGTATTCGAGCAATCCCATCGAATGGGACTCCTCAACGGCCGATTCGCCATCCCCCAGCACCCCCGGCAACAATCTGATCACTGCATCAGCGATCGCCATTGCCGCGATATTGCCGCTGGAAAGGACGAAATCTCCGATCGATATCTCCCGGTCCACGACCAGATCGATAAACCTTTGATCCACGCCTTCGTAATGTCCGGCGACGAGGATCAGATGCTCCTCATTCGCCAGTTCCGAAGCCAGTTTCTGATTCATCACCTCACCTCTGGGTGAAGTAAGGATCACTGTACTTCGCTCGCTTTTGACGGATTCGACCGCCCGGGTCAGCACATCGGGCATCATCAGCATACCCGGTCCGCCGCCGTAGGGCTTCTCATCCACAGTTCCGCGGGCATCGTTTGCGAATTTTCTCACATCGACCGCATTTACCGAAATCACTCCGTTTCTGGCGGCCCGCCCGATGATGCTTTCACCGAGCGGCCCGGGAAACAACTCCGGAAAGAGTGTCAATATGTCGATCCGCATGGATTAACCCGCTGAAAAAAATTCCAAACGTCAGTCCATCACATCGACAGAAACACGCTTGCGCTGTCTGCCGGCGGCTCCGCTCACCAGTGAACGGATGGCCATGATGGTTTTACCGCGTTTACCGACAATTTTTCCGATATCTTCCTTGTTGCAGCGGATCTGGATAGTCGCACCTTCATCGGTTTCAACCGTGGAAAGTTTGACTTCATCCGGATTGTCGACCAGAGATTTGACCACATAATCGACGAATGACTCCAGCTCCCTCAAGGTGCCGCCGTTGCTTTTATCTGCAACCGCCTGCCCGCTTTTGCTGCCGAAAAGGAAGCCGAACAACTTTTTAAACATCGGAACCTACTCCAAAAATTGATTATGCCTCGGCAGGTGCTTCAGCAGCAGCAGCGGCTTCGGCGGCGGCAGCTTCGGCAGCAGCTTTGGCTTCGGCGGCGGCCTTGGCTTCAGCTTCAGCTTTGGCTTTGGCTTTTTTGGAGACATTGGCCGGACGGACACGGTCTTTCAGCACGATACCGCCTTTGGCACGCTCAACGATATCTTTGACCGTTTCGGAAACTTCAGCACCGACACCGGTCCAGTAAGCCACGCGGTCGAGGTTGATTTTTTCCTCTTTGCTGCGGGGATTGTAGAAGCCGACTTCTTCGATGGCTTTGCCGTCACGGCTGGAACGCTGATCCATGACCACGATACGGAAGCAGACCGCATTGCGGGTACCGGTACGTTTCAATCTGATTCTGACCATAAAAACTTTACCTCTTTTTTATAATTCGTTTCTTCACGTTTTCACTTTTCCCGTTCGCACTTGCCGCAGGCAGTACAGCTACGTTACAGAAACTGTTTTCACAATTTCCCCTGCATTGCGGATGCGACGAACCGACAGGCCCAGAGGATTTCGGCCATAGGTTCATGCCTGTTGCATCTGTAAAAGTCTTATAATATACTTGTCAAAGCCCGATTATGCAAACTTTTTCATAAAAAAACGGCATTTTTTCCGGATTTTTTCAAAAAAAAATTTGCTTTCCCTTTGCATTGCACTTATTTTAATGTCATTCAAAACGGAGAATGTCTATGAAGAAAATTTTGTTTTTGCCCGTTCTTTCACTCTTTGCCGCTTTTGCCGCCCCCATGCCGGGATCATGCCCCAACTGCGGCAGTAAAGATTCTCTGCGCCCTGTCGCATACGGTACGATACAGCAGGAAAATGAAGCCGGAGGAAGATTTTTCTGCACCGCCAGCCCCATCCATTCAGAAAATCACGGCTGTATCGAATGCCGTTTCACTTATTCTCCCGGCAAGGCCATACTTCCATCGTTGAGTATTGCTGTTATCGGCAGAGAATTCACCTCTCTGACCGCAGTTCCGGAAGGAACTGAAATTCTGGTCATCGATGGAAAAATCCGCGAGAAAATCACAGAAATAACGATTCAAAAAGTAAAAAATGCAACGTTGACAAACGATGCTTTCAGCGGCAAAAATTTGCTGCTGATAACTCTGCTTCCCGAAGACAGCGAAAATTTCGCCCGTCTGACCCGCACTTATCAGGGACGTCAAACCGCGATCTATCTGCTCGGCCACTGCATGGGTACTCCGATGATATTTGAACCCATCTGTAACGGTAAATTTCAAATTTCCGGCATGGAAAATTCACCGGATCTGCGTAAAGCAGTCAACTGGCTCAACTTCCGGGCCCAATGATCTCCAAAATCTTACAACCGGCGCAATGCGGCTTCCTCTTCGCTGGAATTGGCTTTGACCAATGCCCGCAGAGCATCGAGAAATGCCGAGCAGTCACCATCGGGCTGTAAAGCAAAAAGTTGCGGAGCATCCTTGCCCAGTTTTTCCTGAAGCCGGGTCAGATTTTCCGCCGCACCATCCACATCCATTTTATTGGCAACGATCAACGACGGACGACCGGAAAGACCATCTTTGTAAAGCTCGAGTTCCTTTTTCAGATTTTCATAATCATCCAGCGGATCACGACCATCCACCCCGCCCATATCCAAAACATAGACCAATACTTTGGTTCTTTCGATATGACGCAGAAACTCATGGCCCAGACCGATGTTGGCATGTGCCCCGTCGATCAGACCGGGGATATCCGCCACATTCACTCTGGCATAGTCAAAATATTCCGCCACTCCGATCACCGGATGCAAGGTGGTAAAAGGATACGCCGCCACTTTGGGCCGCGCCCCGGAAATACGGGTGAGCAAAGTTGATTTACCGGCATTGGGATAACCGACCAGACCGGCATCGGCGATCAATTTCAACTCCAGATCAAGCATCTTTTCTTCACCGGGAAACCCCAGTTCACGCCGCCGGGGGGCACGGTTGGTACTGGTGGCAAAACGGGCATTGCCCCGGCCGCCTCTGCCGCCTTTGGCCACGACCACCTGCGCTCCGGGAGTATCCAGATCTGCCAGCACCTCACCGGTGGCGGCATCGCGGATGACCGTGCCGACCGGCACTTTGACAATGATCGCATCGGCATTACGGCCGTGCATATCCGAACCCTGTCCGCCAGGACCGTTGGCAGCACAATAACGCCGCCGGTAGACCAGAGAATTGAGATTCTGCTCACTGGTGGTGCTTTCCAAAATCACGTCACCGCCATTGCCGCCGTCACCGCCATCCGGCCCGCCTTTGGGAATGAATTTTTCCCGGCGGAAACTGCAACAGCCATTACCGCCGTCACCGCTTTTCACCGTGATCTGTGTTCTGTCAACAAACATCTATACCGCACCTTTCACATTACAGAATATATACAAAAAATCCCCGGATTCAGCAACCGAACCGGGGATAAACGTCAAACTTTGTCCTTTTTCAGACACAGAAGATCACTGTGCAGGAATGACATTGACTTTGCGCTGCTCGCGGACGAATTCAACAGTTCCGTCGCAAAGAGCGAAAAGGGTGAAGTCACGTCCGCAACCGACATTGTTGCCGGGACGGAAACGGGTACCGCGCTGACGGACGATGATCGAACCGGCAGTCACAAATTCACTGCTGTAAGCTTTGACACCGAGGAACTTCGGATTGCTGTCGCGGCCGTTACGGCTGCTGGACTGTCCTTTTTTATGTGCCATGATTGAGTCTCCTTATTTAAAATTTCCAAATATTATACATGACATTCAGATAAAATACACCACTTTTTCAAAATTGCAAGTTCCAAATGCCATTTTTATCATTAAAAGTTGTGAGAAACCAGTCCGTCACGCAGTTTCGGTTCAAACCAGGTGGATTTCGGCGGCATGATCTTACCCGCATCGGCGATCGCCATCAACTGATCCAGCGTCACCGCATGCAGTGACATCGTGACCGCATGGGAACCGGTATTGACCAGTTTTTCCAATTCAGCCGTACCGCGGATGCCGCCGATAAAATCAATACCCGTGCTGGTGCGCGGGTCATCGATCCCCAGGATCGGAGCCAGCACCCGATCCTGCAACCAGCTGGCATCCAAACGGCCGATCTCATCAAATTTGCTGATATCAAATTTCGGCACCGCCAGACGCCAGACGCCATTCATGTAGAATTTGAATTCACCCGGTCTGGCCACCACACCGTCAACGGCATCGCTTACGGTAAATTCCTTTTCCAAAGCGGCAATGAAACCGGCTTCATCCAGACCGTTGAGAGTTTTCACCGCCCGGTTGTAGGGCATGATCGCCAATTCACTGTCCGGAAAGGCCACGGTCAAAAAGAAGTTGTAATCCTCTTTACCGGTGTGAGCGGGATTATTGGGGGCACATTCAGCGGCAGTACGGGCGGCCGCCGCACTGCGGTGGTGGCCGTCGGCAATGTAGAAAACCGGCACTTCAGCGGCAAACATCGCAGACAATTCAGCACTTTTTGCCTCACTCATACGCCAGACCGTATGCTGAATACCATCCGGAGCAGTAAAGTCAAAGGTCGGTTCCGCCGCCGTTTCCGCCTTGATCAGAGCATTGATCTTATCCACGGCACGGTAGGTGAAAAACGCCGGACCGGTATGGGAACGCAAAGTCATCACATGACGGGTGCGGTCATCTTCTTTATCTTTGCGGGTCTTTTCATGTTTTTTGATGATCCCGGCATTGTATTCAGCGGCACTGGCGGCACCGATGACACCGGTCTGACTGCGGCCATTCATGATCAAACGGTAGATGTAGAGGTGTTCACCGGCATCGAGCGTCAGCGGGGCCTCGGCAATGATCCGGTCAAAAGCCGCTTTGGCCTGGGCATAAACTTTGTCATCGTGCAGATCGATGCCCGGCTCAAGGTCGATTTCCGGACGGGAAACATGCAGAAAACTCAAGGGATTGCCTTCGGCAAGCACCGCCGCTTCCTCACTGTTTACCACATCGTAGGGAACCGCAGAAACCATCGCCGCCTTATCCGGGGTCGGCACCAATCCGTGAAACGGCTGTAATGTAGCCATAATTACACCTCTTTCATTAATATCCGATTGATTTGTGAATCATATAATATAACTTCAAAATGACGTTTTTTCAAATCGTCAAAACTCCGGCCAGCAACATCAGCCAGACACAGATCGCCCCGTAGCCCCGGATGCCGTGAAATGTTATGCCCCTTTGTTCCGTCAATTTTCCGGCATATTTCCACAACAGCACAATGGTCAGTGCCCCGCAACTTGCCGCCGGAGCGGAAATGAGAAATGAAATAATAAAGATCCCCGCCACTGTCAGCCGGAACCTTTTGCATGATGCTTCTGAATTGTCGATCAATGGCGGCGTGACCTCCATCATCCCGGCCAGATACACCTCCATCGCCGCTCCGCCGGCGAAAACACACCCCAAAAACCACGGTGAACCGTAAAAGAACAGCACCGCCAGTAAAAACAACTTCAATATCACAACCAAAATCGGCATGATCTGATCAAACGGGATATATTCACCGGGCAATTTTTCAGAAATCATCCGGGCCACCATGCCGTCACCACTGCCCCGGTCATGATTCAAAAGCAATCCGTAAGCCAGCAATGTAAAAACCAATGCCCCGCCGAAACGGTTGAATATCAGCGTCACCAGCAGAGCAATAACGCTGATGAATATGCCAGCCAGCCATGAACCGAACACAACCGCCGCCGCTTCATACTTCCGGCCGCCGGCCGATGCAAAATCTTTCAACCGGCCGGAAAGCGGCAGATTGAAGTATCCGTGCCACACTCTGAATAACGCTCCGGCCATACCGGTAAATTCATTTCGCATATTTTTCATACTCCTCAAGCATAGCCTCACGCACCCGTCCGGCCAAAACCTTGCGTTCCTCGCCCTCTTGTGCATACATTTCCGGCATTATATAAAGGTCTATCACCACTTTTTTCAATCCCAATACCCGCAGGGCATGAATACCGAAACCGGTATCATCAAACCATGCTGCCGGAAAAGAATCCGCCGGAGTTTCATGGTAAAACAACACCGTCGGCACGATCGGAACTGCCGGAGTCACCGCCGCAAACACCGTCGATTTGAATGGAAGCATACCGTGTTTGCCGTCAGTGCTGGTTCCTTCCGGATAGACCAGAAGTGACACTCCGTTATCCATGGTTTCCTTGAAAACTTTGGCATAAACTGCCGCTTTACGCGGATGCTTGCGGTCGATCCACACCGGGCAGCTCAAAGCCACCAGCTGCCCCGCAAACGGCCAGCGTTTTATGCCGTCATTGGGTGTGAAACGCAAACGGAAAGTCGCCGCATGGGCCAGAATATCCAGATATCCCAGATGGTTGGAAACCAGCAATCCGCCGGTTTCTGCGGGGATTGCTCCGTGAACCACGGTTTTGACTCCGGCGATCTTCGCCGCACCCCGAGTCCAGAATTGAGCCCAGAATGCTCCGCGCCGCACCCGCTGCCATTTGGATAAACCGATGAATGAAAGCAGTGCCGGGAGCATCAGCACCATGCTCCAGAGCAGCAGCAGTATTATTCTTACAGTACAGCGTAAAACTCTCATATTCAACAAAGATTTATCGTAAGTTGTTCCAGAATTATCCGGGGATCGCCGCCGCCGGAAACCAATGCCCGGTTGGCATTGCGGATCAAAGTCAGTTTACGGGAAATGGCCGCTCCGTCAAGTTTCACCGCCGCTTCACACATTTTGAATGCCCGGTACGGGTGCAGTTTTATCAGCGGATTATCCGGGAAACGGGCCTTGACCTCATCCGGAAGATTCTCAAACGCTCCGGGCGACGGATGACGGATGCCCAATTCCTGCATGGCCTGCCGGCTGTTGAGCGATTTCTGAAAGGAATTGGAGAGCAGTGCGATAAGTTTCAACTCAAATCCCTGTTCACTTTGTCTGCCCAGAAGTGCCAGCGAATGAAGTGCCGCTTCCCGGCGGCCATTCTGGATCGCCTCGGTATACTCCCAGATGACCGCTTCCGGAGTGCGGCTGACGATCGCCCGGCAGTCATTCAAAGTGATTTCCGGAGCATTGCCGGTGTAACTGGCAAGTTTATCCAACTCATTGGCCAATATCCCGGAATCTCCGCCGATGACTTCAATAAGGTATTGCATCGCTTCCGGCCGCAGACGCTTGCCGGTGCTTTTGGCAAAATTATTGAGGATATTGCGGCGGTTTTCCGCGAAATTGCGGTCAGTGGCCCTGGTCATATTGAGCAACTCGATGACCGCACCGGATTTTTGCAGATTTTTCCACAACGTTTTGCGTTTATCCAGACCGGGACCGTCGATGACCACTGACAGCTCCTCCGGCAGAGTTTCAGTAAGAAACGATGCCAGTTCTTTGACTGCTGCCGGAGCGGATTCCCCGGTCAATGTATCCAGATCCGGATGGTGCCGCATCCAGACGATCTTTTGCGGTGCCAGAAAAGGCGGTGTCCGCAATGCTTCAAGAAAACGGTCGGCGATCACATCATTTTTCAACTCCGGCAGATCACCCTGAATGATTTCCACATCATCGGCATTTTCCGGTTCCCCTCCCCCGGCAAGCATGATAACAGTTTCCCTTGCCCGCTGTTTACGGGCAAAGTCATCGTCGCCGGATATCAGATAAAGTTTTCCCATCTTACTGCACCATGAAGTTGATCATCTTTTCCGTCGCCGCCACCGCAGAAAGCACCTGGTCGGAATCGACCCCGGTAGTTATATGAGTCCGGCCGCCGTAACTCCAGGTGATCGTGGTTTCCACGATGGCATCAGTCCGGCCGCCGGGCGGGATACGTTCTTCGTAATCCACCAGTTTCGGCATGGTGATATTGAATTCTTTCAAACACTTTTTCAACGCTTTGACAAAGGCATCGTAACCGCCGTCGCCTCTGGCAGAAGCCTCGGCCTTGCGGCCGTTGAATTCCACTGCCACATGAGAACTGGCCAAACCGTGGAGTTTGGAAGTGAAATCCGCCGCCGTGATCCGGAAAACCTTGTGCAGCGGAGTCTTTTTCACCCCGGCTACAATGTAAGGCAGATCCGCAACTGAAACCGTCTTTTTCTTATCCCCGAGGCGGATGACTTCAGATAAAAGATGCTCTTTCTGCTCCGGTGAAAGTCCGGAACTCCACACCGTATCTTCCAGAATCGTTTCGATCGAGGCCCTGCCCGCCAGTTTGCCCAGAGCGATATCCCGCTGACGCCCGAAACGCTCCGGACGCAATTTATTGCCGTAAAGACCGCCTTTCTGATCTCCATCGGCATGGACTCCGCAAGTGTGGGTGTAAACATCACTGCCGACAACCGGCATATTCCAGGGACAGCGTTTCCCGGAAAGCGACTGGATGAGCTGGGAGGCGTGCTGAAGTTCCTTTTCCACGATCCGGGTACGGCACGCAGTAAAGTCATGCAGTGCCACTACGAACTGGGCCAGCGGCAGATTTCCGGCTCTTTCCCCCAGACCGTTGATGGTGGTATGCACTCCGGCAAATCCGGCATTGACCGCCGCCAGAGAGTTGGCATTGACCAGACCGTAGTCATTGTGTCCGTGAAATTCAAAGTGTTTTCCCGGGAAAGCCGATACCATCCATTGAGCGAAACGGCCCGTTTCATCCGGTGAAAGTTGACCGAGCGTATCGGCCAGCATCACCCGTTTCACCGGCAGATCATCCGTGGCCCGGATCAATTCACAGATAAACGGATAATCCTTTTTCATCCCTTCCGACCACGCTTCCAGATAGAGGTTGATCCCCAACCCCGCATCAGAAGCCCGGCGGATCTCCCGCACCACATCGTCGATGTGCCGGGAAGGAGTTTTGTGCAGCTGCAGCCGGCAATGCTCCACTGAACCTTTGGCCACCAGATTGACCGTTTTGCCGCCGACACCGGTGATCCACGCCACTGATTTGCCGTTGTCAATGAATCCGAGTATTTCCAGTTGACACAGAAATCCATGCGGTCCGGCCCAGCGGATGATCTCTCTGACCGCCTGTTCCTCACCTTCGGAAACCCCGGCACTGGCCAATTCCAGACGGTCAACGTGCAGACGGCTCAAAAGCAGACGGGCGATTTCCAGTTTTTCCTGCGGGGAAAAACTGACTCCCGGAGTCTGCTCGCCGTCACGCAAGGTGGTGTCGAGAATTTCAATGTACGGATGTTTTACTTTGCTGTTCATACTTTCATACACGCGATCGCGTTTTTTTCACCATATCCGGATCAGCAGATATTCCCACATCCGGATCATCACACAAGTTTACTGGATTTACTTTTGGCGATCTTGCTCCGGGCAACGGCACTGGTTTCCATGTCGCCCAACTGGATCTTGATCCGACGGATATTCTCTTTGCACTCCGGAATTTTCACCTTTTCAAAGAGGTTGACCCGCTGCGTGGTCGTGGTCAATTCCGCCAGCAGAAGCTGATACTGTTTTTCCAGCACCTTTCCCTCTGCCCGCAACGACAGCGACTCTTTCAACGCCGCCACACACTCATCAGTGTACCAGGGAGTATGCAGCAGATCCCAGCGAATATCTGCAAATTCCACCTTTTCAAAAACCGGGATCGTAATTCCGGCGATATTGACGGTGGAACTGGAAATCGTCAATACTTCGACCAGCGAAGAGAGTCTCTGCGCT
>JAZNEV010000093.1:0-36803 GCA_045588835.1 Victivallaceae bacterium
GTTTCGCTGGGTCTCGGACAACAAACAAAACAACAAAGTACTCCGCTTTTCTTGAAAAAGGGTGAGGGGTTTGGTGGAGAGGTGAAAAACCTCTTTTCCCGCCCGCTCGGCGGGTTGCGTAAAAACTCGCCCTTCGCTTCGCTGGGGCTCGAACAACAAAGTACTTCGCTTTTCTTGAAAAAGGGTGAGGGGTTTGGGGAGAGGGGAAAAACCACTTTTCCCGTGAAAAGAAGTTTTTCCCCTCTTCCCAAGAGCGCATTCACTTTGATAGAATTGCTGGTGGTGATCGCCATTATTGCGATTCTGGCGGCGATCCTGCTTCCGGCGCTCAATTCTGCCAGAGAGCGCGGCAGGACTGCCAGTTGTGTCAACAACCTCAAGCAGATCGGCATGGCTCACGAGTTTTATTGTGAAGCCAATGATGACTGGATGGTGATCATCTGGGGCAAAAATCCGACGAATGGCACCCCGGCATCGGCTTACAACTGGCATCACTGGTTGCGTTATCATGTTACCGGCTGGGATGTTTCCGATGGCGGCATTTACAGTTGTCCGTCGGCAGCACTGCCCGACGGACACGAGGAAACGACACCCTCCGGCACGACTTATATTTTTGCTTATTCGATGAATTATGAACTGGGATTCACCTTGAATTCCCATGATGATCCGGCCAATATTTTCAAACGCGGTTACTGGCAGAAACCTTCCAAAATGCTGACCAACTTCGACGATGTGCAGACCGGTTACAATGCAGTCGGCAATCCGGGTGACTTGCGGGCCATCAGTGCCAGAGGATTGGCCGGAATGCGTCACAACAAGGCCCGTAACTATCTGCTGCTTGACGGCCATGTGGAAAGCAACAGCAATCCGGATCCCCGCAGTGATTACAACTACAATTATGATGGAGACAGACGATGAAAAAAATTCTTTTTGCGGCGTTGCTCTGGAGTTTGTTTCTTCAGGCCGGAGATTTTTCCTGGCAGTTGATCGGCAATCCATCGGCGAAATATTCCCGGAATATTGCGACTGCTTTGTTTGATAATGAAGCACATTACAGCAAGGATTGTGTGTTGTGGGATTCATCGGCGGCGTTGAATGGTTGCGGTTTGATCATCCGTTTCAATAAAACGGTGCAGATTTCCAAAGTGGAAGTGGTCACCTGCAAACCCAACAACAATCCCTATATCCCGGAAAGAACTGAATTTTACAGTTGGAATGGCGACAGACTGCTCTGGAATGAACCGGTGACCGTCAGTGATGTGACCGGACGGGCCACGGATAACAAATTTGTCGCCCCGCTGGTCACGACCACCTGGGAAGTTGCCGGCGGTGTGACGACCGATGCGTTGAAAATTCTGATGTATGCCCGCGGCATCTGGCTGACGGAAGTGCGTATTTACGATATGGAAGGCAAACTTTTGAGTGCGGATAATGTTACTGCTCCGGCAGTTGCCGCCACCAGAACCCTTGCTCCGGCAGAAACCGGCGGCGGAGCAAGTGCCAATATCAATTACTTCAATCAGCGGCAGAATTACATCGGCAATCCCAATGGCGGCAATCGTCGTGACCGGGTGCTGCTCCGTTTCGATGTCAGCAGTTTTCTGGCGAAAAATCAGGTGCGCTATGCGGAACTTTCCCTCGCATTGGAACCGATGGGCGATATGAGTGTCTGTCTGCTGGCAGTGGAAGCATTCACCGTGGAACGCACCACGCTGGCGGCGATGGATCTGATTTCCGGTGAGGTCAGGCCGGTGGCACTTATTGTGATCGACCGGAAAAGTTTGCGCGATCACCGGGTCGATGTTACAGCAGTGGTCAATGAGATGCTGGCCGCCGGCAATGGTTCAGTGGCATTCCGGATCCGCAATCTGACCGTGGAACGCAACGGCAATCAGCGCAACAAAGCCGAAGGGGTCTATATCCGTTATCAGCATACCGGACTCGGAGTTTGGGAATGAAAATCAAATATTTTCTGCTGTGGGTGATAGTTTTATTTGCGGCGGCAGGTGGATATGGTGCATTGATCGCTCCGGATGGAAAAGTGTATCAGCAGATCGTGATTTCTGAATCAGCCCCTGCCAGTGTCCGTCTGGCGGCAGGTGAATTTCAGACCTTTATGCGCCGTGCTTGTCAGGCAGAATTGCCCATCGTGCATGAAGCAACGGTATTTCCGGTGATCTACATCGGAGATTCGCCCGCCATGCGTCAGGCGGCGGGTATCGATCCGGCGCAACTGCCGCAGGAGGGATTCATCATCCGCACCGGAGGGGATTACCTGGCGATCGTCGGGCGGGATTATGAGGGTGAACCATTGACCGGTTACCGGAATCCGTGGCGGGCGGTGGAGGTTTACAATGCCGAATTGCGACTCGGTGCATTCGGCGAAGCCGGTACATTGACCGGCGTGTATGAATTTCTGCGTACCCAGGCGGGCATCCGCTTTTATATGCCGGGCGAATTGGGCATGGTCATTCCGGAGAAAACGGAATTGAAGTTATCCGCATTGGACATCACCGGTCAACCGCGGGTCACATACCGTTATCCGTGGTTCGCCAACTATTCGGTGAGTAAGAATGACGTTTTGTGGGCGCGGCGGATCGGTTTCGGCGGCAAGGCTCCGGTGATGATCATCCATTCATTTGATCTTTTTTTGCGTTACAAAGACACCAATCCGGAATATTTTGCTCTGGTTGACGGCAAACGTGCCACCGGCGGCGAGTGTGTTGCTGACGGTAAGGGGCATCTGTGTTTGAATGATCCGGCGGTGATCCGCCGCTGGGCGGATGATATCATCCAATATTTTCAACAGCATCCGGAAGTGGACGTTTTCCCGTTGGCTCCCAATGACGGCTTGACCCGCATTTGTGAATGTCCGGCGTGTCAGAGTGATCTGCGGCCCGGAATGCCGGAAAGCGGTAAATTTTCCTATCACATCTGGAATTTTGTGGTCAAAGTGGCACAACTGGTCGCCGAAAGATATCCGGATAAATTTGTGGGATGTCTGGCGTATGAAAAATACCGCACTCCGCCGCCGGAGATCGGCAGGATGGATAATGTGGCAGTGATGTTCTGCAACCGCAGAAGTGATATGGTTTCACCGGCGACGGCGGCAGCACTCCATGCGGAGATCGCTTCATGGTCGCAGAAAGCCGGTCGCATTTATCTGTGGAGCTGGTATCTGGATCACCGGTTGCCGTGGAATGGTTTGCCGGTGATCTACACTCAAACGGTGGTGCGGGAATTGGATCATATGTTCAGCAATCCGCTGTATTGCGGGGAATTTATCGAATCGGAAAATGAGCGGAGCCAACAACCCGGCGATATGTCGATCAGCATGATGACCACCCCCGGTCTGCAGCATATCAATCTCTATTTCACCGCCCGTAAATATTGGCAGCGTGATTTCGACTGGGAACGGGAATTCAATGAGTATTGTGAATTGTTTTACGGCCCGGCGGCGCAATTCATGAAGGCATTTTTTCTGGAATCTGAAACGCGCCGGGCGGAGTGTTTTGCCCGCGGAGTGACGTCGCCGGATCTGGTATTCACGTCGGAATTCATCATTCATCTGAAAGATCTGCTGACCGGAGCGACGAATTCCGTGGCCGCAGATTCGCTTTACGGCCGGCGCATTGCATTGATCCGCCGGGAGTTTGAAACGGGCAGTTCCCGGTTGCTCCGGTTGGAGGCATCTTCCGGCCGGAAACTGGTATTGCATACCGTTGAGAATGAAACGCTGGATAGTTCAAAAGTTGCCGGTTGCCGTTTTGTCAGCCGGGAAGGTACGCTGATGACTCCGGCGACATGGATATTTGCCGGTTATGACCGCCGTTTTCTGTATTTGAAGTTTCTCTGTTACGAGCCGGATATGAGCAGTATCGTCACCCGGATCAGGGATAATGACAACGGGGCGATATGGGAAGATGATACGATCGAATTGTTTTTGTGTCCGGATGAGAGTGACCGGAGCAAATGTTTCCATATCATCGTCAGTGCTGCCGGGGTGATTTGTGACGGCAGGATCGTGCCGGGGGCAAAGGATGATCTATCCTGGCAGAGTCAGGCACAGGTGCGTTGTGTGAAAGAGAACAACCGCTGGGTGCTGGATATCCGGCTGCCATTCAATGCGATCGGGATCAGCGATCCGTTTTTTGCCGGTGATCTGGCGGTCAATTTTTACCGTAACCGCAACCGCAGCGGAGACCGTTACAAGGCAAGCTGCTGGAATCCGACCGGAGTGTGGCAGTATTATTGTCCGGATAAGTTCGGCATACTGGAACTGAAAAAATAGATATTCAGTTTCTGGAAGATGGGGTGCGGGGAAAACTTTTGTCCAAAAGGTTTTCCCCGCAAAACGGTTTTGCAACGACCCCGTCGCAGTATGATCCGATTCAGAGGTCTTCGCCGGAAATCACTACCGAAAACACCTTGCGGTCGGTCGTTACATAGTTGTAAATGATCAATGCGTCACTCTGCCTGATATATTCAGCATCTTTCGAGTTGCGGATCACTTGCACGATCGCACGTTTGGCCGCAATTACATTGAAGCCGTTCCGCGAATGAATGTCCAAAGGATAATTGATGAACATCACCCGGTAATCCGAATCCTTTCTCGCCGTCGCTCCGGCCGGCAGCTGTGCCGCCGTCGCCCGGTAAAGTTCGTCAAACATCTTATCTTTGTCGCCGGCAAATGCACTCAATGCACAAAACACCCCCAGCATCGCAACTGCAAAAACTTTTTTCATTTTTCTGCTCCCTTTTTTTCAGTTTTATCCACCGTTTCTCCCGGTGGTATCACCCATTACAATATCATACTTTATGAAAATTTCAAACCGGCTTTACCGATTTTTTCTCATTTCAATTTGACTTCTCCGGAAAACTGCACTATATTATCTGCCATTGTAACACAGGGGTGCTGTTGTCGCGGTGACAACGGCTGAGATCAAACCCTTTGAACCTGAAACGGGTAATGCCGGCGTAGGAAAAATGAAAAATATTTCAGTTACACTCTTTTTTTGGTGTCTTCCGCACCGACATTCCCACCACGGGAGCATGACCATGCTCCGGAAAGGACTTCCGGTATGTCAGCGGAAAACATCATCACCAAAGCAATCATCAGCAAATTCAGCGAAAAACTCATCGATGGTCTGAACCTCGATGTCGCTCTCGTCGGCGGCGGACCTTCCGCCCTCGTCGCCGCCCGCTATCTGGCCGAAGCCGGCAAAAAAGTTGCCATCTTTGAACGTAAACTTGCTCCCGGCGGCGGCACTTGGGGCGGCGGTATGCTTTTCAATGAAGTCGTCGTGCAGGATGAGGCCCTCAATATCCTCGATGACTTCAATATCACCCACAAACAACTGGATAACGCCCCCGGATATCACACTCTTGATTCCGTCGAAATGGCCAGCGGACTCATTTTCGGTGCTTTGAAAGCCGGGGCGAAAATTTTCAACTCCGTCAGCGTCGAAGACCTCGTTTTCAAAAACGGCAAAGTCAATGGACTGGTCATCAACTGGACCTGTGTGGAAAGACTCGGCCTGCATGTCGATCCGCTCACCGTCATTGCTGAAAATGTCATCGACGGTACCGGACACCCCAGCGAAATTCTCAATCTGGCCGTGAAAAAGGCCAAGATCCAACTTGATACCCCCACCGGCGATATCATCGGTGAAAAGCCCATGTGGGTCGAAAACGGCGAAGCTTCCACCGTCGAAAACACCCGTTGTTACTTCCCCGGTCTGTATGCCTGCGGTATGAGTGCCAACAACGTTATGGGCGGCTACCGCATGGGACCGATTTTCGGCGGTATGCTCATGTCCGGTAAAAAAGTTGCCCGGCTCATCATCGGAAAAGACTGCTGAAAATGCGTACCTTATCAGAAAAACTGGAACTTTTCAACAGTTCCGATCTCTATCCGGTAGTCAGTTCGGAATTCTGCAACGGCCGCAATGTTTTTGATATCGTTTCCGGCATTGCTGCCGGTGGAGCAAAAATAATCCAGATCCGCGAAAAGAATATTTCCGACTCCGCCATGTTTGAATTGGTGACAAAATGCAAAGCGGTCACTGACCGTTATGCCATGCTGCTGATCGTCGATGACCGGCTGGATATCGCCATGGCCGCACAGGCTGACGGAGTTCATCTGGGGCAGGATGATTTCCCCCTGACGGAAGCGAAAAAACTGGCTCCGGAGATGTTTTTCGGGGTATCGACCCACAATGCTGAAGAGATCCTCAAAGCCCAAAGGGACGGTTGTTCATATCTGAATATCGGTCCGATGTTTCCGACCGGCACCAAAAGTGTCGCCTGCGGAGCATTGGGACTGGAAAAGATCCTGGAACTTAAAACGCCGGTAAAGTGTCCGTTTTCAATCATGGGCGGCATCAAGGAACACCATCTGGAGTTGTTGTGCGGCAAAGGATTCAAGCATATTGCCATGGTGACGGAGATCACTCAGGCTCCGGATGTGGAGGCCAAAGTCAGGCAGTTGAGAAAAAAAATGAAAGCGTGTTGACATGAGTAATAGCAAACCATCTGTACTGACCGTCGCCGGAAGTGATTCCGGCGGCGGAGCGGGGATCCAGGCCGACTTGCGGACTTTCAATGCCTTCAAAGTTTACGGTTCATCGGTGATCACGGCGGTAACTTCCCAGAATCCGGATGAAGTCCGCCGGGTCGATGTACTGCCGGAAGCGGCAGTCAGAAGTCAGTTCGAAGCGGTGATGGCGGCGTTTCCGGTGCGTTTCGCCAAAAGCGGGATGCTGGCCAATGCTGAAATCATCGGTTGCGTGGCTGAAATGGTGAAAAAATATGATATCCGTCTGGTGGCCGATCCGGTGATGGTTTCCACTTCCGGAGCGAAACTGCTGGAAGATTCAGCGGTTTTGGCCATGCAAAAATTGCTTTTACCGGCCGTCGAATGGCTCACGCCCAATATCCCCGAAGCGGAATTGCTCTGCCGGTGCCGGATAACTTCGCCGGATGATTTGGCCGCCGCCGCCATGCAGTTGTATCAGAAATATCACTGCAATTGTGTGCTTAAAAGCGGCCATGCGATCACTTCAGAAGAAGTTACCGATACCGTCTGTTATCAGGGGAAACTTTTTGCCCTGACGTCACCGGCCGTCGAAGTTTACGGCAATACCGCCCACGGTACCGGATGCACTTTAAGTGCGGCTCTGGCGGCCAATCTGGCCATGGGGAAAAGCTGGCAGGAGTCTTTATTGGCCGCCAAGGCATTCGTTTACGGTTCGCTCTGTGAAAGTGTGAAATTGACGGATTCACTTTCCCAGATGTATCCGCCGGAAAAAAGTTATTCAGAAAAAGTTAGTTTGAGGGAATTATGACTCAGATGGAATATGCCCGTAAAGGGATCATTACTGCTCAGGTAAAACATGTGGCTCAGGTGGAGCGTCTGCCGGAAAATGTTATAGTTCAAGGTGTTGCCGACGGCACGATCGTTATTCCGGTCAATATCAACCATAAAAATCTGATCCCTTGCGGTATCGGCCGGAAACTCAAAACCAAGATCAATGCCAATATCGGCAATTCGTCCCTTTCCGGTTGTCCGGGGGCGGAAGCCGGAAAACTGGCCGTCGCATTGCACTACGGAGCGGATACGGTCATGGATCTGAGTACCGGCGGCGGTATCACTGCCATCAGGGAAAAGATGCTGGAGCAATGCACCGCCCCATTGGGAACGGTGCCGGTCTATGAGATCGTGGCCCGTTACGGAAGTCGTGATTTCGGCAAAGATAAAATCCTGAACGTTATCCGGGAACAGGCAGCACAGGGGGTGGACTATATGACCATTCACGCCGGATTGCTGCAAAAATATGTGCCGCTGGCTTTGAAACGGAAACTCGGTATCGTCAGCCGCGGCGGAGCATTGCTGGCGGCGTGGATGAAAGAAAACAACCGGGAGAATCCTTTCTATGAGGCATTTGATGAAATTCTGGAAATCTGCCGTCAATATGATGTGACCCTTTCTCTGGGTGACGGTCTGCGGCCGGGATGTCTGGCCGATGCTTCAGATGAGGCACAATTTGCCGAACTTGACACTCTGGGCGAATTGGTTTTCCGCTGCCGGGCAGCCGGTGTGCAATCCATGGTGGAAGGCCCCGGTCATGTGCCATTGGATCAGATCAGAGAGAATATGGAAAGAGAGAGGAGTGTTTGCGGCGATGCTCCGTTTTATATTCTCGGTCCGGTGGTGATCGATTGTGCTCCGGGATACGACCATTTTGTGGCCGCTATGGGCGGCATGACGGGGGCGTATTACGGGGCGGCGATGCTGTGCTATGTGACTCCCAAAGAACATCTTGGACTGCCCAATGCCGATGATGTACGCCGGGGGGTGGTGGCTTTCAAGATCGCGGCTCATGCGGCGGATGTGGCGTTGCACAAACCCGGCAGCCGGGAGCGTGACGATGCCATTTCCGATGCCAGGGCCGTTTTTGACTGGGAAAAGCAATTTTCCCTTGCCCTTGATCCCGGCTGGGCAGCAGAATTGCGCCGTCAGGCTTTGAGTGAAAGTTCCGCTCCTGCTCAACATGGTTCGGAATATTGTACTATGTGCGGGCCGGACTTCTGTTCGGTGCGTTTGAGTGCCCGGCTTAAAAAGGATAGTTAAAGAGGTAGTTTCAAAAAACTCCTCAAAATTCTTGAAATCCATCGTTACGATCTTAACGCGGGGCGTTTTCGGTGGTTATTTATTCAATAGCCACCGAAAACTGCCACTTTAATCCCATCAACACAGGGGCTACTTATTTAATTTAACAAATGTTATAAATAGCAGTGCCTTGTAATTATTGTAAAAACGTGATAAGTTATATTGAATAATTGTCCGTTTGATGAATATTGTAAAAATACCAAGAAATGATTGTCGTTTGGAGAACATGAAACAAGTTAGAGATAAGAATGAATGATTTTTCGATAAAAGAATTACTTGTCATTGTAAAAATTTTCGAAGTAGAATGTCAATAAAATAAGGGAAAATATTGTTTCATTATGGGTATCTGCCAGATGAGAATGTGTATTATTGTTGTAAAACAAAATATTTTGAACAAACACAAAAAGGAGTGAAAAGATGTCGAATTGGAGAAGTTTTGAACAAAATTGTACAGATTATTTAAACAATGTTTTTGGCAGATATGCTCATTTTATAAGGAGAGGAGATAAAAATTCTACGGTATCCGATATAGAAGTAACGACAAATACAGGAAAGCATTTTTATATAGAAGCGAAATACTGTCCGGCTCAATGTGGTCAATTTGTTCTTTTACCTGATATTGAAACAAAAAAATTTGAATACAGCAGTGCTAACACCACTAAACTCAACTGTTATTCAACTTTAATCATCAACTATATGAATGATTCATTTGATGAATTCAATGATTCTGGTACTGCAGGGAAAAAGATTCTCTTTACTGATTGTACCGCTGTTTTTGCTGCTTGGATTGTCCAAACTTATAAAGAAAAGGGTGTATCCTTTATAATTGCCAATGAAAATACTATTTTCCCAGTTGAAAAAATAATTTCTTTTTTTGATATTTCTGCAAAATATAGAGTTAAAAGAAGTGGATCAAGCAAGGTCGGTAAAGCAAATATTTGTTTCGTCAGTCAACATTTAAAAAATAATTATCCCATCAAAAAAATTTGGGATGAAAATGGAAAATTATTTCTTATATCAACTAATCAATTGCATAATATGAAATTTGTTATTTCCGGAATCGAATACATGATTTCAAAACGAGATCGTTGTTACGAAGTTCGCAAATTGTCTAATACATTTAACGCAAACGTTATTTTTTCAATTACAATGAAGTCAGAGGTGTGCGGATTGAACAATCATGAATTCTCTTCTTTTTTAATCTGACAAAATAAGAATACAGTGTTCATTATTGCATGGTATTGTCTGATATACATTTTAAAATTCAGTTAAAAATTTTATTAAATATTATGTGTGTTCCTTTTTTTGGGGAGATAAAATCATAAGATTTCACCTCTTAAAGATTTTCCAATTTCGATAGCGATGTATTGTAAAACGTCAATAACAACGGAATTTCCGAATTGTTTATACGCTTGATTATTGTTCTTTGCTATCTTATATGTGTCTGGATATCCCATAATTCTTGCACATTCTCGCGGATGAAGTCTTCGTGGACGACCATTCACCAAATAACCGCCGGTTTTTGCAAATGCCCCGCCACCATAGGCTGAAAGAGTAATGGCTATCCCTTTGGTGCTGTAGATACGTTCTCCCTGGCCACCTTTATTAACAATACCAAGTCTGATGGGAGTATTGCTGTAATGTTCATCCAACACTCCATTGTATTTAGTATCCAATCTATCTACATACAGTTTTTTTACAGTAGATTCTTTGTTTATAAGAAAATCTTCCACATGTTTTGTTAATGGAAACGCTTGGGGATACCTGAATGGGACGATATGTAAATCTTTACGGAAACAAACCATATAAATTCTTTCTCGCTTTTGAGGTACGCCATAATCTACTGCGTTTAAAACTTTTTGATTAAAAGAGTATCCTAATTCATCCATTGTTGCTTGAACAACTTTTAGAGTTTTTCCCCCATCATGCGTAGCAAAATTTTTTACATTTTCTAAAAAAACCACTTTTGGTTTTTTTTCTTTCACAATACGTGCAACATCAAAGAAAAGAGTTCCTCGACTGTCTTCAAAACCTCGTTGCTTACCACTGATAGAAAAAGCTTGGCATGGAAAACCAGCACATAAAATATCATGATCTGGAATATTTTTTTCATCAACTTTAGTAATATCACCATCAGGGATATCTCCAAAATTTGCAGCATATACTTCTTGTACAGGAATATCCCATTCGTTGGAATAAACACACGTTGCACCTAAAGATTCTAAAGAAATCCTAAATCCACCAAGCCCGGCAAACAAATCAATAAAAGTGTAACCTTTTAATAATTTTTCTTTAATATAAATCATTATTCTAATTCTCCGAATTCCGTACTTGTAAACAAGGATGATTCAAAAAATTGTTGTATTTTTAACCAATTGCCATCATTATTCAATAATATCTTCAAATATTTTACAATATCAGGAGACATTTGTCTAACAAATTGGCGAAGCTCTTTGTATTTGTACAATTGATTAAAAATATCTTGTGCTACAGTGTTTCGTGCCGCTGCCGCTTTGTCAATCAAATCCAAACGTTCTTGCTCATTTAATTTTAAAACATTTGCAATTTTTTTCAGTTGCAATTCATCAGGGGGATTGTTTTTTCCCTTTTCGATGTTGGAAATATACATAGTAGTTTTGCCAATTGCTTCAGCAAGTTTTCCCTGAGGAATTTTTCCACGGAGTGTTTTTAGATAATCTCCGAATGTTTCTGTTTGTTTTGACATATTGAGTCTAAATAAATAAATTGATTTGTTTATAATAATATACCACTTAAATGAATGAAATGCAAGTTTTATTTGAAAAATTTTTTCTTGAAGTCGATCTAACTTATAATTAGACCATGGGATTCTGTTTTGGTGGAAACACGTTGCCAGCCAGTCATCGCATAACCGCTTTATCATAATATTGCCACAAAATGGAGAAAAAGCAGCGGTATAAAGCCAAAAAAAACGAGGTAATAAAGAAAACTCTGATGCGGGGCAAATCATATTTGCCAAAGCCTCAGAGTGCTTTTTTACAGAGGATTACTCCCGGAACAGGGCAAAAAAATGGCAGTCCGCAGCGGTATTTAAAAGAAAAATGGCAGACCTGTAAGGATTTGACGGAGGGCGAAGCCCGAGGAGCCGGAGCAAAGCGACGGCAACCTCTGAAAAGAGAGTAATCCTTTTTTGCATCGCAAAAAAATGAGGTAAAAAGAAAACTCTGATGCGGGGCAAATCATATTTGCCAAAGCCTCAGAGTGCTTTTTGCAGTGATTACTCACGAAGCAGGGCAAAAAAATGGCAGACCTGTAAGGATTCGACGGAGGGCGGAGCCCGACGAGCCGGAGCAAAGCGACGGCAACCTCCGCAAAAAAGAATCCTGACAACGTTGCTAAACGTTGTAAAATAATAATATCAGCAAACAGCATGGAGAAAACTTGTTTTCGTAAATGCAGTTTGTGATATTATGCAGGATTCTTTGGCAGTCCGCAGCGGTATTTAAACAAAAAAATGGCAGACCTGTAAGGATTCGAACCTCAACAAAGTGAACCAGAATCACTTGTGCTACCGTTACACCACAGGTCTGCGTTGTGCATATAATATAGTTCATGATTTTTACTTTTTCAATGGATAAATTAAAAAAATTTGCCAAAAAAATGCTTGAATCGGTTGTGCTTTGCCAGTATAGTATGAAAAAGCATGGAGGATATACGATGAAAAGGATACTTTTGATACTGGCTGACGGTTTCGAGGAGATCGAGGCTCTGGGGACGGCGGATGTGTTGCGCCGTCTGGAAACGGCGGTCACGCTGGCCGGTTTGAATTCCCGCAGTGTCACCGGGGCTCACGGCATGGTGATTACTGCTGATTGTGAACTCAGTTCGGTCGCGGATGATGAATTTGATGCCGTCGTCCTGCCCGGAGGAATGCCCGGTGCGGCCAATCTGGATAAAAGTCTTATGGTCGATAAGGTATTGAAAAATGCCGCTTCGGGTCAAAGGATAATTGCGGCGATCTGTGCTGCACCTTTTGTGCTGGCCAAACGCGGTTTGCTTGACGGCAAAAGATTTACGATGTATCCGGGCTTTGAATCGGGACTTGGCGGATTGACCGGCACCGGTGGGCCGGTGGAAGTTGACGGCAATATCATCACCGGCAAAGGACCGGGAGCGGTTTTTGCCTTTGCCGGGGCATTAGCCGGAGCATTGGGAAAAGGCGTTGAATGTGAAAAACTTTATCAGGGGATGTTCATAGACTGAAATGGGGTGTTTTGAAGTAATCAAAAGTTGCGGCCGGGCGCGGCGCGGAGTTTTGCACACCCGGCGCGGGGATATCCAGACTCCGATTTTCATGCCGGTAGGCACCAGAGGCAGTGTCAAGGCGGTTTCTCCGGCGGAGTTGGATGATCTGGGGGCTCAGATCATTCTGGGCAATACCTACCATCTTTTTCTGCGTCCGGGGCTGGAAACCATCACGCTGGCCGGCGGTTTGCATAAATTCATCTCTTATGACAAACCGATCCTGACGGATTCCGGCGGCTTTCAGGTATTCAGTCTGGCCAATTTGCGTAAAATCACTCCGGACGGGGTGAAATTTGCTTCACACATCGACGGATCAAGATTCTTTCTCGGTCCGGTGGAGTCGATGAATATCCAGCGGACTTTGGATTCGGATATCGTGATGGCCTTCGATGAATGCACTCCCTATCCGGCGACCTGGGAACAGGCTTTGAAATCGCTGGAAATGACTGCCCGCTGGGAAAGGATGTCCAGAGAACAGCCTTTGAATGACGGTCAGTTGCGTTTCGGCATCGTGCAGGGATCGACCTTTGCCGATCTGCGTCAGCGTTCTGCGGAAAGTATCGTGGATATCGGTTTTGACGGCTATGCCATCGGCGGGGTTTCCGTCGGCGAAACGGAAGAGGAAATGATGGCCGCCGTGGATGCCGCTGAACCGCATCTGCCGCAGGATTCCCCCCGTTATCTCATGGGGGTGGGAACTCCCCGGCAGATCGTGGAAAGTGTGGCCAGAGGGGTGGATATGTTCGACTGTGTGCTGCCGACCCGTCTGGGGCGTCACGGAGGAGCGTATGTGGGGGCCAATCAGACGATTTCGCTCAAAGCGGCCAAATTTGCCCATGATTTCACTCCGATAGAGGAAGGCTGTCAATGCTATGCGTGCCGGCACTTCACCAAAGCCTATATCCGGCATTTGCTCAATGTCGGCGAGATTTTGGGCATGAGATTGCTGACATTGCATAACTTGCATTACTATTTGAATTTGGCTTCGCGGATCCGTCGTTCTCTGGAAAACGGCACTTTTGAAGAACTCCGGCAGGAATTCGCCTGACAAAAACAGTGATAAAAGTTGTAAAATCGGCGGTATGATGATATATTAAATAGAATTATATATACTCACATCAGGAAAGGGGTGAAAAATGACTCCGGTTACACCGCCATCAGGCCAGTACCGTTTCCGCATTGTCGGCGGCGGATTGCAGTTGCGAATCGACGATGCGTCGGATTTTGCCAACGTGCTGAAACTTGACGAGGCATTTTGGGCGATGACTGCTCTTGAGACCGGAGCATTGAGATTTGACCGCCGCTTCCTGGAATTCGTGGATAGTGACCACGACGGGATCATCCGTTCCGATGAGATCAAAGAAGCGGTGCGTTTTGCCCTGACTTACTTCAAAGACCTTTCCGGTATGGCTTCGGGCAGTAAGGAATTGAGGATTTCCACTTTTGCTCCCGATGCTCCGGATATCGGCAAAGTCACCGACTGTGCCAAATTGATCCTGAAAAATCTGGGACGCTCTCCGGAAGATGCTTTGAGTGATTCTGATATCCGCGATTCCCGGAGCGTGACCGGTTTCACCCGGCGTAACGGTGACGGAGTGATAACCTGTGAGGCGGAATTGGCCCCGGAACTTCAGCAGTTGATCCAGGCGGTGATCGCTTCCGGTCGCAAAAGTCCGGATCTTTCCGGCTGTGACGGCGTAAGTTTATCCGATATTGAGAGTTTTGAAAAGGCGTTGCAAAAGCGGCTTGCTCTGCTTGATGCCAAAGCCAATGATCCGGCGATCATGCCTTACGGGGAGGATACCGGCAGATATTATCAGTTGTTCACCGGGTGTGAACCGCTTATTTCCGGTTACTTTCTCAACAGTGCCGCCGGGATATTCCTGAGTAACGACCCGGAAAGATCGGTCAAAAAAGGTTTTTCCGCCGACTTGATGGTGCCGGAAAATGTGCGTGAAGCCTTGAGCAGTGCGGCTCTGGCGGTGCCGCAGAGTAACGGCATACTTGATTTATCCATGCCGTTGAATCCCCTGCACGCTGACAAATTGCGTCAATTATCCCGGACTCCGGCATTATCCGGATTCATGGATGGTGAGAAGCTTACCGAGGCCAAATTTCAGCAGGCCAAAGCGGCTTTGAGTGCTTACGGGAACTGGCAGAAAAGTTTTGCCGAAGTTGACGGATTGGAAACTCTTTCTGAAACCCGGCTGCGGGAATTGGCGGCTCTGCCGGTGGCTGAATTGAAATCGCTCATCGAAGCCGACTTGAGTTTCGCCCCCGTGGTAAGTGCCGGGGAAACACTTTTGAAACTTTCTCTCTATCAGAGAGATATGAAAGATCTTTTGAATAATTTCGTTTCATTGCCGGAGTTATTCAACCCGGAGAAACCATCGCATTTGCAGATGGGCAAACTGGTGATGGATGGCCGCCATTTCACTTTGACTGTGAGAGTGAAAAATCCCGCCGAACACAAACGGATCATCAAAAGCAGTAATATCTGTGTGATCTATGTGGAAATTTCCCGGCAAAACGGCATTGACAACCAAAAAGAACTGCTGGCCTGTGCCGTGACCAGCGGCACGATGCGGTCGCTTTTTGTCGGCAAACACGGAGTGTTTTTCGATACGGATAATGTGATCTACGATGCCGTGATCAAAGATATCGCCGAACAGCCGGTATCCATCGGTGAAGCATTCAAAGCTCCATTTTATCAATTCGCCGACTTCATCAGTAAGCAGACGGAAAGAATATTCAATACCCGTAATGCGGCCATGCAAAAAAGCATGACCGATGAGATGAATAAATCTCAAATGGCGAAAGTTCCGCAGGCCAATGTTCCGGCGCCCCCGGCTCCGGCGGCCAATACTCCGGCCGGCGGCATGGGCAATCTGCCGATGCTGCTCATGGGCGGAGGTATCGGTATCGCGGCACTGGGCAGTTCGATAGCATTCATCGCCAATTCACTTCAGGATGTGTCTTTGAAAACGGTCTTTGCGGTACTGGCCGGTATCGTCGTCATATTCGGCGGGCCGTCAGTGGTGATCGCCCTGATCAAGATATTCCGCCGCAATCTGGGGCGTTTTCTGGAAAGTTGCGGTTGTGCCGTCAACCGGCCGATGCGGATGTCCCGCAAAATGGGTCATATATTCACTTTTGTTCCCCAAAGGCCGCATGGTGAAATATCGGTGATCGACCCGGCGGAGATCTTCCAGCCGGTGGAGAAAATCAGAAAAAGTAAAAAATTCCTCTGGTTCACCATCATTCTGATCGTCGGTATGCTCTGCGGATTGTGTGCGGCCTATTTCCATGTACGCTATCTGGAAAAGAAAGTCGCCGAAGAGGAAAAGACTGAAGAAAGATCCGGGGAAAAGCCCGCAGAAGCTGTTGAAGAAAAAGAAAAAGTTGAGGAACAACTGTCGCAAACAGTTGATGATCAAAATAAAACACAAGAAACAATTTCCCAATAATAAAATACAAGGAGAAAATTATTATGCAAGTACCGTTGCTTGACCTCCGTGCACAGTATGCACCGATGAAAGAAGAGATCCTCGCCGCAGTCGCAGAGATCTGTGATTCCCAGCGTTTCATTCTGGGTGACAAGGTGGAAACTTTGGAAAAAGAGTTGGCCGCCTATTGCCGGAGCGGTGCGGCGGTGGGTGTTTCCAGCGGTTCAGATGCTCTGCTGATCGCTCTGATGGCAGAGAAGATCCGGCCGGGCGACGAGGTCATCACCACTCCCTTCACCTTTTTTGCCACCGTCGGTGCGATCGTGCGTGCCGGTGCCAAACCGGTCTTTGCGGATATCGACCCGGTGACTTTCAATATCGATCCGGCAAAAATCGCTGAAAAGATCACTCCGAAAACCCGTGCCATCATCCCCGTCCACCTTTTCGGTCAGGCAGCGGATATGGATCCGATCGTCAGGATCGCCAAAGAACACAACCTCTTTATCATCGAAGATGCCTGTCAGGCCATCGGTGCCGAATACAAGGGCAAAAGAGTCGGTTCATTTGCCGAATACGGTGCATTCAGCTTCTTCCCCAGCAAGAATCTCGGTTGTTTCGGTGACGGCGGAGCGGTCAGCTGTGACACCGCTGAAAGAGCCCAGCTGCTCAAAATCTACCGCAACCACGGCCAGAGCAAGACCTACATCCACGAATATGTCGGCGGCAACTTCCGTATCGATGCTTTGCAGTCTGCGATCCTCTCCATCAAATTGCGTTCACTGGATTCATGGTCAGAGGCCCGTCAGAAAAACGCCGCCATCTACCGGGAACTTTTTGCCGCCGCCGGTCTGACCGGTCAGATCGTGCTGCCGCAGCTGGCTTCCTACGATGTCCGTCACATCTACAACCAGTTCTGCATCCGGGTCAATGACGGCAAACGCGATGCCCTGAAACAGTATCTTTTGGATAACGGCGTCGGCTGTGCGGTCTACTATCCGCTTTCACTGCATTTGCAGGAGTGCTTCAAAGAGTTGGGAGGCAAACCGGGTGACTATCCGGAAAGCGAAAAGGCTTCCGGTGAGATCATGGCTCTGCCGGTTTTCGGCGAATTGAGTTGCGAACAACTCGAATATGTCGTTGCCACTATCGCCAAATTCTATGGTAAGTAATGAGTAAAGAGCAGAAATATCACACTTTCCGGACGATCTGCCGGTTGTTGAGTTACACCAGAAAATACTGGGTGCGACTGACGATCGGCATCGTTTGCGGTATGCTGGTCGGCGGATCGTTGCTGGTCACACTGCTGATGTTGCCGCAGATGGTCGGGGCGATGAATTCTTCCGGCGTCCCGGCCCCGGCACAGCAGCAGACGGCAGTTGCCGGCGGTGAGACCGGGGATGCCGCCGAACCATTGGCTGATGACCCGCAACTTGCCAAAATGCTGCAACAGGCTGACGATGCGGCCAAGTCATTCCATCTGCCCTTTTCGGTCAATGGCACGACCATTCATGTCACCTGGCCCAAAGAATTCAGTTTCGATGCGGTCGGAGCCGACGGCAAAGTGGCATGGCAGTTATTCAGCCTCTATGCGGTGCTTTTCCTTCTGGTGTGGATGTGCAAAAATCTGGCGCATTACATCAATGGTTACTGTACCCGGTGGGTCGGAACCAAAGTGGTGGCAGATCTGCGTGAAGAACTTTTCCGCAAACTGACCAGTCAGTCGCTGCGTTATTACGGTAATACCGATACCGGACAGCTTATCAGCCGGTGCAACAATGATACCGGTGCATTGCAATATTCAGTTTCCCACAGTGTGGAAGATCTGACCAATGCCCCGTTGCAGGTGATCGGCTGTCTGGCGGCGATCTATATCGCCTGCCGGGAGTTAGACAACTATACGCTGATAATTCTGCTGTGTACGGTGTTTCCGCTGGTTTTACTGCCGATCAATATCATCGGCAGTAAAATCCGCAAGCGTTACCGCAAAAGTTACAAATACATCGCCGATGTGGTTTTCCGTCAGCATGAAACTTTTACCGGGATCAAGGCGGTCAAATCCTATCACACCGAAGAGTATGAAAACGGCCGTTTCGGCCAGGCAGTGGACAAATATGTGCGCCGGGTTATCAGTGCGACAAGATGGCATATGCTGATCTCTCCGATGACTGAATTGGTCGTGGTGATCGCCACGGTGGGATTTCTGCTTTACAGTTACAGTAAGGGGGTATCGATCACCATGCTGACCGCACTGCTGGCTCCGGTACTGATGGTCTACCGGCCTTTGAAAGATATTTCCAAGGTGATCGCCAATTTGCAGCAATCCATGGCGGCGGCCGACCGGGTCTTTGAGATGCTGGATACCGATATGACTCTGCCGGAAAAGGAAGATGCTTACGAATTGACCGGGTTGGAAGACGGCATTGAGTTGCAGAATGTCTCTTTCTGTTACGATGACCGTATGATCATCGATGATGTGAGTTTCAAGATCCCCCGCGGCCATGTCGTAGCGGTGGTCGGCGAAACCGGCAGCGGCAAAACGACCATTGCCAATCTGATCGCCCGGTTCTACGATGTGACCGGCGGCAAAGTGATGATCGACGGCCACGATGTGCGGGATTGTTCGATAGATTCCCTGCGTAAGATCGTGGGAGTGGTCAATCAGGAAGCGATCATATTCAATGACACCATCCGGGCCAATATCGCCTACGGTTCATTTGATGCTTCTGAAGAGGATATCATCAAGGCGGCAAAACTGGCCAATGCCCATGAATTCATCGTCAATGGTGTGCATGAGCAGGGGTATGATTCCAATGCGGGTGAGGGCGGATTCAAACTTTCCGGCGGTGAGAAACAGCGTATCACCATCGCCCGGGCGATCTTACGCAATCCGCCGATATTGATTCTCGATGAAGCGACCAGTGCTTTGGATAATGTTACGGAAAAACTGGTTCAGGATGCCTTGAATCATGCGATGAAAGACCGGACGGTTTTCGTTATTGCCCACCGCTTGAGTACGATCCAGAATGCCAATAAGATCATTGTACTCAAACAGGGACGCATCGCCGAAGCCGGTACACATGATGAGTTGCTGAAACTCGACGGAATTTACCGTAAACTGCACGATACCCAGTTTGAATGATGAAAAAACTGCACTTTACCGGCATCGGCGGAGCCGGAATGGCTCCGCTGGCTGAATTATCGCTGGCCGGAGGCTTTGCAGTCAGCGGTTCGGATATGGAAAATTCTGCCAAATGCGTGCATTTGCAGCAGCTCGGGGCGGAAATTTTCATCGGCCATAAGGCGGAAAATCTGCCGGATGATGCCGGATTGCTGATCTACTCCAGTGCTGTGCCGGAAAATAATCCGGAAAGGGTCAGGGCCCGTGAATTGGGCATTGCCGAATTGCGCCGGGGCGAATATCTGGCTCATTTTGCTTCCGGTTACCGCAGAGTGGTTTCAGTGACCGGCACCCATGGAAAAAGTTCGATCAGTGCTTTGCTGGCGAAAATTTTGCTGAAATGCGGTAAAAATGCCGGTTTCATGATCGGTGCGGAAGTTTCCGGAATGCCCAACTGTGCCGTCGGTGACGGGGATATTTTTGTTACCGAAGCCGATGAATCCGACGGCACTCATACCGGATTGCAGAATTTTCTGGCGGTCATTCCCAATATCGAGGATGATCATGAGTGGAGTCTGGGCGGATGGGAAATGCTGGCAAACAACTTCCGTCAGACTGCGGATAATTCGCAGAAGATCATCTATTACGCTTCGGAAAATTGCGACCGGATATTGAGTGGTCATCCGGAGGCGGTGCGTCTGCCGGAAATTCCGGAAAAATTCGGGAATTTGCATGGATTTCAGGCGGCCAATGCGTATATCGCAGTACAGGCGGCCGTGATTCTGGGATGTGATGAAAAAGCGGCCACACTGGCGGCGATGGATTATCCGCAGGTTTCAAGGCGGATGACTGTGCATAAAGATCTGCCGGGCCTGACAGTGATCGAGGACTATGCCCATCACCCGACTGAAGTGAAAGAGGCATTGAATTTGTTGCGGATAAATTACGCCGGAAGACATTTGCGGGTATTGTTTCAACCGCACCGTTTCGCCCGGCTGGAAAAATATTTTGACCAATTTGCCGTCGAATTGAGCAAGGCCGACAGCGTGTATATCGCTCCGGTTTTTGCGGCGTGGAGCGAAAGCGGCCGGGTGGATTCAGCGATGCTCGCTCAGGCGGTCAATGGCATCGCAGTGAATGGCAGTTTTGAAAATTGGGCTGATGAAGTGAAAAAAGATCTGCCGGCAGACAGTGTGATCGCTGTATTGGGAGCCGGGGACGTAAATAAAGTTTTACCGTTTTTGTAATGTATGATCATTTATTGAGTATATCAACCAACAATATTTAATAAAAGGGGGAATAAAACCATGAAAATCGCAGAACTTGCGGCATTGTTGTGTTACTTTGTACTGGTAATGACTGTCGGAGTGTATTTCTTTTTCCGCTCCAGAAAGTCCGGCGGCACGGAAAAGGACTATTTTTTGGGCGGCCGTCAGATGAATGGCTGGGTGACGGCACTTTCTGCCGGGGCATCCGATATGAGTGCATGGGTGCTTATGGGCTTGCCCGGTTCGATCTATTTGTACGGTGTCGGTCAGGTGTGGATCGCTGTCGGTCTGCTCATCGGTACGGTCACAGCGTGGCTGGTGGTGGCTCCCAGATTGCGGCGTTACTCCATTGTGGCGGATGATGCGATCACGATCCCGCAGTTTCTGACCCGCAGATTCTGCACTGAACGCAAAGGGATCATGGTCATTTCTGCGATCGTATTCGTGCTGACCTATTGCGTTTATACGGCTTCGAGCCTCTATGCCTGCGGAACACTTTTCAATACTGTTTTGGGAATGAATCCGTCAACGGCGATGGCGATCGCTTCGGTGGTGATCGTGCTTTACACCTTTCTGGGCGGATTCAATGCAGTTGCTGGACGGACTTCTTTCAGGGGTTGCTGATGCTCGGTGCCTTGATGGTAATGCCGGTACTGGCGGTGCTGATGATGAATTTTTCCAGTGTGTATACCATGCCGGCAATGGTGTTGCCGGAAAATTACTACAATATTCTTTCCAGCGGTAAAGCCGATTGGAAAAGTTTTGCCGATATCATCACCGGTCTGGGCTGGGGATTGGGTTATTTCGGAATGCCCCACATTCTGATCCGTTATTTTTCGGTGAAAAGTGAAAAAGAGATGCGAAAATCACAGATCATCGGTTGTTCCTGGTTTGTGTTGATCCTGATTGCCACCTGTGCGGTGGGTCTGGTCGGCCGGAAGTTTCTCGGTGATTCACTTACGGCCAGTGATGATAAAAGTACTCTGGTCTTTATCGATATGGTCCGTGATGTCTTTGACTGGATCGGATGTAACATCGGTTTTGCGGTAGTGGCGACATTCTTTGCCGGGATTTTGCTGTCAGCTATCCTGGCGGCGGCGATGAGTACGGCGGATTCCCAGTTGCTTGCTTCGGCATCGGCATTCGTTTCCGACCTTTACAAGCCGCTTTTCCGCAAAAATGCCGGTGACAGAGAGATACTCTGGGCGGGCCGTTTGATCGTGTTGGTGATTGCGGTGGCGGCATATATTATCGCCAGCAGTCCGAATTGCAAAGGTCTGATGGGATTGGTCTCCTGTGCCTGGGGTGCATTCGGTTCGGCTTTCGGCCCGGCGATCCTGGCGGCCCTTTTCTGGAAGCGTTTCAACTATGCCGGAGCGTTGGCCGGTATCATTGCCGGTTTTGCGGTCGATGCGTTGTGGTACGCATTTCTGGCATCCGAAACCGGTATTTACGAGATCGTGCCGGGATTTGCCGCCGGTATTCTGGCTCTGACGATCGTTTCCAAATGCACTGCGGCTCCTTCGGCGGAAGTGCTGGAAAAATTTGAAAAGGCCCGGGAAAAACAGAATTGACGGGGTGGATCATGAAAAAATTTTTGACCGGATTATTTCTGGCGTTATGCAGTTGGATGCTCTCTGCCGGAGAAAATGGCATTGCGGTATCTATTCTGGGGGATAGTTATTCCACTTTCCGGGGAGCCATTCCGCAGGGGAATGCAGTTTGGTATCCCAATAGAAATAACGATGTCATCAGTGTCGGATCCTGCTGGTGGCATCTGGTGATCGAAGCTGTCGGCGGCAGATTGGAAAAGAATGAATCGTGGAGCGGTTCGACGATCTGCTACACCGGTTATTCCGGCAGGGATGCCGGCAGTTTCAGTTTTGTCCGGCGGGTTGACCGGCTGGGGAATCCGGATCTGATCCTCATTTGCGGAGCGACCAATGACAGTTGGGCCGGTTCTCCCATCGGGGATTACCAATGGGAAAACTGGCAGGAAAGCGACCTCTTTTATTTCCGTCCGGCGATGGCAAAAATGCTTTATGATATCAAAAGACTTTATCCGCAAGCGAGGGTGTTTTTCATTCTCAATGATTGCCTGAAACCGGTGATCAATGAATCCGTACATGAAATTTGCCGCCATTACGGTATTCCGTGTATTGATTTGAAAAATATAGACAAGCAAAGCGGTCATCCCTCGGTAAAGGGTATGCGGGCGATCGCCGATCAGGTGATCGAAGCGATCAGCCGGTAAAAATTCCGGTTTTTATTCCGGATCGCCGGAAAAAGGTATCCCGGGTGTTGAATGGCATTGGGGATGCCTTTTTATTTTTCCCAAAAACAGTTGCGGCGAAAATATGGTGTTTTTACCGAAAATCAGCGGTATGACCGGTACTGATTTTCCGGGTTGAGCAGTGATGCAGATGATATAAGTGTGAAACGTCATTAACGATCTTTAATTGAAAAAATTTTCACCGGTCAACAGTTCAAGGATCACAGAAGCATAGATCCGGTGACCGTAATCGTTGGGATGATTGACCCCGTTGCCGGTCAGATCGTAAAAATCTTTGCGTTCCAGAAATTTACTCCACACCTTATGCACATCTGCCAATGCCACATAACTCTCTTGAGCGGCCGTAAAATTCCGCAATCCGTCAGCATATTCCCTGTCCGGCCCCGGCGGAGTCGGTTTCCACCCCGGATGACCGCTCATCGAAGTGACCACAACATATTCCGTATGAGGATTTATCTTACGGCAACCGGATATCAGTTCCTGCAATTTACCGATAAATTTTTCTACCGGCATCCCGGCAAAATTATTCATCCCGTAAGCAATGATCAACAGATCCGGCGAATCTCCCGAATACTCTGTTTCAACATCAACCGCATTCTGGATCCCGGTTCCGCTGACCGCCCGGTTGCATAAGGTGATATTGGGGCCCAGTCCGGCGGCGACCTGTTCGATATAGCATGGTGCAAACGGCGGAGAGTCAATAACTTCAGTAGCATTCAACCCGTAACTTATACTATCCCCGATCAAAGTGATTTTCAATGGTTCCCGCCGGGCAAGTTTTCTCCGGAAGCGGGGCAGTCTGTCACTTTGAAAATCCGAACCGGTTGAAAAATCCACCGCCGCCGCAGTGTAACAGATATCCACCTGATTCAAGGCGAAAAAATCCCGGTTGTCAAAGAGCAGATTGCCGCCGTCAATCCCCCCGGCGACCGCATTGGCTGCCGGATCAGGATAAAGCCGCAGGTTTTCAACAGGATGCAATGCTGACTCCGGCAGATAAGGAATTTTTGAACTTTCCGGCCGGGTGATAAAATCATCTCCCGGCTCATGGCAGAAATCTCTGCCCGGTAAAAATACTTCACCGGATACATGGGCGGTGACCGAGGTGATATTCTGAGCCGGAAACATCAGATTTATCCGTTTTTTTCCGGCAAACATCCCGCTTTCCCGGCAAATATCATTATTTTTCCACAACCTTTCCATGTGATCCATACCCCGCAACTCTTTTACCGGTCTTTTCCATAATGCATATTGAATGATGCCGACAAAACATTTGGAGTGCAAACTCTGCCGCAATTATCTCCGGGCGGATTGGCCGTCATTTCTCTGGTTATCCCCATGAAATAATCGCCTTTCATCCCCCTGATATCGATCAACCCGTCGGAATCCAGCGTGATGACCGCATGAACCGGTTCGGTATAAATGATCGTATGGTTGGCCACTTTATTTTCGTTGACCAATTCAGCCGGATAAAAATCGTGAGCTTCCGGCAGATAGTCATAAGTGGTCGAATTCAACTCCATATACACCACATCATCCATGATCCGCAAAAAATCCCGGTGGTGATGACCATTGATCACCAATCTGATCTTACCCGGAGTTTGTTGATTTATTTCATTGATGATACCGACAATTTCCGGAGCATTGGGCACATCATCGCTTCTCTCGATGCTGCCGTGACTGAAAAGTACACACGGATAGGGTGAGGATTCCAGTGTTTCTTTCAACCATGTGACCTCCTCCGGGGGGATATATTCGCAACTATCCGGATGAGAGTAGTAATTTCCCATATCATAATGCTCATAAACACCGTCGATCAAAACATAATTGGTATCCATTATCACAAATCGGAATCCATTGTGATCAAAGAAGTAATAACCGCAATCCAGGTGAAAACGCTTCAAGGTTTCAGCATACGGAGCCCGGTCGGAATCATGATTGCCGATCACATGATAAACCGGCATCGGAAAGTTGTCGTACGCTTTAAGCAATTCCGCAGAAACTTCGACATTATGGCAGAAATCTCCGCAGGAGATCACAAAATCCACCTGATTTTTTTCCGCTCTTGCCCTGATCGCCGCCAGACGCTGTTCCGCTTGAGAATAAAATACTCCGGGATGATGGTGCAGATCTGAAAAAGCTGAAAAACAAACTTTGCTCATGGTAAATTATACTCCATTATTTTTCTATAATTTTCACGTTTCCGACCGGTGCTTCTTCATACGATGCAATTACCGGAGTCAAACCTGCCGGATGGATGACCGTCAGATCGATTTTACCGGAGTCATTCATTTCCCATGATACTTCAATATTGCCCGATGGTGTCGGCACTTCACCGGAGGCAAAACTGTTATTGCCCGGATATGGCTTGACTTCAAAGGTTTTGAAGCCGGGTTCCAGCGGAGTCACCCCCAGTACCCGTTTGCCGTAAAATCCCACATGGATACTGCTCCAGGCATGACACAAACTGCCGGCCCCATTGAAGTCATCTGCTCCGAGTCCGGTTTCCCAGAAGGTCGTCGCCCCCGCATCCGCCATTGCCAGATACTCTGAATCGATCCGGTTCTGTGCGATCTTGCGGGCAAAATCTCCGGCACTGAACATACCATTGATATAATACAGCAACGGGCTGAATGTGAAACGCACCAATTCTTTATTGCCGGTGATTTCTCCGGCCAGAGCGGTCCGGCGGACTTCCGGAACCAGTTGCATGGCCAGCATCATAAACTGACTGTGGGCGTGGCGTTTGCCGATGAATTTGCCATCTTTGATCTGAGAGGCATAGTTGCCGGTTTCCGGATCAAAGAAACTTTTTTCAATACATTTTCCCAATTCAACCGCAAAACTTTCCCACTTATCCGCCACATCACCTTTGCCGGTAAAACGCCAGCAACCGGCAGCGGCTTTTATCGCCTCATAAGTGTAAAGGTTATGCAGGATATGGTAATCACACTTTTCTGCATCCAGCCGGTCAAGTTCCGGAACCCATTCAAAAAAGTTCCACACGGCAAATGCGTTGCTCAAGCGGAAAAGTCCGGTTTCCGGATCGAATCTCTCCATGAATTTTCCCAGCATATCTTTCATCTGTCCGGAAAATTGTCTGGCCAGTGAAGTATCTCCGCTGTACATGGTATATTCCAGAACTTCAGAAACCCAAACCCGGGTAAAAGTGGTGATCGCTCCCCACGGGATAGCTCCGCCCGGCTGCGGATAACTGTTGGGGGCACACATATTTATTTCACCGGTTTGAGCATTGTATCCGTTACCCAGCAACTCCAATGAAGCCCTGGCAAACGCATAGTTGCCCCACGCATAATAACCGAAAAGGATCTGGTTGCGGGAATCATACGCATAAAGCCCCTGTTCCCGCCACGGACAATCTTCGTAATGAAAGTGCATACAGCATTGCATAGTACGCAAACCGATTTCCCGCAATCTGGAAGTGCCGGCAAATGAAGATCTGAATTTTGCGGCTTCGGGCAGCGGCAGGGAAAAATCTCTCATACCGGCATAACCGATCACGCAATTTTCCGCACCGCAGCCGGTGATGCTCAATTGGATATAGCGGCACCCCAGACGCAAAAACGGCAGTTGCAGAAGATTGAAACCTTTACGGCAGATGAAACGGATGGTAAAATTGCGTTCCACGATCCGGCTCCGCGGATGACCATCGGTTAAATACTCCCCCCAGGTAAAGTCAACGGTCATACCGTTTCCGGCATTATCCAGTTCCACTTCAGCATATCCGGTACACTCCGCTCCGAAGTCAAAGACCGCATAAACACCGTTGGTGCGGTCTGGCTGATCGTAAAGATCAGAAGCCACACTCAAAGCGAAAGTATCTTTTTCTCTCTCCCGGAAAAGCCGGCCTTTACTGACCGGCAATGTACTCAAACGCCTGCCGATATCCAGCGGCGGCAGAGGACGCATGGATAACCGGCAGTTTTCCCGGGGCATTTCCACGGCATATCCCCAATGGGAATCATTAAAACCGGCATCGGAAAAATTTTCATGTTTACGCAAATCACGCAATGCGGCAAAGCCCAGTTGAACAGTGACTTTTTCGATTTTTCCGCTGAAAAATTCCGGATGTTCCACCGCTTTCCAATTTTCATCAGTTGCACAGAGCAGTTTCCCGTTTTGCGTCAATGCGGCAATGACTCCGGGAGTGCCTTTCATCATCGACAGAAAATCATCCCCCGGTGCGTATGCTTCAATGGAAATAACATTCCGCCCCGGTTTCAAATTATTCACGGTAAATTTTGACACCGTTTTTTTATCCGGATAATCCGGGAATTGTCCCCGGCCGATCTCCATGCCGTTTACCGAAACCACAAAATCCCAATCCGCAGAGATCAGCAACTCCGCTTCCGCATCACTTCCGGCATCAAAAACACGCCTCAATGCCGCATACTGATTCAATTTTTCTTCAGCATTGCACCATATCCATTTGGCGTTATTCAATCGTTTCATAACACACTCACATCTCTTTTTACCGGATTGGATCAATTCTCTGAAATCATTTCCTGACCGACAGTTGCAATCGTCAAACCACGCCATTTTTTCTCCGGCTGAACCGGGCAGAACCAGAGGATCACAAACGCAACTATCAAAGAACAGGGCAAACCGAATGCAAAACTGCAAGCCAGCGGTTCAGTGGTCACACAGGCGTTGCTGTATGCCCACCAGAGAAAATTGGTGAACCCGATTCCAAGGATCAGCATCCCGATCATGGCGGTAATTTTTACACTCAAATGTGACCGCAACTTTTTGCCAAGATACGGCAGACAAAGCAATATCCCGGCAATTACAGGAACCAGCATATAAACGGCATCCAGTTTTCCACCCCAGCCGAAACCGATTTCCGGATTTTTCTCCCAGTTTTGAACAGCGGTACGGGATAGTGCATACCAGATATTTTTACCGATGGCTTCACCGGCGGCAAAAAATGTATACGCCCAGATCAACAGCGAATTGGCTCTTTTGGAAAGCACCGCAAAAAGAAATGCCGGAGCAGTGGCGGCACCAAGCATATTGAAAATGGTTCCGACTTCAGTGATGCTCTGGCTGAGCCATCTGCCGGATAAATCCAAACCGAGACCGAGCAAAACAGCAAATGCCCCCACCAGAAATGTGGCCCAGCGGGAAACCGACACCTCTTTTGCCGGAGTCATTTTTTTATTGATGAATTTGGCATGGATCTCTTTGAGCCATACGGTGGACATGGAATTCATGCCGCTATCCAGCGTACTCATGATCGCCGCCAGCATCGCCGCCATAAAAATTCCGGGAATGGGTGTCGGCGTTTTGGTTGCGATAAAGTGGAAAAACGCCATATCTCCATCGCCGGAGAGTGCCGGATCCGGATTTTGAGCATAATAAGAATAAGTTGCAAAACCGACCATGAACAGCACAATCGTATTGACGAGCCCCAAACCGGAAGAAATACACTGGGATTTGAAACCGGTTTTCCAATCTTTGGTGGTCAGAATACGCTGGATATTCAACTGATCACTGCTGACCGCTCCCATACTGCTGAAAAGAGAATTCCACAACAGCAGCCAGAAACACAATCTGATATAAGGGGTGATCGTATAAAACTCTCTGGTGGCATACTGCGGGGCACCGTGACCATTTTCAAACGCATAGATCATACCGCCGATCAGACCGCCATCCAAATTGCTGTTCAGTACCAGAAGAATAAAAATGGTTCCGCCTGCCAATACAAAAAATTGAATAACATCAGTCCAGATGACCGCTTTCATGCCGCCCATTACGGTATAAACCATGCCGATCGCTCCCACCAGCAATATCGTGAACCAGCACGGCCAGCCGTAAGCCGCCTGAAAAATTTTACTGCTGGCATAAAGTACCATTCCCAAATACATAATGCGGGAATAAAAAGCACTTACGGCAACTACGGCTCTTACCGTATGATCATAACGGCGTTCAAGATATTCGTAAGGAGTAAAACTGCCCAGTTTGAAATAAAACCGGACAAAAAGCAGATAATACGGAATACCCATGGTACAAGTCAGAATATTCAACGAGAAAACAGTCATTCCATAATTGAATATTTCTCCGGGGATCATCACTATCGAAATGCTTGACAATAAAGTCATCATCATCGACAATCCCACAGCAATATAGGGCATATTACGACCGCCGAGCAGATAATTTTCCGTAGTTTCATCTTTTTTGGCAAAGAAAAACCCCACTCCGATCACCGCAACCATATAGACTGCGATTATCGAAATATTTACCCATTGTTCCATCTTACGACTCCTTCCGAATTAAAGATATTCTGAAATTTTAACCGGCATTCCGCTTCGGGCGGAAGCGATCCCGGCTTGAGCAAAAGCGACTGTTTTCATCCCTTCTACCGCATCCGTTGCCGGAGGAGTATTATTTTTCAAATTGTCGATAAATTCATTGAATTCCGATTCAAAATTATGATTGGCGATTTTTACCGGAATTTTGGCGAAATCACCTTTGGCTCCGGAGTCTTCCAAAGTACACTCCCTTATTTGCAAGTGATCGCTGGTATTGTCACAGATGATCGTTCCTTTAGTGCCGTATATCTCTGTGCGCATACTGTAAGGAGCATTTACTCCGCTGGAAACAAAAAGTTTGCCGATCGCGCCGGAATGGAATTTTATTACCGCAAAAGCACTGTCCGGTTTGGGCCAATCCGGCATCAACAGGTGATTTTCCACGCAAAAGATGCTTTCCGGTTCACCGGCGATCCACCGCAACAGATCCATGGCATGACAGCCGCCGCCCAAAAATGTTTCCCGGCCGATCTGCGGATCTTTGCGCCATTGATCATGACCGGCGGCATTGTGGTAATTGTGAGCATACTGACTGGAAATACAGGCAATTTCACCAATTCTTCCCTCATCGACCAATCGTTTTGCCAACTGGAATCCGGGGGCGTAACGGCAAACCTGACCGGTCATAAAAAATTTTCCGGCGGCATTGGCGGCAGAGATTATTTTCTTACACTCTTCCACCGTGGGGGCCAATGGTTTTTCACAAATGACATGACAATTACGCTCCAATGCGATCAATGTCTGTTCACAATGCAGATGATCGGGCGAAGCGATGATCATTACATCCGGAGCCGCCGAAAACAACTCATCATAACTTTGGGCAATAAGCAATCCCGGACGGTCAAACAAACTCTTGTCAATATACTCTCTGGTTTTATATGCCGGATCGAAAACTGCAACCAATTCGCAATCTTTACGTTTGAAAACCCCCTTCGCCCAGAATTGACCGATACCCAATCCGGCGATCGCAATACGATACTTCTTATCCATTTTTTGTGTATTCCCTTAAATTGTCTGGTAATGTTCTGCTTAATATATATTCACCATGATCATAATATGTAAAAAAATGCCGTTCTACACTTTCAACTCTGCCAGAAACTCATCATTGAAAATGATTTCGATCACCGGTACTTCGCATCCCTCATCCGGAAGCAAAGTCGGCAGATCCAAAGTCAACGCCCCCGGCGGGGTACTGCCGTTTTGCACTTCCTGCGATTCCCGGCGTTTGATTTCACTGCCATCGGCAAGCAGTTGGGTATATTTCACCTTTCCGCCGCCCAATCCCGGCAGATGGATATACAAATAGGGCCAGTTAAGCAAGCACAGATATAAACGTTTCGTTTCCGGATTCCAGGTGTAGCGGCAGTCAGCCGGAGGAACAAACTCCTCCGGGGCACGGGTGCAACCGTAGATGGCCCGGGAATTCAACTGCATCCATTCACCCATTTTCAATAATCTGTCTTTGGCCCGTTTATCCAGTTTGCCTCTGCCGGTGGGCCCGACATTGAGAATCATATTGCCGCCGAGAGCGACGTGCTGGATCAACAGGTCAATACACATTTTCACCGGTTTCCAGGAGTGTTCTTCCCGGTGATACCCCCAACTGCCGGAAAAGGTCTGGCAGGCTTCCCAGACCGAAAGATTTCCGGTATGGTCAACGATCGGTTTTTCCGGCAGGAATTGTTCGGCAGAGGTATCGATGTCGGCATTGCCCGGCGGCAGATCCAGCCGGTCATTGATGAGCAGTTGCGGCTGCAGTTTGCGGATCAGTGCCAGCAGCCCTTCGGAATCCCAATCCAGATGCCCCTTGCCGCCTTTGGAAAAATCCGGATATGAAAAATCTGTCCATAAAATATCTATTTCCCCGTAGCCGGTCAACAATTCGGTGATCTGATCTTTAAGATATTTCCGGTATACATCCATATTACGTCCGGCATTAAGTTCCTCCCGGTCAGGAGCATCACACAGCGGATGCAGAGTATCTATGGTGAAATCCGGATGATGCCAATCGACCAGGGAGTAATATATACCGACTTTCAACCTCTCCGCCCGGAATGCCTCAAGCACTTCCCGGAGCAAATCCCGGCCGACCGGGGTATTGGTCACTTTGTAATCGGTAAATGCGCTGTCCCAAAGGCAGAATCCATCATGGTGTTTGGCGGTGAAAACCGCATATTTCATACCGGCAGCTTTGGCGGCCCGGGCCCATTCCGCCGGGGCGAAAAGATCCGGATCAAACAATTCAAAATAAACATTGTAGTCTTCGTCAGAGACCTGTTCATATTTTTTCATCCACTCGTGGCGGGCCGCCATTGAATACAATCCGAAATGAATAAACATTCCGAATCTGGCATCGGTAAACCATGAAGTGCGTGAATACTTTAATTCAGACATTACATATCCTTTTGATCAAATCAATTAATTTCATTGCAAGGCACAACCGCTTTCCTGCCGGCCACCGGGGGTACATTCAGGCGGCAAGCCAGAACTTTACTGATTGTGATATGAGGGTGAAAATACCGGAATTATTCGGAAAATTTCCAGGCGATTTCAGAAATATCGACCTCGCCGAATACCGCCGTCGCTCCGTCACCGAATTTCAAACCGACCGCCATCTGATTGCTGAAATCAGTCAGTTTGGCCCGGATAACCGGTTTGCCATCCAGACAAAGCACGCATAGATTCTGCTGTAAACTGGCAAAAATCCGGATGTTGTGAAAATTATTCACTCCCAGAGCCACTTTGTATTCAGCATTGCGGGTGCTGTCACCATTGCTGAAAAGGATCCGGTCGGTACAAAATCCGAACCAGGCATAACGGACGCCGCCGGTGGGATTTTCCAGAGCAACATTGACTCCGAATTGCGGCCGCTTCTCTGACGGGTCAAGCAAACGGAATTCCATCATGCAACTGAATGTATCCGTATCCCGCGGAAATGGCAGCATGAAGTTGGCAAATTTATATTCCGGAACCATCCCGCGATTGCACAACCGGATCACCGGATGCGGCCGCTCGGCAATATTCATGATCTCATACCATGATTCGGCACCCTCTTTTTTTACGGAATAGTAGTTGCGGAAAATTTTTCCCAAATCCGTATCCGTTTGAGGAATGATATGCTGACTCCATTCACCGCCCGACCGGCCTGCAGTCATAGAATCATCTTTGACCACACGGTAGGTCATGGCCGTGATCTGACTGAATGCACGCGGTGACCGCCAGCCGCCGAAGTCGCTTTCATCGTAAATTATCAATAATTCATCGGGGGCAGTCTCCATGATCGAAGCATAACTGCTGCCGGCTCCGGAATAAATGCAAACTTTCTGATAGTTTTCCCCAGTTCCGGTAAAGTCGATCAGCAAATAAAGTTTCGGCCGCCCGGTAACGATCACCAGGGCACCGTTTTGCAATACCCTCATGGCCGGAGCAACACTGACCGGAGCGATCTCTCTTTCATACTGCCAGCTTCTGCCGCCGTCTCTGGAACGCAACTGCTGTAAAGATGCATCACTTGACACCCGGCAGACTGCCAGCAGATCGCCATTGGATAATTCAACGATAGCGGCTTCATTCGGGCCTTCGGTATATTTATTTTCCTTATCTTCCATCAAGGTCGACAAATAACGCCAACTCCGGCCGTCATCCACCGACTCGATCACGAAATTATGCAGTTTGCGTGACCCCTGTTTATAACCGTAACCGGTGAGCAGCAGCCGGTTATCTTTGGTGCGGATGACTTCACGGTGCAGTTTGAAAGTCGTGGCATAAGGCAGCACGATTTCCGACCGGGGCGATTCGACCGAGCGGCCGTCGGCGGCAAGGATATGCCGGGTGATCGTATGTCTGGCTGAAATGTTTTCACTCCACGCCGCAATATTGGCCTTGCGGCCGTCAAGCGTGGTGTACGCATTGAAACCGCCGAATACACACGGCGTGCGGGACCAGGTGCGGCCATTGTCCGATGAAAAATCATAACACCGTGATTCTGAAAGTGTATGCACACCTTTGGAGTGGGTCAGATAAATGCTCCCGTCGGCAAAACGGTGGGCAAAACAGAAATTCATATCCGCATTATGATTTTCCACGGCGGTTGCAAACACCGGCTCCAATCTGCCGCCATTGAGCATGATCGTGCCGTGAGGATATTCGCCGGCTTCAAGAGCAGTCAATGCCAGCACTGATCCCATGAAAATCATGGATTTTTTGAAAAATTCAAACATTTCACGTTTCCTTGTTAAAGAACCGATCAAAAAGCGGTGGTCCAGTTGGTGACAATGCCGCCGGATTCCTGTTTGACCTCCTCCGGAGTCATGGAACTGACGTGACCATCACTCCAGCCGACAGTGGAAGTGCCGTTATGAATGAAACAACCGATATTATCCGCCGTGGGTGACCATTCAAAAACCTGTCTTTTGGCACTGACACTTACAGTGTCGCACATGATCATTTTGGTGCCTTCCATTTTGGCATCGATCAATACTCCGGTACTGGAAGAATTTGAGGGACTGAGGATAAATCCATCACCGAAATAATTGGGCCATGCTCCGGGAGTTCTGACCATGCCGAAAGTATATTGATAGGAGGAGTTGGCACTCCCGGCGATGGTCAGATTCTGCGGATCATCATAGGACGGGATCGACGGACAAACGCACAATGTGCCGACATCCGACTTCGACAGATAAGAGGTATCCATCGCCAAACGCTGGGCCCAGGGACGGTGGGCCGGGGAGTCATTGGCCCCGGAACGGACAAAGAAGTAGCCGTCGTTATCGTCCATATAAAAACGGATGCTCTGCAAAACCTGCTTTTTGTTATTGGTGCAACTGGCGGCCCGGCCGCGTTCACGGGCCGAATTGAGGGCCGGCAACAGGATCGCCGCCAAAATGGCGATAATGGCGATAACAACGAGAAGTTCGATCAGGGTAAAACGCTTTTTCATTTCATTCTCCTTTTTTTGGTTTGAGAGGATACACCGGTTTTTTTGTGAATGACACCAAAAGGCATCAATCTTGCTGGTGTCTTAACATATCATCTGACAAGGATTTTGACAATGTTTGTCAGTGCATTAAAATATGTGTAAAAGTGCCAAGTGTATCCGGAAAAAGTTGCATTAATACTTCGCTGTGCTATATTAAACACGGTAAATAAGGAGTTATATATCATGTTTAATGAACAAATGACCAGCGGTTTCAGAGTGATCGAGCATGCTTACATACACGGATTGGGCAGATGGGACTTTGATGTGTACGGTCCATTTTGCAGACTTTATTACAATCCTCTGCCCGGAGTGATATTCAGCGGAAAAAATAATCTGAAACTGGAATTCAGTCCCAATTCATTTTATTTGATACCACAGGGAAAACGTGTACGCTGTTGGAATGAGGGGGCACAGTTAACTCAATTTTATCTGCACTTTTTTATTTTTGAGCGGCTTAAGCTCCTGAATCAGGAAATTATCGAGATCCCGGCAGATGAGGAATTATTGAGTTGGGTAAAAAAATATGATGACATACGCAATGACCCCGCGGCATTTGTCACCCGGGATTTACTGGCAATGCACATTTTAAGCGGAGTACTTTTAAGATTACCGCAGGAATATCTGTTACCGATGCAACACATCTCTCCGCCTGTCGCCAAAGTTTGCACGATCATTTCCAGAAATCCGGAACGCAAAATAAGTAACGAAGAACTGGCCCGGCTGGCAGGTTATTCGTTGAGCAGTTTTATTCGTGCATTTACCAGAGAAGTCGGCAAAACACCTCAAGTTTTCTGCCGGACGAAAAAAATAGAGATGGCTTGTGAATTGATGTCAACAACTGACAGTTCACTGGATGAAATCGCTACTCAATCCGGATTTGCCGACCGTTTTCATATGTCTCAGGTTTTTTCCAGAGTTTTGGGATGTTCCCCGGCACGTTTCCGGCAGCAGCTGGGTGGTGGATTGCCGAAACGGAAAAATGTCGTTCGCAATAAAAAACAGAAATAAACTGTTCCGGGTACAGGGACAATTTCAAAAGTCCTCAAAACTCCCCGGCAGTTTTTGGCTTACCGGCAAAGGAAATGGGGCCGTTGCAAAACCGCTTTGCGGGGAAAAACCTTTTGCTGAATTATTTTATTGATTTGATAAATCATCTCGATAAAAGAAAAACAGGGATGTGGCAAAATCTCAAAAAGTTTTGCCACATCCCCATTTTTTATCAATGGGGGGATCGATAATTAATTGGCGTAAGGACTTTCGCCGAATTCATTGGCTTCCTTTTTACCGGCACTGAGGCACAGCAGGAACATTGCTCCGAAAGAGCCGAGAGGCCACAGCAGCCAGAGCAGGATCCAGCCGAGCCAGGGAGAACCGACTTTTCTGACATTTTCCACGAATCTTTCGCAGGAAGCATCGATACCGAGCAGATAGACGATGTAGATCAGCGGCAGACCCGTAAGTGAATTGAGGTAAAGCAGCCAGAATCCGGAAAGACTCAAGTCATGCAGACGGCGAATCATCAATGAGAGCCAGATCAGTATTTCCGCAATGTAAGCCAAAACGAAAATAATTATGAATGGCGCGGCGAGCCAACCGGAAATCGCCGCCAGACCGCTGCAGAATACGATCCAGATAAAGTTGACAATATTTGACACAATGACAAAGAGCCAATACTCTCTGCGACTGGCGCGACCGGTATAGGTGAAAATTTTGCGGATCGTGCCCCACAACATCAATAAATCATTTTTGATCATACGACAGAAAACCTCCTTTATTTTTTTCAGCAGCCCCCCGCTGCAAATTCACTTCAAACGGAATAACAATCCAGCTGATGTTATTAATGTACATCTGTTTCAGCAATTTGTCAAACAATTTCCCCGGATTTTGGTCAGATCCGTCCTGTCAATCCGCCGCTGATCGCGGACGGCAAAAAAAAATCTACGGACAGCAAACCTTACGGCTTGCCATCCGCAGCTTTAGCGAAGGATGGTGGGCGATGAGGGCAAGCCCGAAATTTTTAAATTACGCTTAAAACTTGCTCTAACACCTTGATTTTACGCTGAAAAATGACTCTGGCGCCTCAATCTGTCGTTTAATAAAAACCACCTTTAAATGGTAAAAAACGGCACCTCGAATCCTCGAAACGGTAAAAAACGGTAAGCCATTTTTCCGGCACATCAAAGTACGGACACAAAGTCTCATGGAATTACTATATACTTGCCATTTCAGCTATTCAATTCTCAAACAACCTGCAATTAATATACTGTTTCCCACCAGTTTGTCAAATCGTATTTGAAAAATACTCCATCATGGGTTATATTAATTCGTGATGGAGTAATGATGGAGTATTTTCTATGAGTAAAACCGTTTTGTGCGATAATTTGAAAGCCGGACTTGACCGCTTCCGCCCTTT
>JAZNEV010000094.1:0-40897 GCA_045588835.1 Victivallaceae bacterium
CTGTTTTACTTTTTCGTAAAGTGCGGGATAATGATCCTTGACAAACTGATAATGCTGCGGTTGGGAAGCTCCGAAAACATATTCCGGAAATTTTTCGATATTGGCGATCTGATTGGCAAATGTCCTGCCGCATTTGCGGATAGTTTCCTGCATCGGCCAGAGCCATGCCGTGTCGATATGGGCATGACCGACGGCCGTCACCTGCAAGGCACTGTCACAAGCTTTTTTACTGAATAATTTTTGCTGAAGAAATTCCCTTACTTTTCCGGCATTTTTCTGATTACCCTGATAAAGATCAATGGCATCGGTCAAGGTGGTCAAGATCTGCCGGTGCCGGTAATGGTTTTGCGGATATATTTTGAGCAAACTCAAGGCGACTTCCCAATCGAAACTTAATTGCCGCAAGGTTTCATCGGTCAGACAAAGCTGCAAGTTTTTGACCGCGGCCGATGCACTTCCCTCTTTTTCTGCAATATCCAACCTCGGGTGGCCATTCAAATTCATGCCGAAATAGCCATTTGCTCCGGCATCGATCCACAACTCCACTTTTGAACCATTGACAACTTTATCGAAAAGAGGGAGATACTCATTGACAAATGTTGCTTGAAAAACAGAACCATCTGTTATGCCACGCAATGGCATCCCATCCGGAGAAAAGACCAGACCTTCTCCGCCGACATTAAGCCGGAAACGCACGGTTTGATTTCTCCATTCCGGTGGTATTTCGCCGGTAATGTGAAACCATGCACACTGCCAGTTTTTACCCCAGGATTCTCCGGTGTGGATTTCTTTGAACCGGTAATTGTTTTTTTCTTCAAACGTGACCGGTTCATCTGTGAGGCAATATTCTGCATTCAAATCGATTGACGATTTGACATAATCACGCCTCAAACAGGTAAAAAAATAGTTTACTTTGGTTTGAAGCATATTCAATTTTTCAAGATGCATTATTTTTTTTCTCCTGTTTAACGTATTATTTTCCAAATACCGTATTGAGTATCATTTCCGCTCAAATGCAGTAAGGTACCGCAAACTTCTGCTGAAATACCGCAATTTTTCAATGATTCAAGTGATTTTGCGGCGACTGGCAGGGTGATGCTGCATTCCCAGTTTCTGCGTGCCGGTTGAATGACGGTCAAAATGCAATCATTGTCTTTCCGTCGTAAAAATACCAGCGGATAATCCGCTTGCAAGAGTATCAATTCACTGTCGGCGTGCAGGACAGGGGTGGATTTTCGCAAATCTATCAACTTTTGCACTTCATGCCACAGGGAATCAGCGCGTGACATCTGGTCGCTTACATTCGGTGCATCCGCAGTGGAGTCTACCGGCAGAAAGAGTTTTTCCGGCGGAGCAGCGGAAAAACCTGCATTGATTCCGGCATCCCATTGCATCGGAGTTCTGGCCTGGGTACGGGTGAAGCCGCCTTCTTTGGATACCAGACCTTTAATGTTACGCATACCGATTTCATCGCCGTAGTACACAAAAGGTACGCCGGGCATAGTCATCAGAAAGGCGAATACGCAAGCCAGATCTTTTTCATCCCGGAAATCGCTGATCCGCGGCATATCGTGATCGCCGCTGGGAATGGAGATGTAACCATTATTTCTGGTCAATTCATAGTGTTCCATATAAGTTTTGAAAAATGCCTTGGCATCTCCCCGACCGGCCGGATCGAAAAAACTGTGTCTATTGGTTACGGTGTAGTCATTACCGTCATCTTCGTATTGGGTTTCTTTTTTCAGACCGATGACATTGAATAGATCTCTTTCCGGTTCATTGCGGAATAAGGTGGTGTATCCGGGGGTGCCGCAATGCAGTTGGAAATCGCAATGAAATCCGGCCTTTAACGATTGCGGCGGATACGCCCATTCGGCAATGAGAGCACATTCCGGATATTCCCGGTCAAACATTTCCCGTACTTCACGCCACAACGCCATCGTGGCTTTTTTGCCGGGATCTTTTTTTACCAGTGATGGAGCCATATCCACCCGGAAACCGTCACAGCCGAGATCCATCCAATATCTCATGTTATTTTTCAGTTCTTCACGTACTTTGAGTACGTCCGGGTGATCGGTTGGCAACTGCCACGGATAATCCGGATTCGGTTCGGCAAAACCGTAATTCAAAGCCGGTTGCATGGCAAAATAGTTGATCATGAAACTGCCGTTGCGGTCGGTCGAGCCGGAAATCATGCGCAAGCCGTCAGTGGGAGCCAGCCAACTGTTGTTCCAGATGTAATAATTGGAATAAGGATTTTCTTCCGGCTGGCAGGAGGCTTTGAACCACGGGTGTTCGGTAGAGGTGTGTCCCGGAACCATATCCAGACAGATTTTTATATTCCGCTTTTTTGCTTCGGCAAAAAGTTTGAGCAAATCATCATTGGTTCCGAAACGCGGTGCAACTTTCCGGTAATCGGCAATATCGTAACCGCCATCGCAAAATGGAGAAACAAAACATGGATTCAACCATACCGCATTTACTCCCAATGCGGTCAGATAATCCAGTTTGGCGATAATTCCCGGAATGTCACCGATACCATCGCCATTGCTGTCATAAAAACTGGAAGGATAAATTTCATAAAAAACGGCATCTCTGAGCCAGGATGGTCCTAATTTGCCCATTGGAAACTCCATAAAATCTCAATATTGTTGATAATATATCATCGGATTGCAGTTTTTTCAATCTTACTCTTTCATGTCGATTACTGCAACACCTTTGGGGGCGATCACCATGAATGCCATCGAGCCCGGCTTTTTATCAAAGCGTTCTTCAATGAACATTGGCCGACCGCGGAAATTGTTGACGATATCCATGGTTTTAACTTCATACGGCAGGCACATATTTCCGAATGCGTAATGCATATCGTCATTGGTGATGAATACCCGTATCCGTTTATTTTCATCGCGCAGTACTTTGAATTTGAAAAATTCCGAATCCGGCCGGTTCGGATCGTCGAGTTCGATATTGGGTCCGGCAACTTTTTCGATACAACTGGTTGCCAACCGGTAAAATTCCGGGGAAAGCGGCAGATAAAACTGTTCTTTGAAAAAACTTGCCGGTTCGGGGATATCCATGATATCTTCCGGTAACTTGGCGGAAGCTTTTTCCAATGCAGTTACCTCAACATCCGGGGTGGCTCCGTAAATGCGCAATTCCATGTTGCCTTCCGCAAAAGCAAAATCTGCTTCGGGCAGATCAGGTGGCATTTCGCCGATCAGAATGAGCGGCGATTTGCGTTCATTGAAAAGTTTGGAAAATTCTGCTTCCGGAAGCAAGCCGGGGTGAATCGATACCAATGGCATATCAACTTTATCAACTGCTTCCATGGGGATCACCGTGTGGATCGGGGCTCCGGCACTGTAAAGATTATACAGGATGTTGGCATTCAAACTGTTGCGGGTTTTAAGATAATAATCCAATTCTGCATCCATCAATGCTTCGCTCCAGACCAGTGCGGCAGAATCTACTGCTGACGGCATGAATTCATAGGCAATATCCCACTTGTTTTTCAGCCAACGCCATTCGTGACTTTCGATCCCGGTTGCAAGACATATCTGGAATCCGGTAAAGCACCGGTGCATTTTGCCGGATTTATCAAAGCGGAATAAATTGGGGTATGCCATTATTTCGCGTTCCAGAAATGCCGGGGCATGGTGCAGAGTAGACCATCCTTCTGTGGTATCCTGAACGCATTGATTGAAGAGTAATTCTGAATTTGTTGCTGCTCCGGTAAGCAGGATCGTCGATTGTAAAACATGGAAAAACGGTACGGAAAATGTCGCTCTGCTCCTGGCGGACTCCAACTCTCCGGCGGCCGAACAGGTTTCTACAACCAGCGTGTCGATGCCGACTTTTTTCAATTTACGGTAATCTATTCCGTAACGGTAGACTGCTTCGACCGGATCCCTTGTCCAGCAGGTGTTTGCGGAAACCTCTCTGCCAATGGCATGAGCCATGTCACAAACTTTTGATAAAAATTTTTCATTGCGTTTGCAATAAAAATCTATCCACTGACGGCGTAATTTATTCCAGATCAATTTTGCCCGGCGGTCGATGGCATCCTGATCATTTCCGGCTGTTTTTTCCAGCCATGCCGGTAATTCCAGACCGGAATCCGTTAAAAATTGATCGACCATGTCATCGGAATAGTCCCCGTGACACAACTGACACCATGGATGATTGTAACCATCGGCCAGATGCCAACCGTCAAAACCGTAATCGAGCAATGCTTTGCGGGCCTTGCCGATAATGAAATCTTCATAGTATGTGCCGTCATTGAATCGGCGCAATGGATTGATCGTATTGGGATCCGCAGGAATGCCGGAAGTTGTCAGCCGTACTTCCGGATGATCGGATAACCATTCCCGGTGAAAATGATTGTCCAGAGAACGTGGAAAAATCGAGAAAAACACTTTTACATTGCGGGCATGGAATCCATCGACCACCTTTTTGAGTTGAAATTTGCTCCATGGCGGATTACTGCTTTTGGCTCCCGGATACCAGAAGTCCATATATGCTCCAACATCCGGCGGGAATACACCATCTGAATCAAGATCGGAATGGTGGTGCAGAAAGTCCGGCCCCCACATGAATACAGAAATGGTGTCAGGTATAAAGTTCAGTGAATCAAGATATTTTGATACACCGCAGTCACTTTGGGTATTATCCAAGCCGATCAGTTCCATCCAGAGAAATTTTTTATAAGAATCCATATCAGAAAGTGTTTTAAGGCAATTGTTTATGTTGCAAGATATTTACTTCCGGCGGATGGTTCCGCCGGAAGTTTGATTTTGATTTATTCTCCGCTTAATTCCACAATGGCAAAGTCGCGGGATTTGAGAGACATTACCAGAGCATCGGGTGCAATGGGGCGTCTTTCTCCGGTAACAGTATCTATTTCACAGATACTTTTTACCTCAAAACCGAGTTTCTCCGGGACAATCTGCCAGGTTGCACTGCGATCTTCAAAACTCCAGTTGGAGAAAATCACCAAAGCCTTTTTCTCCGCCGGTTTGATGAATACGCTGGAGAGCATCTCGGTCGGAATATCAGTGGTTACCGGACAGTTTTCGTACCAGTAAGCCCGGAAATCTGAAGTTGTCCACCACGGATCGACGATCTCCCATACCGGCAGTGTTTCCACGTCATAGGCCAGCGTGAAAGAAACCCGGTGCGGCAGAGTCATCATCAGCACTTCACGAACCGGCACAACATCACCGACCCGCCGCCATGAATAGTGGAATACGGCATGGAAGGTGTAAGGTATGTCATACTCATTCTGGGCGTAGGTGGAGCGGAAGTAATCCGGGGTGATCCGGCGGTAATGATCTTTACCTTCCCAAATGAGTTCTTCTCCGTCGGTACGGATATCGACGAATCCGGCAGTTGAGGGACTTTCTCCATTGTGGTTGAAGTTGATTTTGTCGGCTCCGTTTCTTTTCAGCAGACGGTACATCTGCTTGACAAAACGTCTGGTGGCCAGCAAATTGAGATCAGCGTGACGGACACCATTGGCATCGGTCCAGCCGCAACCATGATGACCGTTGTTGCAAAACACTGCTGTCGCATCGGTATATACGCCATCGAACGGAGTTTCCAAAATGATTTTGGCGACATTTTCAATATGAAAGTCGGCAAATGCACTGTTAAGACAAACAGATCTCATCATTGAAGTCGGTGTGGTCCAGTAGTATTCCGGATATGCCCGCCATTCAGCACCGAAAATACGGTATTCAGGACAGATTTCCGGCATGACCGCATACCAGAGATTGGATGCGATCTTCATCCCGTGACTGTGAAATTTGGCCAATGCTTCTTCGCTTGCCTGCGGATCTTTTGCCCAAGTGGAAAATCCGGAAGGGGCCAGATCGTGATATGATTCGCCGACGTAAAGGGCATCCAGCAATCTCTGACCTTCCGGAGTATTGAGATATCCGGGCAGATTGATGGTAAATATGCTTGACGGATCCAGAGCGGCGTGCCATCTTTTGGGGTCGGCCGGTTCCGGACGGATCGGCAGAGTCTGGAAAAAGTAGTCATATTTCAGCGGTTTATTATCCAGCAAAGTCGGTTCACTGACCAGAGAGACGGTCAATACCGATGCTCCGGCAGTGGTGTTGCTGACACTGGCATATTTATTGCCGCGGACAAATTCATTGTCTTCGCACATCACGCTGAATGCGTAGTGATCACTGCCGATGACAAGTTCATGGAAGAATTTATCGGTCCAATTCCAGCCGGAAGCATCATATTTCCAGTTGCCCCACATGGTTTCCGCATTGCCGATATGAACTACCGGGGATGGGCGGGGAGAACGGGTGTAACGATCCTGAAGCAGTGAACCGGTGTATCCGTCACCACGCATGAATAAGGCATCTTCTCTGGTGATCGGGAAATTCAGGGAGAACTCCGTTACCCGTACACCGGGGCGGCGGGCTTTGAGTTCCACTTTCCATCTGGCAAAGCCGTCGAATTCCACATCCAGAGTGCCGGTCAACTCCACTGAGGCGGAAAGGCCATGGATTTTATATTGCACCAGATCTTCTGATGATTCAAGCACTTCCAAAGGCTGGAACTGCAGTGTTTCCGCTCTGCCGTTGACTTTCAAAATCAATTGTGCCGGTGCGGCAAACAATTCGTGATTCTGATATGAAACGCTTTGCGGCAGACCGTTGCTTTGCCAGGTGTAGGTACGCAGAACTACCGAAGTTTGAGAACCATTCTGTACGATGGGGGTATAAGGAGCCGGAACACTGCGATCCTGCCAGATGGGATTATCCATCCATACCGGTTTTTCCGGGATTTCCAGCGGGCATGTATTACCGGCCAGCAATTTGCCTGCCGGATCAAAGAGTTGTACGGTCAAAGTGTATTGACCGGGGGCCCAGTTGGTAATATCGAAGTTATATTTGCTGTTCCGGTCAGTGGCTGAAACTGCGGCTTTACCGGATGCGGTTTGATTCTGGTTCGCTCCGGTCACGGAAAAGATGATCTTGCATCCGTCGGAGTGTGACAAACGGGCGTAGTCCGCTGTGACTTCGACTTTTTTAGCAGAATAAAAGAGCTGATAGTTCAAGCCGAATGCCGGCATCAGAATAAAAGGCACGCTGTTCTGGCTTAAAACTTTGCCGTTTTGATCGCTGACGGAAAAATCCAAAACCATCGGAGTTTGTTCAGAACCGGAAACTTGAATTTCATCATTAAGATTGAATTCACCGGTTTCTCCGGCATTGCCGGATGAAGTCTGCAATATGCGGTTGTTGAATTGCGGCAGACGGATTCTGGTTTGCACCGTGTTTTGAGATAAAATTCTGCCGGAAAGAGCAACGTTTCCGTTGGATGGATCATTGAGTGTCACACATTGGATCCCGGGAATGCGTGAATCAAAACGCAAATATCCATATCTGGCAACGTTGTTGAATCCGGTCACATCGCTCCAACTCGTCCAATCTTCACTGGAACGGGCGTCGGTAGATTTTTCCGTGGCGATATCGCGGCAGAAATTGATCCGCAACTCACTGCCGTCTGCCGGAGTGTTCATGCCGATTGCAGAAAATGGAATGACCACCTCTCCGAACCAGGTCCTTGAGTCGGTCGCCAGAATACCGCCGAACATCATGGTACTTTCCACGTAAGTTGCCGCATAGCGGGTTTTTCTGCCCCAATGGGTGTCACCATCGGCCGAGTTGCTCAAGAATCCGCCGCCGGGTACTAAAAGCAGTTGATACCAACGCTGACCATCTGGGGCAAGCCAGATTTCAAAACCTTCCACGTCAGAGGGAAAACTTTCAAACTCACGGTCAAATCCGGGGTTGGCACTGCCGGGAAGTTGCAATGCGGTGAATGCGATGTAGAGATTTTCATCATCATAACCGGCATATACAATGGTTTGTTTGGGGGACAAAATGCCGCCGACCGCCCGGAATCCGGTAGTCGCAGAAGCCTGCTGCCATACTGTGTCAGTCAATTTGCCGTCGATTTCAGGAGCATTGGGCAACCGGGGAATGGTCATCAGCGTCGGGCGATCCGGATCACTTACAAAGGCTTTTTCCTGCGGCGGAACTTCATCGGCAGGGTAAAGTTCCACATCGTCAAGATAAATGTCACCTTTGACATTGAGCAATATTTCTACAGTTTCCGGGGAAAGTTTTTCATGATCTGCCGTAATGGCGGTCAGAATTTCCGGCACAGTGAAAGTGAATGTGATTTGCCGGTACTCATCTGAATTGATCGTGAAAAATTCACTTTGCAACGGATTGGCCGGCGGGAAAGTTCCGTCATCCGACAAATATTTGCCTTTGGCAGAAAAATAAGCCGTCATTGATACCGCACCATCGCCTTTGGCCCAGACGCTCAAACGGTAACGGGTTCCCGGCCGGGTTGCACAACGGGATGAACCGATGGTCAACTGGGTTTTGTGAGCATTGTCTGCCAGCTGATTGAAATGAAGTGAGACCGAGCCGTCATGGGCATGACCGAAGTCATTGACCACAGTTACCGGACCTTTCCAGATGTAATGGATCCCCCAGTCGGTTGGAAAGGCGGTATCGCTTTTCAGCGATTCAAAACTGCCGTTGGCAATGATATTTCCCGCATTCACCGCCAGAATGGTGAATGCGGTAAGGAAAAGAGGACATTTGTATTTCATATTGAGAATCTCTCTGTTACCGGTCATTGGCTTCTGTATCGCTATTGGGGCCGAAGAAATCCGGATCGGCATCCCAAAGATCGCGCCCGCCTTTAAGAGAGGTCGGATCAACGAATGCAACGTGACCATCCGCAAAAAGCACATTGGCACCGTTATTGTGCCGGTTTGAAGAAATTCCAAAATTGTCGGTACGGTTTTCATAAGCCACGGAAGCAGACGGTTGTCCATCGGCCAGAGTCATGCGTGAACTGGGATTACCGATGGTGATGATTTTTCTTCTGACCCATAATACCGGATTGCGGCCGTCATTGTAACCGTAAGTACGGGCATTCATCGTATAGTTATAAGTGGATTTGAAAAAACTCGGTTCATAAACTAAACTTGGGCAAACAAGATTTGTAGGAGTTTCGGATACGTTAGCATAAAGTCCCACTCCATTCGGGTGAGTTTCTGTTACTTCGACCAGATAATTTGTCAGCAATTTCAGATCGGCCAATTCTGTAAACCATCTCTCGGCAACCGGAGCATAATCTTCTGAAGCATCTGCATATTGGGCAACCATCATCCCCAGTTGTTTCAGGTTGTTTATACAACTTGCGGCACGGCCGCGCTCACGGGCAGAGTTGAGAGCCGGAAGCAGAATCGCCGCCAGAATGGCGATGATGGCGATAACGACCAGCAGTTCGATCAGGGTGAAGCTCATGGGCTTCCGGTTATTGGTATAACCGAAACGGATACTCAACGAAACATTCTGTTTTTTCATGGAAACATCTCCTTTGTTATGGGTGGCACTCAATTATTGTATTTTTCTGCAACGGTTTCCAAATTGGCAAAGACCAATTCTCTCCCCATTGCTTTCGCTTTTTCTCTGGCATACCGGAAAAGTTCCCGGAGAAAGCGGATACCTTCACCATTGAAAACCGGATCGACATGACTTACTGTTACAAAAGGCACATCCAGAGCCATGCAGGCATCCAGATCATGTTTCGCAAGTTTCATGGTTATATCATAACGCTCCGATGGCAGGAACCAGGTGTAATCGCAGCTGCCGGGAAATTCTTTGCCCGGATTGACCGATGTGATTTTTTTCCAGCGTTCCATATCAAGTTCCCGTGGCGGCACATCAAGTTTATCTAACAGATAATCCCAACCGGTTTCCTGAAAACAGGTCGAACTGTCAAAATCATACGCTTCACGCAATGCCGCAAACATCCCGTCACTGGTCTGCGCTGCCGGAGCCCGGAAGCCCTTTACGGCAAATCCGAGACCTTTTTCCAGAATATCCCTACCGTATTTCAGACGTTTCAGGCAGTTCTCTTTGGTGTGTTCCGCTTCCAACTCTTGTTTATGAGTTTCGGCAAAGCGTTTGTTTTCCGTTTCGTGAGGCAGATCCAGCACCATGGCCGGAGGAAGACCCAATTCAAAACGGTTGTGACGGATGCCGTGCTGACCGAAGGCATGACCGTTTTGCCGGGCTTCCCGGATGATTTCCGGCAATTCCGGAAAAACTTCATTAAAGGGCTTATCGGTTTCTTCATCCACCGGAACGACAAAAAAGGTGGCTTTTACCTTTTCTTCATCGAAAAATGCCAGCAGTTTCCGGAAGTTGCTCTCGCTGTACCAACCTTGCAATGCTACGTCATCAACGGTTACGGCAAAGTAAAATTCATTATTCGGCATGACCGACCCCCACATAGTAAGACATCGCATTCTGCGTAGTATCGACTCTGCCGAATTGACTGACGATGGGCAATTCGGAAGTGATACGCAAAGCGTATTGAGTCAAAGGCGGGATAACTGTACCTGCCAGATCTTCCGGGTGATCCAGCCGCAGGGCAATCACTCTTTCTGCCGGGGCAGTTACTTTTATTCCTTTGACCGGTTCCCGGTCATTGAAATAGATATCGATCGTAACTTTTGAATCCTGCTCATGGGTATTGAAAAACATCAATGCTTCGTGGGCCTCGGCCGGGCCGTTATTCACTTTTTCCGGCAAATAACCGTCGGCAAAATACCAAACTCTTTTTCCACCGCTCATTTTCAAATTCCTTTCGCTACAAGTTCACGGATAAAGGGCGTGATCGATTCCGGACCGGCTTCGGTGATTACGAAACCCTCTTCGATCCGGTTGCTGCCTGCGGGGTGTCCCCAGATGCTGATATCGCTGTTGACACACATTCCGGTTTCAAAAAGATAAGTGGCATTTTCATCCGGGTAGGGGGATTCCGCTTCGGCCAGACCGATACCGTGCATCGGAGGATAAAGGTCATATTCAGTCATATTGTTACGGGCAAAGACCTCTTTGACTTTTCTGACCATTTCACCGGAAACCACACCGCTTTTTAGATAATTCTGCTGGACATTGGCGGCATCAAAAAGAACATTGAGGAATTTTTTCTGCTCATCAGAAGCTTTGCCGATGACAAAGGGATATTCCACGGTGGAAACATAGCCCTGATACTGTACTGCCATTGCCGCCATCACCATTTCGCCATTACGCATGATTTTGTTGGTCGCTCTGCCGATTACGGTTTCGGTGCGTTTGCCGGAGCCGAATACCATGAAGTTGATATCTTCCGCACCGGCCATTCTGGCGGCACCTTCAGCGGCTCCGGCCGCCATGGTTTCCGGATTGCCGTCAACGGCATATTCCAGAAGTTTTTTGTAGCCTTCACATGCCTGACGGCCGGCTTCTTTCAGACAGGCGATCTCATTGGCACTTTTTACCAGACGCAATTTGGCCATCAGAGGCATGGCATCGATTATTTCCACACCGGGAATGGCGGCTTTAAGTCTTTCCATGATGGGGGCCGGGATATCCCAAACTCCGACCAGTCCGAGGCGTTTGCCGCCTTTAAGAGCGGTTTGCAGAATATCTTTCAAACTGGAAAAAGTCGCCAGCGGATAATCGATTTCTTCCGGAACGGAAACACAGGCAAATTCTTTAACGTTGCGATAGTCGCTCCAAACAGACATCTCTTTAGCATAACTTTCGCCCTCCGGGGCACCGGCGAGAGTCGGTTCGCCGCATTTGGGGATAACGCAGATGCCGCGTTCAAAAATCGGCCAGAAGTTGCATACATAACGCAAATTTTCTTTCCGGTATTCATCACCGTAAACGGCAATCGCATCGAGATGGTTTTTCTCCATTTCCGTTTGCATACGGATGATGCGTTCTTTGAATTCACTTTCTGGAATACAAATCATTTTTTATCCTTTCTTATTATTGCCAATATAAATTATAATTCCACAACTTCAATTCTCATATTGGCCGCACTCTTTTTTAATTGAGCCATACAATCACCGTGGACGGCGATCGCATGATGGGCCACACCGGTATTGATCAATTCCCGCAAATATTCTTTGACCGGTCTGGCAACTTTGACCATGGCGTGCAATTCATTGCAGGGCAGTGTCGGATAGGGGATAGCTTCACCTTTGGAAACCAGCATCCGGTAAGTTTCTCCGCAGTTGAGAACATGACCGAACGTGACGATGCCCGGTTTCATGATCAATTCATAATTGAGTCCCCCTCCGGAAAATCCCCACTCTTCCGGCGAACCGGTAAGCGTTATTTTTTCATCACACTCCGCCAGTGCCGGAGTACCGATACCATGGCCGAGCAAAAAGAGGGCGTTATTGGCCAGGTCAAATTGTCCCCATTCCGCCTGGAACGGGGTGTTGCCGGTAAATTGCTGCATCAGATCCATCATTACCAGTCCGCCTACGTCTCCTTCACAGGCAACGGTGAAATTATCCTGTTCCATGAGCATTGAAGCACCCATACGGGCCGGGGCACCGGTCATCTTTTCCAGATAGTGCTGACCGAGGAAACACATCGCATCCAGATTGAATTTCCTGTAAAGTGCCCGCATCGCCAAACCGAGTTTCACTGATTTTGCGACATCTTCCGCGGCGACATTACGGGTTTTGAAGCGGGCGAGCAGTTTTTCTGATTCTGCTTTGACTTCAGCATCCGGAACAACTTTCCAGAGATCGATCAGATGTTCAGCCTGGATCGTCATGATTTCCGGTCCGAGAAATCCTTTGACTTTTGCCCGGTCAAATTCCAGATCGTACATTCCCCGGAAAACGTGGCCGACGATACCGTAAGTGGAATTGCTCAAACGCCGGCAGGCTTTGAGGGCAGATATCTCGATCGCGATTTCTTTGTATGCCGATTCATCAGCGACTTCACCGACTACAACTTTGTAATCCAGTTTCATCTTGCGGAAACTTCCGGAAAGCTGGGTGATGGCGATCAATGCGGAGTTTCGCATAGTGGCAATATAGTTGTCAAACGGATTGACATCATTGCCGGTTTGGGTGTTGAATAAAATTACCAAAGGCCGTGAAGCACAGCGGCTGATGGCGTGCATCGTAATAAAATCCGGCAGATAAGTACCGGCAACTACGACCAGAGCATCCACTTCCGCTTCCCGGAAGGTCAAACCTGCGACTTCAGCCTTGTCAAGCGTGTCGATCATGCCCGGATAGATGATGTCACAATCGGGCAGGGCTGTACTCAAACGTTCTTTGATCCCATTAAGATCACCGGCCACTTGAGCCTCAAGAGCCGGATACATCCGCCAGTATTCAAAATACCCCAGACCGAGCATACCGACTTTCAGTTTGCGTTTCGGTAAGGGAGAGGTGAATACATCCCCATATCCCCCGGTTTCATCGGAGTCGAATGAAACGATTTTTTCTTTTGCCATGATTTTACCTCAAAAAAGTTCTGCTGTATTTTGGATAACAGTCGGAATATTGAAATTCTGCCGGAATACCTCCGCATATTTCACTCCGATCCGTGAACCGTAAAAACGGGCTCTGGCCCGCATTTCATCTTCCCATGCACCAAGCCTGCCGCCATCCGGATCAAAGGCCATCATTGCGGAAATCTTATCTTCAAATTCTTCGGTGACGTCTACGAAGTGAGTAGGGGCGGTCAAAACATCACAGACTTCAAATTGATAATATTTTTTGGCTGCCCACGGTTTGGTGCCGTAGTCGGCAGTACAATGCCAGCGGGCCTGATTCCAGGCATCCAGTGACATCTGGGCCATGCCGAGATGCTGGAAATATTCGGCAAAATCGTGACCGAAAATGATGTCAGGCCGGTGTTTGCGGATTGCCCCGATGCACTGACGGTAAAATTCTGCGGTGGCATCAACTTCGAAGTCTCCGACATCAAAACACTCCATACTTGCACAACCGAGGATGTTGTGAGCATCGATACCGCCTTGTTTGAAACGTTTAACTGCTGCTTTCTGCCCCCCGGGGATGACATAGGCTTCATCGCCATTGCCAAAACAGAATACATGGACTTCACAACCGGATTTGACCAGTTTGCGTATGGTACCGCCCATCGCGATTACGGAGTCATCAAGATGTGCTCCCAAGACCAATACTTTGTTACTCATTTTTTACAGAAAACTCCCATTGGATTGCTGTGTTCAGCGGATTTTTTTCTTTCCGGAATGCAGAAAAAATCCGTCCAACAGTAAAAAATATACTCATTACACAGGTTTTTGACAAATCATTTAATGCTTTTTTTTTTGCAGTTCTTGCTTTTTTGCAAATGTGGTGCTATTTTATTCAAAAATCATTGTATAAAGGAGCAATAATGGGCAGTATAAGTGATTTATCTAAAAAGAAGTTGTTGCATTTGTATCACGCGGCTTTTTTTAAGTTGTGTCACATTCCGCTGGATTGGATCCAGCCGGATGATAAAACATTTTCCGTATGCGGGCAGGATCATTGCAACCCTTTGTGTTTCAAAATAATGAGTAGTATCGAGGGCAGTAAGATGTGTGCCCGTCAGACCCGGCAGCGTTTGCAGGAAACCCGTAATACCGGCAAACCGCTGATGAATCGCTGCCATGCCGGTTTTTACGATTTGGTCCTGCCGATATTCGATCACGGAGAATATCTGGGGGCATTGTGTGCCGGACAATTCAGATTGTCTAAAATTTCTGCTGCGGAGTTGAATGAAATCACTGAAAAACTTTCTTTTCTGGATATCACTGCGGAGCAGATCGCTTCGTTTCATAAAAATACCCGGCGTTTTTCCAGAGAGGAAGCTGAAGGATTGCAGGAGTTGCTCCAATTGATTGCGGATTTTATCTGTGATTCTTACGGTAAAAGCAAATTTCTGGCTTCAATAACCAATTCATCCCAGATCGAAAAAGTGGAGTCTTATATAAAGACCCACTATACTCAGGAATTGAGCATAAGTAAACTGGCCCGGATAACCGGTATGAGTACCAGTTATATGATCCACCAATTCACCAGGGAAAACGGTATCAGTCCGATGCAGTATTTGGCCACCTACCGGGTGATACAGGCGATTGAATTGTTGAGAAAATCCAAATTGGATGTTTATGAAATCGCTTTGGCTGTCGGTTTCAAGAATGTATGCAGTTTCAATCGGGCATTCCGGAAGATAACCGGTGCGACACCATCTTTTTGCCGCCGCAATCCATCGGTCGCACTTTTAGAGCATCAGGAACATAAAAAATTCAAGGATATTGGTTGATCGCTTTGCAAAAAGTGACTTCAGATATTATATTACCTGATAAGATGATTGTTTCGATGATTGATTATTGAGAAAGGGGATCGATTATTATGGATTCGCAGGAAATGATTCAGATTTTGGAAAATATCGGCAAAAAAGCCCGCAGGGCATCTGCGGCACTGGCGGTTTTGCCGCCTGAAGCCAAAGCATCGTGTTTGAATAATATGGCGGATGCTTTGCTCGATTCGGCAGATATTATTGCCGCTGCCAATGCAAAAGATATTGCCAATGCCGTAAAAAATGGTATGGATGAGGCTAAAATCGACCGTCTTACTTTGACTGCTGAAAGAATTTCCGGTATGGCTGACGGCTTGCGGCAGGTCGCCGCTCAAAGTGATCCGGTTGGCCGGGTGCTTTCTGAAAATATCCGGCCCAATGGTTTGAAAATCACCAAAGTTGCAGTGCCATTCGGAGTAATTGGAATTATTTACGAAGCCCGTCCGAATGTGACAGCGGATGCCGCCGGTATTTGTATCAAGGCGGGAAATGCGGTTATTCTGCGTGGCGGAAAAGAGGCATTTGAATCCAATACTGCGATCGCAGCCATTCTTAATGCCAGTGCTGCCAAATCCGGTTTGCCGGATGGTATAGTGCAGTTGATCCCGTGGACAGACCGTGAGGCGGTGAAACTGATGCTGAAAATGGATCGTTATATCGATCTGGTCATCCCCCGCGGCGGTGAAGGTTTGATCCGCACCGTGGTCGCCGAGGCGACGATGCCGGTACTCAAACATTACAAAGGAGTCTGTCATCTTTTTGTCGATGCCGGGTGTGATATGGCACAGGCGGTGAAGATCATCGCCAATGCCAAGTGTTCCCGTCCGGCAGTGTGCAATGCATTGGAAACCTTGCTGATCGACCGCAGCATCGTTGAGAAATTTGCTCCGGTTATTGCCGCAGAATTACATTCGCGTAATGTCGAATTGCGGGGAGATGCGGAGTTCTGTAAATATGTCCCGGCGGCTGTGCCTGCTTCGGAAGAGGATTATTATGCAGAATATCTTTCACTTATTCTGGCGGTGAAAACGGTTGATGGTGTCGATGAGGCGGTCGAGCATATCAATACTTACGGTTCAAAGCACAGCGACGGTATTTTAAGTACCATTCCGGAAAATATTGAATATTTTACCAGAAATGTGGATTCTTCAACCGTATATGTAAATGCTTCCACCCGCTTTACTGACGGCGGTGAATTCGGTATGGGAGCGGAGATCGGAATAAGTACCGATAAACTTCATGCCAGAGGACCGATGGGAACTGATGAATTGACCACCTATAAATATATCGTAAGAGGTGAGGGGCAAATCAGATAATTCGGATTTTCCGGATAACTGACTTGATTTTTCGGTTAAAACGTGTTATATTTTGTGACAAATATACCATAGGTACGGAGTTGGGCGAAAAATGATTGTTCCGATGAAAAAAGTGACACTGATCACACTGCAAAGCGAATGCGAAAACGCATTGAATTTGTTGCGTGAGCTGGGCGTTATGCAGATTGAATCGGGGGAACATTTTTCAGCAGACTCTGTCGCCGCCGCTGAAAGAGTGAATAATCTGAAGCGTATTTCTGCGTTGCTGGAACAAATCGCTTCAGAGAATAAAATCTCTGAAAACAGTGATGTTTCCGGTGAAAATGCCGAAAACATCGCCCGGAGAGTGATTGAAATTACTGAAAGACGTACCGCCGTATCCGGAGAATTGGCAGATCTGCGCCGCCGTCAGGAATATTTGGCCGTATGGGGGGATTTTGACCGGAAACTGTTGGATGATTTGATTTCTTCCGGAGTGGGAGTATTGCTTTGTCTCGGCAGTAATGAAGATTTTGCCAATGCTCAAAAACTGGAAAATGTACAGTGTCAGATAATTTTCCGCAATAAAGGCAAAGTGGCGTTTGTTGTGATTTCTCTCGGAAAGATCGATGAAACATCTTTGCCGGTGGTGAAACTGACCGACAGGGATGATCCCCGGGCGTTGAAAAAAAATATCGCAGTTTTGGAAAAAGAAGATAAATCGCTGGCCAAAGAACTTTTGCAGTTGTCTGCCAAACGTCGTTGTGTCGCCGATGCTCTTGACTCTGAATGCAGTGTTTGGGAATTTTGCCGGGTGCGGGACTCTATTGCAGAATATGGGCAAATCGCCACGCTTACCGGTTTTGTTCCGCTTCCGGAAATGGATAAGGTCAGCACTGCCGCCGGGGAAAACGGTTGGGGATTGTTGATCCTCGATCCGGCAGAGGATGAGGATGTACCGGTATTGCTCAAAGAGAATAAATTTACCAGAATCATAAAACCTCTGTTCGATTTTCTGGGAATCGTACCGGGGTATCGGGAAATCGATATTTCCGGGGCGGTTTTGATTTTTTTTACGATTTTTTATGCTATTATTATCGGAGATGCCGGTTATGGTATTTTATTCGGTGTGATAGCCGGTTTGGGATTATTGGCTGCTAAAAAAGTGCCGAAGTTGCTTGCTCCTATGCGTTTGCTTCTGGTTTTAAGTGTGGCGGCAACTATTTGGGGGGCATTGTGCGGCAGTTGGTTCGGTATGTCTGTTATTCCCGGTACCGATAAACCGATCCCGGCATTGGAATGTTTCCGGGACTTTGCCGGAAGTGCGGCCAAGCAGGCGAATATTCAGTTTTTCTGTTTTATTCTGGCTGTGATCCAACTTTCTGTCGGTCGTATCTGGCGGGTGATCAGTGAACGTAACTGGCGTGCCACCGGACAGCATTTGGGGTGGATGTTGATCATCTGGGGAAATTTTTTCCTTACTGTGCGTTTGATTGTGTATCCCGGAGAATTTCCGTCCTATATGTATGTGTTGTACGGAATCGGATTATTGTTGGTGATGTTTTGCGGAGTCAATTGGAAACAGGCTTCTGATGTATTTCAGTTCCCGTTTGATATAATTGGCAGTTTTACGGATGTATTGAGTTACATCCGGTTGTTTGCGGTCGGTTTGGCCGGTGCGTGTATCGCCGGAAGTTTCAACGGCATGGCTTTTGATCTCTGTCAGGTTTCGGCGTGGCTGCTGCCTGCCGGAATTCTGGTGGCACTGATCGGGCACGCATTGAATATTGCATTGGCATTGCTCAGTGTGTTGGTTCATGCTGTGCGGCTTAATACGTTGGAATTTTCAAATCATACCGGGTTATCCTGGAGTGGTCAGAGTTTTAATCCATTCAAATTAAATAAAAAAGAGGAGTAACAAATTATGAATTCAATGCAAGCGTTGGCTATCGGTGTCGGTTATGTTGCGGTCGGTTTGGCCGCAGTCGGTTCTGCCATCGGAGCCGGTACTGCCGGTGCGGCGGCGATCGGTGCGTGGAAAAAATGCTATCAGCAGGGGAAAGCCGCTCCGTTTTTGTTGATTGCAATGGTCGGTGCTCCGTTGTCACAGACTATTTATGCAATGCTGATGATGGTGCTTTCCAAACAGGCGATCGTAGAGAAACCGGAATATGCTCTGGCTTATGTATGCATGGGGGTGCTTGGTGGTATTGCCCAGATGGCATCTGCGATTTTTCAGGGGCGTTGCGGTGCAAATGGTTGTGTTTCTTTTGCGGAAACCGGAAAAGGTTTTGCCAACTATTTGATCGTACTCGGCGTGGTTGAGACCTGTGCTATTTTTGCATTGGTATTCTCGTTTATGGCGATGCCGTAATTTGATTGACGATCTGCCGCTGAATAAAACTTTTCGGCGGCTTTTTTTATGTAAAATCTATGAAATTATTAATAAACAATTCGACAGATCCGGCTTTTAATCTGGCTTTGGAGGAGATCATCTCCTCTGATTATCCGGATGAAGTGGTGATGCTGTGGCGAAATGCTCCGGCGATCATTGTCGGACGCAACCAGAATACAGAAGCAGAGATAAATGCTGAAGCCGTCCGGGAGCACAACATACAGGTAGTCCGGCGGATCACCGGGGGCGGGGCGGTTTATCATGATCTTGGAAACATCAATTATACCATTGCTGCAAATGACCGGCAGTTGGATAATGAGGCATTTGCCCGTAATGCTGAAGTGATTATCGAAGTTTTACACAAAATGGGGGTCGATGCCGAATTTTATGGCCGTAATGATATTCTGGTCGGAGGACGAAAGATTTCAGGCAGTGCCAAAAGTGTATTCAGTAACCGGACACTGTTTCATGGGACACTGTTATTTGATGCTGATTTAAGTATTTTGTCACAGGTTTTGACCCCTGACGTTGAAAAGATAACTGCCAAAGGAATCAAATCTGTCCGGTCAAGAGTTGCAAATTTGAAAGAATTTTTACCGGCTTGGAGTTCTGATGAATTCATGCAGCGTTTGCAAGACAATATTTTGTTGGAACTTGGCTTGGATGCTGTTGATCAGATCCCGGATGAATTTACCCAAAAAGCTGAAGTCCTTGCCAATGAAAAATATCGTAAGTGGGAGTGGAATTTCGGTTCACCGACCGCTTATGCGTATTGTTTTAAAAAACGTTTTGCTTCCGGCACTGTCGAAGTCCGTTTCAATGTTGAAAATAACCGGATCAAGGATCTGTGTTTTTATGGCGATTTTTTCGGGCGTCAACCGGTTGCTGAATTGGCCGCAAAATTAAACGGCTCAATTCCCCGGTTTGATGAAATAGCCGGGAAATTGGCCGCGATCGAAGTCAATGAATACATCAACGGTATCAGTGCAGATGAATTACTGACTCTTTTCCGGATTGGTTGATCATCATTTGAGGATCAAATTGCCGAAGCGATCAGGATTGAATATTCTGCCGACCGCCTGGGGATAACTGCTGGATTCCTTGGCATCGTTGAATCTGGAAAAGTTGTGACGTACGATCATGAAAGTCCAGTTTTCATCATTTGTGAATTTGAATCCTTTTTCCCGGAATATGCTCAAAGGGATCGTGACCTTAATTTTCCATTCACCGTTTGCACGGGTGTTTTCGACTGCGAAATCCGGAAATTCTGAACCGGCTTCCGGATAGAATATGCGTCCGGCACCGGGGTGGAAAAAGCAACTTTTTTTGCCGAAGGGATCGGCCTGAAACTCCCAGAAAAAGGTCTCTTTTTCCGATTTGAGGAAAATTTGAACTGCATCTCCTAAATTTCCCAGGGCGGATTGATTTTTTTCTGCTTCTCCCATGATATCGTTATCTTTCATGGTGATGGTCAGGTAGAGGTTATTCTGATCATTGTCCGCTTGTACGGTGGATGCTTCGATCGGTTTGCGGTTAAAGTGTTCCGGTTTGCTGGCATTGATCCGGAATTGCCGGGCACTGCCGCCGCAGACCAACTCCTGACGGATGAATTCCGATTCTCCGGCACAGAGTACCGTTGCCGCTGAAATCATTGTGAAAATAAGTGATTTTTTCATGATAAATATTCCTTTGTATGTGTGATTTATTTGAGTAATTCGACTTCTGCAAAATATTCCAGAGAGTGATAACCGCCGTAAGTTTGCGGGAAACTGGATAATTCAAGGTCATTGAGATAACGGCTGTAATTATAACGTGCGGTTTGAATCCTCCAATCCTCTCCGGGGGCAAATGGAACAGTAGTTGCCGGATGATCTCCGGTGAGATGCGGACGATTCAATTCTGCCAGCGGTATGGCTACCAGAACGATATAAGAGCGGTCACGGTCTGACGGATCGTTAAATGTACCGTCGAGCCGGGTGAAAACTTTGATGCCGGCATCTACATGGCGGAAACTTGACGGAGTACCGATCGAACCGCGGGATTGGAAGTAAAAACGGGTGTTGAGCTGATTCGGGGTACCGTAAATCTCCCAGTAATAATGAGCATTGGCCGGTTTGATGAATATTTCAACCAGATCGCCTTCACGGTAAAGGTGAGTGCCGTTTTGAGTACCGTAAGTCATGATATCGGAATCGATCAATTCCGTTCTGACATAAAGATATTGATCATCATAGAGATATTGCACCGAGGCCGGTTCGGAAGGGCGGCGATACATATCGCCTGTGGAATAGACCAGACTCATAAATTGATGGGCAGGAACATTTTTCCATGCCGGATGATCAATGCCATTGGCAAGTTCAAAATCATCAACTTTGGCAATTTGAATTTTGGGACGGAATGCATCCGGTGTTGCCCAAAGGGTCAAGGCACTCAAAATTGCCGGAATCAGAAATTTTTTCATGATTATTGTTCTCCTGATTTTCTTTTTGGCAGTACTTGCAAGGCACTTACTTCAGTATTTAATTGCAATGACTTCAGATTGAGAGAAGCTTTGATGAAAAATCTTCGCATTTTGCCTTCTGATACCTGTAGCATTTGAACAAATGGCAATTTTTTGCTGACTAAAACTTTATTGCCCGGCATCAGAGTTATCGGATAATGGAGGACCGGCGTTTTCAGATCAAAGGATAATTCGATCCATGAATCCGGATCCGGTTCCGTCATGCCGGTGAGCCACGGCTGGACATATACTATCACATTATCCGGCTCAAAACTGTACCATTCCGGAATGGATACCTGACGGTGGCCGTCATTGCTTAAAGCAAAGCACACAGAAGTTTTTTCTCCGGCATAGACGGTATTGGAACTGATCATTTTCAATGACAATCCGTCAGCGGGAACCGGCTCGTATGTTACTGTGCCATCCAGAATCCCCATCCCAACTCTGGTTTCCGGCATCGGCGGCGGTGTCGAACATCCGGCAACTCCGGCTAACAGCAACAAAGCCAGCAGTTGATTACTCTTTTTCATTCCATAGAACTCCTTTCTTTGGATGTGTTTGTATTTTGCAATTTACTGAGAATATCCATCTTTTCACTTTCGGATGATGCATTTCGCAACATCTCAAGCAAGTTTCTTTCATCTTTTTTCTTATGACAGTTGATCAATTCTTTCACTGCATCATTCAGAGCCTGTTCCCGGCGGTCTTTCTGAAACACTGTCGGGCGGAACATCGCTTTACTGACTTCAGGACTGGGAGATTCAATCAGCAAATCATTCAGCGATCCGGGTAAATCATCCATTTCATCATTCAATGCGGCGTTTATTGCCAGATTCAAGGCTTTTTCCAACGGGGTATTGCCGGGGATATATTCAGGGGGGATCAATTCCGCCATGGCTCTGCCGGCATTGATATCGGATATGGCCAATTCCAGCAAAGTTACCAATGCCGCATTGGCTGAATTAGTTGATTCAGGAGTTCTGACCGGTGCCAGTGGCGGTCGCTTATCAGATTGAATAGCATGAGTTTTAACCGCACCGGATAATTCTGACAGCATGGCACTTTCGCTGATTCCCAACATTTTTGCTGCTTCTTTGGTGTAAACTTCCAATTCTATCTGATTGCTTACAAGTTTCAGAAAAGATGCGATGAAAGCCGCCGCCTGACTGCGGCCTACCGGGGAAGCCATGTCAAACTTTTCCGGTAAAGTTTCCTGCAGGATATCCAACCAGTTTACCGTATGAGTCAGCGCATTGACGATGGCTTCACTGCCGCCTTGCGAAAACAACTCATCCGGATCTTTGCCGCCGGGGATTTGCAGAACTTTCAACTCTACCGATAATGGTAAAAGAATTTCAGCTGCCCGTAAAACGGCCTTTTTCCCGGCTCCGTCGGCATCAAATGCCAAAATCAATTTCTGGGAATAACGGCGGATTATCCGGGCCTGATCCGGAGTAAAGGCGGTTCCCAAAGGTGCGACGGCACAATCAAATCCGGCCCGGTGAAAAGCGATGGCATCCAACTGACCTTCACAAAGGATCGACTGTTTGTGACGGCCAATACCTTGCCGGGCATGGGGCAGGGCGTAAAGCAGATGGCCCTTGTGAAAGACCGGTGTTTCCGGAGTATTGACATATTTGCGGCCATCCAGAGGTTTTGCTTCAAGAGAGCGTGCACTGAAACCGACCGGTTTGCCTTGTTCATTTTCTATGGTAAAAGCCAATCTGCCTTTGAATTGATCATAAATCCTGCCAGTATCCTCCTTGCGGCGGAGAATCCCGGCCGTGATCATATCGTTGTCTGAAAATCCGAGAGTCCGTCCGTAATCCCGGCAAGCCGTCCAACTGTCCGGTACAGCTCCGATCCGGAATTTTTCAGCGATCTCCCGGGGGATGTTTCTTTTACGCAGATATTCTGCGGCAGGAGAATTGGGGTTATCCCACAGGTAACGGCAGAAAAAGTTGCTGAATTCTCCATTGATGGCATACAGCCGGTCACGTTCACTGCGTTTGGAGGGATCTTCCCGTTTCCCATCATTTTTTTCCGGAATCAAAACTCCGCAACGTGAGGCGAGGATCTGGGCGGCATTGACAAAATCAACATTTTCTTTATCCATAAAGAAACGGAATACATCGCCGCCTTTTCCGCATCCGAAGCAATGAAAACTCTGCCGGGCGGTATCGACATGAAAGGATGGGGTCTTTTCCTGATGAAACGGACACAGACCTTTCAAACTGGATGAACCGGATCTTTTAAGTTGCACTCCGCAACTGCTGATGACATCACTGATATCGCACCGGTGGCGGATTTCTTCAATGATCTCTTTACTTAAATCAAGACTCATCTGCCAGTGGTTCGGTCAGTGCCGAGAAGTTGTTGTTCCCGTAAGCGAGCTTCCTGCAATTTGTCAGGATCAGGATTCGGGGTGTTTCCGTAAAGAATGATGAAGTGCCGGTAAATATATCCGGCTTCGTTACTGCGATTTCCATCATTGTCTGCAAAACGAGCGATTTGCAACAGCAGTTCCGGGTTGTCCCGGCGGCAGAGTTCACGTGCCCGATCCATGCAACTGAAAGCCAATGCAGATTCACCGTTTTTGTAGAGATAAAGTCCCTGCATATAATATGCATTGGCCAATTCGGCATTGGATAACTTGGTTTTTGTTACTAATTGTTCCAAATAGCCTCGGGTATTCGGTTCATTGCGTTTTACGCCGAGATTACAGAGCAGGATCAATGTGTTCAAATCTCCCGGACGCAGTTGCAAAGCCCGTTCCAGAATTTCAAACGCTTCACCATCCCGTTTGCTATCCATTGCATAAAGTCGGCCAAGCAGATATTGGGCGGTAAAATCTTTGGGATTGTTTCTTGCACATTGCAGGGCCAAATCGGTCGCTTTATCCAACTCTCCGGCTTTTTCGTAAGCAACGATTTGAAAGAGGATCGGAGCGATCGCACCGGGGATATCGGCTGATAATTTATCCGCAATCTGTCCGGCTTCCCGCCAGTTACCGTTTTTAGCCAGAGATATGGCTCTGGTCATTTGTTCATTGCCGGAGTCTTCTTCTGAAGAACAGCCGGTCAACACGGTTGCCACTGAGAGCATTGTTGATAAGAAAATAGAAAACTTCATCTTTATCCCCGCATTATTTTGAAAATATTTTTTTCCAGATTATGCTGATCGTATAAATTATTCCGGATAATACCACTATGGTTGGACCGGATGGCAGATCCAGCAGACAACTGATCAAAAGTCCGCTCGATATGAAAATAGCATTGAAAACAGCCGCCAGGATCATATTGCTCCGCAGATGGGAAGTGTAACACGCTGCAGCCGCAGCCGGCAGAGTCAACAGGGCGATGACCAGCATGATACCTACCAGATTTATCAGCAATACGATGGTCAGGGCGGTGAGGATCAGCAACCCGATATAAAGTACAGATACTTTGATCCCCCGCAATTTGGCAAAAGTATCATCAAAACTCATCGCCAGTAATGCCGGGAAAAATATCAATGTCGGAATCAGGATCACTGCATCAAGTATAAGTGTCATATAAAGATCTTTTTCTGTGAGCAGCAGAATACTGCCGAAAAGGTATCCCTGCCAGTCGACATAGCCCGGGGTGCGGTCTAAAAAGAGTAATCCTATCGACATGCCGATTGCCCATACTGCTCCGATAACAGTGTCTTCACGCTCTTTGGCTGTAATACTGACAATACCTACAACAACGGCGGCGGTTACCGCTCCTGTAACTGCACCGATAGTCGGTGTGAACCAGTCAAGCATGCACACCCGTTGCAAAAAAAGGGCAAGTCCGAATCCTCCGAGGGCGGCATGAGTGCTTGCTCCGGCAAGAGAGGATATGCGGCGGGTGACCACCATGGTGCCGACTACGCCGAGGGCAGGGGCGATACACACCCCGATAAGCATGGCAAAACGTAAAAAACTCCATTCCGGAGCAAATAGTATATCCTGAATTTCAAACATGCTGTTGATCCTTTTCGCAATGGCAGAAACATGAATGATCATGTTTTATCATATTGACATGATGATGGTAAACTTCATTGGCAGTTTCGGCATTGAAGTCAGTTGCATTATGTATATTTACTGAACGGTTCACGCAAATTATCAAATCAGTTTCACGATTGACAAAACCCAGATCGTGAGAAACTGTGATGACTGTCATCCGGTGACGTAATTCATCGAGCGTCATGTAAAATTGTTCTTCAGCTCCGGGATCGATATTGGCAGTCGGTTCATCGAGTAACAGCAATTTCGGATCTCCGGCCAAAGCACGGGCAATCAAAACCCGTTGTCGTTGACCGCCTGATAAGCCGGCAAAGGAACGGGCGGCCAAGTCTGCAATGCCGAGAATATCCAATGCTTCCATTGCGGCCAGACGGTCTGATTTACTGTGCCGGAACAGCGTAAATGGAGTGATTCTTCCCATCATTGCCACTTCGAGAACACTCGCAGGGAATGAGGCATCCAGTTGATGATATTGCGGCATGTAACCGATTTTGGAACGGGCCTGAACCGGAGACGTTCCAAAAATGTTGATGCTTCCCGAACCGGGGGACAGCAATCCCAGCATGAGTTTCAACAGTGTACTTTTGCCGCCGCCGTTGGGACCGACGATACACCCTGATTGTCCGGAAAATACGGTGAAAGATACCTCTTCTAAAACCGGATTATCCGGAGAATAACTGAATGAAAGATTTTTGATTTCGATGATCGGACTATTCATGATATTTACTCCGCATCTCCTGCAAAACCGGTGATGATTGCATTGGCGATCTTTTCCAGATTGCCGGGCAGATCATGAGCTAACGGATCCAGCGGTACTGCATTGCCGCCGATATCCCGGGCCAGTGCTTCAGCACTGCCGGGATTGAATTGTTCCTGGACGAATATGGTTCTTACTCCGGAATCGCGTGCTTCACGGCGGATTTGAACCAATTGAGTGGTAGTTGCTTCCCGGCCGTTGAGTTCTATTGCCCGCTGATTGAGGCCGTAAGCGTGAGCAAAATATCCGAATGCCGGATGATATACGAAAAATGTCCGGCCGGCGTAAGGGGCCAACTGCCCGGATATTTTTTGATCCAATTCGCTCAATCTTGTACGGAGGGTTTCAAAATTTGCCCGGTAATAATCGGTGCCTTCCGGGTCGAGTTTACAAAGTGCATTGAGGATATTTTCTGCAATAGCGATAGCGTTTGCCGGAGAAAGCCACACATGCGGATCGTGGTCATCATGACTGCAACCGTCATGGTGATGGTGATCGTGGTTGCCGCCGTCGTGAAAAGCAATGCGTTCAACGCCTTCGGTTACATCACAAACAGTGGCTCTTTCTCGCATGAAGTCGGAAATTTTATTTTCAAACGGCATTCCGGTTGTCAAAAACAATCCGGCTCCGGCAGTTTGACGGATCGTATCGGTTCGTGGAGTGAAGTCGTGAGGCGTTTTGCCCTGGGGAAGTACTGAAATGACTTCGATCCGGTCTCCTCCTATAATTTCTGTCAGACCGGCAATCGGCGGCAGACCGGCGGCAACCTTGATTTTGCCGCTGTCGCTTTTCGGTGAGCATCCGTTCAGTATGAATAAAATTGTCAACAGTGCCACGCATAATGCTGCAAATGATTTCATGGAGTCCTCTTCTGAATTTTTTACACGACACAGATGTGATAATAAGCCCTCAAACATATAAATATAACACTATATTCCGTTTTAGTCAAGGAATATTTTTACTTATGAAGAATAATCATTCAACGGATGGATTTTTTATCAAAAAAGTATCGCTTATTCTGTTACAGACTTGAAAAAGCATTGTTCGTGGTGTATAGTTAGCAAGTTGCACTTATTGCATATTGGATGTTCCGGGCCATTGGGTGAATGTGACGGTGGGTGGCCGGTTCCGGAAATGAGTTTGTTAATTCAGCATCCGCCGTACAAAAAAACAGGTATAATGATGAATAAAGTTTTGGTCACCGGTATCACCGGGTTGGTTGGCAGTGCTTTTGTAGTTGCGTTGTTGCGTGAACGTCAGGATTATGATATCGTCTGTCTGGTTCGCAGCGGTGGTGGCAAAAGTGCTGCCGAACGGGTGGATTCCATTATCCGCGACGAATGTGTTTTCAATGGTTGTCCGGAAGAGGCCGATGCAATTTTGAAAAAAATTCAGGTCGTTGAGGGAGATGTTACGACTATTGTTCCGGATGAGCTGGCCAAAGATGAGAAACTCAAGGGAGTGAATATTATTTTCCATTGTGCGGCTGATGTCAACCTCGGTAAAGATCCTACCGGCAAAGTCTACCGGATCAACTATGGCGGCACCCGGAATATGGTTGCGTTAGCCAAACTGCTCAATGTCAAAGAATTTCATTATGTCGGCACTTGCTATATCGCCGGCAAGCTCCGCGGCACTGCCTATGAGGATAATCCGGTGGATAACGGCTTTAACAATCCTTACGAAGAAAGTAAATTCAGAGCCGAATTCCTGGTTCGTGAGAGCGGGATCCCGTTCTCGGTTTACCGTCCGGCGATCATTACCGGCCGCCGTTCAGATGGACGTATCCGTAAACCGTTGGCTTTCTACCGTATTCTTGAATTCCTCGGAAAGGTGAAAAGCCATCGTTGCTCCAAACTTGGTATCTCTCCCGAAAACTGGGTGAATATGGACATCAATTTTGCTACACATCCGTCGGAACATGTTTACTTCGTTCCGATCGATTATGTGCAGGAAGCTATCACGGCACTCTTTCAGAAACCTGTTACCAACTCCGCATATCATATTTCCGGTGACAGTCCGGTTTCTGTCAGTCAGATCGAAAATACGATTTGCAAGATCCTTCGTCTGGATGGTGTCGCTGTTGGCGAACAAAGCAATGCCGATGATGCCGGAGAGGCTTTGATGACCCGCTTTGTGGGAGATCTTTTCCCGTATTTCAGCAGCGATATCGTTTTTGATCAGACCAATGTCCGGAAGATTCTCGGTGACAGTATTCTTGATTGGGAATTCGGCGAAAAAGGACTTGAAGTGATGATCAAATCTTTCTTTGAAGATCACTTCCCGAATGTTGAATGGTTGCAAAAAGTTATTTCAGAGGAGCCGGATCGCATGCCGATCCGTTGAATGAAAGGTTTCGTTGTATGGATAAGTTGATTTCAGTTATGCCCTGTCTGGATATGCGTGCCGGACGGGTGGTCAAAGGTGTACACTTTGTAGACATCGCCGATGCCGGTGATCCGGTTGCCTGTGCTCTGGCGTATTGCAACGCCGGAGCTGATGAGTTGGCTCTCTTGGATATTACTGCCACTGTCGAGCAGCGTGATACTTTGGTCGAGGTCGTGCGCAAGGTCGCAGATGTATGTTCTGTGCCGTTTACGGTGGGCGGGGGAATCAGGGATGTTGAATCAGCACGTCGCGTGCTGACAGCCGGGGCTGACAGGGTATCTACCAGCAGTGCGGCATTCCGTCGTCCTGAACTTATCCGGGAATTGATCTCTGAATTCGGCGTTGATGCTGTTACCGTGGCAATTGATTTGGATGTCAATCCTGCAATGCCGTCCGGATATGAGGTGTATGTCGATGGCGGACGTACTGCTACGGGGGCGGATGCAGTTGATTTCGCCAAAAAAGTTGATGACTTCGGGGTTAAGGTGATTCTGCCTACCAGTAAGGCTGGAGATGGTGCTAAAACCGGTTATGATCTGCCGGTGATCCGGGCCATGGCTCAGAGTTGCTCTGCAAAAATTGTTGCCTCCGGCGGAGCTGGAAAAATGGAACATTTTATTGAAGCAGCAGAGGCTGGTGCTCAAGTGCTTCTGGCGGCTTCAGTATTCCATTTCAAGATGATCGGGATACCTGAGTTGAAAGCAGAACTCAAACGTCACGGATTCATTGTAAAGTAATTGGGTGATTCTTGATTTTATCAGTGACGTTTCGTGTGGATACGGGACGTCACTTTTTGATTAAGGAAACTGCTTGATGGCAATCAGAAAAAGTAACATAAAAAGCAACAGTAAAAGCACTGCAAAAAAAAGTGCTTCGCCTAAAGTATCTTCCGGTAAAAAAAATGATACCGGAATTTCTTTGTGGCATAAAATTTTGTTGTTCTTTTCAGTTTTGTTGCTCGTTGCACTCGTTGGCGGTGCAGTCTGGTTGCTGTGTCTTATCCCGCAAGGACTGGTATTCAGGAATCCCCGTTTTAAACTTTACCGGATCGAAGTGAAAAACGGTTATTGGCACGGACGTAATCTTGAATTGATGCAAAAATTGAATATTCCGCTTGCTGCAAATGTTTTTACCTTGGATATCGGAAAAATCCGGGAGAAGTGTCTGGAATTGGGAAATGTGGAAGATGCCAGTGTGCAACTGGTGCTGCCGGATATGCTGGTTTTTGAATTTAAAGAGAGGGTGCCCCGGGCGGTTATCGATGGAGATATGTTTATCGACGAGAAGGGGGTGAAATTCAAAAAGGAAGAATCCTCCGAGGCGACCTATGTTTTGCCGGAGATCGTCGGGGATTCGGGTAATCAGTTTGTGGTGAGCAAAGCTGTTGAATTGATCATGGTCGCAACCAGAGAATGCCGGGATATCACTATTAAACAGGTGGATGTCTCCAATCCCAATGAATTGCGGGTAACTTTAGTCAGTGATCTTTTGGGCAGAGAGAGGGATCTTGAGGTCCTGTTCCCGGTAAACCGTAATTTCAGCGAATTATTTAACGAGTTGCAAAATGTGATTTTCGTTGTTCATCAGCAGGCTGATTTTAACGGTTCCATCAATCTTTTGCGCGGACATGCTGTCTACGGTACTAAAAAATAATCATTTTTTTGCCCTGAAAGCTCCTTTTAATTTGTAAAAAGTTCGGAATTCATGTATATTAAGACAGATTGTTATTGTGTTACTGTATTTTTTTGAAAGGGTACTTTTTTGACTGACAGCGAAAAACATGGCATCAGGGTATGCCGGCAGGTTTGTGATTTAACTGATGAATTGCGTGATTTATGGTTGAAAAGGCAATCAAAGAGCAAAATTCGTGAGTTTATGAATCTTACGGTAAGTCAGGGACGGTTACTTCGCGCTGTATGGCGTATGACAGCCAATCAACCGGAAGGGGTGATGTTGCGTGATTTGGCGGAAAAACTTGGACTTTCCAGCAGTGCAGTGTCGGTGACCGTGGAAAATTTAGTTCAGTGCGGTTGTTTGGAAAGAGTCACTTCTCCGGAGGATCGACGTAAAGTTTGTATCAGAATTTCCGGTAAGGGTGTCGCTCACAGAGATGAAGCAGAAAAGTTTTTCGGAAATAAAGTAAGTGAGTTTATAGCTGACTGTGATGCAGAAAAGTTTCGTTGTTTTGAAGAGATTTTAGATAAATTCAATAAATTTTTAACCGATAAAAAAGGAGAATAAAAAAGTGAAAAAGAGTTGGAAAACTTTGTTGTTTTGTGCAATGGTTGCTGCCGGAATTGGAGTTCGTGCAGGGGAGCGTCCTCCTGAATCGGTTCTGGTCGGTACTGTTTCGCAATTGAATAAGGAAACGACCCGCCGTTATATCGGAAAAGTGACGGCGGTTGATGAAGTTTCTCTGGTGGCCCGGATCAGCGGGGTGATATTGAAGCAGCATTTTGCAAGTGGTGCATTTGTCAAGGCCGGAGATTTGCTTTTTGAAATAGAGGATACTTCTTACCGGGCCGCGGTGGATTCTGCCAAAGCAAGACTCGCACAGTGTGAGGCTGAATTAAAAAGATGCGATGCTGAATTGATCCGCCTCAAGGCAGAAGAAAAATTTGCCAAAGCCGATTTTGAGCGTCAGAGAACTTTGATGGAAAAAAATGCAATTTCTCAAACGGTCTACGAAGAGGCTGAAAGAAAAAAAGATGTGGCTGAGGCTGCTCTCCGGGCGATGGAAGCAGCAAAAATGGCTGCTCTGGCCGAACTTGATGCGGCCAAAGCTGCATTGACTGATGCCGAAAACAATCTTTCTTACACCAAAATCTATGCTCCGATCAGCGGCAAAACCGGTCGTGCGACCTATTCTCCGGGGAACTATGTAACTCCGTCTTCCGGGGCTTTGGTAACAATTGTTTCCACGGATACGATGTATGTCAATATTTGGATCACTATGAGTGATTATAATCGTATATTCGGTGGATCTTTTGATATTTTGCAAAATCAGGCTTCAATGCAGATAAAGTTGGCGGATAATTCGATTTTTGTAGATAGTTCATCCGCTCCGGATGATTGCCGGATCGTGTTTATTGATAACAAAGTGGATAAAGATACTGACTCGATCCGTATCCGGGCTCTGGTAAATAATTCCGGGATGCGTCTCATTCCTGATTCATTGGTGGCTGTTACCATATTCAAGAAAGACGGTGTCCGTACTGTGGTGCCGGTTTCTGCGATCGTCAGTAATGGCACGATCAACTTTGTCTATGTTCTGGATGCTGAGAATAAAGCATCGGTGCGTCCGGTGGTTCTGGGCGAGAGCCAGGGAAAACTCCAAATTATTGAGTCCGGTTTGCAGCCCGGAGAAAGAATTGTTGTGGATGGCACTCACAAAGTAATACCGGGCCATGTGGTGATCCCGAACGGAGGTAATTGATCATGTTTTCACAAATTTTTATTGACCGGCCGAAGTTGGCGATGGTGATTTCCATCGTTACGGTCATTGCCGGTTTGCTCTGTTTGTCACAAGCCCCGATTGCGGAATATCCGGAAATTGCACCGCCGACAATCATGGTTATGGCCACTTATACCGGGGCCAGCAGTCAGGAAGTTGCAGACACAGTAGCCACCGTGATCGAGGAACAGTGCAACGGTTTGGAAGGCCTGCTTTATTTCAGCAGTACTTGCAGTAACAGTGGTTTGTATTTGCTTGAAATCACCTTTGAATCCGGGTCTGACACAGATATCAACCTGGTGAGTGTTCAAAATGCGGTTAAATGTGCTGAACCATTGCTGCCGGATGTCGTGAAACGTAATGGCGTTCGCCAGTTTAAGCGCAGTGGCGATATTCTGGCACTTTACAACTTTACCACAGACGGTTCAAAAATGTCATTGACTGAATTGTCCAATTTTATCCGGACCAATGTGCGCGATCCTCTGTCACGGGTTTCCGGAATCAGTGAAGTATCGATCATGGGAGAGAGAAACTATTCCATGAGAATTTGGCTGGATACCAGAAAAATGGCCGGTCTGGGAATTTCGACCAGCGATGTCAGCAATGCTATTCAATCTCAAAACGTTCAGGCGGCGGCAGGTTCAATCGGTACTGAAGGCAGCAGTGAATACATCCAATTCAAATTGACTACTCTCGGTCGTTTGCATACCACTGAGGAATTTGAGAATATCATTGTGCTTTCCAAGTCAAATGGTGAGCAGGTCAAACTTAAAGATATCGCCCGCATTGAATTGGGGGCGGAAAGTTACGCTAACGGCAGTCGCTTCAACGGACAGGATGCCATCAGTTTGATGATTTACCGCAATACTGATGCCAATGCGTTGGAAGTCGTGCAGAGAGCCAATGAACTGCTGGCTGAATTAAAAGCCACTCAGTTCCCGGAAGGTGTTGATTTTGAGGTCGGATATGATCCGACTGAATATATCCGGATCACCATGAAAGAAATTTTTGCAACACTGTTGCTTACATTGTTATTGGTTGTGGCGATCACCTATCTGTTTTTGCAGGATTGGCGGGCGACTTTGGTACCTACTATTACTATTCCCGTGAGTTTGATAGGTACATTCATATTCCTTATCCCATTGGGATTTTCCATCAATCTGCTCACCATGTTCGGTTTGATTCTGGTTATCGGTTCATTGGTGGATGATGCTATCGTGGTTACTGAAAACTGTATGCGTCTGATTGAGGAGGAGGGACTTTCTCCTAAAGAAGCTGCCAGTAAAAGTATGAAGCAGATCACCGGAGCAGTCATCGCTACCACACTGGTGATCGTGGCTATCTATGTGCCGGTTGGTTTTTATGGCGGTATGGTCGGTACGATCTACTTGCAGTTCTCTGTGACGATGTGTATTTCATTGTGTTTATCGACTGTCAATGCCTTGACTCTCAGTCCTGCTCTTTGTGCGTTACTATTACGCAAACCTAAAGAAAACAGGATTTTCAGTGGTTTTAACAAAGCACTTGCCTGGTCTTGCAATGGCTATATGAAACTTTCCCGTTTCATGGTGCGTTATACCGTCATTGCGATTGTGATCTTTGCCGGAGTGATCTATATGAACTACTACTATTTGAGTTCGATCCCCAGTTCATTTATTCCGGCAGAAGATAAGGGTGCGATCATGGGTATGGTCGAATTGCGGCCTGGGGCCACTTTGGCTGAAACCAACCGGGTTTTGCAGCAGCTCGAAAACCAGATCGACGATATTCCGGGTATTGAAAATTGTATCAGTATTTACGGTTACAGTTTTACCAGTGGTGCCGGGGAAAACTGCGGTACGTTTATTATGACTCTTGATGATTGGGATTTGCGTAATACTCCGGAAACGCAAATCAATGCCATCCAGGCCAGACTTCAAGAGATCGCTGCCACTATTCCGGAAGCACGAATCAACTTTTTCCAACCTCCGGCAATTATGGGGTTGGGAGTTACCGGCGGAGTGACTTTCATGCTTCAGGCCAATGCCGGTCAAACTCCTGAACAATTGCAGCAAACGATGAATCGTTTGTTGATGCGGTTGAATTCTCTCAAGGGAATGGTGATGATGGCATTCGGCAGTTTTGAAAGCGGAACTCCGGAAATGTATTTGGATGTCGATTTTGAGAAGGCTGCGGCCCTCGGTGTTTCCAAGAGTCAGATATTTTCTGTACTGATGAGTAATGTCGCTTCTGAATATGTAAATGACTTCAATTTATCCGGTTATTCATTTAAGGTAAAAATGCAATCGGAGGAAGAGGAGCGTGCTGATGCGAATGGATTGCTTCAGTTGCAAGTCAGAAGCAATCGCGGTGCGATGGTGGAGTTGGGAGCTTTTGCCACTCTTCGCAGAAGTGCTGGATCCCGTTCGCTTACCCGTTTCAATCAGTTGATGTCTGCAAAAATCACGGTTCAGTGTGAGCCAGGAGTAAGCAGTCAAACGGTGATGAAAGAAATAGAAAACATCATGGCCGAGGATGAGTTTAAGAATGGTTATCAAATCAGTTGGACTGATATGAGCTATCAGGAGCGCGGCAATGAAGGACGGATTATTCAACTGTTGATCCTTGCGTTGATATTCGGCTATCTCTTCCTGGTCGGGCAGTATGAAAGTTGGACTATTCCGATTTCAGTTGTGTTGAGTTTCTTCTTTGCTATGCTTGGCGGATTCCTCGGAATGAAGTACAGCGGTTTGGACTTCAGTATTTATGCCCAGTTGGGTATTGTTATGCTGATCGGCTTGGCGTGTAAGAATGCAATTTTGATGGTTGAGTTTTCCAAACAGGAGCGTGAATCCGGTAAATCCATTGAGGAAGCGGCTCAAAATGGATTCAGTTACCGCTATCGTGCGGTGTTGATGACGGCGTGGTCATTTGTTATCGGGGTATTCCCCATGGTGATTGCGACCGGTGCCGGTGCCGGCAGCCGTCAGGCTATCGGTATTACAACATTCTACGGCATGCTCTTATCCACGATTATCGGAATTGTGTTTATTCCGCCGTTGTACGCATTTTTCCAGCGTTCCCGTGAACGTATTTACGGTTGGTTTGACCGTAACAAAAAACAATCAGGAGAATGATACAAGGTGAAGTTTTTTCTGACGATTCTGGTGATTTTTATATCCGGTGTATTGGTTTTTGCCGATACACCGGAGTCTGATCTTGCCCGCTTGGAACGGGAGAACCGGGAATTGAAAGAAAAACTTTTACAGGCAGAAAGAGAATTGGCCGGTTACAGGCAGTGGCTGGCCGGTTTGGCTTTGGATCATACCCAAATGGAACTTTCAGATCGTGAAAGACGTGCGTTATTGGTACTCGAAGAACTTGCCCGCCGGGGCAATGCTTTGTCAATGAAAGCATTGTCGGTTAGAGATGAATGCCGTCGGCTTTTAGCGGAATTGCCGCTGGGGCCGGCCCGGAAAGCACAAGTTGAGTTACGTTTGGATGAGTTGGAAAGAGCCGCAATGAGTTTTGCTGCACTGACGATCCCCGGCAATTCTGATATCGGCAGTTGCCGGGTTTTGGCCGCCGACCGTGAATTGAAAGTTGTGGTGATTTCTGTCGGTGCCGGAAGTGGTGTTTTCCCGGGGATGGTGTTTCATGCAAAACAGAATCCGAATTTGAAACTCCGGATAATCGGTACCCGGTTCGATGGTTCAGTTGCGGAAGTCGTTTCCGGTGAGATTCATGAATTTACCCCCGGAATGGAAATGAGTGCATTGCATCAGGCTCCTCAGCAAAGGCAGCATATTTTGAATTTGTGACTTATAAAATACCTAAATCCTGTAAAAGGATTTTGAGGCCGATCAATATGATCACACTGCCGCCGGCAATGGTCATATCTTTTTCGCTGACAGCCGGTTCGGCTAAATGCTTACCTAAAAACACACATATTCCAGATATAATAGCGGTCACTATTCCCATTGCAGAAGCGGGCAACCATATCGGATTGCCGCTGAATGATAAACCGGCTCCGATAGCCAATGCATCCAAACTGGTTGCGACAGCAGGCATAATGAGATTTTTTGCAGAGAAAAATTCGCCGAGAGGACATTTGGGGTCTGATTCATTTCTGACCAATGCTTCATAGATCATTTTCCCTCCTACAAAAGTCAGCAAGCCAAAGGCAAGATAATGATCCACAGCCTTTACTGTTTCAGCAAATATTCCGGCTGCAAAAAATCCGATTACCGGCATGAAAAATTGGAATCCGCCAAAAAACAAAGCGGCATTGAATGCACAATGCCGCTTTGAATATTTTCCGGGACAAAGAGATCCGCTGACAGAAACTGCCGCTGCGTCTACTGACACTCCGAGTGCAATCAGAAGGATCTCGATAAAATTCATCATTTACCGCCAATAAGCATTGCCATCAGGGCTTTTTGGGCGTGTAAACGGTTTTCTGCTTCGTCAAACACGATGGAACGGGATGAATCCATTACATCTGCGGCAACTTCTTCGCCGCGGTGAGCGGGCAGACAGTGCAAAAACTTGGCTTGCGGTTTGGCTTTTTCAAAGAGTTGAGCAGTTACCTGATACGGACGGAAAATTTCCATGCGGCGGGCACGTTCCTCCTCAAATCCCATACTTACCCAAACGTCGGTATAGAAGTAATCAACACCATCGGCAGCTTTGAGCGGATCTTTTTCCCAGACGATATTTTTTGCATCGCCGATAAGTTCGCAACTGGGGCGTTCTTCTTCCGGAGCGGCAATGACCAATTCCATACCGGTCAATTTAGCTGCCAGGATCAGAGAGTTTGCCATGTTGCTGCGTCCATCACCATAAAACGCGATGCGGATAGAGTTATCCACTTTGCCGGAGTATTCCTTGATGGTCAACATATCTGCCAGCAACTGACAGGGGTGGAATTCGTCGGTCAGTGCATTGATCACCGGGATTGATGCTTCACGGGCAAGTTCTTCCACATCTGCATGAGCGAAAGTACGGATGACGATACCATGCAGATAACGGCTCATTACATGGGCAGTATCAGCAATGGTTTCTCCGCGGCCGACTTGCATTTTTGATTGATCCAGATAGAGGGGGTAACCGCCCAGTTCGCTGACACCGACTTCAAAAGATATGCGGGTACGGGTCGAGGATTTGGCAAAGATCAATCCGATGCTTTTCCCGGCCAGTGGTTTATAATTCTGATTACCACGCTCATTTTTTAATTTCGCGGATAATTCAAAAATTTTCTCCAGATCATCTCTGGTAATATCCTGAAGTGTGAGAAAGTCTTTTTTCATTATTTCAATCCCTCCTGTTTTGCAAACTCTTCTACTGCTTTGGCGATTTTAGCAATGGCCAATTCGCTGTCGCTTCTGGTAATGGTCAACGGCGGAACCAGCCGGAGGACAGTTTCTCCGGCTGTAAGTGCCACCATTTTATCTTTCAAAAGTATCGATGCAAGGCCGCCTGCCGGACGGTCAAGCACCATGCCGATCATCAGTCCCATGCCGCGTACTGTTTTGATAAATTCATATTTTTCAGCGATTTTGGATAATTCGGAGCGGAGAAATTCACCTTCCTTTTCGCAATTTTCCAAAACCCCATCCTGATCGAAAGCATCTTGAACAGCAAGGGCAGCGGCACATGCCAGCGGAGTACCGCCGAAAGTGCTGGCGTGATTGCCGACTTCAAATACATCGGCACATTTTCTGCCGGCCAGAATTGCTCCCATCGGGAATCCGTTTGCAATGGCTTTGGCCATGGTGATAATATCCGGTTCCACTCCGAATTTCTGATAAGCAAAGCGGGTGCCGAGCCGTCCCATGCCGCATTGAACTTCATCACAAAGTAACAGGATATCTTTTTCATCGCAAAGTGTACGGACTTTTTTCAGATATTCCCGGTCGGCAGGAAATACACCGCCTTCGCCTTGGAGCATTTCCAGCATAATAGCACAGGTTTGCGGAGTTACAGCCGCTTCAAGAGCTTCAAAATCATTGAAAGGAACTTGGGAAAATCCCGGCATATCCGGCTCAAAACCTTTGCGGTATTTGGCCCGGCCGGTTGCGGCGAGAGTGGCGAGAGTACGTCCGTGGAAACTGTTATCCATGGATATAATGTGATTCCGCCCGGTTTTGTTCCCGTATTTACGGGCCAGTTTGATCATTCCTTCATTTGCTTCTGCTCCGGAATTGCAGAAAAATACTTTACTGCCGGGCATCGCATTGGAGGCCAGTCTTTTGGCCAGTTCCGGCATGAGTTCATTCATGTAGAGATTGGAAATATGTACGAGTTTCGTACATTGATCCTGAATGGCTTTAGTCACCCGGTCGTTACAATGCCCTAAAGAACACACTGCGATTCCGGAAGCGAAATCCAAATATTCGTTTCCTTCGTCGTCCCAGAGTCTGGTGTCTTTGCCGCGGACGAACATGATCTGCGGACTGTAAGTAGGCATTACATAAGATTTAAATTTGTTTGCAGTTTCTTCAAAAAGTTTTCCCATGGTTTTAAATCTCCCTGAAATAATATCAAGTAAACAGATAATATAGACCGGTTTTTTGAAAAAGCAAGTCAAAAAAGTTCTTTTTACTTGACAATCAGGAGTTTTTCGGTTATATTAAACAAAAAATGGAGAATTGATATGAAAATCGTACACTTCTCTGATCCGCATGGCGGCGGACCGGCAGAGGATTTGATGGCATATTTTGACAAACGTTGGGTCGGGGTATTTAATTACAGTTTCCGGCGAAAATTCCGTCATGATCTTTCGCATCTGGCGAGGGCCGTGGAGTATATCATGGATACCCGGCCGGATGTGGCGGTTTGCACCGGAGATTTGACCAGTGCCGGCCAACCGGGAGAATTTGCCAAAGTGCTTGATATCATCAAGCCGTTGTATCAGTCGGATATTCCTCTGCTTTATACTCCTGGTAATCACGATTGTTATGTAAAACGCAGGAAGTGTGTGGAGGCAGTTAAAAATGCGGTGCATTTGATGTCGCAGAAAAAATACACTTTTGACGATTTGCCTAAAAAACTTGATTATTGCGGAGTTGAAATGCTGGTGGTAAATACCAGTGCGCCGTCTAATTTACTTTGTTCCTGGGGATTCCTTAAAAAGCAGAGTTGCAAATTTATCGAATCAGCTTGTGCTGAAAACATGGATATTCCAAAAATATTGATATCTCACTACCCAATGACTGAGGAGCATCCGGTGTTGCGGATGCGTCACCGTCTTTTCGGTCAGAAAAAGGTTTTGGAGTTGATTGAACAAAAGAAACTTGATCTGGTTTTGTGCGGTCATGTGCATAAACCGTATTTGAAAGTTGATGCACAGGGCAGGGGGGAATGTTGTGCCGGATCGGTCAGCAGTAATGGATCTATGGTGGAAATAAACTGCGATGTAAGCAATCGGGTATTCCGCTTTACAACCATTCCACTGAATTAAGCACAAGAGACAGCAGTAACAGCAGAACTATTACAGCAATGATCCTGCCGCATTCTTTGATAACGTCAAGGCATTTGGAATTATTGTTTACAGTTGCTTGCGGCAGCGGTTGACTTTGATATCCTTGAGGCATGATCGGAGGCGGCGTTCCTTGCAACGGTAATTTTTGAGGATGCTGCACCGGAATCCCGTACTTTTTATTAAAAGTGTTTTTACCCGGTTCATTTGCGATTATTTCGAAACAATTATCGATTGCATTCAAGATGTTTGTAACATCTGATTTTTTTAAAGAAAGCAAATGCTCTTTCTCTTTTTGCATTAATTTCCGGAAAGCATCGATGTTGCTTTTGGTGGATAAATTGTTATAAGAGACCATACTCATACAGTTTTGCAGAATTGTAATTACATCCATGCGTTTGTATATGGATGTATTTTCCACATAGAGTAACTTGGCGAAAATTTGACCTTGCGCTCTGATTTTTTGCTGAATAGCCAAGCATGATTGTTGCTCAATATACGCCGGATTATTATTTTGTTCGGTAATGGCTTGATCCAGCAGTAAATTCAATTCGGCATCCGCAAATTTGCGGGCCATCCGGTAAGAATTGCTGCGAATAAAATCATTCATGAATAATTCTTCTGAACCTGAAATTTGCAATTCTGCCAACATCCGGTAGTAGTAGGCCCAAGCGTTTTCCGGCTCCTGATCAAGAGTTTTTTCGCAGTACGTTATGGCTGATCCGAAATCGTTATTTTCAATAAATAGTTTCGCACGGCGGAGTAGTGGGTGATTTCTGCCACTGGAAACTACCATGATGCTTGGCGTGGCTGAATGAGCCTGTTCTTTAATGATCACCTTTTTTATCCCATGCAAAAGGTCTTGGATAAAACCGATCTTTCCCATATCCTGGGCCTGAAATATTAACAAAGCCTCGGGAATATCGTAGGCATCCATATCCTTATAACAGGGGATAAGCAGTTTGGAGCGGTCTTTTTTCATCAACGCAAGAAAACGGCTCCACTCATTGCGTACCCAAACGGCATCAAAATATTCTTTCTGCGAACCGATGACCAGCATCACTTTAGCGGAATTGAGGGCGGCAAAAATGTACGGCTCATACTGTTGACCGAGTTTGCTTTCAAGGGTGATCCTTGAGAAAAACACCTTATATCCGGCATTGGTCAGTTGATAATAGATTTCCTGTGCCGTAACTGAATCTTTGGTACGTCTGCCGTAATTGTCGCTTTCTTTGTAACAGATAAAGACATCACACGGCTGCTCATTATTGGAAATTGCCAAAATGCCCTTTTGGATTTCAGCAATGCGTTTGGCCTCGGCCTCGTAGAGGCTTTTTTCATAACTTCCGGCATGTTGCAGGGCATTGAGATAATCGGCATCGGCCAAAATCGATT
>JAZNEV010000095.1:0-31503 GCA_045588835.1 Victivallaceae bacterium
CCCGAATGACGGTAAAATTGAAACCGTCAGCGGCCAGACCTCCTTTATCTCCGGCTGTTGCCGAAAAGGCATCTGATGCTGCTGATGATGCAGTTGATACCCGTACCCGAATGACGGTAAAATTGAAACCGTCAGCGGCCAAGTCACCGTTGTCATTGAAAAAGCCTGCCGCCGGAGAGGATGGCAGTGATGATGAAAATACCCGCAGCAGTATGACGGTTAAACTGAAGCCGGTTGCGGCAAAAGCACCGGAGGTTGCGGCAAAAGCACCGGATGAATCTGCCGGTGAAGATCGTACTGTCCGGATCCAACGTCCGGCATTGAAAAAGTCTGCCGGAAATCAAATGGCCAATCCGGCGAATCGTCCGGCGTTGAAAAAGCCGGCAGGAAAACGTCCGGTGGAGGCCGGAGCCATGCCGGTTGTTCCTGGAAATCTGCCGGTGGCCCGTCCTTCCGGATTTTATATGATCATGACTTTGATCTCACTGTTATTTTTGATTGGCACGGCCGCATTGACAACGATCCATTATCTTAATTTTGAACATAAGATCGAGGTCGAGATTCCGGGAATTCCTTTCGGAAAATGATTTTATAAAGTTACTGTAATGTGAGGAACGCCCTTCATGCCGTTCCTCATTTTTATGTAAGGATAAGGTGTGATGAAAAGTTTGATTGTGATTCCGGCCCGTTTCGGATCAAAACGTTTTCCCGGAAAACCGCTGGCAGAGCTTGCCGGTAAAACCATTATTCAGCGGGTCTGGGACATTGCTGATGCGGTATGCCGCAGTCGTAAAGATTGTGAAGCCGTTGTTGCCACTGAAGAACCGGAAATACCCGGTGAAGGCAGTGCCAGAATAATAGAATATTGTGAAAAACATAATATCCCGGTGGAAATAACTCCGTCAAGTTGCCGTTCCGGTTCGGATCGGGTCTGGGCTGTGGCGGTGAACCGGGCGGAGCGTCCGGATGTGCTGTTGAATCTGCAAGGGGATAATCCGCTTTGTCCGCCGCAATTTATCAGTGCGCTGCTGGATGCTTTTGAGGAACATCCTGAAACTCAGGTTGCTACCCCCTATACCCGTTTGGATTGGGCTGCACTGGCGGCTTTGCGTGAATCAAAAAAGGATTCTCCATTTTCCGGTACGACTGCGATCGTCGGGGCAGACGGTAATGCCAAGTGGTTTTCAAAAAATATTATTCCGGCGATCCGCGGTGAAGAAAAGTTGGCCGCCAATGGCGGTTTTTCGCCGGTTTGCCGTCATGTCGGTCTTTACGCATATAAATTTGCGGCGTTGGCTTATTTTTCACAGGCTCCGTTGGGGGAATATGAAAAATTTGAGCAACTTGAGCAGTTGCGTTTTATTGAGAACGGCATTCCGGTACGCATGGTGGAAGTGACCTATCCGTCCGGTTATGATGCGGCTACCAGCGGGGTGGATTCTCCTGAAGATTTGGTTCGTGCTGAAAGATTGATCACTCAAGCCGGGGAGTTGTTGAAATGAGTGAAGTGACCCGTTTGATAGTAGTCCGTCACGGCAATACTTTCAATGCCGGTGATGTTATTTGCCGGGTGGGCAGTGCAACGGACATTCCTTTGACCGAAACCGGTATGAAACAGGCTTATGCCGCCGGAGAAATGCTGGCTGAAAACGGTTTTGTTCCGGAGGTGATTTTTCATGCTCCTTTGCAGCGTACTTGTCAAAGTGCAGTCGGAATTGCGGCTTCTTTTCCTGAAGCCGCGTTGGCTGAAGCGAAGTTTCTTACTGAATTGGATTACGGTAATGATGATGGTAAACCGGAAGATGATGTGGTTCTGCGGCTTGGCATTGTGGAAAGTGCCGGTATGATTACTCCGGATACCACTCTTGATGAGTTGCGTGCCGCCGGTAAAGCTGCTTTGAAGCGTTGGGATTCAGAAGCCGTTTTACCGCAGGCCTGGTATTTTCTCGCTGCAAAGGCCGATATGTTGGAAACGCAGTGGAAGGAATTTGCTGACAAAGTTCTTGAGCAATACCGGGGCAGGACAGTGGTTGCAGTGACCAGCAATGGCATTGCCCGTTTTTCCAAAGCGATTTTGCCGGCAGGAAACGTGCCTGAAGGATCTTTGAAGTTGGCTACCGGAGCATTCGGGGTTTATGAATATTGTGACGGAAAATGGCAAAGCACTTTATGGAATGTCCGTCCGCAACTGGATAAATGATCTTTTACCCAATTATTTTTACATAAGGATTTTATAATTATGACCGCAGAAGAATTGAAACAACTCTCATTGGATTATCATGCCGGTAAATGTGCCGGAAAGATCGCCATAGAAACCACCAAGCCGTGTGATACCGGTGATGATTTGAGTCTGGCTTATACTCCCGGAGTTGCTCAGCCTTGTCTGGCGATCAATGAAAACGTCGAAGATGTCTGGAAGTATACTGCCCGCGGCAATATGGTCGCCGTGGTCAGCAATGGAACAGCTGTGCTCGGTTTGGGAAATATCGGTCCGGAAGCCGGATTACCGGTGATGGAAGGCAAGGCGGTGCTTTTCAAGCATTTTGCTGATATTGATGCTGTTCCGCTTTGCCTCGGCAAAGTTTTTGATGATAAAAACCGTACCGATGCGGCTAAAATGATTGCCGCTGTCGAACATTTGGAACCGACTTTCGGCGGTATCAATCTTGAGGATATTGCAGCTCCGGCCTGTTTTGAGATTGAGCGTGAATTAAAACAACGGATGAATATTCCGGTTTTTCATGATGATCAGCATGGTACGGCGATTATTTCCATGGCTGCTATTATCAATGCGTTGAAATTGCTTGGCAAAGATATTGCCAACTGCCGCTTTGTAGTCAATGGTGCCGGTGCCGCCGGTATTGCCTGCAGCCGTTTTTATTTGACAGCCGGTGCGAAAAAAGAGAATTTCATCATGTGTGATTCCAAGGGAGTGATCCACACCGGCAGAACTGATTTGAATGAGGAAAAAGCCTTTTTTGCCGTTGATACTGAATGCCGCACTTTGGCTGATGCTCTCAAAGGTGCTGATATTTTCCTCGGATTTTCTGCTCCGAATTGTGTGACTGGGGAAATGGTCAAAACCATGGCTCCCAATCCGGTGATTTTTGCAATGGCCAATCCGACTCCGGAAATTTTCCCTGATGTGGCTATCGCCGCCGGAGCCGCAGTGGTCGGTACCGGCCGCAGTGACTTCCCCAATCAGATCAACAACGTTTTGGGATTTCCGGGTATTTTCCGCGGTGCATTGGATGTGCGGGCCAAAGATATCAATGAGGAAATGAAACTTGCTGCCAGTGAGGCATTGGCCGAGTTGGCTACTTTGGAAATTCCGGAAGATATCAAGGAAGAGTTGAAAAAGGCGTATCCGGCAGATGCTGCCAGAGGGACGTTTGATGGACCGGCCGGTATCCGTCTGGATATGGTCATCCCCAAACCTTTTGATCCGCGTGTTGTGCCCCACGTTGCCCGTAAGGTTGCCGAAGCGGCGATCCGTACCGGGGTGGCTCAATTGAATATTGATGATTTTGATGCTTACGAGGCGGAAGTTGCTTCCCGTCTTAAAAACCGTTAATGAGGGGAATTTCTCTTGATCGAGTTGGAAAGAGAAATTGCTGCAATAAAAGAACAGCGGGCGTTCCTGATCGGCTTTTTGGAAGCAGATCAGGATCGTGCCGTTGTGGAATCCCAACTTGATGAGTTGGCGGATCTGGTTCGCAATCTGGAAATTGTGCCGTTGGAACCGGAGATCATAAAAATCCGTACTCCGCAAGTCCGTTACCGGATCGGTACCGGAAAAGCGGAGGAGGTTGCCCAGCTGGTTCAGGAATGTGAAGCTGATTTGTTGGTATTTGATACCGAATTGACTCCGTCACAACAGCGTAACTGGGAAAAATTGACCGGTTGTCCGGTGGTGGGGCGGGAAGAGATCATTCTGGAAATATTTGCATCCAGAGCGATGACCAAAGAGGCTGTTTTGCAAGTTGAATTGGCTAAACTTGAGTACTCTCTGCCCCGTTTGCATAAAGCATGGACTCATTTATCACGTCAGCGCGGCGGTGGTGCAACCAATCGGGGGCAGGGAGAAGCCCAGTTGGAAACCGACCGCAGGTTGATAAAGAGGCGTATTCAACAACTCAAAAATGAGTTGGTTTTGGTACGGAAACAACGTGCCGCCCAGCGGAAATCACGCATTCGACGTCCGGTGGTACAAGCTGCTCTTGTCGGATATACCAATGTCGGTAAATCTTCTTTGCTCAATGCGTTGTGTGATTCTGACGTGCTGGTCAAAGATCAACTTTTTGCTACGCTTGATCCCACTGCCAGAAAGATATTGCTGCCCGGAAATGTCGAAATGGTTCTGAATGATACGGTCGGATTTGTCCGTAAACTGCCGCATCAATTGGTGGAGGCTTTTAAATCTACTTTGGAAGAAGCCGTTCTGGCTGATATATTGTTGTTGGTTTTGGATGTTTCATCCGACGATACAGATAATGAATGGGAAACTACTATCGGAGTCTTGAAAGAACTGGGGGCGGATGAAAAGCGTATGGCTGTAGTTTTCAACAAAATGGATCGCCTTGATCCGCAAAGCAGTGCAATAAAACTTGCCAGATTGCGCGGATTGTTTCCCAATGCCTTTTATGTATCGGCTCATTCCGGAGCCGGTTTGGATGAATTGAAGAGATATTTAGCAGATTTTGCCGCCCGTTCCCGTTGTCTTTTGCGGGCGGAAATCCCGCCGTCACGTTATGACCTGATCACACTGGTTCACAGCGCGGGGAATGTTTATGAAGAAAATTATGCGCCGGATGGAACGGCGGAACTTGTTTTTGCCATAGAGGAAAAATTACAACACCGTTTTAAGGAGTTTTTGCGATGAATTCGGTAAAATTTTTTGCGGTGGTACTCATCGGACTTTTTGTTTCGTTGATTGCTGTTGCCGCACCGTCGCCTTGGGATTCCTGGCGATCAGGATACACCAACTTTGAGCAGGGGGTATCTTTGCGAGAGAGAGGGAATTACACTGAAGCACTGAATTATTTCACCCGTGCGAGAGAAAACTATTTGGCGGTGCGTGCTGCCCGGCCGGATTGGAACCAGAGGGTTATTGCCGACCGTTTGCGTGACTGTGACCGGCAAATCGCTGAATTGCGCCGTTTGCTCGGTGAAGCGGGAGGCAATGCCGGCAGTTCCTCTGCATCTCAACCCCTGTCCCGTCCGGCTCAGCGTCCCGCGGCTCAACCCCCATCCCGTCCGGCTCAACGTCCTGCTGCTCAAACCCCGTCCCGTCCGGCAGTGTCTGCTCCTGCAACTGATCCCGGAGTTGATGCTTTGAATCGGGCCGAGAGGGAGGAATTGGAGCGTTTGCGGGCAGAAGTCGCCCGTTTGCGGGCAAATAATCAGCAATTGGAACGCTCATTGCAAAGGCAACGTGATTTTGAAGCGGAAATGGCCGCTCTCTTGCGGGATCGCAAAGCCGTCGAAGACCGTTATGCTCTTTTGGAACAGCGGTATCGGGCTTTGGAAGCGGAGTTGCAGCGACCGCAGGATCGTATCGCTGCTTTGGAACAGCGTCTGGTCGATGAACGCATGAGTGTGGAAAGACTCACAAATCAGGTCGCCAGCTTGGAACAGCAGTTGCGAATTGAAAGAGAAAATGCCCGTTTGGGGCAAGTCGCTAAAAATTCTCTTGAGGAGATTTTGCGTAAACGGGAAGAGGATTTGCGTCAAATCAGTCAGGAATTGGCCGCCGCCAATGAGCGGTTGCAGGAAATCGCAGCATTGAATGAACGCAATACCGGATTAGCCGGACAAGTTGCCGATTTGAATCGTCAACTTGCTGATCTGCGTCGCCAGATATCCGAAAAAGACCGTCAGATATCCGAGAAAGATCGCCAGATATCTGAAAAAGACCGTCAGATATCCGAGAAAGACCGTCAAATATCTGAAAGGGATGAGCAGATCGCCAACTTGGACCGGCGGAATAATGAATCCGCAGCTGCAAGTGCAGATGTTTCTGCAAGAGCATCTGACAGCGAGAGAGTTGCTGCTGAATTGCGTCGTCAGGTTTCGGCTTTGGAGCGTCAGATAAGTGACTTGCAAAATCAGTTGCGTACTGCCAATGAGCAGAATACTGTCTGTCAGCGTCAAATACAGAACTTGCAAAATCAGTTGCGTGCCGCCGGAGAACAGAATAGTGCCCGGGAACAGCGTATCGCTGAATTGCAGCAGGAAAAAGAACGGGCAGGCACTGCTTTGAGAGAAGCCCAAAATCAAAATACTGCGTTGCAGTCCCGGATCCGTACACTGCAGCAGAATTTGGAACAATCCGGTAATTCAGCAAGATTGAGTGCTGCTGAAGTTGCAAGTTTGCGTGAACGTAACCGCAGTTTGGAAGAAGACGTTCAGCGGTTGCATGAAAGAACTGAAGATTTGGAACGTCGTCTGGCTATCCGTAACAGTGAAGATTACCGTGCCGCAACAGAAGCACGCACTTCGGTGCGTCGTTTGGAAGCCGATTTACAGGCCGCACAAAGTGAATTGGTGCGTTTACGCAGTGAATTGGATGCCGGAAAAGCGGCTTTGGCTGAAAGTGAGAGACGGTTGAAAGCGGCCAATGAAGAAACTCTCCGTGCACGAGCCGAGGTCGTTGCCGCCGCTGAAAGAGAGCGTGCTTTGAGAGAACAATTGAGCGGATTGCAACAATTGCGGGCCCAATATGATGAGTTGAACCGCAACTTCCAGGCTCTGTCTGCTGAAAACCGGGAAAATCGCTCTTTGTTGGAAGCTGCCAGACCACAACAGGCCGAGTTGGAAAGGGCACGCATCAGATTGCTGGAAATCGATCAGTTGCGCAATGCTTTAGCCCGAGAACAGCAACTCAATGCAGAATTGCAGGCTGCTTACAACCGTGATCAGGCTGAATTGCAAGCCTTGCGTCGCCGGGCTCAGGAGTTTGAGAATGCCCGCCGCCGTTTGGCTGAATTGGAAGCTGTCGCCAAAGAAGTTGAGCGGTTGCAGGAATTGGAAAGAGAATTGACTGGATTGCGGGCCCGGGAAGTTGAGTTGGCATCGCTTAAAGTGCAATTCAATGAACTTCAGACTGCTCACCGGGCGTTGCAGTCGGCCAATGCTGCCCTTACCGCCGATCAGCAACAGTTGCGTGCTGAGATTGCCCGGTTGCGGCGCGAAAGTGAAGAATTGGTCAGACTTCGCCGGGTAAACCGGGAGTTGGAAGCCATGATTGCGACTAATACCGCTGAACTTGAGCGGTTGAATCGTTTGTTGGCTGCTTCTCAGGCAAAAGAAAATGAAGATGTTCATGCTTCGTGTCGTATTGAAGCCCAGCGTTTGCGGACTGCCGCAGAAGCAGTCGGGCCTCTGAATGATCAGATTCAGCAGTTGCAAAATGAATTGCAGCAAATGCGCCGGACTCTGGAAGCCCAGCGCAGTAAAGAGCGGGAATTGAATCGGGAACTTGAATTGAAAGTTGATGAAATCGAACAGTTACGCCGGCTCAGTGCTGAATTGGCCGAGTTGAGGCAAAAATCTGCCGGAGAATTGTTGGATCGGGTGGATGCTTCCAGATTGGCCCGTTTGGAAGATGAAATTGCTGCATTGAATAAACTCAACGCTGAACTTGCCGCCGAAAGAGACCGTTTGACCGCAATTCTTAATAACCGGGAACAGGATAGTGGTGAAAATACTCCGGAAACGCCCCGGGTAAGTAACCGTTCTGCGGAGGAATTGACCGGTTCCGGTATCGTCGCCGAACGTGGCGGGAAATCTGAGTTGGCTGTTTGGCATTACCGTCAGGCATTGGCGGTGAAGCCGGATTTTGTATTGGCACATTACCGTTTGGGAATGCTTTTATTCAGACGGGGAAGTTATCAGGAGGCTTCAACTCATTTGGAATCAGCGAGAAATTCTGCCCCGGAAAATTTGCAATTGGCCTTGGATACAGCCCGTTGCTTTATTCAGATTTCCCGCTTCGGCAATGCCAAGTCGATAGTTGATCCGTTGCTGGTCAAATATCCGGAAAACGCCTATGTTCAGATGTGTGCCGGTTTGATCGAAGCCGGTTGCGGTGCTCCGGCCCGTGCGGAGGAAAGATTGTTGATGGCAGCCAGATTGGCTCCTGAATCAGCCGAAATTCAGATCGAATTGGCCCGTTTGCTGGCCAATTCAGTGTCAGACCGGTTGGGTGAGGCTGTTATTGCTTATGAAAGAGCCAGAGAATTGGGGGCCGCTCCCCATCCTGAACTTGAGCGGTTGCTTGGTGCCAGATTGGATCATCGCCGGGAATTGGTGCGTTTTATGAGTGGGGCGGCCAGAGAAGCTGAAGTAAATAATGATTGGCTTTCTGCGGCATGGTATTATCGTAAGATAATGGAAGAAAACAATCCGTCTTTTGCACCGTTACTGGCTTTTGCTCATTGGAAATCCGGCAATGCTTCTGCGGCCAAAGAAGCATTGGAATTCAATGTTCCCAGCCGTAATGCGATGGTGGTTCGTGCATTGATCGCTCTGGCTGAAAATGATGAAGAAACTGCGATGAGAGCTGCTCAACAGAGTGCCGGAGCCAGTATCCCGGTCGAGTGGATCGGTGTCAATTTGGAATTGGAAAGATTGAGAGGTTTATCCGATCCTCCGGCCGCAGTGCGGATTTTGTTGCAAAGTATTCAGCAGCCGGAAACTTCGGCTGGAGAGGTTCAGCAGAACTGAATTTTGCCATCGATCATGGTCAGAGTGATGCCTTCAGCCAGACGGTTCGGCTCATTGAAACTGGCTTTGGAGTCGATATCATCAGGTGAAAAAACGGTGATATCGGCTTTTTTATTTTTTTCAATGGTTCCGATATCAGATAAATTGAAAAATTCTGCCGGTTTACCGGTTGCGGCAGCAACACATTTACCGACAGATTGACCGTGATCGAGTTTCAAACGTATGAATTTGGCGATCGCACCGAATGTTCTGGGGTGGGTGGAGCTGCCGGCATGTTGATCGACGGCGTTGCCGTCACTGCCGGGCATACAAAGATCATCAGTAATGATTTTCAGCATGTTTTTTTCAGACATTCCTGCTGCACCGATGGTTGCGGTCGTTGCATCAAATGACAATTGATCGATAACGGCATCGATCATATTACCGGGAAGTTCTGTATATTTTTTACCGGCAAAGATTTTCCATTCCGGATGGGTGGTGCCGGTCAATCTCCAGCGTTCCCAATCTTCAGCAGGTTTTTTCAGCAGAGATTTCCGGATCGTCTGCCGGACTTTTTCATCCTGCAGGGCAATGGTGATATCCCGGTCCGGCATGGTATCAAATGGCGGATCCAGAATCACGCTGAGCATGGTTTGGCTTTCGGTATAAGGGTAACGGTCAAAACGGATGTCGATGCCGTTTTGACGGTAAGCATCGATGATTTCCAAAGCGGTATCAAGTTTGTGCCAGTTGGCTTTACCGGCAGTTTTCAGGTGGCTGATCACCACTTTTTTCAATCCGGCTTGAGTTGCACACTCCAGAGTTTCCTGCAGGCTTTCAAGTAAATTATTACCTTCACTGCGTAAATGAGTGGTGTAAACTTTATCATATTTGGCCAGACATTGCATCAATTTAATGATTTCAGTCTGATCGGCAAAACATCCCGGCGAATAGAGCAAACCGGCAGACAGACCGATTGCCCCCGATGTCAATGAATCAATCAAAAGTTTGCACATCATATCTGATTCATGGCCGGATAATTCTTTTTGTTCATATCCGGCAATTGCTGAACGCAGCGTATTGTGTCCGCAAAGTTGATATGTTCTCAAGCCGGGATTTTTTCCGGCAAGCATTTCCCGGTATCCGCTTAAATCCTGCCAATTGACGGAAATGCCGTAGTTTGCATACAAAACAGACAGATGGTCGTGGTTTTTTTCCGTGACCGGAAAAGGGGATAATCCGCAATTTCCGGTGATTTCACAGGTAACTCCCTGGCTGCGTTTGCTTTCTGCCCGGGGATCGGCTGCCAGAGATAAGTCGCTGTGTCCATGTACATCGATAAATCCGGGAGAGATGATTTCATGCTTAAAACAATATTCCTTATCAGCGGCACAACTGCCATAGATATCTTTTTCTACTGCGATGATCCGGTCATCCTGTATCAGAATCGATTTCCGTACCGGTTCTCTGATGCCGTCAGCTACGAAACCTTTGAGTAAAATTTTCATATTCAATCAGTTTTTTTGAGTATTTTCAATACCCGGTAAAATTCGGAAACACTCCATGCTTGAGCGAGGCATCCGCCATTGATATGCGGAGCATGACCATCAAGCACTTCAGGCATTTCACCGATCACGCCGTTTTCCATCCATTGAGTTGCTGACATCAATAATGCCAATGCCCGTTTCCGGTTAATGGTATCACCGGAAACGGCGAGGGCTTCGCAGTACGCCGGGAATGGCCAGCACCATGCGGTACCATTGTGATAAGCGACCTTACGCGAGGTATCTTCCGGGCCGCGGTAACAACTCTGATAAGGATAAGCCGGATCATTGAGCAAATGGCCATCTCTGACAACCGGTAAAAGATATGAAACCGGGGAATCATCCAAAGTCCTGATCGCACCGGGGATCAGCAACCGCGATGCGGCATTGAGGATCTGCCGTTGCTTTCCCGGATCGCTTACTGCACCGAGTGTGATCGCAGTTAAGATATTGCAACGCAAATGGTCATCCGGGATGGCTTGGGCCGCCGGAGTGCCGTAATGACAATGCAGACAATCAGACGGCACAATTCCGGTGAAAAAATATTTTTCAATACTTTTTCTGACCTTGGCCGCTAACATTTTTTCTCCGAGAAATTCCAATGCCGCATACCAGAGCGATTGGATCTCTATCGGGTAGCCTTCTCTGGGGGTACCGGCCGGATAATTGGTATCCATCCAACTGAAGTGTGACGGACTGAATATCAGACCGCTTGCCGGATCCATGATTATCCGGTTGGGCGTACCGGTTTGATAATTATGGATGATCGAAAGCAATATCTCTTTGAGAGTGCGGCCGTTGCAAATTTCAGAGAGAAATTTTCTGTTTCCGGTTTCGGCGATATAATCTCTGACCGCAATAATCAGATACAATGGTGCATCGGAGGTGTCCCGGTTGGAATCGTTACCGCCGCAGATCATATTGGGAATAGTACCATTTTTTTCAAAAGCGGCAAAACGACGGATTATTTGAGCCGTTTTTTCCTGAAATTCCGGAAATTTTACCAATCCCCGCAATACGATAAGAGTATCTCTTCCCCAATCAAGAAACCATGGATATCCGGCGATCACAGTATTTAAGCCATCACGTTTGACGATAAAACGTTTGAGTGAATCGACGGCTAAATCTTCCGGGGGCAGGGCCGCCGGAAAATCAGATACCGGGAAATCGGCAGTTGTTTCAGAATCTTCATTGACAGCTGCACTCAGTGTAACTGATTCACCGAGTGCCAGCGGTATTTCAAAGTATCCGGGGCTGAAAAGATCGGTTTTGTCTGCCATGCCGTAGTAACGCTCCTGCGGCAGATCGACCATGTAGTGCCACTCCGGAGACAGGTGGAATTGACCGGCCGATATACGCATTTGCAAGCGGCGTTCGGCGGGGTGGAAATCAAATCCGTTTTCCCGGGGCGTTACCGATGCCGGAAAATGGTTTTCGGCTCCGTCACAGGCTCTGGTTGTGGTATGGTTGATCCGGTCTTCCAGATCCGGCCGGAGAATAAGTTTTGCTTCCGGGGCGAATCCATCTGAACGCATTTGCCGGTGAAATTTCAATTCGATCATGTTCCGGTCAAAGGCCATGCGGAATTCTACATTCAAAGTGCATCTGCCGCCGTGACCATCCGGTACCAGGAACTCCCATTTGGCCCGGTTGCCCGGGTGTGCACTGTAATTTTCCAGACTTTTTACATTTAATTCCTGGGAGTATTCATCCACAACCAGCCACGCCCGGCATCTTGTGAACATAATATGGCGGTCAACCGGATATTCCGGATTGTCATTTACCGCCAGAATGGCATCATATTTGCTGTTTAATTTGCCCCATTGTGCATTGAACATTGCATAGGAACTGCTGATATTTGAACCGAAAACATAATGATTTTCCGCATCATTCCAACGGCCTGAAAGATGGATCAGCCTTTTTTCCGGATCTGCAAGAAGCAGGATACTGCCGGAAATTTTACGGATGCGATCATTTTCAAATGCGGTCATTTGCAGAGATACTGTTTCCGGAGACAGCCGTTTACGACGGGAATTTATCCGGATCAGGGCAAAAAATTCTCCTGATGTTTGCTGTAAACTGTCAACTCGGCAAATGGTCGTATCGTTTCCGGTTAATTCTGCGACAAATGGCACAGGACTGTGAATCAGCAGAATATCCTGAGGGGCAGCCATCACGATCCGGCAGGCATCTTGCGGATAATGCCAGTGACAAACCGGGGCAGGGGATATGCCGGAAACTGATTCGACAAATTTTTCCGGATCAGCACATAATTGCTCCCCATCGGCTTTGGCGGCCTGCGGCAAAGTGGTATAAGCCAATGCGGCATTTTGAGCCATTTGTGCGGATTTCAAACGGAGTTTCAGAGGAGAATGTTGTGGCATATTTGCCGGTATTTCAAAATCATCGAAAGCAATACAGAGTGATTCTGCCGGGGCAAGGTGAAATTTTTTAATGCCGTTTCCGTTGATGAAATTACATTGTCTGCCACTGAAAAGATCCCGGCCGCCATCGGCATCAACCTGAGTAAAATGGATGAATGAATCATTTTCGCAATCTAAATTGATCAGAATCAGCAGCGGCGCCGAATCATTACATTTCCTCAAAGCGGCAATGACATTACCCGGACCTTGCTGAATGAGGGAAACTTCCGAATCCGTCCCGAATACCGGGTGCGTGGATAACAGAATATTGAGTTTGCCTATCAGGTGGCAAAGATTATCAACTGCACCGAAATTCAATGAACCGGCTTGATGGACATCAATTTTTTCAGTGGCGTAAAATTCTGCTCCGTTGGCAAAGCCGAATGAACCATTGACCGAGAGCAGGGCATTGACCATGAAGCGTACTTTGGCATAATCCTTTCCGTTGGCAGCCAGCCGGAGATTATCATGAGTTTCTGAAAAATTGACCAATGTCCCGCCGCGTTTGGCCGAGGCGGTCATATACGGATAGTAGTTGGAGATCGCATCTCTGGTGTAATTTTGAAAAAGTTCCGAGTAGCCCCAGTCCAGACCGCATTGTTCCAACAGTTTTTCCTGAACCGGGATCGGGCCGCCCAGCCCCTCAAGCAGAAAGGTGGTATCCGGGTACTCTCTGCGTACTTTGGCAATGATATATTCCCATGCATCCTGCGGAACCATGTAACCGGCATCACAACGGAAGCCATCCACACCTCTTTTGCACCAGAAAAGAAAAACCTTGGCCATCAGATCGTGAACTTTATTCTGACGGTAATCCAGTTGACACAAATCGGCCCAGACGATACCCCATGCTCCGGGGCTGACGAAGTGTTTATTTTCGTTGCGGATGAAATAATCCGGGTGTTCGCTTTGAAGTTTTGAAGCCCATCCCGTGTGATTGACCGGCAGATCCATAAATATTCTGCCGCCCCGGGCGTGAACAGCATCGATCAACTCGGAAAATTGTTCCATGGGAGTTGCTGAAGTGTCAAATTCCGCCAGAGCCGGATCGACCGCGAAGTAATCTGTCGCGGCAAAAGGGCTTCCGTAACGGCCCATCCTGCCGTAAGCCATTGGAGTCGGATGAATGGGCAGTAATTGCAGGATCCGGCAGTTGAGAGTATCAAAAATATGATCCAGTTTTTTGATCACATTGCGGAATGTACCTGATGGCGGCACGATGGTAAAGCCTTCCTGATCCAGAGTGGTAAAATCCGGTTGTTCCGGGGAGTGAGGCAGATACATCCATTTGCCCCATTGACGGACAAAACAGCAGTATATGCCGTTATCGGAAACATTGGCATTGGAAGATACTTTCAGGCGGAAATTGTTTCCATTGGGCCAAATAGCCGGAGATTTATCCGCCGGCAGAAAACAGCATTTGGCTTCAAATACGCCGGTTTCGGTCAATGGCAGGGTGATTTGAAATGAGCCGTCATCAGTGCGGTGCATTTCCAGATCGTGCCAATCACTGCTTTTGGGGGTACGGTTGGTTTCGGTTTTTTCGATTTGTTCTGCGATTTTTGCTGCTCCGCCGCCGATATTGGTGCGCAATACCGCCCGGCCTTTTTTATCTGCCGGAATGCCGTAAAAAGAGAAAGTTGCTGTTTCGCCGGTGAAAAAGAGAGATTTTTCCGGTATCAGAGATTGGGTGGTCATATTTGTTGCTCCGGAAGTTCGCCGGTGACGAAAAATTTCATCACATCCTGAATATAGAGATCCCAGAATTCCCAGGTGTGACTGCCGGGGCGTTCAAAGGCATAAAATCCGGGATACTCCAGTTTTCGCATGAATCTATTGAATTTGCGGTTGTCTCCGATCATGAAGTCTTCTGAACCGCAAAATGAGATGATTTCCGGCAGTTCTTTACCGGAATCGACTGCTTTTTGTGCGAGATCAAAAAGATCATTGCCCCGCGGCACAACTTGAGAAACAGTGCCGAATATCCGGCGGAATTCCGGGTGCCATCCGGCTGAAGATTTATCCCGGAAGCGGTATTTTATATCGGTAACGCTGGATAATCCGGCGACTGCGGCAAATTTTTCCGGACAGCGCAAACCCAGTTTCAATGCGCCGTAACCGCCCATGGATAATCCGGCGGCAAAGGTGTTTTCTCTTTCCGGAGCAAGTCCGAAAATATTTTTGATTACCTGCGGCAGTTCTTCAGAAATAAATGTCCAGTAATTCTCTCCGGCAAGTGCATCGGTGTAAAAACTGCGGCCGCCATCGGGCATGATGACCACCATATTATAAAAATCTGCATAACGCTCGATCGAACTGCGCCGGAACCACATGGAACTGTCATCCGATAAGCCGTGCAAAAGGTACATCACTTTGCGCGGTTCATCCGTGTTGCCGGTCAGCGGCACGATCACATTCATACTTACCGCTTTAAGCAATACTGCCGAATTGAAACGGCATTCCATAAAAGCCATAAAATTTTCCTCGCCGGTTATGTTATGATATTCTGTTATGTAACATAACCCGGTTTTGTGGTAAATTCAAGTTTTTTGGTGTGAAAAATGGTCAGATAAAAGGCTGGGTCCACGCTTTGATATGCCGGGGATAAAACATGACATCAAGTTGAGTCGGTGTGTCATTTACCACTTCGGCGCGCACATAAAGATCATCCGGAGCCATGGTGTAGTGAGCCTCAATACCGTCAACGGCTTTGACGCACGCTCCGATATCTTCGCCGATCATTGGAATATCCCGCTGCCAGTAGGCTTTTTCATGGTGGAAATGTTTTTTTGGTGTGTGCCGGTTGAAATCTTTTTTGGTGGTGATGAAACGTATTTGATATTTTTCTCCGGGGCGGGCGGCGACTTTTACTTTCAACGTGCGTGAAGTCGGATCGAAATAGATATTTTCAAGATAAACTCCGCATGATGAATAAAAATTTCCGGCATTGAGGGCATTGATCAAATTGTCAGTGGTCATCTCACCGGGGCAGTTGACCATCACCCAGCCGTGGTCACAGCCGCAAAATCCGGAAATGGTTTCCGGAGTGTAATGATGGGCATCATCAGTCGCCGTACCGTAAATGATGCCGTAACCTTTGACCAGCCGGTGCGCCAGAACGTAATCCCAGTATTTTTCCGGAGAAGTGACCGGATCATCGGCTTGGATCTCTGCGCCGATACCGTTGTTGCAAATTTCCATAAATTTGAGTTCCGGGGTGTCGATGATCAACTGCGGATCGATATCCCAATACCGCCAGAACGGGTGATTGACCATAAAGATGGAATTGCATTTTTCTTCAGCAACGGTCTGCCGGTAAAGTTCGTAAATCGTCCGGAATGATTCTTGCTGATCTTTGCCCATTACCGGATAGATGGTGCGTGGACAGTTGATGGCGTTGCAGTGAAATTCTATTCTTTCGGTTGCGCTGTAATGTCCGCCGGTGATTTCGGAGCCGCCGATAAGGATGAATTTACCGGGTATCTCCCACTCCTGCTGCAATTCGGCAAAGGTTTTCAATTTGATCATCTGCCGGATGCCGAGTTTTCTGACTTCGATTTTTTCACCCAGAAGTTCTTTGCTCCATCTGGCTTCGGCGGCATCGAATAACGGCGGCCACATCGGCGGTGGATTTTCCACGATCGGGAAACTGACATTTGCCTCATCCGGGTAAATGTTGTGATCGGTAATGCAGACGAAATCGTAGTGCAGTTTGTCGCGGTATGTATATGCGGCGATCTCCGGCAAGCCGGCGGCATCTGACCATGCGGTATGCGTATGGAGCGCACCTTTTTTCCAAGTAGACATAGAATTACATTTCCTCTGCATTTAATGAATCCGGAATCACCAACGTATATTCAATGCCTTCCGGGATATGATAACGATAAGTATTACCAACTTTCTCTGCCTTGATTTCTCCGAAGGCAGTACGGTAACTGAATTTGAAATCTCCGGCCTCCGGGATGTCTTGCGGAGCGATGATCATTTTTTTGAATCCGGGAGCGGCAATTCTGAATCCGGCCAGATAACGGAAGTACCATGCTACCATATCGCCGAACATGATATGGGTCTGGGAATCTCTGCCGTCCCATGCTTCCCAGAGGGTGGTTGCTCCCTGTTTTATCCAGTAACCGAAACCGGGATAATCTGTTTGAGTCAGCACTTTGAATGCTTCTGCGGCACAACCGTTTTCGGCCATGATCCTTGGAATCAGTTTGGCAGCCTGTACTCCGTAATATGATTTATACTCCATTTTACGGACTTGTCCGATCAATCTGGCGACCAGATCCGGCGATTCATCAAGTTTGTAATAGATCGCACAGGCATTGGCGGTCGGGCCGCCGGTAGAGTATGAACCGTCACTGTTGCGGTATTTCCGGATAAAAGCAGTTCGGGTTTCGGCGATGGCTTCATCCAGCCACACAGTATCCCGGGGGGCAAACATGGCGGCGAATTGCCGGAGAATCCTCATGTTATTGTAGAATATTGCAGTCGAATTGACCTCTGCCGGGCAAGCTGTTTCCGGATTGGCTGTATACCAGTCACTCGGCAAACCATATTCAATAATGCCGTCCACACTGCGCGAGAGATTGTAGAGGACATTTTTTTTCATATTGTCATAGAATTTTTCAGCGGCATCTGTTTTGCCGGTGAATTGCCAGAGATGGTATGGAATTTCAAACATCCCCATATCTTCTATCGGACCGCAATAATGATTGTATCCCCATCCGGCGGCAGGGGCGATACCGGATATTTGTCCGGTCGGCCGCTGGGCATCGGCGATTATCTGTAAAAAGTGTTCATAATTTTTTACTCCGTCGTACATCCACAATCCGGGTTCACAACCGATGGTGGCATCGCCGAGCCAGCCATTTTTTTCCCGGTGCGGGCAGTCAGTGGGAATTCCGGTGAAATTACCGACATAACTGTTACGGGTGCAATCAATAAGTTTGGCGGCAACCGGATGGGAGATTTGCATTTGGCCATTGGGAGCAAAATCATTGTATATATAACAGGCTTTGATATCCAACTTGCTGATTTCACCCTCGATCTGCAATTTTACATAGCGGAAGCCGTGATAGGTAAAACGCGGTTGCCAGACAAAATCATCTTGATCACCGTGGATATACATATCGGTTTGGGCAATGTCGCCGCCAACGATGTAACAATCAATATTGCTCCGGTCAAGTTCACCGTCATCAGCAATCAATTCGCTGTAAATAATGGTGATTTTGGATCCTTTTTTTCCGGAAACGGTCAGCCGGACAAAGCCGGTGGTGTTTTTGCCGAAGTCGTAAATGGTTGAACCATCTTTGCCTGACCAACTTTTTACCGGAGCGTAAACCTCCTGTATCCGGCATTTGGGAGTTTCATCTTTGATGAGCAGGCCCGGCGGTAAAGCGACCAGACGGACCGGCTGCCATTGGGAATCATCAAATCCGGGCAGATCCCAACCGGGAATATCTTTGGCTGCATCAAAATATTCTCCGGAACGCAGTTGGTTGAAAAATATTCCGCTGTTTTCGCCTTTCCAACTGCGGTCACTGGCTGCGATCAATTGTTCATCTGCAAAAAGTTCCAGATAGAGGCGGTTGTAATTACGCCACGGGGCTTTGTCGAAGTGCCACAACTCATGGGTGGCACAATTGAACCAACCGTTGCCGAGGATCGCACCGATGACATTTTCTCCGGTTTTCAACAGACTCGTCACGTCATATTCACAAAATCCGGTATGTTTATCCAACTGGGTAACTGTCGGCACCATGATATCTTTGCTTACGGGCTTGCCATTGATGCTTATATCAGCCCAGCCGGGGGAGGCGAAACGGAGTTTTGCATGGTGTGGCAGAATATCAAGATAGAAGGTTTTCCGCAGTAACGGTGCCGGATGTTCTTTGGCCCGGAAATCGATCGCTTCTCCGTGGAAGTTGATCCAGTAGGTCATGATTCAAATCCTTAAAATACTGTTGTTTGCAAAGATTCCGGAATTTTGGTTACACAATCGATATCCAGCGGCACATGATAACTGAAGTTATTGCCGTTTTTCCGTATTTCGATTTTGCCGTATGGCGTTTGATAGGAACAACTGAAATCTCCGGCTTCGGGGATATTTGCCGGAGCCAGAAGGATTTTTTTGAATCCGGGTTCCAGAATTTTGATACCGGCCAAATTGCGGAAACACCAGGCGGTGAAATCGCCGAACATGATGTGGGTCTGGGAATAACCGCCGTGCCAATGTTCCCATAACGTAGTTGCACCTTGAGCGATCCAGTATCCCCAGCCGGGGTATTCGCTTTGGGTATAAAGTTTGAAAGCATCCTCACCGTAACCGTAATCGGCCAGTACCCGCGGAATTGTTTTCGCTCCGACAATACCGAAATCAGCTTTATGAGCATTGGCACGCACCTGTTCCGCCAGATGTGCGGCAAGGGCAGGGGATTCATCTATCTTGAAGTAGATCGCACAGGCATTGGCGGTCCACTCATCTTTGGCATAAGTGCCGTCGGCATTGCGGAAATTTTTCAGGAAAGCGGCTTTGACATCTTCTTTCAATGTCGCATATTCCGGGGCATCATTCATATTGACGATACCGGCAAATTTTTCCATGAGGGTCAATATGTAATAGAAAAATGCCGTAGAAGTCAATGCCACGGTAACGATCCGTTTACTGTTATGATGGCACCAGTCGCCCAGACCGTAATTAAGCACTCCGTCGGCATTTCTCATCGCTGAAGTGTAATTTATATACCGCTGCATATTGGGGTAAAATTTGCGGATGGCAGAAGTGTCTCCGGTATATTGCCATATCTGATAGGGTATTTCAAAAAGTGCCACATCCCATACCGGACCATTGCCCCAGTTGTATCCCCAACCGGCGGCCGGAGCGATACCGGAAAGTTGTCCGCTGGGTCTTTGGGCATCGGCTATGATCTGCACATAGTGTTCATAATTTTTTGCACCGTCATACATCCACAACCCGGTTTCGCATGCCAGCTGGGCATCACCGGTCCAACCGTTTTTCTCGCGGTGAGGGCAGTCGGTGGGAATACCGGTAAAGTTGGCAATATAACTGTTCCGGGTACAATCCAGAAGTTTGGAAGCCGTGTCATCAGCGATGTCAAATCGGCCGTTTTCTGTGAAGTTGCTGTGGACATAACACGCTGTTATCTCATCCGCAGAAATATTGCCGGATCTGACCAGTTTGACATAACGGAAGCCGTGGTAGGCAAAATTCGGCTGCCAGACCGCACCATTGCTGCCGTCATGGATATATACATCGATTTGAGCATCGTCGCCGTCAACGATGTAACAGGCGATATTATCTCTGGCCAGATCCCGGTTCTGAGCGATCAATTCGCTGTAAATGATGGTAAGTTTACTGCCGGGATCACCGGAAACTTTCAAGCGGACAAAGCCGGTCATATTTTTGCCGAAGTCGTAAACGATGGAGTCACTGTTGGCGATCCAGCTGTCAACCGGTTTGATCTCCTGCCGGATACGGCATTGGGGGGCATCATCTTTGAGCAGAGTACCAGCCGGCGGAGTTACCTGACAGACATTTTTCCATGCGGAATCATCGAATCCGGGCAGGTTCCAACCGGGGATATCCTTATTGGCATCGAAGTGTTCACCGGAGCGGAACTGGTTGAAAATGATCCCGCTGTTTGCACCTTTCCATGTGCAATCGGAAATGAGCAGTTTTTCATCATCAGCCCAAAATTCCAGAAACAGACGGTTGTAGTTGCGCCACGGGGCTTTGTCAAAGTGCCACAACTCATGGGTGGCACAATTGTACCACCCATTACCGAGGATCACGCCGATAACATTTTCTCCGGTTTTGAGCAGTTTGGTTACATCGTATTCGCAGTATCCGGTATGTTTATCCAACTGGGTGACAGCGGGAACCATGATGTCTTTACTTATATTTTGACCATTGACCGAGATAACAGCCCAGCCGGGGGCGGCGAAACGGAGCATCGCATTGCCGGGAATGGCGGATAATTCAAATTTTTTCCGGAGCATCGGTGCCGGTTGTTCCGGGCAGCGCCAGTCGATAGCCTCGCCGTGTAAATTGATCCAGAGTGTATTGGTCATTGTAATATCCTTTCAATAAAAAATGGTAAATTTTATGTCTTGGTTAAAGATATTGCCGAAGCGGGGCAAATTCAATTGAAAATTAAAAAAATTTATATTTTTATGCAAAAAAAACTCCCCTGCATGGGGCAGGGGAGTTTTTTTCATGATTCAAAGCCGTTCAAATTTGTAGAGTCTGGTTTCATACTGCCGCAAACTGACGGTGAATTGAGTTCCGTTATTTACTGTCGGAACTTCATTTCCGGTGATCATATCGGTCACTTTGGCCCGGAAGGGCAAATAGATGGTTTTGTTTCCGGCCTTATCCGCATGGATGAAGCAAGTTGCTCCATTGGTGCCGACGGAATCATTGCTTTTTATCCAGATATGCACTCCGGCGGCGGCGAAAAGTTCCCGGTAGAGGTCAGAGGTCAATTCGGTTGAGGCGAGATAAACTTTACGGTGATCGGAATAATCTTTGCTCACATAAGGTTTATCGCCCATGCCTGCCGGACGGAACGGCATTTTGCCGCCGGTCGGTTCAAAGGCAAATCCGGTGACGCTTTGCATACTTTCCATGGAAAGTTTCCGGTCGTGGATGATCCCCGCACCGGGAGTGAATATGACGGTCGCACCGTTTTTGCAAAGTTTGTTTTCGATAGCCTGACGGATTTCAGCAGTAAGATAAAATCCATTGACGATGACAAAACATTTGTACTGACCGGCCGGAAAGTTATCCATCAGGATATCTTCGAGCAGATAAGCATCGGTCTGCGCACCGGATCTGCCGGTGTTTATCCGCAACAGATAACTGCTGGCATTGGTGACATCATGATTCTTTTCCACCAGATAGGGCAGAGAATCAATGGAGTAGAGCAATGCGACCTGCGGTTTGACCGGTTGGGCGGGGTTGAAATTGCCCTGGAAACAGCGGTTCAGGAATGCTCCGGCTTCGATCAAACCCTGATTGCGGTAGGAGTTGCCGGTCAGGTCACAGGTGTAGATCGGTGTGCTGGTGACCAGACCGATGGCAGAATCACGGAGCAGTACGGAAACACTCTCGTAGAGATTGTCAACGTGCTTGTGACTGGGTGTGGCGTTGAGGAATGTACGGGTGTCATTTTCCTGAAAATAGGTCGCACCGTGAAGTTTCAGACTGCTGATCGCCGCCATATTTCCTCCGGGCAGACCGAGTTTGCGCAAGTGATAGTCGATCGGTCCGCTGAAGTAGTCTGCCGCTCCGGAAAGATAGACTTTACGGAAAGCCAGATGGCCGATGGTCTGCACCGGGAAACCGGAATAAAAGAGCAGATAACCGCCGTAGATGCCGACGATCTTATCGCCCGCCTCTTCTTGAGCCGCCTGCAGAAATTCAATGGCGGCAGTTGCGACAGCATCGCTTTGGCATTCGATATAGTCAATGACTCTGGCCTCGGTTTCCGGGTTGCGGAAATAAGTATCGCTGGGCAATCTTCTTTCTGCACCGCGCGGCACATTGATATTTGAAGCATCAAAATCATTGCCGTATTTGTTACGGAGAAATTCCCGGAAATAATCTCGCATGGCCACGCTGAAATCGGCGTGCAGTTGCGGATTGGCCCAGACGCCGGGGTATTGCCATTCGCCGCCGTCACACATGGAAGAAAGCCGGTAGCCGATAACATTTGAACGCAAAGGAGTGCTTTCGATATGACGGATAAAGGCCCGGATAAAGGCTTTGCCATCCTCTCTCCATTGACGGGAAGCGGGGCTGGCCAGATTCTCATGAGTGGTTTTCCCATCCAGATAGATGCTCTGATCCGGGTAACGGCGGTGCCACCAGTAAGGTGCATCGATCCCGAAACCGAGAACCATTTTGATATCGGGGAATGCTGCTGTGATCCGGTTGATCCGGCGGGTGATATTGGTGAAATCGTAACCGTCTTCATTCCAGCCGGGAGTGGTCAGACCTTTGCCCACATTGGTTCCGACACCGACCATGAAAATACGGTATCCGGCATCGTAATGCTCCCGCATCCTTTCAAGGATCCTGCTGGTGAAAATCATCTCATTGAATGCTTCACCGTCGATGAAGATCACCGGACCATTGACGGTCTGCCGCACTTCAGAAGTCGGATTGGGACGCATATCGGGGTTTTGCGAAACCGTGAAGGTCAATTCATCGGCAGTAAGGGTGTGAGTATCCTCTCCTGAAAACAGCAGAGTATAGGTGTCGCAAAGCAGTTTATTGGCAAAAATGTCTTTGGAAATATGTATTTTATCACCGTTATTCAATGTCCGGTCAAAGATGATATCTTCCTCGGCGATAACGATATTTCCGGCCACCGCTCTGACGGTGATGCGGTTTTGAGCAGAGAGTAAAGTACGGGCCGTAAGGTCACATTCCAGATGGACACCGCCTTTGATCGGGGTGAGAGTGATATTATCCGCAGTGAATTGATTGCGCAAAGCAAAATGCTCGTATGCCATCAGACACCATGACCCCCAGGGCGGAACCGTGTAAGGTCCGATGACTTTGGGTGCGAAAGTTTCTTCAGCGGAATAGAGGCGGGTCTTCCAGTCTTCCTGAGGATCACGGAGAGTGCGGAACGTGCCGTCAGTATCGATTTTTATGACCGTACCGGAAGCGGTTACCAACTGAAAATTGGCGAGCAGGCCGCTGGCTTCACCATTGTTTCCCAGATGAAAAGCGATCAGATTACTGCCTTTTTTGAAAAAACCGGTAACATCGGCGACCCGTGGATTCTGCCAGGACATTTCCTGTAACGTCACCCGGCGGCCGTTGATATAAAGATCGAAGCGGTCATCGGCTGTACCCTGAAAACGGCAGTCGACCGGCTCATCGTCAAGAATGACTTCTCTTTGAAAATATTGATGACCTTTTTTCCGGAAATTTTCTTCATCGGCGATCCATGAAGCGGTCCAGTCATCGGCTTTTTCTGCCGGGATTTGCTGGAGTAAAAGGGCGTTTAACTGGTTTTCAGACGAAAAAAAAAGGCAGGCCCCGTTTTCGGGGAGTTTGAATGTGTGTCTGTTGTTTCCGGCACTGACCGTGACCGGAATCGTCTGAATAATCTGCCCGAAAGCGTTTTCGATACGCAATTCCCCTTTGCAGGGGGAATTGCAGGAAAAGGTCAGCTCGTAACTCTGACCGGGTACAAGATGATAGAAAGGACCGAAACTTTTGCCGAAGTTGATCAAACCGGCAAGATTTTCTTTATCCGCAAAGACGATATCGCTGATTTCGACCGAGCATGGCACTTCCGGAGCGGAAATATCCAGACGGAAACCGGTTACGATACCTTTCCATTTGGAGTGACGGTTAAGCGGGATCCTGATATCCTGATATTCGCCGGTAAGGTTGAGCCGGAGCGTTATTTTCTGACTTTCAGAAAGAGCATTGTTCTCTTCAGTTTTGAAATAGAGAACCATGCCGTAATTACCCGGCTTGGAAGCCTTGATCCGGATGATGAGAGTGCTGAATTTTGCACAATCCATATACACCGGGATCACGGGAGAGGGGGAATATTTTGCTTTGAAGTCAAGTTTCATGGCTCCGTCAACGATGGTTGCCGGGGCGGTCAATGCTCCGCGCCAATCCCAGGCAGATGCTCCGGCAGTTCCGAAGTGCCACTGGGTCGGCAGATCGGCTTTGCCGGAAAATCTGACCTCTTTGCACCACGCTTTGGCTCCGGCGGGAATGGCGAAATCCATCCGGAATCCGGTGATCGTGCCTTTCCAGTTGGCATTGCGTGAACACTCAAAGGTCACGGTCTGCCATTCGCCGGTGGAGCGGAAGTAGAGGGAAAGTTTTTTGCTTTCCGAATATTTCGGGTCGCTGTCGGTCGTGAAATAACAGTGGATCGCCCGCTGACCGGCGGGGGCTTTGATCTGGATGGATAACTGGTTGTTATCCGCAGAGAAATTCACATTTTTGCGGACGAAGATCACCGTGCCGTTTTTGCTGGTGAAACTGGCCGCATTATCTTCGACCACCGGGGCGGAAACCACACCGGAAACATTGTACATCGCCAGTGCCGCCGGCAGATCATTCTGCCACACTTCGGCGGCGGTCAATGCGATCGCCGTTACGAATAATGAGATCAAAAAAGACAGTTTAGACATTTTTCCCCAATATACTTTAATTATTTCTTGATCAGAGTGGAATCTTCACCGATATAGTAGGCGGAAAGCGGAGAAACGCTGCTGCCGTTGTAAACTGAATATTCGGATTTTGTATTGCCGCCCCACGGACGGATTATGTCTGTAGGTCTGAATGTGAGTACATGACCGGCAATGAAGAGGAAATTACCGGATTCGCTGTGTTTGAAGTTCGGATTTGCGTAACCGGGTTCTTCATAGGCATACAAGCAAGTCCGTGCGGCACTGGCGGCATTGCCGTTGAAAGCATCTGCCGCCAGAACGGTGACACTGGGTGAGCCTGGAGTATTGGGAATATGCACATAAGGCGTGTAACTTTGCAATTTGTAAAGCGGCATTGCGCCATTGACCGAAGTATTTGAGTTATAACTGAAAGCGTAATAATTGAAATCACCATCATTTTCCAGATCACAATAGAATACTCCCGGAGTCATCTGCAATCTGGCATCATTATCTGCGGCAGCAACCAGATCTGCTTTGCTCGGACCACCGACATATTCGGCCAGCAAACCGACAGCACTGTAATTATATTCTGTTATTGTTCCTTGGCGATGAGTAAAATAACCGTCAAAATTATCTGCATACATTTGTGCTGCATTGCCCAGTTGCTTCAAATTGTTGATACAACTGGCACTGCGGCCGCGTTCACGGGCGGAGTTGAGGGCGGGGAGCAGGATCGCCGCAAGGATGGCGATAATGGCGATAACGACGAGAAGCTCGATCAAAGTGAAGCCGATCGGCTTCACTTTCCTGCAGGAAAGTGAATACTGTTTCATTGTTTAATCTCCTTTTTAGGGTTGGGTGAATGACACCGTTACTTATAATATAACACGGAAAATCAGAATTGCCAATGAATATTTATGAAACATTTGGGACAAGCCCTTGTAAACTTTGATACCGTTGTATATATTATATCACATTGTACTATACTGTATTGTGTTACGGAACAGTGAAAGGGGGGGGAATGAGTAAGGCAACCATCCGTTCCATTGCCAAAAAATTGAATCTCGCACCGGCTACTGTGCATCGGGCACTATCCGGCGGCAGTGTTGCTGTCGCCACCCGGCGGCGGATCATCCGCTGTGCCGGTGAACTCGGTTATTCTTTGCCGGAACGCACCTGCCGTAATATCGCTGTTCTGGTGCCGCACTTCCGGTTTTTCGGTTACATGGCTCACATGCTTGATTCGCTGGAAAAGGCTCTTCACGCAAAAAATTACCGGGTGCAGGTGATTCCGGAACATGATATCGCAGTGCTGGCAGATCACATGTTTGACGGTGTGATCTCGATGGTTTGGATCGAGGGGGAAGTGCTGGCTCTGCCCAGAGAATATTCGATCCCGATAGTTTCACTCAATTCAGCATTTTCCATGTCAGAAAATATCTCATTGATCGCTTCCGGTCAGAATGGCATTTCCCAGGCATTGAATTATCTGAAAAATCACGGCTGCCGGAAAATATTTTTTGTGGGAACTTTGACTGAAAAAAATCCGATCGCATCGGAAAGATTGGAAAATTTCCGTAAATTCTGTCAGGAAAACTCCATGGATTTTGACCGTATGCACCGCTCGGTATCTGCCACCGGAGTTGAATCGGTTTTGCCGGATATTCTCGCTTCCGGAGCAGACGGGGTATTTTGTGCCAGTGAGACGTTTGCTTTCCGTCTGGGAAGGGCGATGCAGAAACAGGGCGTCCGCATCCCGGAAGATATCTCTTTGATGGGGCTTGAGGCAGAAGAATTGAATAATTCCTTTGATCCGCCGATCACGGCTATCCGTCAGGATTTTGAAAAACTCGCTGAATCTGCCGTGGAAGTTTTGACATCAGCTATTGAGCACAATACTCCGGTGAAAAATATCCGGATACCGTACTCTTTGATCGAAAGATCAAGTGTCCGGAAAAAATCTTAAAGATCGGCAACGCTTAAAGCGGCGATATCACCGATGCTGTCACCCAGAGCCGCCGGCACGATCTGACACGCTGACAAACTCAAGGCGAGAGTTTCTTCTTTCAATACCCTTTCCATTTCCGGACGCAAAAGATTTTCACTGCGCTGAAAGACACTGCCGATGACGATCTTTTCCAGATTGAGCAGATCAATGAGGATCGATAAACCGTAGCCCAGACGGCGGCCGCTTTCAGCATAGACTTCGATTGCTCCGGGATCGCCGTTGTTGGCGGCTTCGGCAATGGATTTTGCGGTGATCAGGTCAATATCTTTTTCACTTTGACACCATGACAGCGGCAGATGTTCCGCGGCGTACATTTTACCCAGCTGTGCGATGCCGCCGCCGGAACAAAATCCCTCAAATGAACCGGCTTTGCCGTATCCGACAGGTCCATCGGCTGCCAAACGGATGTGTCCGCATTCACCGGCCATACCGCAACTTCCGCTGTAAAGCCGGCCATTGAGGATCAATCCTGCCCCAAGTCCCGTGCCGAAAGTGAGAAATGCCATATTTTCTGCACCGCGCCCGGCTCCGGATTTCCATTCCGCCACGGCACAGGCATCGGCATCGTTGCAAAGTTTTACCGGAATACGGAAACGTTTTTCCAGAATTTCACAAATATGAATCTCATCCCATCCCGGCAGATTCGGCGGCGAAAGGATAACGCCTTTTTTGCTGTCCAGCGGGCCGCCGCAACTTATGCCGATCGCCTGCGGAACCGCATGGGGAAAACCGGCAAGAAGTTTTTCCGCTTCAAGAGAAAATTTTTCAATGCAATCATACGGCGAAGCGAAATTTGCGGTGGCAAAGACCGATTTCCCGGCAATTTCAAGATTGCCGTTATTCACCGTGCCGAGAATGGCGGCACATTTTGTTCCGCCGATATCAAAACCCAACAGCCACTTGTTCATAGTTCAATAATGAAAATTTATTTTTCAGTTTCAGAAGCCTTGATCGTTTTATCGACCATCGCACAAACGCAGGAATCAGACCAGACATTCACGGCAGTTTCGATCATATCGATTACCGCATAGATCGGCAGGATGATTCCGAGGATTCCCACCGCTGTACCCATGCCGGACATCAGTGACAGCGTAAGGAAATAGCATCCCATCGGCACTCCGGCATTGCCGATGGCTGAGATTACCGAAATCAGCATCCAGAGCAGGATCAGCGGCCACGTCAGGGCAATGCCGTTGTTTTGCATAACGAAAAGAGAAGTGACTATGACAAAGGCGGCACAGCCATTCATATTTATCGTACAGCAGACCGGCAGAATGAAACGGGCAACTTCCGGTTTGGCTTTCATATTGTTTTCCGCCGATGCCACAGTTACCGGCAGTGTGGCTGCCGAACTTTTGGTGAAAAGTGCCATCAGAACTGCGGGCAACATATTTTTGAATACTTTGACCGGATTGATCTTGCGGCACAGTAAAAAGAGCGGCAGAATGACGAAAAACTGCAAAAGATTTCCACCGAGAACCACTGCCACATATTTGCCCAGAGAGCCGACGATCACTCCGGCGGACATCTGGGCTGAAAGTTGTGCGGAAAAGGCCACAATGCCCAGCGGCAGTATCCGGACCAATGCTTTGATCAGGGTGAAAAGCAACTCCTGCAAACCGAGGATGTTTTTGGTCAGAATTTTGATATTTTCAGAATCTTTCAACACCGCCAGCGTGATTCCGATCGCGGCTGAAACCAGCAGGATGCTCAATACGTTGCCGGAACTGATCGGGGAAAGCAGATTATCCGGGATGACTGAAAGCAGATGATCGTAATAGGAAAATTCGCCCAGCCCGGTCGGTACCTCCGCCTGACCGCTTTGCACCAGTTCCATAGGCAGATTGCCCGGAGCGATCAGTTTATAAAGCAGAACCCCTACTGCGGCAGCGGCAAAGGTGGTAAGCAGGGTATAGGTGATGGTATGCAGAAAAATTTTTCCGGAGTTCTTGCTTGTACCCAGAGAAGCCAGCGTGGTCATGATCGCCAGGGCGATCGTCGGCACGGCGACAAATTTGAAAAGCCGGGTGTAAACGGTGGCGGTGAAGTTGAAAAAATTATTCAGCCAGTTGATGTCGCATGCTCCGAGTATGGCACCGAGAAGCAGTGCTGCCATCCAGATGGCAATTTGTTTGCCGTTAAAACCGCTTTGAAGTACATTTTTATTCATGAGTCGTTTCCTTCCGGATTATGTTGTGAAGTACAGTTGATTAATATACATGAAAATCATTTGAAATACAAGCATGTGATGTTTTTTATTGCCGCAAACGGATATAAAAAAGTTGCGGTCAAAAAATTATCTGACCGCAACTGTTCTTTTCGGGGTTCAACAACCGAGGATGATGCAGAGCATTACAACCGCAGCAAGCATGAATGCTCCGAAGCCGTATGCAGCAATATCTTCGCCGTGGTTTTTGAAAAATTCACCCATAACATATTTTCTCCATTCAAAGATTGATCGTTTTTTGTCCGGACTTCCGGACAATATTACTGCCGTTAAACGGTAACGGCATTGTTTTTTGATCAAACCATCAATGGACCGGCACGCTCCGGCTGTGAATGACGGATGAAACTTTGAAAGGAAAAAAGATGCTCCGCATGGATTTTTTCCAAACGGAATACCGCAGAATGCAGAATCGTTCTGCCGGTGATGATCCCGACATCGCCGTTACGCCGGTAACGTGGTGGCGACGGCTCATAATTGCGTTTGGAAAATACCGCAGATGCACCGTTTGCCGGTAAAACAGCTTGATGAAATCCGTGATGATCTTCGGATTTTTCTCCGGAAAATGGCGGCAGGGTGGCAGATGTCCGATTGTGGAGATAAAAGGCATCAGCCGGAAATTTTCCGGTGAGCGGACTTTCCCGGAAAACAGCACCGCAAAGCCACACCGCTGCAATAACAAGCGGCAAAGTCAGGAAAATTTTGGTGAAATGCAACTTCTTTTTCATAATATTAAAATAGTACCGGAAAACGGATTTGTCAAATTTAACCGGCGGTACAGTTGCAAAAAAAGATTTGCGGTGATATATTGTGCGGGAATTTCGGTTTTACGGGGGGGGATATATCGTGTCGCGTTTTTTAAGGATTGTTATGTTCGGGATAACTTTTGTGTCAACGTTTCTGGGAGCAGAAGAAAAACGGATCGTGTGTTTCGGTGACAGTCTGACCTCATGCGGAGGGGAGGGCGGCAGGTATTCGGATATGCTCCAGAAGTCATTGCCGGAATACCGGTTCATCAACAGCGGTCTGGGTGGGGATACCATCGGCGGCGGCTTGTCCCGTTTGGAAACGGCAGTGCTTATTCATCGGGCTCAATATTTGATCGTCGGGCTCGGTGCGAATGATTACTGGCAGCAGCAGCGATCATTGAATGATTTGCGCCGTGATTATGAGGAGATAATCCGTCGATGTACTCAGGCTGGGATGAAAATTGTTATAATCAGTTGTTTCGGGAATGAAAAATTGCCGGATAACAGTGTTATTGATTTTGACAAGCCGGGGATACCACGGGAACATTATGCCGCCGGACTGGCGGTCATCGAGCGTGAATTGGCTGAAAAATATCAGACCGGATATGTGCCTGATATGCAATGCGGTATAACACCGAAAGGCCGCCGGGATCTCTGGAGTGATTCCAATCATCCCAATGCGGCCGGTAATCGTATCGTGGCTGATACTGTTTTACCGGAATTGATCAGAATATTGCAGTGAATTTCAAAAAAACAAAAGAGGTGAAAGTATGATTTTTGATCCGGAAAAGATTTATTGGCAGGCTCATCGCGGCGGCGGTGGATACGAGGCCCCTGACAATACGCTCTATTCGGTGAAATACGGCTGGAGTCTGGGAGGTATCCCGGAAGTTGATATTCGTATGACCAGAGATAAAAAAGTTATTTGTCTGCATGACAATACGTTGGCCAGGACTACGGATGCTCCGGCGGAAATTGCGGATATGCCGGTAAAAATGCTGGATTTTGAAATGATCCGTAAATATGATGCCGGTAAAAAATTTTCAGCAGTTAATGCCGGTGAAAAGATACCTGCATTGAGTGAAGTTTTTGAATTGATGCAGCGTGATCCGGAAAAGATGCTTTATGCGGATGTGAAAAATTATGATGAGGAGTTGTTTCCGGTATTGCTGGATGAGTTCGGTAAACTGGCCGGAGAATACGGAGTGGCATCGCAGATTATTGTAGCCAATGGTTATTATGAATTTAACCGCCGGTTCAAAGAAGCGTACCCTGATATCAAAACTATGCTGTGGATCGGTTACTCTCCGGAAGAAAGAATGAAAAACTTCCGCAAAGTCGCTGAAAATGATTTTGCCGGTTTGGATCTGGTACAACTCCACTTGTATCCGTCGGATGATCTTTCCGGTCCATGGATGTATGATCTTCCTCTGGATGAGTTGAAATTTGCGGTGGATGCTCTGGGGCCAAATTTGGAAGTATTCCCGGTGGGAGCATTTACCAAAGAGGTGATAAAGATTTTGCTTGATTTGCAGATCAAGCAGTATACTACTGACGAGCCGCGGCGTTTCTGTCAGATATTGCGTGAACTTGGTTACTGATTTTTCATAAAATACCGTAATGGTTTGATGGGCCATTACGGGCAAAACCGCCCGGTTGGTACTTATATTCG
>JAZNEV010000096.1:0-3413 GCA_045588835.1 Victivallaceae bacterium
TATTGAAAACATCCGGATGAGCTTTTTCGATTTCGTCGAAAAGCACCACCGAGTAGGGGCGGCGGCGCACCGCTTCTGTCAGTTGTCCGCCCTCTTCATAGCCTACATATCCCGGCGGCGCACCGATAAGCCGGGAGACGCTGAATTTTTCCATATACTCCGACATATCGATCCTGACCATGGCTCTTTCATCATCAAAGAGCTGCTGTGCCAGAGCGCGGGCAAGTTCGGTTTTGCCGACTCCGGTGGGGCCGAGGAAAAGAAAGCTGGCGATGGGGCGGGCGGGGTCCTGCAATCCGGCGCGGGCGCGCAGAACTGCATCCGAAACCGCACTCACAGCCTCATCCTGTCCGATCACCCGTTCATGCAGCCGGATATCCAGTGCGAGCAATTTTTCTTTTTCACTCTGGACGAGTTTGGTTACAGGGATATGGGTCCAGCGGCTGATGATCGCGGCAATATCCTCCTCATCGACCTCCTCTTTGAGCATCCGGTCGGCACTCCGGGCCTGAATAGCCGCTTCGGCAGCGGCCAGATCATTTTCCAGACGGGGAATGGTACCGTGACGCAACTCGGCGGCCTTTTCCAGATCGTAGGAGCGTTCGGCCCTTTCCAACTGCATTTTGGCCAGATCGAGAGCCTCCCGGCAATCACGCAATTTGTCGATCGCCTGTTTTTCGTTATCGTACCGGGCCTGAAGTGCCTTACCGGTTTCACGCAATTCGGCGGCTTCTTTTTCCAGTTTTTCACGCCGCCGGATGCCGGAAGCATCTTTTTCGTTGCGTAAACTGGTCAATTCGATCTCCAACTGCATAAGTTTGCGGCGGTTTTCATCCAGTTCCAGAGGACTGCTCTCAATACCGGTACGCAAAGCGGCGGCGGCTTCATCGACCAGGTCGATTGCCTTATCCGGCAGAAAACGCTCGGAAATATACTTATCCGACAGTACGGCGGCGGCTACCAGGGCACTGTCTTTGATCCGGATGCCGTGGTGCAGTTCGTAGCGTTCTTTCAAACCGCGCAAGATGGAAATGGTATCTTCCACGCCGGGCGGATTGACCAGTACGGATTGGAAACGCCGTTCCAAAGCGGCATCTTTTTCGATATATTTGCGGTACTCATCCAGCGTGGTCGCTCCGATACAGTGCAATTCGCCGCGGGCGAGCATGGGTTTGAGCAGATTTCCGGCATCCATCGAACCGTCACCGCCGCCGGCACCGACCACAGTATGAAGTTCGTCGATGAAAAGGATTATCCTGCCGTCACTGGCGGTGACTTCTTTGAGAACGGCTTTGAGCCTTTCCTCAAATTCGCCCCGGAATTTGGCTCCGGCGATCAATGCCCCCATATCCAGAGCGACCACGGTGCGGTCTTTCAGGCTTTCCGGTACGTCACCGGAAACCACCCGGCGGGCCAGCCCCTCGACAATGGCGGTCTTGCCCACGCCAGGTTCACCGATCAATACGGGATTGTTTTTGGTACGCCGGGAAAGGATCTGGATGACCCGGCGGATCTCCTCATCCCGGCCGATGACCGGATCAAGTTTATCCATCCTCGCCATCTGCGTAAGGTCACGGGAATACTTTTTCAAAGCCTCAAAAGTGGCTTCCGGTTCCGGGGAAGTAACCCGCTGATTGCCCCGCAGGATCTGCAAAGTCTGCAAGATCGCACCGGCACTCAATCCGGCATTTTCCAACAGTTTGGCCGCCTGACCGCCGGAGACGGCCAAAGCCAGCATAAGATGCTCCACACTGACATACTCATCGCCCATTTCCGAGGCTTTTTTCATGGCGGTATTGAGTACGGCAGTGAATTCTTTAGTAAGGTTGACCTCCTGATCGCTGTGTCCTTCAACGCGGGGCAGAGCGGCCAATTCAGCGGTGACTTTACCGTTGAAAATCTCCCGGTCGATCTGATGTCTGGTCAGAATGGAATTGACCAGATTTTCCTTATCCTCAAGCAAAGTGGCCAGAAGATGCAACGGGGACAATCCCAGATGGTTGGCACTTTCGGCAAGTTGTTTGGCAGCAAATAATGCTTCCCGGCTTTTGGTAGTGAATTTTTCGATATTCATATTTCATCCTCCTCGTTGTGTTGTTTTGCACTTCAGTATACAGCAATTTCTGTGCCGACAGTAATTTTCAGCACAAACAACTTGAAAAAAGGGGTGTGCCAGTGTATATTTATGACCCGTCAGCGTGTCATAACTGCACACATCGGCCATTGAGGAGAAAGAAGTCAGGGATTATGGAATTCATTACGATCACCAGCTCGCAGAATCCGGCGGTGAAACATCTGGTAAAACTGCGCGACCGCCGCACCAGGGACAAAGAAAATCTCACTATTCTGGAAGGTTACCGGGAATTGACCCGTTCACGGGAGTACGGCATGGAATTGGTCGAGTGCTTCTTTTCTCCGGAACATTTTCTCGGTTGCAATGAGTATCCGCTGTTGGAAGATATCGCCAAAAGCGGGGTGAAAGTTACCCGACTTGCTCCGCATCTGCTGGAAAAAGTCACCTACCGTGACCGCCCGGAAGGTCTGCTGGCCGTGGCCAGAATGCGTTCACACGGTCTGGAAAAACTGCCGGAATTCGATGCTCCGCTCTATCTGGTCGCTGAAACTATTGAAAAACCGGGCAATCTCGGTTCGATGCTCCGCAGTGCCGATGCCGCCGGAGCCGATGCCCTGATCGTCTGCGAACGCAAAACCGACCTCTACAATCCCAATGTCATAAGGGCCAGTACCGGAGCGATCTTCTCGGTGCCGGTGGCCGTTTGCGACAATGAATCGGCTTTGAAGTACTTGCGTGAACGCAATATCAGGATCCTTGCCGCCACTCCGCACACCGACTTCAAATATACCGATGTCGATCTGACTCAGGGTGTGGCCATCGTCGTCGGTGCCGAACAGACCGGATTGACTGATTTCTGGATGGATCAGGCCGATCTGAAAGTCAATATCCCCATGCTGGGCAAAATCGATTCACTCAATGTCGCTTCCGCAGCCACGATCCTGCTCTATGAAGCTGCCAGACAACGCAATTTCAAAAAACGCTGAATTTTCAGAGGTAAATCATGATAGTCATATTAAAGGAAAATACTTCTGCTCAGGCCATGGAACAGGTGGTCGGGAACCTGAAATCTTTCGGCTTTGATGTCCATATTTCACAAGGCAGTACGCACACCGTTCTGGGCTTGATCGGCGATACCGGCAAACTGGATATCGATCAGATCAAAATGCTTGAGTGCGTGGATGATGTGAAGCGGATACAGGAGCCTTTCAAAAACGCCAACCGTAAATTTCACCCGCTGGATACGGTGGTCAGGATCAAAGATGCAGAGATCGGGGCCAATTCGATGACGGTGATCGCCGGGCCTTGTTCTGTGGAAAGCGATGAGCAGATCATCACC
>JAZNEV010000097.1:0-14708 GCA_045588835.1 Victivallaceae bacterium
CCCGGCACCGATCCACCCGGCGGATGGATTGCGAGGCAAGGTCGCCGCCAAATCAAGGCGGCGGCGAGGGAGTGTACTGTGTACTCGACCGAGCCGACGTCCGCCGATTTGGCAAGAGATTGCCCGCAAGCCGCCGCCGCAGTAAAGATTTTTATGGATAACTGTAACTTTTTGCAAAAAAAACAACTTTTAACAATTAATTCACTTGAAAAAAACGCTTTTATAAGTTTTATTATATAGGTGACAATTTTTTTGTGTTTTCAGGAAACAGTTTTGATCCGGTGAATTTCAGAAATAATTTAGCAATAAAGGCGATCTAATGAGTACACAGTTCCTTGCGAGAATGTTTTCGGCGTATATCGGTTTCGACCTCGGCACAGCCAACTGCCTTGTTTTCGTCAAAGATCAGGGCATCGTGCTTAATGAACCGTCTGTGGTCGCCATCAAAGACAATACCAAAGAGGTCATTGCCGTCGGCAGAGCCGCCAAAGAAATGCTGGGTAAAACCCCGCAGAATCTCAGTGCAGTCCGCCCGATGAAAGACGGAGTTATCGCCAATTACGAAGTGACCGAGGATATGTTGCGTTACTTCATCCAGCAGGCGATCAAGACCGTTCCGTGGTACAAACGTCTGCTCCGGCCCAGAGTGCTTATCGCGGTGCCGACCGGGATCACCGAAGTGGAAAGACGTGCGGTGATGGATAGTGCCAAACACGCCGGTGCCGGTGAAGTGGTTCTCGTTGAGGAATCCATGGCCGCCGCAGTCGGTGTCGGTCTGCCGGTAGCCGAATCCACCGGAAACATGATCGTCGATATCGGCGGCGGCACGACCGAAGTGGCGGTGATTTCGCTTTCCGGTATAGCCAGCACCAAAAGTGTCCGGGTGGGCGGTGATCTGCTTGATCAGGCCATTACCCAGCACCTCAAAAAAGAGTACAATATGCAGATCGGTGAATTGGTTGCCGAAAAGATCAAAATCAATATCGGCAGTGCCTATCCGGTGCGGGATGAATTGACGATCGATGTCGGCGGTATGGATATGATCGCCCGCAATCCCAAAACTATCAAAGTCAGTGCGGCAGAGATCCGCAAGGCTCTGCAGGGCCCGGTCACCAGTATCATCGAAGCGGTACGGGCGACGTTGGATATATGTCCGCCGGCACTGGCCGCAGATCTGCTTGACCGCGGCATCATGCTGGCCGGCGGCGGAGCCATGCTGGCCGGTTTGGATAAGTTGCTGACCGAAGAGACCGGCTTGCCGGTTTTCGTCGCCGAAGAACCGCTCAATGCAGTGGTCAACGGTACCGGTGTAATGCTTCAGGAAAACAGTATTTGGTCCGCATAAGACATTAAAGAAAATATATGAAAATCAGTTTGAAATCTCTGCGTCCGGTGGAGTTATCCGACCGGGCGCGTTTTAATAAAGAGCTGGATAAAATGTCCAGCCAGAGTTGTGAAGCCTGCTTCCCCAATATATTCATGTACCGTGATCCTTACGGTATTGAATTTGTGGAAATTGAGGGGCGTCTGGTCGTTTTTGAAAGGGTCACGGGGATCATCCATTACCCGTTGGGCGACAAAACCGATCCGGAATTGCTCTTTAATATCAGCAAAGCCTTTGCCGATGCCGGACTGACTGACGGTGGTATTTACGATGTGCCGGAATCATTTCTCGATGATTACCCGGATTGCGACCGGTTCTTTGAGTTGGAGTATGATGAAGGTGCGATCGATTATCTCTTTTCGGTGGAAAAGATCGCCACATTCACCGGTCCGAAACTCCGGAAAAAACATAATCTGGTCAAACAATTCCAGGCGAATTGGCCCTATGCGGAAGTCCGCAAGATCACCCAAAAAGATATTCCGGTGGCGGCAAAACTGGCCAGTGATCTGAACTCCCGTTTGGAACCGTGCGAATTTCTCGATGAAGAAGCCATCGCCTTGAAGTACGCATGGGAAAACTTTGAAGAACTCGGTCTTTCCGGCATTCTGCTCTTTGCCGAGCCGGATTACCCGGCAGGGCTGTCAGTTTACAGCACGCTTCCGGCTTCCGACACGGTGGACATCCACTTTGAGAAAGCCGATCATGCGGTCAAAGGAGCATCCCAGACCCTCACCTGGCAATTGGCCATCGCCCTGCGGGGCAAAGCCAAATTCATGAACCGGGAACAGGACATGAATGAGGAAACTCTGCGTCACGCGAAACGTTCTCTCGACCCGGAACGTTTCTTCAAACGCTACTTTCTGCGTAATATCCGGTAATATTTCATATCCCGCCAAAAAAAGTACCGACAAAATCGACAAAATACCCCGGCATGCAGTCTGCCGGGGTATTTTTGTGGTATTGTGGCGTGTTTGGTTGCCGGTTATGAGCCGGTGGATAACGGACAATACGGACAATACGGACAATCAAAGCAGTCTGCCGGAGTATTTTAGTGGTATTAGGGCGTGTTGTTACCGGTTAATTTATGACCGGCAAGGCAAACCTTTTTGAGGTTTGGCGACATCCCCGTTTTTTATTTCATTTTACCCGGATTCATCTGCCGGAATAAAGCGTTATGAAACCATAAGCCGGCAAACGCAAAGCAAATTTACCGTCACTGTAACTTTTTTCATTGAATTCATCAACGAAACTCCGGCGGTCAGGATTTTCAAAATCCAATTCGATCTGCGTTGCTGAATGGTTCATCAGCAATATAAATTCAGCCCCGTCCACCGTTGCCGTATAGGTTGAATAACGTCCCTGCCGGCGACCGGTGTGTTTGAGTGAAATTCTATTCTCACCGGCCAGAAAGAACTTTTCATATTTGCCGATCACGGCAGTTGCCTGTGCCAACTGATCGTAATAATCCCCGTCAAACGGTCCCCACCACCAGAATGACACCCCATCCGCCCCGGAAGCAAAGGAACGCAGAACCGTTAATTTGATCAATTCCGGCGGCGGCACCATTGATGAGTTGCGGACATATCCGGGGGTCAACGTGGCCCACACTTTCAAATCATGATTGAAACGCCCCGCATACTCTTTCAAAGTCCGGATATGCTCTTTCATTTTCTCATTGAAAGTTGAATCCAATGAGCCAAAAGAATTGGTATAATAACTCAACAACGCCAAATCAATATACTGCACCGCACTTTCCCAATCCGCCCGGTAGGTTTCCATCGTATCCAAAGATGGCAAACCGGAATAAAAACCGAACTTGGCTGCCGGATTGATTCTGCGGAATTCTTCTCCTATGATCCGGCAGATTTCCGTGCTTTGCCAACAACAGAAACGGATCCATGCCTGATTATAGTTTTCCCGGATGATCTGCGGTGTAAGCACTTCAGTTGATGCGATCCCGGCATGTTTACGGAATGACTCCATACAACGCCCGCAGAAGCACAAATCCCAGCACTTCGGGCCTTCCAAATCCCAGACCACGCCCTGTGAACCACCGCGTATATCAGCAAGCACCCCGGCCCGGTTGGCCATCAATCCGCGACCGTTATCCGCCAGCATCGCCGTCGGACAGAGCCGGTTGGTATTTGTTGAACCGTCAAACCGGATCGCCGCCGGAGCATTTTCCCCCGCTGTACCGTGAAACTCCCAGAACATATTATTGATCAAACTCAAACCGTTTGCGGCAAAAATGTCACGACGGCCGGGAAAAAACTGGGTGCCGTCAGCTTCGACACTGTTAAATCCGACGGTTTTCATCGAAGCCAGAAAATCAGCCGCACAAGCCGTATACGCATGCCATGTCCAAAGCCAGTTGTGTACGATCAGCCTTTCCGGCTGGATCCCGGTCCGCGGCGGCAAAATCTCAATGGTGGTAAAATTTTCCTCCTCGATAAGATCACCGGAACGGATCATGGTGATACATTGAAGTTTCTGCCCGATCAATGCCGGATCGATACACTTCAAATAGATCGTTATCCCGTCAAAAAAACGCAAATTACGGATATCCACCGGGTTCAACGTACCGGTAATATCTATCGTATAACGGGTAAAATTTTTACCTTCCAGTTGAATCTTTTCCATTCCGGCCAAACGGCATCTGCGATAAAAATTATGAGGAATGTCGGTCGTCGGGTCAAGCAATTCGATGCCTTCGGGCAAAGTGATCACCGCCTGAATACCACTGACCGCATTATCCGTGTGATTGGCGAAAAGCCAGAATGCGTGCTGCACCGTACCATAAAGAACCGGCAAACGGTTATTTCTCTCTTCACATGGCCATAATGTGGAAAGCAAACCATCCTGATAATTTCGCACATCGACGGCAAAACTGCTGTTTTTCCCATCCGCACCGATATTCACCATCACCGTAAATTTCCGCTCATTACTGTTTGCCGCAATGGAAATCTCCCCCGGTGCGGTCAACCGTATTCTTTGATGCGACAAACTTTCATCATTGCCGGAAACAACTGCGGAAACACTCAGATCCACCGGAGATGACGGAGAAAATGCGATCGTCAATTTTCCATTATTGTTATCCATGGCGATACTTTGCGGATTCCCCGGAGCATCACCGAAGTGCATTATCGCGTAACGTTCCGGCCGGAAAAAGTATTCTCCGGTATTGTTCCAAAAACTTTTTTCTCCGGATGGGATCTCCGAACGGCAAAAATTCACCCCCCAGACCGTTCCCGGAACGACATCATCAAATGTCAGCAATTTCAAAGGGATCCGGGCTTCCACCGTCCAATAATCTGCGGCACGTTGCACCGCCACATCCCATGAAAGCTGCAGATCTGAAAATCCCGCCTCATCGATCCGGCGCAACAACGACGTATCCTGTTTTGCTCCATTGGGATTCACCACCAGTTGAAATGCTTTTTTACGGGAGTGACCGGGATCAAAATACATTTCAAAGCAATCATCCGTCCACACGGAATCATTATTTTGAGTCCGCAAACAACGCAACAGCGGCATCTGTGACTCATAAAGTTTGGCGGCGACATATATATCGTCACCGTGCCAGACAACTTTCACCACCGTTTTCTGTCCGGCAAATTCACGGCCGCCCAGCAAAATAAAATCAGCAGCTTCCGGAGCATCCCGGTAAGCTGCATCATCAAGCCGGCCGTCGATCACCGGTGGCAGTGTCACCCGGCGGACGGAATAAAATCTCTGGACCCCGGCCAGACGGGAGAGAGCCGACCGCTCTGCGGCACTGACCGTTTCCGGAACTCTCTGCTTTTGCTGATTAAAAATTTCTTCGGCTGCAGCGGGGTCATTGCTTTCCGTAAAAATTATTGCATCCATTGCCCCGTCGGTGCTTTGAGCCGAAGTGGATGAAGCCGGTTTCTGTAAAAAGATTTGCGGCATAATTCCATTGTTGGCATCGGTTTTACGGAAAGCACCTATACAAACCCACACCCATTCATTATTGCCGGGAGTGCGGAACCAGCCGAATGGTTTGGCCGTATCATAAGCCAGGAACCACTGTGCAGGCAATGCCGTACGCACCCGGACAAAGCAGTAAATATTCCTGCCGATATCCGGGATAGGCACATTTTTGGCAAGAACATACCACGTTTTACCGGTAACGATTTTGCCGCCGCCGGCAGTCGGATCATTGACGACCAGAGAGTTGCCTTTATAATTCTCCGCTTCCATATAGAAACTGTTTCCGGCCTGCCCGGCACCTTTCCTTTCCTGAAAAATGCGTTCAGCTTCACTGCGGGAAGAAGCAAACACCACGGCATCCACCGCCCCGGCGGTCTTATCGGCCCCCACCGGTTTCTGCATGAAAATCTGCGGCATCAAACCGTTGTTGCGCTCATTTTTCTGAAATTCCCCGATCCGGACCCAAATCCATTCATTATTGTCCGGAGTCTGAAACCAGCCAAAAGGCTTCTGCGGATCATAAGCGAGAAACCAATTCGCTTTCACCGCCGAGCGAACCCGGATAAAGCAGTAATTTTTACCCTCCGGGATCGGTATATTTTTGACAAAGACATACCAGTTGCTTCCGGTAACGATTTTGCCGCCGCCGGCAGTCGGATCAACAGCGACGACACTGTTTCCCTTGAAATCTTCTGCTTCAAAATAAACTTCTGCCGATGCACGCCACAAAATCAGCATTGCTGCAATTAAAATCGATCTTTTCATAACTGCGACACCTTTTTCAATCATTCAAACCATCCACTGTACCAATATGTCGGCCAATTGTTTGAATCACGGCTGCTGATTATTGTTTTTGCATCAAGAGTATTTACATTTCCGGCCACCGCCGCAAAATTCACATTGCCGTTATGACGGTGTGCCGGCCGCGGATAAGAGCCGTAAGGGGTCAATTTGCAATATATATGCACCTGCGGTGAATCATTAAGCGTACTTAACGCTTTGCTGTCAATCGCACTGTCGTAAGACAGCAGAGCATCTCCATAGTACGGGCCGTCAGCGACCTGAATGATATTGGTCGGATTATTGATTTTCGTCACCTTTACCGGAGCCCGCTTGGCCCCACGGCTGTTGTTGAGCCATTCATCAAATCCGGAAACCAACATACTCGGAGCGTAGCCGAATTGGAATCCGAAAGAAGACTCCGGCTTGCTCGGACAATACCATATCTGATTGTTTCCCAGATATTGTGCATAGTGCAAATGAATTTGAGTATTCTCATAGCCGGAGGAAACATAAGGAAAATAATCATCATTATCCCCCTGATACATCGCCGCCGCGTTACCGATCTGCTTGAGGTTATTGATACAGGAAGCACTGCGTCCGCGCTCTCTGGCAGAATTAAGAGCCGGCAGCAAAATGGCGGCAAGTATCGCGATGATGGCGATCACAACAAGCAGTTCAATAAGAGTAAAGCGTGACCGCTTTACTCCACCATGGTGGAATTCAGTCATTTTCTATTTTCCTTTCTCAATTATATTTGGTTGTGACAACGGCACAACTTCCACGTTCAGTCAAAACGGCCTCGATCGGCCTGGAATCATGAATTTTTTTGCGGCACAGGTGATCAAAAACTTTAGCCACCAATACCCCGGCATCATGCCCGTAAGTGGTCAACCCCGGCTGTAATTGACTGCATAACGCGGCATTGTCAAAACTGATCAACGAAATATCCTGCGGTATACTTAAATCCAAAGTACGCATGATATGATAAACGATCGGGGCGAACCGGATGCTATCCAAAATAAATGCACTTGGCAATTCATTCAAATCATGCAACCGGTAAACGGCTTCAGCCAATTGCCTGATATCAGATTCGCTCTCAATGATCCAATCCGGATTCAACGGCAAACCGTTTTCATACATAGCCGACATATATCCTTTGATCCTCTTTACGGTGGATATATGTGCGGAACCGTGAATCAACAGTTTTATAAACCCGATTTTCCGATGTCCCAAACCGGCAAGATACCGGACAATTTCCGCAGCAGAATGTTCATGATCAGTGCCGAAAGATATTTCCGGAAAGTCGTTATGAAACATCCCCACCTGAACCAGATTCATTCCGTGAGAAACAAAATCACGAAATTCCGGCATGAATTCTTTCCGGGCGCTTAATACGATCAAACCATCTAAATTCAAGGACTTCACTGTCCGTAAATACTCTTTGGGACTCCGCTTCAATGTCAGCAGATCGATCTTGTATTGCGGAGCCTGACGGAATAATTCTTCCCACAAAGCACTGATAAACCCCTGATCGAGAGAGATCGTTTCATGGCAGACCAAACCGATCCGGCGACCGGTTTTCGGTGTCTGTAAAGAGACAAATGTTCCGGCGCCGACCCGCCTTTCAAGAATCCCTCTTTTAGCCAATACGCCCAGGGCTTTGGACATGGTAACCACCGCGAGCCCGTATTTTCCGGCAAGTATCCGGTCATTGGGCAGTTTACTGCCCGGCGGCACATTCGCACCGGTCAGATATTCTGCCAGTGCATCAGCAAACTGCCGGTATTTCGGCACCACGGAAGCGGAATCAAACCGATATTTAAAATCCGTAAGCATAACCCCTGCTCTCAATATTGATTTCTCTATCAAATTATACCTTAACAATATCGTTTTGTCAATAACCGGTCAGATAAAACCGTAAAAAATAATCTATGCCAATTCTTTTTAAAACAATAAAACCTATGTCAATTTTTGGTTATTGTCCTTTGGTTAAACCGGCCGGATAGGCCGGATATGAGCCGGCAGATAACGGACAATACGGACATAACGGACGATACGGACGATCAAAGCAGACTGCAAACGGTCGTATTTGTCAAGGGAAACCGTGCAGACCGCAGTCGAATGCACTTTTGCCCGTTAAGAGCAAAAGCCGGTCTGCTATCAGCCTTTTTGCAAAACGGCAACAATACGCCCAAGAGTATATAAACGCTCTACCGGCACGATAAACGGCAACCAAACACACCCCAATACCACAAAAATACCCCGGCAGACGGCTTTGATTGTCTGTATCGTCCGTTATGTCCGTATCGTCCGTTATGTCCGTTATCCACCGGCTCATAATCGCCCGCCACGGCTTCGATCCAAACTGCGGCTGTTTTGCGACAGCGTTTGCCCCTCTCAAGCGAACAAGAGCAAATAAACGCTCTACCGGCACGCTGAACACGCCCTATACCACACAAAATCAGCAGACTGATTAAATTGTCTGTTAATGTCCGTCAGTATCCGTTGGTCTCCGTCTTATCACCCGGCAACCATCGGGAAAAACATAATATCCCACCCGGCAATTTGCCGGTATTTCCACAACCGTCAAATTCTCACAGCCGGAAAAAGCCCTATCCCAAATCACGGTCACACTGTCGGGGATCGTCACACCGGTCAAATTTTTACAGCCGAAAAAAGCACACCCACTGATTATGGTCACACTGTCGGGGATCGTCACACCGGTCAAATTTTCACAGCCGGAAAAAGCACTCCACCCGATCGTGGTCACTCCATCGGGAATAACCACCGAAGTGATCTCCTCCCTGATCTCCGGCCGTACATGCACGGTTCCATCCCGGCTGATTGCCAGCGGAATTTCTCTTGCGATCCCGATAATATCACTTTGATCCAACCTGATGGCAAAAAATCCGTAAATCATCACCACTGCCGCAAAAAACGAGCAACCGTAATAAGCGTACTTATTCAGTTCCAAAGACTTTTTCCGGGTGTAAATAACATGAAAAATAACAAATGCATCGACCAGAAATGACAAAATCAGGAATACCCATCCGCCTTGAGTCGGCACCCCCATTTTTCCAATACACGCCAATGCGAATGGATCAGTTCCCGGCAAAGCCCAATTCAGCACCGGCAAACTTCCGGTTACCAGCAAAAACATATTTACCGGCAGCATGAAATACCATTTTATACTGCAATAATAGATATTGGAAACCGCTTTTACAGTCAATAATCCGCCTGAGGCGATAAGCAAATTCATAACCTCTTGTTGGTTCAGCAAGTTCACAATCTCCTGCTGCCATACTTCTCCGTACACTAAAGGTAAGAAAAAGATATTCCACAAATAATTCAAAAGAAAAATTCCGGCACCGGCCAACAGTATGGATTTCACCCAAAAGCCGGATTTACTTTTTTCTGCATAGGCCCTTGCCGCCCAGATATATGCTCCGAATACAACTGCGGCAAATGTATAACGGAAGATACTGATATCATACTCCGGATTCCAGAAGATATTGAGGATAACATAAAATTTATACGAAAAATATAATACCGAAAAAATACAAATCCCATTCCATAGAAATTTGCCGGTCAACAGCCAATCAAATTCAAAGCGGAATTTTTTGAAAATGATTTTGCGGCAGAAAAACAGTAACAAAAGCAAAGTACCGACATTTGCCACCCATGGATAAAGATACAGCACCGGACCGGGTGGTTCATCTCCTCTCAAAGCGATAGCGTAAACCAAAAATATTAACGGGAAGGACAATATACAGACAAACAGACGGAAAAACTGCCCTCTGGCAATCAGCAAGGCAACCGGCACAGAAGTGACTGTATACAGAAAAAAACAGAGAGTTTGTTGCGTCATAAATTTGGAAAATAACTCTTGCTGGTATTGACTTATGTTTTGCCACACCTCTTCCGGAATAAAACAGCGGCAGTAAATGCCCGCAATGAGTGCGACGAGAATTACCGGCAACAATAATGAGTGCATCACTTTACGCAACTTTTCCTCATCATCACGCACCGTAATAAAAAGCATTGCCGCCGCCGCCGTCATCGGCAAAAAAAACATATTTGCAAACAAAAATTGATTTCGGACTACCCCAGATACCCCCAATGCGTCTGAATCCATGGCAATGGCGTGCATGGCCAATTCAACATTTGTCTTAGGAAACCAACTGATCCAAACCGGAAAAAACAAAATCGCAAAAAGAATATAACTGTTTTGATACCAGTATTTTAATTTCGCTTTTACTTTTTTACCGTCAAACAAAACGATCGTACCCGGAGGATAAGTTTTGCTTTTTTTGACCGGTTCGGTAACCGCTTTTACTTCCTCTGCCACCGGAATGACCGGTTCGGCAACCGCTTTTATTTCCGGAACTTCATTCAAGAACTCCCGGCAATAGCGGCATTTCAGGGCATCCGCTTTGATTTCTTCCCCGCAGAATGGGCAATTTCTGGTGCCTGCTCCCATAATATCTCCTTTGTCTTTAACGCAACAATGTATTTTGGAATTTATTATTCAGCGGCCTTCGATATAGTCGATCAGATTTTCGGTATAGTCGGATAAGATCCCTTGAATCCCCATTCCGGCATAATGACGGATATCCCGGGGCAAATTGGCGTAATAAACATTGGAAAATATCCCCAGTTCCCGGCTGACCTGACAATATTCAGGCGTGACATCCGTCCAACGTGGCTGGGCGACTTTGCAACCGAAATCTTTCATCGTATGCAAAGATGCCATCCGGGTGGGATCGGGGCGGTTGAGCACGCACAATTCGATATCCGGGTCGATATTGCGTATTCTCCGGGCCTCATCGTAATTCAAAACGCTCAAATATGCCTGATCATACATATCGAAATCTTTGAACATGCCGCAAATCTTTTTCAATCCGGTTTCTTCCACGGTGTAGACCTGAATATTCATAAAGGCCTCTCCCCGGAGTTTTTCCAGGACCGTCTGAAAGGTGGTAATGGGGCAATTTTCCAGACGGGGGTTATCAAGTTTCCGCCCGGAACAGTCGATGAAATATTCAAAATAACTGAAGTTGAATTGCTGTAATTCTTTCAAGGTGAATTGATTCAGCGGACCGCTGCCGTTTGAAATGCGGTCAAGCGTGGGATCGTGAAGCAGTACAATCTCATTATCCGCAGTGGCACGCAGATCAAATTCGATAAAGTCAGTACCGAGATCGACGGCGGCCTGCAGGCCCATAATGGAATTTTCCGGATAACGGCCGATATATCCGCAGTGGGTAGTGGTACAGAGACGGTCGATTTTCGCCCAGAATTCGTGGATCGAAGTATATGGATGCTTTTTCATGATATCACTTGCCCCGTATATTGAAAAATCTGCTTCATAAACATAATTTACACCGCAAATGAGATTTTGCAAGGCTTTGAAGCGATGATCGGAAAATTAAATCCTGACCGGATTATCGTTTACGGGAAAGTTCCGGATGAGTTGAAATCAGAAAAATATGAAATCATTCCGTTCTCCGATACTTCAATGGCTTGGAAATACGGTCATCGCGGTGTAAGTTATAAGGAGAGCCGGTAATATGGGTGGAAGAGGTGCAAGCAGCGGCGGCAGAAGGGGCCGTGCCCCGCAGGGTTATCGGACGGTTGGAAAATCTCACGGGATACCGATTATAAAAAGTTCAGTTCCCGGTGGAAAAATATTGCCGACAACAGCAAAACCGAATTCACGATATTTAGAGGGATTGTTAAACAGTTGAGGATTTATGACAAAAACGGCAATGTAAAAAAGATATTGATCGGGGACACCCTTTTAATGGGCACTCCAAAGAAACTGTTCATTGTCATAAGTGGAAAAATGAAGAACGGGAAAAATCCCATTCTCCTTTAACCAAGGCGGATATTTTAAAATATAAAAAGCCAATAGTGCTCACGCCAGCTTAAGTGCCAAACGAGAGCAGATGCGTCAGTTACCGGAATTCATGATGTTGACCGGTATGGAAACAAGGGACTTTGAGACCGCAGAACGTGAAGAATTGCAAGCCTTGATCAGTACCCTTCCCATAGAAAAAGTCCGTCAATTACTTCAAGAGTTGCGTTAAATAAACTTTTCGCATTCAGTGAGGATTTGACTGATTCCGTACAGAGGTAAATTCAGCAGCCAATCATCGTGCCGGTAGTCGGACATGGAAGTGCGGATAGATATCGCCGGAGTATATTTATCTGAATAAACCTTCAAACTTTTTGCCTTCAGGTTTTCTTCAGCCTTAACTTCAACCGGATAGATATTGGTGTTGTATTGGAAAACAAAATCGACTTCAGCTGTTGCGTGTTCGGCACTCCAGTAACAGGGAGTATGATTGAGTTCACAACGTAATTCTTGAGCGACATACTGTTCGGTCAAAGCCCCCTTGAATTCGTTGAAAAATGCGTTGCCCTGCAATAATGTTTTGGCATCAAGTCTGCTCATAGCCCCAAGTAAACCCACATCTGAAAGAAACATTTTGAATCCTTCATCGGCATAAGCAGGAAGCGGCAACGATGGTTTGGAAAGACGGATGACCTGCTGAATCAAGCCGCAATCTTTCAGCCATTGGATCGCCAATTCAAAATCTTTGGCTCTCGCACCTTTTCGCAGTGAGCCATAAACAAAACGACGGTTCTCCTTTGCCAGCTGCGAAGGAATCGACTGCCAAACCATCCGGATGCACGGAACGGTTTCAACGGGTGCGTGCTTGGAAAAGTCCTGTTCGTATGCGGTCAGGATATTCTGCTGAATCTTGCGGACAGTGTTGAGGTCGTTTTCATCAATGAATGTTTGAACCGCCTCCGGCATACCGCCGATAAAGTAGTAATATCGCAAGAGTTCAATGTATTTGTTTTTGAATGTGGTAATCAGCTGCCAATCTCCGCTTTGCAGCAAATCTGCCAGATTTTCATTGTTGGTGGCATTCAAAAATTCGGTAAAGCTCAAGGGATACAAATCCATAAAGTCAACTTTACCGACCGGAAAACTGGTTTCCTTGTGCATGGCAACACCGAGCAGACTTCCGGCAGCGATAACTGCATACTCCGGGGCCTCCTCGCAAAAATACTTCAAGCTGCTCAAGGCTCGGGGCACTTCCTGAATCTCATCAAATATCAGCAGGGTATCGGTTGTGATCTTCTGACCGCTGTAAATCTGCAATCCCGCAATCAAGCGGGGAATTTGCAGACTTCCTTCAAAGAGGTTCGCCATATCAGGATTGCTGTCAAAGTTGATATAGACGAAGTTTTTGAACTCCGTTTTGCCGAATTCTTTCATCAGCCAGGTTTTACCGACCTGACGGGCACCGCGAATGACCAACGGCTTGCGGTTTGCCGATGTTTTCCATGCAGTAAGTTGTGTGATTGCAGTTCGTTTCATATCTTTAAATCTCCTTCTTTTCAAATCTAATATAACCCTGTCTTACATTTTTTCAAATGAAAAATTACAGAGAGACAACATTTTTTCAAACGAAAGTTGTAATAGCGGTTGCCGGACTTTGCATAAAAATCGGACAACCGCAATTTTTGACTGATTACGAAAGACCGCCGCCAAACAGCGTGTTATGGATTTGTTCTCCGGACAAATTGCTGATACTGTCCACTCCGTTTGCAACCGGCTCTTTAATATTTGGTACACCCATCCTCCTTCGCCAAAGGCTGCGGAGGACAAGGTGTTTTATAAAATTTCCTCAAATCTTCACTTTTAACTTATTTATAATAAACAAGTTGTATTATTGTTCTGTTTCGTTATTTGCTTTTGCACAGCAAAATACTGTTTTGAGGTAAAAATACTTGGTTTAGCATAGTTATTCAACAAAATTGGCAAATAATGGCAAATGAGATTTTTGAGCGTAAAATCGGAGTTTTTGCAACATAATGTAACGATTTGAGTTATCCTTCGCTTTAAGTAATGATTTCCTCTTGGGTTTTCCGGACAACTGATGTATGATCCGGAAAACCCTTTTTACTTTCAATCAACATGGAGGAAATGCCTATGCCAAGAACTCAAGGTACTAAAAGACGAGCCAACGGAACCGGGAGAGTTTACAAGCAAAATGGAGTTTATTATCTCCAGTATCGCTTGCCCAATGGGACACGCAAAAGTGTTACTCTCAAAGATGAAAAAGGTGAAAAGATCACCGATTTGAGAAAAGCGGAGACCGCTGCCAGAAAATATCTGGAACCATTCCGCAAGATCAATGAAATTGATAATCGCTTGGAATATCTGGAAGAAAAAGCAAAATTAAATCAGTTTGCGGCTCGAACTACAATCTTGCTGGATGAAGCCTTTGAGCGTTACCTCGCCAAGCCGAGACCGAAAAGTATGGGCAAATTTACTTTAACTATAAATCGTGGTCGCTGGAACGATTTTGTCCTTTTTGTCAAACAGCAATATCATTTAACTCATCTTGCGGAAGTTAAAGCGGATCATGCGGATGCCTATATTTCATACTTACGCGACCACGGAGTTTATGGCAGAAATTTGACGGAACCGGCAAAGAAGTACAAGCAGAAGAAAATTTGTGCTACAACTGTCAATAAATACTTGCGGATATGCCGTTGCGTTTTCCGGATG